>DATJBF010000077.1:0-114728 GCA_035515475.1 Verrucomicrobiia bacterium
TTGTGCCTGTGTGCAGTTGAATCGGAGCGGCCACCGTTTGGTGAGCGACCCCGCCAAGGGCTGAGGATGAGTTTCGCATAATCAAACCCATCCAAACTCATCCGGTGGCCTTTTGCCTACTGCATAATTCCGGCTTAGAGACGATTCGCGAAGATGTTGACCGCCTAGGACGACCGGGCGGGGAGGGGGAGCAAGCGGGAAATAAAAAAGGCCCCCAAATGACGAAGCTCGCCAAATGAGGGCTTGGTATCATGAATTATGAGAACGACTCTTAAAGAAGTCGCGAATTATATTGACCGCCTGAATAGCGGGAATTGTGCTTAACCAAAGTGGAAACTTGCCGTCAATTAGGCATCTGCAAACTGCAAAGCTGAAAAAGACAATCAAAACAATCTTGGCAATATGATATGCGATGCTGCTTGCTCCGGCGGTTATGCCGGAGATCTCCTTAACGCATCTTCTCCAGCGTGATAACTGTGTATACAGTCGCTCAGGGAGCGATCGTGATGCTGTTTTCTGCCTAGTTGGCATTGTTCACCGCCTCATTTGAAGGGCTCGGCGATGCCAATAAGCTCCAAGCAGTCTCTCAGAGCCATATGATATTTCATTGCTCATCCTCCACATTTTTCGGTTTCAGTTTGGTCATGTCGGCAACGGTTGTCGATATGAGTACCCCTTGGATTCCATCCGTCCTCTCGCTGGCACTGGCTACGGGTGTTAGCCGCTCACCAATTGGCTCGGGATTTGAGCCTCTGCGCCGTGGTCTTAATCTGGCTGGCCAAGGAAGCCCGACCATCTCGCCGTCTGCGCGCCTCGCACTATTGCTCGTCGAGGATGAGTTCATTTGAAGGTACCGACAGGAACTCCTGTTGTCAATGGGAATGGGGAGTCATCCAACGTCAATATCGTCCTTGCTGGGGGACTATAGGAAGAGTACAAGAGCCCTCGGAGAGGCTTTCTATGTAGCATGTAATTCTAGGCCACCGGGGCCGCCACCGGGAACTCAACCCCAAAATAATGATGAATACTACTGATTACCACATCGAGGAATACAAGCTTCTCATGGATGACCGGACAGGGCGCATCCAAGAGGTTCGCCACATCGAGATACTGGTGATCACAGCAACCGCGACAGTCTATGTTTGGTTGGCGTCGCAAGCTGCACTTCCCTACATGATCTGGTATGTCCCAACTCTACTATCGGCTTTCGCGATTTATAGGGTGCTGGTGCTTCGTCGCTCTATCCGAATACTAAATGAGTACATCATGCAGCTTGAAGCTGCCTTCAATCGTGAATCGCAACCATTGGTCGGTTTTGAAACCTGGAGGTCGAAACGAGGGCGGTCTGGCGTGACAATATCTACATACGTGTTTTGGAGTCTGTTGCTCCTCCTAACATTGATAGCACCATTGGCTTTGCGAAGGAGCGCGGTTAATCCTTTGCTGCCGAAGATCGAACAAGCCACGGGGCGTGATGGCTCAACTCCGTAGTCTGTAAATTGAGAGCGAACTAGAGCATAGTTGGGGTCACATCCCCGCATTCTCGAATTCCGCTTCTATCTGTTCGCGTCGCCGCATCGCCGCATCAAATACAATCCAGAATGCAGGGATCTGGCCCCGGGGTTCTGTTCTCCTTTTCTCCTCCCACTTCTTGTTCTGGTCCTCCAATTCGTAGCGCTAACTCATGGCCGATTGGACGGTTTGCTCTTGGGATCGTCGTACCAAGCGAAATACTTGTTCGTGTTGTCGACCCCGGACTGCACCAATTCGTCTTTCTTCGCGTCGCTCAGACCAAAATCCGTCGTCCCGACTCCGAGGGTGTCGATGTATACCGTACGCTGCCAGTCGTCGCTCTCCAGATGGTAGTCGTCCTGACTGTTCATGATTGTCTCGACCAGCGCCCACGCGTAGTCGAAGAAGTCGTTGATCTTCCGTTCGGGCGGCTCGGCGTGGTCGCGGTACATGGCAATCTCCTGCGCCGAGTCCAACCGGAAGCCGAGCGTTTGCTGGTTATACACGTACGGACTGAGGTTGAGTCCTTGCTGCACCAGCTCCTGATTGTGCTGTTGGTAGTCGGTCGGGATGACGAAATCCTCTTCCACGTACTTCTGACGATCGAAGAGCCGAATTGGATAATTGTCCAACACCCCGCCATCCACGTACACGTCGCCCCGCGCGCTGCGTTTGGCGGCGAAGAACAGCGGGATCGACATCGAGATGCGGGCGGCGTCGGCCACGCACATCCGCGGTGTGTGCTCGGCGGAGAACACCTCGGAAAAGCCGGTTGAGAGATTCGTCCCGATGAAATAGAGGTCGCGGAAACCAGATTGCTCCTTCATCTGGACCACGTCGTTGAACGTGGCCTCGGAATTGCCGGTCTTTTTCGCGATCACGTGGGCAATCCAATCACGAAAACAATCGCCTTTGTACCAGCCAAACTGGTTGATCAATCTGTTTGTATCCCGCACAAAGCCCCAGTCATCGTCCATGAACGACTTGAAATCCATGGACTTGAGGAGTTGCAGGGTGTCGTTGGCGGAGTAATTCAGCCCGACGAGCACGGCGTTGATCGCGCCGGCCGATGTGCCGCCGACGCGCTTGATCTTTGACAAGATTCCTTTGGTATCCAACACTTGCATGGCGCCGACGTAGGCAATGCCTTTCACGCCGCCGCCTTCAAATACCAAGTTCTGAAATGGATAGTCCATTTTCCGCCTCCTCGGTTTAGGTCACATCATTCGACGTCTGTTTAGGAGACTCGATATCGTAATTTTCTCCGACGTCCCCAAACTGCGCCAGGCCAATTCGGCTACAGTCGTGTGTCCTGTATCGTTCCAAGTGACAGCCGGAGTGCCGAGTGGAGATACCGCCATCGTCGACACCAGTGCTTTCGAGACGTTCACGTCGACTGCTCCTTTCTTGAACCCGGGGTGAGTGTCATTAACCTACTTTCTTCGGGTTGCTGCCGGGCATAGACGTCCAGCATGTCGTGCTCATGTGATCAGTGTTGTTGCCCGGCATGGCCGGCTTCGCTGCTTTTCAGTTCGGTCTTATATCGTTCGGCTTGTTGTTGCAGCCGGTCAAACAACAAGCCCGGGGTCAGACCGAAAACCGCGGCCCAAAGCAGGCCGGTTATATTCCTGCCCAGGTCGAAAATCTCGCCCAATGGCCGCAGACGGGAGATGGTCGATGGGCCGGGGGGGGTGCCACGCTCCTTGAATCTTGTCGGCGGTGATGCAGTAACGGTAATGCTGAAGTTTGTTTTGACGGATTGCCCCGTGCTGTCCGTCACCTGCGCCGTGAAATTGGTCGTCAGGAGCGCATTTGTCTGACCACTTAGCTTACCCTCCCTGCTGAGAGTCAGCCATCCCGGCAAGTCCTCGGTCGACCAACTGTAAGGTGGCGATCCACCCAGTGCTTGGAGCATCCAGTAGCAGTTCGTATCGACGCTGCTGACAGTTAACTTTGGCGAGGTGGCAATCGTCAACGGAGCGGCGGGCGCTGGGGTAGCATTAGCCAACGGCAACATCTCCATTAGGACCACGCCACCGATACCAGCCAAACCGCTAATCAGTGGCAGGGTGATCAGACGCGCCATAGAGAGGCCGTAATCCGGCACGGCCAAGTCATTCTGGGACTCGCTCCGCAACCGGCTAAGCAGTCCGACGATCGCCCCAACGAGATAGAATGCCGCTGTCGCAGTAATCGCTGTCTCGGATGCCCCCCGAATAATGGCAATGGCGAAAAGAACATACGAAGCCAATCCCGTAAGAATCATCGTCGCACAAAGGCGGTTGCGGGCGACCACGATCCCCAACCAGCAATCATCACGGTATTCGTCTATCACGCGCCGTACGGTGCGCAGCATAGTCCGCGCGAGCGTCTTAGGATCCGCCTTGTCGCAGCTTGGACTAGCGGCGGTCGCCGCAGGGGCGGCCGATGCCGTCGACGGTGACGGATCGATTATGAGACTGAAAGCCTTGGTAGCGGTAACGTTCGCGCCATCTGTGACTCGCGCGCTAAAGCTGACTGATCCACCATCTGCTGGTTTGCCGCTCAACTCGCCCGTCGGACTCAGCGTTAACGCGGTGGGGAGTGTGCTTTCGCTGAGCGACCAAGTGTAAGGCGGAGTGCCACCGCTGGCCACGAGCGCTTGAAAATAATCCACGCCGACGAAGCCGTTTATCAATGGGGACGACGTAGCAATTGTTAGCGGCAGGGCGGGTACCGTGGTCTTAAAGTATCGGATGGCGTTCGGGTCGATGACCTCGGCGGCGCGCCGCAATTTCGCCCGCAAATCGGTGCTGTCGCCAATTTTGGAACTTTGAAGGCGCATCTCATCGAAGGCGGCCCATGCGAGCACGGTTTCCACGGGCACGACCTCAATCGAGGCTTCTTCAGCTCGGTGCAGACGCTTCCACAGATCAACGTACCCGGTTGCCAACACCCAGGGTAGGCCATCTGGCTGCTTAAGAACGTCCTCCATGTTCTTAACTTGATCATCAGCTTGCTTGTACGCTATGGACTGGGTTGAATTCATGGAGCCCGCTTTGTTTACTACGTCGAGCCGCGCTTTCAACTGGATCTGCCGCTCATCTAACTCGCCGTAGCTACTGGGAATTACATGCTTAGCATCAAGAAAACCACAGATGGGGACAGACAATAGCAGACATAAGCTTACGGCGGCGAAGAACCCCAAAAGAGGCGCGCAGTTGGCGGCCCATCCGAGAAGGGAAAAGACCACAGTGAACACCGCCGCGGCTGCAGGCAGCAGAGTGGACGTGGCAACAATTCCGGCAACGTATTTCTTCGCGAAGTTCTTCATATGCGATCCTTCACAGCTAGGATTTGTGTTGCGGCGCGACGCCTTCCTGATCCTCTTCGTCCCACGCCTCGTCCAAAAGCGCGGAGCAATTGAAAGTGGTGACGCGTGACTTCATGGTCGCTTCCTCGCGCTGGGTTAATCGCCTTTCGGTTCGTAGGTCAGAATGACCTTGTCCGTATTGATCTCATAGTCGACAAGAATCCGTCCGTTCGAGTTGCGAAACTTGATGTCGTCTAACACAGCCTTCAAAGTCTGGTCGGGATCAGTTGGATGTTTGGGTATTTCCTGGGTCATAACTGAATGTCCTTTCGGAGTAAGTTACGGGTTTGCGTTGAGGTTTTTCTCAAGGGTCTGTAGTTTCTCCGTCACAGCCGGGTTGTTGCCGTTAACTGCATCGGATAGCGAGGCCGTGAATTCGTTGTCACCGATATTATCGGCGAGGTTGGCCGGCACCAGTCCGAGCCCTTTCGCCAGGCAACGGATTCGCTCCTTCTGTGGAGCCGATGCGTGCAGGTAAGCATCCTTGATCCGGTTGAATGCATCCCGCTGCAATTTCGCCTGATCGACGTAGCTCTGGAACTTCATCAATTGCGCCGCTGCACTGACTCTATCGCCCGGACTGCCAACAGTCTTCACCTCAAATCCACTCAGTTCCGCGGCCTTTGCCAGTTTTGGCGTCGCTCCGGCAGGGCTTGGCGCGATCACAACGGTGGCGTTGCTGGGCGCCGAGGCCACGTTGGCAGCCGTGCCGGAAATAAAGCCCGCATCAACTTGTAGAACCGAGTTCGACTCTCTGCCAGCCACCTGTGGAGGCACGACCGTCGAGCCGATGTAGTCCCAGGTAATGACCGAACACGCTTCGCCGGTGAGTCCGTTGTGCTTGGGAATATACGCGCAGGACGCCCGGTCGTAGCCGAAGCCCAGTTTGATGGGGGCGCTGGAATCCTGCGACGCTCGAACATCAAGACCCAATTGTGAGTATTCAGAGTAGACGGCCCCGTGGTATGCACATCCTGCGACGCATCCCCAACACGCGGCAATCAGCATCCAATACGGTATTTTCACAGGCTACCTACCCCCTTTCAAACTATCGGTTATCTTTCGCAAATCGCCGTCGTTCGCCACCAGAGAACTGGCAGCCGATCCTGTAGCCAAGAAGTGCCGAATCTCGACAGGATCGGTGAACCCGACATTGGCCCTGAAAACAGTGTACAGGCTCATCAATTCGGTGGGGTCAGCGATTACGGTTACCACCGTGTTTGATCCGGTATTGGTCGTCGTCACTGAGACGGCATTGGTTCCTTGCCGGTTGCCAACATCTTGCTGAGGAATGACTGCCACTACGCCTCGTCGGTATCCCAAGGTGAATTGAGCCGGTGCCGGATTGTTGGCTTCGAATTTCGCCTTTAGACCAATGGTCTCGTCCTCGACGAAAACCAGATGACTCGAACATCCGCAGATCGTCAGGGCGCCAATTAACAACGCCCATTGGCTCTTGTTTTTTCTCATGGCTCCTCCCTTTGTTCGATAAGTGTGTTTGACGGGGAAACTGCCGAGTACAAAATGATTTGCGTGACATTCTTGTCTGTTTGCGGCTGTGGGACAGCAAAGGCGCGGTGATAGCCCAAGGCAAACTGTCCAGGGGAAATGTCCAACCCCCAACATCTGCTCTGGACAGCGACGGGATGATTCAAAGCCACCGTGCCTTTCGGGGTTGATGGAAAAAACAGTTCCGTTCTCTGCCAACCCACTGAGAACCCTGGGGAGTACTGCTGAAACCGCAAGGACAAACCAGGGGAGGTGAGTCGGTAGATCTGACCCCGAGCGGCGGCCACTCGGGTTGCTCTGCCAACTCCAACGACGCGCGGAGGGCCGGCAGCGGACGGGATCTGCACCGATACACAGCCATCGAGAGCGACAATCATCAACCCCATCGCGGAAAACATTACGATCAGCGTTAGATTGCTCGACTGCATTCTCACGTACACCACCCTGAGGTGCTTCGCCTCGGATGCGCAATGGTAATGCGGTGGGGAGGAAGCGACGTGACTTACTCGCCTGTTATGGCTCGACGGGGCCAACCGAGAGGCTTCTCGGGCCTCAATTACTGCGACAGTGGCGCTTGTATGCTTGTCGCTTGGCTGTGTCAATAAGAATCGAGGAGGGGAACAGGGGGCTGTCAGCGGTCAGCCATCAGCAGTTAGCCGAGAGCCAAGAACCGAAACGACTGAGATTCTTCGACAGGCTCAGAATGACAACCTCAGGAAGCAGCCATTCGTGCGTGCCTTGACGAAGCCTCGGCGTAGGCGGGTCGATTCGTGTTCATTCGTGGTAAAAGGTGGCGCGAGGGTCGTTGCTCGTGGCCGAGTCGTCATTGCCCGGCTCCGTGTCGCAATTGTTCGATACCGACTTCGCGTTGCTGCAACCAAAGTGTTCATTGCGGAACCCCGAGTGTTCATCGAACAACACCGAGCGGTCGTTGCACGAGCCCGATCCCCAATTGAAAGACACGGACTCGCAATTGAACGAGACCGAGTCGCAGTTGCTCGACACCGAGCCGCAATTGAACGACACCGAGTGTTCATTGCACGGACCCGAGCGATCATTGCACCGCGCCGAGCCGGAATTGAATTCGTTGCCGCGCAGGCTGTTTCGCAAGGGTGCGGTGCTCTGGATACGCTGAGTTGCCTGTGGCCGCGCAGCAGCGCGGCCCTACCAACGACCCTCGAAATGAAGCATGACAAAGCGGCGCATCCCTACCACATCGTTTCCATCAACGTCCCTACCATTCGAATCAACCTTGGCGCAGCGCTACGCAAATTCGCGGTTGGCCTGCTCCAGCGTCTCGAAGCTGCCGATGTCGAGCCATTGGCCGTGGATTTCGTGAGCGTAGACAGGCTGGCGCTGGTAGAGCCAGGCAATGAGGCGACCCGGCTGGTCCGGGCTGTGGCCTTCTTTCACATACTCATCGATCCGGGGCAGAACGGCACGCGGATAGTAGTACACACACATGGCGGCCAGCGTCGTCCGGGGTTGCGGCGGCTTTTCGACGAACTCGGTGATCTGACCGCTGTTGTCCACCGAGACGTTTCCATATTTCTTCATCTGTTCGAGGTCGCCCACATCGTACACGCCGAGGGTCGGCCCGTGGTTGGTGGCGAACGCGGCAAATTCCGTCAGCGACGCCTTGAACAAATTGTCGCCGCCGATGACGAGCAGGTCGTCGGCAACCTTCTGCGAGTCGACGACCAGCTTGATGTCGCCGATGGCCCCGAGCTTGTTGCTGTCGTCGGTCGAGTGATCGTTGACCACGGTGATCGGCGGACAATTCGGGTGGCGCTTCCGGTATCCCGCTGCCCACACCCCAAAATCCCGGGCGAACTTCTCATTGGTGACAATGAAGATGTGGTCAAGTTCGCGAACGCCTTCGGTGGTCGCCAGCACGTGTTCGATCATCGGTCGTCCCGCCACTTCAAGCAACGGTTTCGCCCGGTTCTTGGTCAGTGGATACAACCGCGTCGCGTACCCGGCGGCTAAAATGAGAAGCTTCATCGGGTCGTGTCGTCCTCGGAATCAGGATTTGGCGTTCAGCCGAGCAAATCGGGATCGACGCGTTGCAGCAGCGCATTGAGCATGGCGAGGACTTCGCGGCCCGAATTCGTGTGCAGCGAGGCGGCCGCCAATTCCTGGGCCTCGCTCAGTTTCAGGCGACGGATCACTTCCTTCACGCGCGGCAGGCTGGACGAAGCGGCACTCAACTCGTCGATGCCCATGCCCAGAAGCAACGGGGTGAACAGCGGTTCGCCCGCGATTTCGCCGCAGACGCCGACCCAGATGCCGTTGTTGTGCGCCGCCTCGACGACGGCGCGAATGAGCCGCAGAATCGCGGGATGCGTCGGCTCGTACAGGCTGGCGACCTTCTCGTTCACCCGGTCGACGGCCATCGTGTATTGAATGAGATCGTTGGAGCCGATGCTGAAAAAGTCCACCTCGGACGCAATCATCTCGGCGGTGAGCGCCGCCGATGGAATCTCAATCATCGCGCCGACGTGAATGTCCTTGTCGAACGGGATGCGTTCCTTTTTCAGGTCGGACATGACCTGGCGCAGGATTTCGTTCGCTTGCACGACCTCGGCCACGCCGCTGATCATCGGGTACATGATTTTGACGTTGCCCTCGGCGCTGGCGCGGAGGATGGCCCGAAGTTGCGCCTCGAAGATGTCGACGTTAGCCAGGCAGAACCGGATTGCACGGAACCCGAGGAACGGATTGATCTCGGGCGGAGTCTCGTCCTCGCTGCGAAACTTGTCGCCGCCGATGTCGAGCGTGCGGATGATGACCGAATGCGGTTTCACAGCGCGGGCGACCTCGACGTATTTCTCGTACTGCTCCTGTTCGCTGGGGAAATCTTTGCGGCTGAGATAGAGAAACTCGGTGCGGAAAAGTCCGATGCCTTCGGCTCCCGCGGCCAACACCGCCGGCACATCGGCGGGGAGTTCGATGTTGCCCGACAGGGCCACTCGATGTCCGTCGAGGGTCTGGGCGGGCAAATCGTGCAGCGCGGACAGACGGTCCTGCACGCTCTGGCGTTTGACCTCGAGTTGGCCATAGACGTACAGCGTTTGCTCGGTCGGCTCAACGATCAGCGTGCCGCTATAACCGTCGAGGATCGCGGCCTGGCCGTCGTGCACGTACTGACTGAGATTGCGAAGGCCGACGACCGCCGGCAGATTCATTGACCGGGCCACGATGGCCGTGTGCGACGTGTGGCTGCCCACGTCGGTGGCAAACCCGCAGACGTGTTGGCGGTCCAGGGACGTGGTGTCCGACGGCGCGAGGTCGTGCGCGACCACGATGGTATCGGGCGGCAGGTGCGTCAACGCCCGATGTTCCTGCCCGAGCAGATTGCGAACGATGCGGCGGGTGACATCCTGGACGTCGGCGGCCCGCTCGCGCAGGAACTCGTCGGGCAACTGGGCCAGCGTGGTGACGTATTTGCGGGCCACGTCGTGGAAGATGAACTCGACGTTCTTGTGTTCGTTCTCGAGACGCGTGGTCACCGGCTCGATGAGCGCGGGATCTTCCGTAATCGAGAGGTGAACGTCGAGAATGCTGGACGGCGTGCTGGAGCCGATGCCGGAGGCGATGCGCTCCTGGAGTTGGTGCAACTGTTCGCGCGTTTTGATCAGGGCCTGCTCGAAGCGCGTGATCTCCTGCGGCACGTCCTCAGGCGGGACGTCGTACTGCGGGACTGTTTCCTCGGCAATGCAGTGAACATAGATCTTGCCGTGGACGACGCCCGGCGATACGCCAATGCCTCGGAAGGTGCGTTCTGCCATAGTGCAGCCTGTTTATTCCTCGTCGAACTTGCGCTGAAACAACGACTCCAACTCGCGCACGGCCACTTCCGCGTCGCGGCCCGTGGCGGTGATGACCAGCGTCGACCCCTGTCCCGCGGCCAGCATCATCAACCCCATGATGCTCTTTCCGTTGACCTGCTCGCCGTCCTTCTCGACCAGGATGTCGCTCTCGAATCGGTTGGCGACCTTGACGAACATCGCCGCGGGGCGCGCGTGCACGCCGAGCTTGTTGGTCACTTTGACCTCCCGACTCGCCGACTTGGCGGCGCCCGGTTCCGCTTTCCGTGAAACCATCATGGCTCCGTGCGCCGGCTCACAGCGGCGTGCGCATCCGTTCGATCAGCCGTTCGTTAAACTCGCGCGCGGCGTTGTGACCGAGGCTCTTCAGTTTCTGGTCCAACGCCGCCACCTGGATCAACCGGGCAATATCACGTCCCGGCCGGACGGGAATGATCACGTGCGGCAACTCGATTCCCAGGATGTTGTACGTCTGCCGTTCGATGCCGATGCGGTCGACCTCCTGCATCTTGCTCCAGTCCATCAAGGTGACCACCAGGTTCAGATTCTTCTCGGGCCGCACACTGGAGACGCCGAACACCGCGGGCACGTTGATGATCCCCAGCCCGCGGATTTCCATGTGATAGCGCGTCGTCTCGGACGAGGTCCCGATCAGTTCGCGGCCTTCGAAGAGGCGGATCCGGGTGATGTCGTCGCTGACGAGGCTGTAGCCGCGCTCCAGCAACGCCAGCACGCTCTCGCTCTTGCCGACGCCGCTCTCGCCGCGAATGAGTACCCCGATGCCCAAGATGTCCACCATCGATCCGTGCTCGCTGATCTGCGGCGCGAACTCCATCTCCAGCGCGATGGTCGCGGCGTTGATGAACCGCATCGTGATGATCCGGGTCTTGAACAGCGGGACCTGGTAGTCGTCGCACTTCTGCTGGACGAGTGGGGGCGGGTTGACGTTGCGCGCGAAGATCAGGCAGGGGATCTTCGCCTTGAGCATCCGCTCGATGCGTTTGGCAGCCTCGGTTTCGCCGAGTGATTTCAGGAACGACCACTCGGCGCCACCGAGCACCTGCACGCGTTTCATGGCGAAATACTTGAAGAACCCCGCCAGCGCCAGACCGGGACGGTTGACCGAGCCTTCCTGGATCGTGCGCGACAAGCCGGCGCCACCCGCAATCAGCTTGAGCTGCAGCTTCTCCGCGTGATTGAGGTAAAACCGCTCGACCGTAACGGTCGGGATCGACGATGTCGGTGTACTCATGGCGCTCACATGCTGAATTCTGGGCCCAAATAAATCTCCCGGCTGTGCGGGTCGTTGATCAAAAAATCGCTGGTTCCTTCCCGCACCACCTTGCCGCGGTTGATCAAGTAAGCGCGATCGACGATCCGCAACGTCTCGCGGACGTTGTGATCGGTCAGAAGAATGCCCAGCCCCTTGCGCTTCAACCCGGCGATGATCTGCTGCACCTCGTACACCGCAATCGGATCCACCCCGCTGAACGGTTCGTCCAGCAACATCAGTTTCGGCCCCGTCACGAGGGCGCGCGTGATTTCCAGCCTCCGTCGCTCGCCGCCGCTCAGGGTGTACGCTTTGTTCTTCGCCAACGCCTTAATATCCAGTTCCTCCAGCAAATAATCCAGACGAAAGTGCCGTTCCTCGTCGGTCAGCGGCAGGGTCTCCAAAATCGCCAGAATGTTTTCCTCGACCGTCAACTTGCGGAACACGCTCGGTTCTTGCGACAGATAGCCGATACCGGCCCGCGCCCGTTTGTGCATCGGTTTGCGCGTCACGTCCCGGCCGTCGAAGAACACCTTGCCCCCGTTCGGTTTCACCAAGCCAACGGTCATGTAGAACGTCGTCGTCTTTCCCGCACCGTTCGGCCCGAGCAACCCGACCACCTCGCCGGCCTTGACGTTGATGTCCACGCCGTCCACGACGCGCCGCCCGCCGTAGATTTTGACCAGTCCCTCCGTGCGCAACAGGACGTTGTTGTCAGAACTCATCCGAGAAATCTGTTGGTGGCACGGGCGTCCCTGCCCGTGTACTCCACTGAGCACTGGCACGGGGGCCTGTGCCACCATGACCTGAGAGAACACCCTCGATTCATTGCGCCGGAGTGTAGCAGAATCAGCCCCGGTGACAAGCGCAGCAGGATCGAAGCGGAACTTTACGTGGCAGGCGGCGTCGGAGGCGGATGCACTACTCCTTCTTCCGTTGCTCTTCGGGATAGATAACAAGGCGCGTGCGGTTCGTCTCGGCCGGGCCGGCGATCACGTCCATCTTCTGCGAGCCGCGCCAGAACGTAATCTTCAGGCCGGTGACGACGCCGTCGGGCGATTCGACGCGCGGACTGCCGGTGAGCACGACGCGTCCGTCCTCGGCGGTGTACTCGGCGTGTTCGCTGTTGGACTTCTTGTTATCGGGAGTGGTGATGACCACGGCGCCGTCGGCGATGATCTTCTGCACCGAGCGGTTCATGTTCGTGCCCGCGGCCGTGACGATGTTCGTGCCGCCGAAGAACACGGTCATTTTGTCGGCGCGGACCGTCATGCGCGGATCGACGGCCAGCACGTTGCCCTCGAACGTGCCCACGTTGTGCAGGTAATCGGCCTGCAGGTGTTCGCTCGTCACGATGGTGGGCTCGTTGGTCGAGGCCGCGATCGGAAGCGGAGCCGGGGTGGCCGCGCCGGTTGCCGCTGCGTTCGTTGCGGCTGGCGGTGGATTGGTAACGGCGTCTTGGGCGGGCGCGGTCGGCCGCAGCGCCAGTGCTGCAATCAGTAGGACGAAGCCCGTTTTGTTCATGGCTGCTTCTGTTGGGTTCCGAAAAGTTGTTGTCCGTTGGTGATGATGACACAGACGTTGCTGCGAATCACCATCGACGATGTGTTGCCGTCCCACTCGCCGCCAATGCCGGTCAGCACCATGTTTTCACGGTCGATGCGGACGTGATCGTCGGTGGTGGCGTGGTTGTTGGCGCGATCCAGCAGGCAGGTTGGCGAACTGAACACCATATCCACCTTGTTGCTCGTGTAGAATTCCGCGCGGGCATTCTGGATGTCCATCAGTCCGTCGGGCCGAATCACGGCGCGTTCGCCATCGAGCTTCCACTTCAAGTTGCCATTCTCGTCGCGGTCGGGCACTTCGAATTTCTCGATGTAGCCCGACGCGGCCGTGCCCTCGCTTCTGACGGCGTTGGTTCCGCTGGGAGCGGGGCTGGCCAGCTTGTTCGTATCCGTGGAATCGGCGTGCGCCAACCCTGCGCCGCAGATCAACGCGGCGGCGACGGTAATTAGAGGACCAGACTTCATACTCAAGTTTCGCTGTCGCCGGGCAGTGTAACAGAACCGGCCACACTGACAAGGGACAGACACGGCATCATCGGAAGCGTTCGAGAAAGATCTCGAGTTGCGCGGGCCAATTGGTGACATCGCCTCCGTTGACGCCCAGGCCGAACCCGTGTTTGCCGGTTTCGTACAGGTGCAACTCGGCGGGCACGCCGGCCTGCCGACAGGCGTCTGCGAACATGATCGAGTTCGTGACCGGCACGCTCGTATCGTCGCGCGCGTGCACGAGAAACGTCGCGGGCGTCTCCTTGGTTACGAGCTTCTCGCATGAGAACTGGGCCCGGAGTTGTTCCGAGGCGCCGCGGCCCAGCAGGTTGGTGCACGAGCCCACATGCGTCGAGGTCACCAGGCTGATCACCGGATAAGCCAACACACAGAAATCGGGTCGACAGGAAACGCGCTGGTCGGCCTGTATCGGACTGGGGACCGGATCGGTAAACTTGGTGGTGACGCAAGCCGCCAAGTGTCCGCCGGCGGAGAACCCCAGGATGCCCACGCGGTTTGTCCGGATGCCGAATTCAGCGGCTCGCTCGCGCAACAAACGAATTGCCCGTTGGGCGTCCAGTAGCGACACCAGGTGCCCGGAGGGAACTTGGTCGGGGGCGGGCAGTCGATACTTGAGCACCGCACCAGTCACGCCGCGGGCCTGCAACCAGCGGGCGACGTCGAGCCCTTCCTTGTCCCATGACAGGAATGCATACGATCCACCGGGGCAAATCACGACCGCCATGCCACTGTTGTGTCCCTGAGGCGGCGTGAAAACGGTCAGGGTCGGCACGGTGATGTGGTAGATGTGACGATTCGGCGGCTGCTGGTCGGTCGGCATGATCCGTTCCGGCCGCGGATGGGCGACGCTCAACGGGGCCTCACCCGGCCAGAGACGGATTTCGGCTGGCGGAGGATTGATCGCGGCGGCGTCGACGGCGTTCATTCTTGGCCCGGATGATTTCACGTCATGTACTTGGCAATCGCTTTGTTCCACGAGCCCTGCGCTTTCAGGATCATTTCGATCACTTCGCGAACCGCTCCGTCACCGCCCCGGCGCCGCGTCACGTAATGCGCGACGCGTTTGACCTCGTCCATCGCGTTCGGCACCGCCACCGCGAGCCCGACCCGGCGCAGCACGGGCAAATCCACCAACTCATCACCGATGAAGGCGATCTCGGCGTTGGTGAGATTGCGCCGGCGCTTGACCGTCTCGACCATCTCCATTTTATTCGTCGGTTTCTGCAATACGATCTTCACGCCCAAATCCGTGGCGCGTCGGGCCGTCGCCTTCGACGGCCGGCCTGAGATCAAACCGATCGTCAGCCCCACGCGTTGGGCCATGGCGATGCCGTGCCCGTCCTGGACATCGAACGTCTTGAACTCGTCGCCGTCGCTCGTGAAATGCAGTTTGCCGTCGGTCAGCACGCCGTCCACGTCCATGAGCAGACAGCGAACGCGCTTCAGGCGCCTGTTAAGAGACGGTTTCGTGGATTTCACGCAAAGTTTCCAGCAAAGGTTTGACCGCGTGCAGGGGCAGTTGGCTGGCGGCGTCGCTGAGCGCCCTGTCGGGGCGCGGGTGCGCCTCGAAGAAGATGCCATCGCAGCCGGCCGCCACTGCCGCCCGGGCCAGCACCGGGGCCATCCGCCGGTCGCCGCCGGTTTCTTTGCCGCCGCGGCCGCCACCCGGCATCTGAACGCTGTGGGTGGCGTCGAACACGACGGGCCATCCGAACTCGCGCATGATCGCGATGGAGCGCATATCGGAGACGAGGTTGTTGTAGCCGAACGATGACCCGCGTTCGGTGAGGATGATGCTGCGTCCTCCGGCGGCTTTGATCTTGTCGATGACATTGCGCATGTCCCACGGCGCGAGGAACTGGCCTTTCTTCACGTTCAGGCAACGTTTCGTGCGCGCCGCAGCCTGGATGAGGTCGGTCTGACGACAGAGGAACGCGGGGATCTGCAGCACATCGGCGACTTCGGCCGCCGCCCAGCAGTGGCCAATCTCGTGTACATCGGTAAGGATCGGCAAACCGAATCGGCGCTTCACTTTCGCGAGAATCGCCAGCCCGCGTCTGAGGCCGGGCCCGCGGAAACTGTCACGAGCGGTGCGGTTGGCTTTGTCGTAGCTCGCTTTGAAGATCAGCGGTAGTCCCAGGTCGGCGCAGACTTCGGCGAGCGCTGCGGCGGTCTTCATCACCATCGCTTCGTTCTCGATGACGCACGGCCCGGCGATGACGAACAGCGGCGCGTTCTTCCCGCCGAGTGTGCGTTTGCCGACGCGAATGCTTTTCATCGAGGCGGAGTGTAACAAAACAACAGTCGCAGGCAAGCGTTGCCATTGGTTGTGCCATTAGTTGCATCCCGTCGTCGGGCCGCGGTCTCCTGACGGAGCACGGTCCTTGACCGACAGTGTTCAGCGAGTTTCCCGGGATGAGCCCCGCGGTGATCGGCGGTGCGGTGTAGAAAATCGGACCAGATGTTGAAACCTCCCGGTTGATTTGCGCATCTGACTGAACGGTCAAGTCGCAGAATTGTCAAACGGAGGGTCGCAGAATGAAACGAGAATCAGATACACGGCAACGGCTGTTGGACACGGCCATCCAGCTGATTTGGGAACAGAGCTATGGAGCGGTCAGCGTGGACGACATTTGCGAGCGCGCGGGCGCGAGGAAGGGCAGCTTCTACCACTTCTTCCCCTCCAAGTCCGACTTGACGGCCGCGGCGCTTGAGGCCCACTGGGAAAAGCTGCGGCCTGAACTCGACAGGATTTTCTCTCCGCAGTCGCCGCCCTTGGAACGGCTGGCAGACTATTGCGATTTCGTGCACGCACGCCAGCAGCAAAAAATGCGAGAATTCGGCCGCGTTTGCGGATGTCCATTCGCCTCTCTCGGGTCTGAGTTGAGCACGCAGGACGAAACCATCCGCCGGAAATCGCAGCAGATTCTGGAGCGCCGGTTCACGTACTTCACGGCAGCGCTCCGGGACGCGGTTCGGGAAGGGCTGATTCCCGAACAGGATTGCGAGGCCAAGGCGCGAGACTTGTACGGGTGCATTATCGGCGTCCTGCTGGAGGCGAAAATCGAAAACGATTTGGAGATGGTCCGAAATTTGAAGCCGACGATCTTTCGACTGATCGGAGCGACCGAGAGGCAACCGGCGGAACTGCCCGGTGTTCGCGGGTAAACTTGACCAACCGGTCAATTGGATGAGGATTCACAGCACAACAGTCGGACTGCGGAGGGCGCCATGTGGATTGTCCGGTTAGCGCTGCGCCGCCCCTACACGTTTGTTGTGGCGGCGCTGCTGTTGCTGCTCTTGACGCCGTTTATCCTGCTGCGCACACCGACGGACATTTTCCCGGCGATCAACATTCCGGTCGTCAGCATCATCTGGAATTACACCGGCCTCAGCGCGCAGAACATGGAGCAGCGCATTGTATACGGCGAGGAGCGGGCGTTGACGACCACGGTTAACAACATCGAGCACATTGAGTCTTCGTCGTACAACGGCATCGGCGTCATCAAGGTCTTCTTTCGCCAGGGAACATCGGTGGATGCGGGCGTGGCGCAAATCACGGCCGTGTCGCAAACCGTCCTGCGCCAGATGCCGCCGGGGACGACCCCACCACTGATTATTCAATACAATGCCTCCACGGTTCCCATCCTGCAGTACGGCGTCACCGGCAAAGGCATGTCCGAGCAGGAAGTCTTCGACGCCAGCGTCAACCAGATTCGGGTCGGCCTGATCACGGTGCAAGGGGCGGCCATTCCGTGGCCCTATGGCGGGAGACAGCGGCTCGTCTCCGTCGACCTCGATCTGAAAGCGTTGCAGGCGCATAACCTCTCGCCGCAGGACGTCGTCGATGCCGTCAACGCCCAGAACCTCATCCTCCCGAGCGGCACCGCGAAGATTGGCCCGACGGAGTACGATATTGATCTCAACACCAGCCCGCGGGCACTCGATCGGTTGAACGACTTGCCGATCAAGACCGTCAACGGGGCCGTTATTCACGTCCGCGACGTGGCCCAGGTTCGCGACGGTTATTTGCCGCAGCAGAACATCGTCCGCCAGGACGGCGTGCGGAGCACGTTGATCAGTGTGCTCAAGACCGGGTCGGCCTCGACGCTCACCGTCGCCAATGGCGTCAAACAAGCGATGGCCGCCGTGATGAAGACGGTCTCTCGCAAATTCGTGGCCAAGGAATTCGCCGACCAGTCAATCTTCGTCCGGGCAGCGATATCGGGCGTCTTACGGGAAGGCGTGATTGCGGCTTGCCTGACGGCGGTCATGATCCTGTTGTTTCTCGGTTCGTGGCGCGGCACGGTCATCATCGCGCTTTCGATTCCGCTCTCGATCCTGGTGTCGCTGGCCATCCTCAGCGCCTTGGGTGAGACCATCAACCTGATGACACTGGGCGGCCTGGCGTTGGCGGTGGGCATCCTGGTGGATGACGCGACCGTCGAGTTGGAAAACGTTCACCGCCAGATGGCGCTTGGCAAACCGGTTATCCAGGCGATTCTGGACGGCGCGCAGGAGATCGCGCTGCCGGCGTTCGTCTCGACCCTGTGCATTTGCATCGTGTTCGTCCCGATGTTCTTCCTGACCGGCGTGGCGCGGTATTTGTTCGTTCCGCTGGCTGAGGCAGTGGTGTTCGCGATGCTGGCCAGTTACGCGCTATCGCGAACGCTGGTCCCGACGCTGGTCATGTGGTTTTACCGTCACCACGTGTATCACGGTCACGTGGAGGACCCCGAAAAGGCGGCCTCCTGGCTACGTCCGTTTGTCCGGCTCCAAGACCGCTTCGAGAACGCTTTCGACCGGGTGCGTGAGAAATACCGCCGGTTGCTCGGGGTCGTATTTGAGCACCGCATCCCATTCGCGGGGCTGTTCCTGGCGTTCTGTGTTGGCTCATGCTGCCTGATACCACTGCTGGGGCAGGATTTCTTCCCGTCGGTAGACGCGGGGACCTTCCGTCTCCACGTGCGCGCCCCCAGCGGGACCCGCATCGAGGAAACGGCCAAGTTTGTTGACCAAATCGAGGTTGCCATTCGCCGCGAGATTCCGGCTGCGGAACTTCACGGCATTCTTGATAACATCGGCCTGCCAAATTCGGGTATCAACCTCAGTTACAGCGACAGCGGTGTGATGGGACCGGGCGACGCCGACATTCTCGTGTCGCTCAATCAAGGTCATCGGCCGACGCCCGGCTACGTCCGCCGGCTGCGGCTTGTCCTGAATCGCGAGTTCCCCGGGGCGATTTTCTATTTTCTTCCGGCCGACATCGTCAGCCAGACGATCAACTTCGGCTTGCCGGCCCCGTTCGACATTCAAATCGTCGGCCGTGACCAAGCCCGGAATCGCGCGATTGCCGCGCAGCTCGCGGCCAGGATCCGGCAGATCCCCGGGGCGGTGGACGTGCGGATCCAACAACCCGCCGACCGGCCCAAACTGGAGTTCGCCATCGCCCGCGACAAGGCGTCGGAGATCGGTCTCACCGAGCGCGACGTCGCCAACTCGGTGTTGCTCAATCTCAGCGGCAGCAGTCAAGTGTCGCCGTCGTACTGGGTCAATTCTGGCGTCGGCGTCCAATATCTCGTGAACATTCGTGCCCCGGAGTACCGGATGGATTCGCTCGCGGCGATCAACTCCATGCCGATCAGCGCGAGCCAGCCCGGCGTGGGCAATGGCCAATTGCTCGCCAACGTGGCCTCGTTCGAGCGAACCAGCGGCCCGCCCGTTATCTCGCATTACAACGTGGCGCCCGTGGTCGATGTATTCGGCGGCGTAAGCGGACGCGATCTGGGCGGCGTGCTTCGGGACATTCAGCCGCTCGTCAAACAGGTTGAGAAGGATCTCCCGCGCGGCAGTTCGATCCTGATCAGGGGCCAGGCCGAAACGATGCGCTCCAGCTTCATCGGGCTGACCATCGGCCTGGTGATGGCCATCGCGCTCATTTATCTGTTGCTGGTCGTGAACTTCCAGAGTTGGCTCGACCCGTTCATCATCATCACCGCCTTGCCGGGTGCCCTCGCCGGCGTCGTCTGGGCATTGCACCTCACGGTAACCACCACCAGCGTCCCGGCCCTGATGGGCGCGATCATGTGCCTCGGCGTCGCCACAGCTAATTCGGTTCTCGTCGTCACCTTTGCGCGCAACAACCTGCACCGGGGGCTCGACCCGCTGCACGCGGCGTGGGAAGCGGGTGTGGGCCGGTTGCGGCCGGTATTGATGACAGCCCTGGCAATGGTCATCGGGATGTTCCCGATGGCGCTCGGCCTCGGCGAAGGCGGCGAGCAGAACGCACCCTTGGGCCGTGCGGTGATCGGCGGCCTGGTGGTGGCCACGGTCGCCACGCTGTTTTTTGTGCCCGTCGTGTTCAGTTTGTTACGGCGCCATGAGACAGCGCCGAGCGCTGCCGCTGCTGCGGCAACGCAATCGCCCGGCTTGCTTCCAACCCCAGTTCATCCATGAGGATCCATCGTCATGAACACACTTGAGTTCGATCAAAAAACCCCCCGGCAGGCCGCGGCATCACCGCCGCCCACTGCTCCACTCGGCACGACAACGGCGTCGCCCGTCAGACTTTCGCGCGTGGGAACCGTCGTGGCGGCGCTCCTGGTGATCGGATTTCTGGCTGGATTCGTCCCGCGCTGGCGGCAACGCACCGCGGTGCGCGCCGAAACGGTCAGTCTGGCTACCCCTTCCGTCTCGGTCGTCTCGCCCGAGCCCGGCCGACCCACCGCCAGTCTCGTGCTGCCGGCGGAGGTCAAAGCCTTTCTCGAAGCGCCGATCTATTCCCGGGCCAACGGATATCTGAAGCGCTGGTTGGTGGACATCGGCGCGCACGTTGAGGCTGGCCAGTTGCTCGCCGAGATCGACACGCCCGAACTGGACCAGCAACTCGACCAGGCCCGCGCCCAGCTCGCGGAATCGGAGGCCGCCCTGGCGTTGGCCAAGACCACCGCCGAGCGCTGGGCCGACCTGCTGAAGACGGCCAGCGTCAGCGAACAGGAAAATGCCGAAAAACAAGCCGACTACAAGCTCAAGGCCGCCACGGTGGAGGCCGATCGCGCCAACGTCCACCGCCTGGAGGAGTTGCAGTCGTTCGAGCGCATCACCGCGCCGTTCGCGGGCACGATCACCGTCCGCAACATCGACGTCGGCGATCTCATCACGGCGGGCAGCGGCAAGGAATTGTTTCATCTGGCGCAACGGCGGACGCTCCGGGTGTACGTGAGCGTGCCTCAAGCCGTCGCGCTCGGCATCCGGCCCGGCCAATCCGCCGAGTTAACGATCCCCGAAATTCCCGGCCGGAAGTTTCTGGCGACCGTGACGAACACCTCCGGAGCGATGGCAACAGACTCGCGCACGTTGCTGACGGAACTGCAGGTGGACAACCCGCACGAGGAGATCCTGCCGGGCAGTTACGCTCAGGTCCGGTTCATCAATCCGAACGTCAGCCCGGTGTTGACGTTGCCGTCGAACACGCTGCTGTTCCGCGCCGAGGGCCTGCAGGTCGGCGTGGTGGGACCGGACGACAGGGTGGATTTGCACGAGGTGGACATCGGCCGCGACTTCGGGCAGACGGTCGAGGTGCTTGCGGGTGTGCGCCCTTCGGATCGCGTCATCGTCAATCCATCCGACTCACTGGCGAGTGGCACCACGGTGCGCGTCGTGGGGGAAACCCAAGCAGCAAAAGCGGAATGAACCGGCCCCGGAACAGCGTTGGTGCGCTGACGTGTTCAGCGTTGCTGGTTGTGGCGTTGACCGGCTGCGCCATCGGGCCGGACTACCGGCGTCCTCAGGCGATGGCGACGATGCCGGCCGCTTATGCCGGCGCGACCAATGAATGGAAAGTCGCCGAGCCGCGCGCGCATCTGCCGAAGGGCAATTGGTGGGAAATGTTCGGCGATGAAGAACTCGATCGCCTGGAGACCGAGGCGACGGCCGCCAATCAGGAACTGAAAGCCGCAGCCGCCCGCTTCGACGAGGCACGCGCGATTGCGGACGCCGCGAGGTCCGGTCTGTTTCCACACGTCAACCTTTCGCCGTCGGCCACGCGTCAGGGTGTGTCGGGGAATCGTCCCTTGAATGGAACGGCGGCGGGTTCCAGTAACACCTGGACCTATAACGATTTCGTCTTCCCGCTCGATCTCAGTTACGAGGTGGACCTGTGGGGACGGGTGCGCCGCAGCGTTGAATCCGCCCGAGCGCAGGAGCAAGCCAACGCGGATGATCTGGAAACGGTCAAGCTATCCATTGAAGCCGAGGTGGCGACGGACTATTTCACGGTGCGCGCGCTCGATGCCGAAGAGGAATTGCTCAACACCAGCGTCGAAGTCTTCCGCAAATCGCTGGAGTTGACCCAGAATCGACGCGCCGGTGGGATCGCGTCCGACCTGGACGTTGCGCAGGCAGAAACGGTGCTTAAGACGACGCAAGCGGAACTGCCCGCGGCCATGTTGCAGCGCGCGCAGTTCGAGCATGCGCTCGCCACATTGACCGGTCAGCCCGCTTCCACGTTCGCCGTGACGGCACGGCCACTCGACATCGCGCCGCCCGTCGTGCCGCCGGGCTTGCCGTCCGAACTGCTGGAACGCCGGCCCGATATTGCCGCCGCCGAACGCCGGATGGCTGCCGCGAACGCGGGCATCGGCGTGGCGAAGGCGGCGTTCTTCCCGACCATCGAGTTGAATGGTCTGGCCGGTCTGGAAAGCGTGAATGCGGGCACGCTGTTCAACTGGTCGAGCCGGCTCTGGTCGATCGGTCCGTCGCTGACGATGCCGATCTTTGACGCCGGCCAGAACGGCGCCAATCTCCGGTTGGCCCGGGCGACATACCAAGAAACGGTCGCCAACTACCGCCAAACCGTACTCAGCGCGTTTGCCGAAGTGGAGGATAATCTCGCATCACAAAGCCTGCTCGCCGGTCAACATGAGGCCGAAGTGGACGCGTTGCAGGCCGCGCACAAGCAACTGGCAGTCGCCGACAACCGCTACCGCGCCGGTCTCGTGACGTTCCTCGAGGTGGCCACCGCGGAGAACACCGCCCTCAGCATCGAGCGCACCGTCGTCCAACTCCGGGGCCAGCAGCTCGTGGCGGCCGTGGCACTGGTCAAATCGCTCGGCGGCGGCTGGCAAGATCCGTCCGTCGCGACGCAGTCGGCTCGAGCCGGGTCGCCTTGACGGATTGTTGCTCCCTTGCTCTCCCGCCCCAGCAGAGGAACAATCGGCAGCCTTGGTCGTTGCCGCCGGTTGCGGGTGGTTTCCTTCGGAACCTCGGTGGCCTTTATCGAGGCGGAGAGGAACAGAACGACACTGGCAGGCAAACGTTGCCGCGTGGCCGGTTACGGCGCTCGGGACAAAATGTCGGCGGCAATCAGATCCAATGCCGCTTGAATGTCCCTGGCGTTCGTGACGATGATCGCCACGCCGGCCGGTTGGTTGGCGTTAAAGTTCGCACTCGACGGGTCGTTTGCCACAGCTTTGAGGAATTCGGGATTCAGTGGTGGTCTTCCGCATTCCGGCGGGCCATTAGGGTCTCCTAGGCCAATGGAGTAAATCACAATGCCCTGAAGCCGCGCCTGCTCTGCCCAGTACTCGGCACGGGCTTCCGCTTCGTCATACATGGCACTAGCCACGTTGTTATGTTGACCACCTTCGTCACAGTTCCTTGCTGTCGAGACGCAGGCGTTCTGGTTGGTAATGGAGTGAAGGCAAGGAGGAAAGGTGCAACCCCCAATCATCGCTCCTGTGGCGGGGTTCCACAATGACAAATCCGGCCCGATATTATTCGTCCGCATAATCCCGCCGCAGGTGAATAAATCGCCGGGCTGCCACGTGTTTGCGAGACCATCGGTGAAGAAAACCATGGCCTTCACCACCGGCTGGTCTGGCGGAAGCACCACGCTCTCGTTCTGCTGCCACCCTTTGAGCAAGCCTTGTTCAGAAGCCGTCCAACCGTCCGCAGTGAGCGCGTCCACTGCCGTCGCAATCGCCTCGTTAAAGGGTCGGCCCATTGGAAAATCTACAATCGCGGTAGAGGAGAAGCTGACCATTGAAGCCCTGTCGAGCGCGTCATCGAAGTAATTCAAGAACACGGGCACGGTCTCCTTGAGCACATCCAGCCCGCCATTGCCTCCCAAGTTCATCGGAGCCATTGACCCCGATCGGTCCAAGACGAGGCTCAGGATCACCTGGTTGCGCCCGGCTCGAATTCGGTAGAACCGCTGGGCAACGTTGCTGGCGGTCGAATCCGTGTAGGAAAAATTGGTTTGGCTTACGGCAGGCAGAAAGCCTGCCCCCCACAGATCCCGCCAGGGCTGATCGAGCGAATCAGTGTACCTGACACGATTCGGCGCGCCGGGAAGCGTGGACCACTTGATGGCAATACCGCCATTGGTCGTCGGCTGAATGCTTTGGATGGCAAATAGGTTCTGCGCGCGGCCGGTCGACACGGCAGAAAAAGCGAGGGCGAGAAAGACAACCGGTGCGAGCACTCTTCTGCATCCGCTCATACGCATTCCCTCCTTCGAGGACACATCGCGCATTCGGGGTGAACGCTTCCCTACCTAACCGACGATGATGCTAGCACGTTACCGGGCTCGCGACAAGACCGATCACTTCGCGGTTTGTTGGTGTTTGAGCGCCGCCTCGATGAACCCGCGGAAAAGCGGGTGCGGCTTGTGGGGTTTGGAGAGGAATTCGGGATGGAACTGGCAGGCGATGAACCACGGATGATCGCGCAGTTCGATGATCTCGACAAGATCGTGTTTCGTGAACCGGCCCGCGACCGTCAGACCCGCTTTCATGAGCTGGTCGCGATAGGCGTTGTTGAACTCGTAGCGGTGACGGTGGCGTTCGCTGATTTCATCGGCATCATAAAGCGCCCGGGCCTTGGTGCCCGCGACGAGTTTGCAGGGCTGCGCGCCAAGCCGCATCGTGCCGCCCTTGGCCTCGACGCCCTTCTGTTCTTCGAGCAGGCAAATGACGGGGTGGGGTGATTTCGGGTCGAACTCGGTCGAGTTGGCGCCGTTGAGTCCGCAGACGTTGCGGGCGAATTCGATCACGGCGATCTGCATGCCGAGGCAGAGGCCGAGATACGGGATCTTGTTTTCGCGGGCATACCGGGCCGCGAGGATTTTGCCTTCGATGCCGCGGGTGCCAAACCCGCCCGGCACAAGGACGCCGGCGACGCCTTTCAGGTATTTTTCCGCGCCGTCCTTCTCGATGTTCTCGGCGTCGACGCGCACGATTTCGACGGCGGCGTCGTTGGCCGCGCCGGCGTGCTTGAGCGCTTCGTACATGCTCTTGTAGGCGTCGGTGAGCTGGATGTATTTGCCGACCACCGCGATGGACACTTTACGCGACGGATTGATCATCCGTTCGAGCATCTTTTCCCACTCTCTCATGCTTTTTGCCGAAGCGTCGAGGCCGAGGTAGCGGCAGACGAGTTCGTCCACTTTCTCGCCGCGGAGATCGAGGGGGACTTCGTAGATGGAATGCGCCACGTCGAGTTCCTCGATCACGCATTCCAGCGGCACATTGCAGAACAAGGAAATCTTCTGGCGCACGTCTTTGCCGAGCGCTTTCTCGCTCCGGCAAATCAGGATTTGCGGGAGGATGCCGATCTCGCGCAATTTGGCGACGCTTTGCTGCGTCGGCTTGGTCTTGATCTCGCCGGCGACGCGAATGAACGGCACCAGTGTCACGTGGATGAACAACGCATTCTGCGGGCCGGCCTCCAGGGCGAATTGGCGGATCGCTTCGAGGAACGGCAGCCCTTCGATGTCGCCGATGGTGCCCCCGATCTCGACGATGACCACGTCCGCGCCACTTTTCTTGCCGACCTCGCGGATGCGTTCCTTGATCTCGTCGGTCACGTGCGGAATCACCTGCACGGTCTTGCCGAGATAATCGCCGCGCCGTTCTTTCTCGATGATCCGGGCATAAACCTGGCCGCTGGTGAGATTGTTCAGCCGCGAGAGTTTGGCGTGCGTGAACCGTTCGTAGTGGCCGAGGTCGAGGTCGGTCTCCGCGCCGTCGTCGGTCACGTACACCTCGCCGTGCTGGAACGGGTTCATCGTGCCGGGATCGACGTTCAGGTACGGATCGAACTTCGCCAGCGTGACCTTCAGTCCGCGGTTTTCCAGCAATGTGCCCAGCGACGCCGCGGTCAACCCTTTGCCGAGCGAACTGATGACGCCGCCGGTGACGAAGATGTATTTCATACCCATGTTCATCCTGAGTGAAGCGAAGGATCTCTCGCTGGGCAGAGATGCCTCGACAAGCTCGGCATGACGACTAGACCTGTTGTTTTAGAATTTGTTCCACCAATTCCACGTCCTCGGGCCGGTCGACGCCGATCGAGTCGTGCGGCGTGACCCACACCCGGATGGCGAACCCGTTTTCCAGTGCGCGCAACTGCTCGAGCTTCTCCGTTTTTTCCAGATCACTTTGGGGCAACTGCACGAATTTCAGCAGGAACTCGTGCCGGTACGCGTAAATCCCGAGATGCTTGAAGAACTTCGCCAGCCGCAGCCAATCCAGCGCGTCGCCCGTCCGCGCGTCGCGGACGTAGGGGATTCGGCTGCGGGAAAAGTAGAGGGCCTGACCGTTCTGGGCGAGCGCGACTTTCACCACGTTGGGATTGTCGAGGTTGGCGGGCGAATCCAGTTTGCGGGCGAGGGTGCCCATGACGCATTGCGGGTCGGCCTGCATTCCCGCGACGAGTTGGTCGATCATTTCCGGGCGCATCAACGGCTCGTCGCCCTGGATGTTCAGCACCAACTCGCAGTCGTAGGACCGGGCGATCTCGGCCACGCGGTCCGTCCCCGTGGCACACGCGGGCGAGGTGAGCATCGCATCGCCGCCAAACGCCTCGACCGCTTCCAGGATGCGCGTGTCCTCGGTGGCGACGATGACCTTGTCGAGCCGTTGCGCCTTGGCGGCCTGTTCGTACACGCGTTGCACGAGCGGTTTGCCTGCGATCATCACCAGCGGCTTGCCGGGAAACCGCTGGGCGCCGTATCGCGCCGGTATGACACCCAACGCGCGAACCTTCATGCCATCGAACCTCGATTCATCACGCGGCAGTGTAGCAAAACGGCGAGCGGTAGCCAGTCGCGAGTTTGGGTCAGACCACGCCCTGGTCGAGCATGGCTTCGGCAACCTTGTAGAACCCGGCGATGTTGGCGCCGTCGACGTAATTGATGAACCCGTCGCGTTGGCCGTAGCGGACGCACTGGTTGTGGATCGCTTTCATGATTTCGAGCAGGCGCTTGTCCACCTCGTTGGCCGTCCACGACAGACGGAGGCTGTTTTGGGACATTTCGAGGCCGCTGACGGAGACTCCGCCGGCGTTGGCGGCCTTGCCGGGGCCGTAGAGAAGCTTGTTGGTCAGGAACACTTCGACCGCCTCCGGCGTGCTGGGCATGTTGGCGCCTTCGGCGACGCAGCGGCAGCCGTTGCGCACGAGCTGCTGGGCGTCGTCGCCGCTGATTTCGTTTTGGGTGGCGCAGGGCAGGGCGATATCGCATTGGACGCTCCACGGCCGCTGCCCTTCCACGTACCGGCACTTGAATTTCTTCGCGTACTCGCTGATGCGGCCGCGGCGGACGTTTTTCAATTCCTTGAGGTACGCCAGCCGTTCGGCGTCTACGCCGTTGGGATCGTGAACGAAGCCGTTGGAGTCGGACAGCGTGACCACTTTTGCCCCCATCAACAGGGCTTTCTCGGCGGCGAACTGCGCGACGTTGCCCGACCCGGAGATGGCGATGACCCGGCCGGTGATGGATTCGGAGCGGCTGCGGAACATTTCGTCGACGAAATACATCAAGCCGTAGCCGGTGGCCTCCTCGCGAATGCGGCTGCCGCTCCAGTTCAGGCCTTTCCCCGTGAGGACGCCCGTGAACTCGTTCCGCAATTTCTTGTACTGGCCGAACAGGTAACCGATCTCGCGTCCGCCCACCCCGATGTCGCCGGCGGGCACGTCGGTGTCGGGCCCGATATGGCGGGACAACTCGGCCATGAAATTCTGGCAGAACCACATGACTTCCTCGTCGGTCTTGCCCTTCGGGTCGAAATCGGACCCGCCTTTGCCCCCGCCCATCGGCAACGTGGTCAGCGCGTTCTTAAAGGTCTGCTCGAAGGCCAAGAACTTCAGCGTGCCGAGCGTCACGGATGGGTGAAACCGTAGCCCGCCCTTGTAGGGGCCGATGGCGCTGTTCATTTGGACGCGATAACCGCGGTTGATTTGCACTTCACCGCGGCGGTCGACCCACGTCACGCGGAACATCACAACCCGCTCAGGTTCGACGAGCCGTTCGAGGATTCTGGCTTTCCTGTATTTGGGGTTGCTCTCGATGAACGGCCAGACGGACTTCGCCACTTCGGCGACGGCCTGATGGAACTCGGTCTCGGCCGGATACCGTTCGACCAACCGCGCCAGGAAATCGCCCATCTCGCTTGTCATCGTTCGGTTCTCCTATCGGCGCCAGCGTTGCACTTCGCGGTAACGAAAGCAATCCACAAGATGGTCGTTTACCAGGCCGGCAGCTTGCATGAACGCGTAACAGATCGTCGAGCCGACAAACGTGAATCCGCGCTGCTTCAGGTCCCGGCTCATGGCGTCCGATTCTTTTGAAGTGGCGGGGATTTGTTTCAGGGACCGGATGTGGTTCACGCGTGGCTGGCCGCCGACGAACTGCCAGATGTACCGGTCAAACGCCCCGAACTCATCCCGGACATCGAGGAATTTCTGTGCGTTGACGATGGCCGAGCGAACCTTGAGCCGGTTGCGGATGATCCCGGCGTCGTTGAGCAACCGCCGCACGTCCCTTGGGCCGTATCGGGCGATCTTTTCCGGGTTGAATCGCTCGAACGCGCGCCGATAGTTTTCGCGCCGGAGCAGGATTGTGCGCCAACTCAGTCCCGCTTGGGCGCCGTCGAGGATGAGGAACTCGAAGAGCTTGCGGTCGTCATGCACCGGCACGCCCCATTGCGTGTCGTGGTATCGGATCATCAGCGGGTGGCCGAGAGACCACCCGCACCGGGCCAGATCAGACATGGTGAGAAGTTGGCAGTATCGCCACCGATTGTCCGAGCGTCGCCGCGGCTACTTGCCCGGGCTCGCCGCCGGCGGGCCGTTGGTCGAGGCCGCCGCCTCCCGAATCTCTATTTGGGCAGGATCGTCGATGGTGATCTGCGGCTTGTCGTTGTGGGTGGTAATCAGGCCGGTGACGCAAATCGTTTTCCCTTTGAAAAAATCTTCCGGCGGATCCTTGAACTTGGGGCGGGCGGCATCGCCGATCACCACGGTGAAGGGCTGATCCGGGTACGGACGACCCAGGTTTAGGAACGTGAGTTTGCTGCGCGCCAGATACTTGGTGCTGGCCACGACGCCACAAACCGTGTTGGTCTCCTGAACGTGCTGTTTCGCTTCTTCAGCTGCGATGGACTTTTGTACCTTGATCTCGGCAAATGCCGGTAGGGGGGCGATCAGGACCCCTGCCAAACTCGCCTGCAAACAGAACAGCACCGAGCGGACTTGTATGTACCTATGGCATTTCATCGGAAAGAACCTCCGTTAGACGTTTGCCGGTATGTTACCAAGGCCAGCGGGGAATGCAATCGCCCCCTGCACGCGCGTTCCCGTCCCGATCGTCGGACGGTCCGACAGCCCCGGTTTGCCCCGGTTTGTCTTGGGCGTTCGGGAATATGTGCTAGCATTTGCGCGGAAGGGTCACGGACTTCATACCCATGAAATGCTCTCCCCATTCGGGCTATCGACGCCTCGTGAGGGGCGTGGTCCCGGTCCTGATCATCCCAATCATCCCGGCGTTCGGTCCCGTGTCGGTGGTAGCCGCGGCGGTGATCGGTACCAATCCTCCCGCACAGCCGCTCACGGTCGAGCGCGTTGCCGCGCTGCCCGCGAAACTCCAGCCAGCTTGGAAAGAGTATTGGGAGCGTTCGGAGCGGCAGCGGCGGGCGGACCAGGACTTTCTTCAGAAGGAAATGGGCGAACACGGTATCAAACAGGCCCTGGTTCCACCATCGGGCCGTTCGACGACGTCGGTCCCGCTGAACAAGCCTGCTCCCTGGTACGCCGAAGCCGATGCGCGCCGAATCGCCGATATCGTGGTGTCGTTCCAAACGCCGGCCGGCGGTTGGAGCAAGAACCTGGATCTGTCACGTCAACCGCGGGTGCCGGGCGAGGGATTCGCGCCCGACAACAACTCGCGTTATCTCGGCCGGGTCGACTATGACACGCCCGCCGATTCCAACTGGAACTACGTGGGCACGTTCGACAACAACGCTACGACCAGCCAACTGCGCTATCTCGCCAGGGTCATTGCCGCGGTTGGACCTCGCGACAGCGGGCGTTATCGCGCGGCGTTCTTGCGCGGCCTCGACTACATTCTGGCGGCGCAATACCCGAACGGCGGCTGGCCCCAGGTCTGGCCGCTCCAAGGCGGGTACCACGACGCGATCACCTACAACGACAACGCAATGGTCAACGTTCTCAACTTGTTGCGTGACGTTTCGGTGGCAACGAACGAATTCGCCTTCGTGCCCGGTCCCACCCGCGAGTTGGCCACCACCAGTCTCCAGCGAGGGATCGACTGCATCCTGGCGACCCAAATCGTTGTGGGTGGCCGTCGCACCGTGTGGTGTCAGCAACACGACTCGCTCACGCTGGAGCCCACGTCCGCCCGCAATTACGAGATGCCGTCGCAGGCCGGCAGCGAGAGCGCGGGCATTCTGATGTTCCTGATGCAACTGCCCAAGCCCAGCCCCCCGGTCGTTGGGGCGGTGCATGCCGCCGCTGCTTGGTTCGTGAAAACGAAGATTTCCGGCAGGACCTATCAACGGGATGGTAACGGTTCACGCCGGCTGGCGACGGTTCCGGGCGCCGGACCACTCTGGGCGCGCTGTTATGAAATCGGGACCGCCCGCCCGATTTTTGGTGATCGGGACAGAACCATTCACGACAACCTGGACGAAATTTCGCCCGAGCGTCGGAGGGGTTACGCCTGGTACGGAGACGCAGCCAACCGGGCACTCGAGCGTTACGCCTCGTGGAGCAAGGCGCACCCTTGAGCGAAGGTCGCCGTGGGCTGTTTTTCCTCGACAAACGCGGGATTTTAGGCTACCCAAACGACCAAAGGAGGTGGATGTCCCACCATGACAAAGAAAGCATTGGGCCGGGGACTCGATGCGCTGATTAACGCCGGAGTCACACGCACGGCCGTGATTGAACCGCCTCACGTCGACCCCGCTGGCAGCGGGGCCGAAGTCGCGGTCCGTCCACTTGGGTCTCGCCCAGACACGCACTCCCACGGCGATGAGCCACCGCTGAGAAGCGGCGATGGCACCGTCGGCAGCAACGCGATTCGCCACGTCGGCATCGACACCATCGAACGCAGCCGCTTGCAGCCGCGGACCGAATTTGATCCCGAGCAGTTGCGCGAGTTGGCCGACTCGATCAAGCAGCGTGGGGTCGTCCAGCCGTTGTTGGTGCGGCCAATTCCAACGACCGCAACCGGGTCGGTCGTCCCGGGTGGAGACGGCAAGGTCCGCTATGAGTTGATTGCGGGCGAACGGCGTTGGCGCGCCGCGCGGGAGGCGGGACTGACGACGGTTCCCGTCATCGTTCGCGACGCGAGCGACCAGGAAGCGCTGGAAATTGCGCTGATTGAAAACCTGCAGCGTGAAGACCTGAATCCGATTGAGGAAGCGCACGCTTACGAGCAGTTGGTAATGCAGTTCAAGCTGACGCAGGAGCAGATTGCCGAGAAGGTCGGCCGCAGTCGCGCGGCGGTAGCCAACGCGATGCGGTTGCTGGCGCTGCCGGCGGAGGTGCAGTCGTGGATCGCCGACAACCGGCTCAGCGTGGGCCATGCGAAGGCGATCCTGGGCTTGACCATTGCCCAAGAGCAGCGCCTGGTGGCCGAGCGCGTGTTGAAGCGCAACCTGACGGTGCGCGAGACGGAGAAGCTCGTCGAGCAACTCAAAGGTGACGCGAAAGTCCGCACGCGCGCGATGGGTTCGACGATCAAGTCGGCCCACATTCTCGCGGTTGAAGAGCGGCTGCAGCAGAAACTCGGCACGCACGTGGCCGTTTATCACGGCAAGAAGAAGGGCCGCATCGAGATCGAATATTACGGTAACGACGACCTGACGCGGCTGCTGGGCATTTTGGGGATTGAAAATCTGTAGTCGATGATGTCACCCTGAGCGAAGCGAAGGGTCTCAGTCCAAACCGGGAGATGCTTCGACAAGCTCAGCATGACGGCAAACGACACAACCGACCAGCAACGGCGCGCCAAACGCTACGAAGCGATCCACAACGTCCTGTTCGTTGTGGAAACCGTTTACACGGTGGTCTTGTTGCTGGCGTTCCTGCTTTCCAACGCGTCGGACATGTGTGCCGATGCGGCCCGGGCCATCTCCCCGAACCCGTGGATCAACGTGGCCATCTACGGAGCCGTGGTCGTGATTGCGACCAAGCTGTTCTTTTTGCCGTTGAATTACTTTGGCGGGTATCACCTCGAGCACAAATTCGGTCTCTCCAACGAACGGTTCGGCGGCTGGGCGCTCGACGAATTGAAGTCGCTGGGTTTGAACCTGCTGTTGGGTGTGCTCGTGCTCGATGTGTTGTATTTCCTGCTGCGGAGCGCGGGCCGGTGGTGGTGGGTGGGGGCGGGAGTGTTCTTCTTGTTGTTTGGCGTGGTGCTGTCGGCGCTGTTTCCCGTGCTGATTCTGCCGTTGTTCTACAAACTGCAGCCGTTGGAGAACGAATCGCTGAAGCAAAAACTTACGGCCTTGGCGCAGCGTGTCGGCGCCACGGTGCTGGGCGTTTATCGCATGGCCATGAGCGAGAAGACGAAGAAGGCGAACGCGGCGTTCGCCGGGCTGGGCCGGACGAAGCGCATCATTCTCGGCGACACGTTGCTGGACCAATTTGGCGAGGACGAGATCGAGGTGGTCATGGCCCACGAGATGGCCCACTACCAGCACGGGGACATCAGCAAGATGATTGCCTGGGGAACGCTGACGACGTTTGTCGGCTTGAAGGTGGCCGATTGGTTCTTGCAGTGGGGGCTGCCGAAGTTTGGGTTCGATTCGATCGCCGACCTTGGCGCCTTCCCGCTGTTGGCGCTCTGCCTGTTTCTCTTCGGCTTGGCCGTCATGCCGCTCAACAACGCGTTCTCGCGCTGGCGCGAGTGGAAAGCCGACGCGACCGCGCTCGATCTCACGCAGAACCGGGACGCGTTCATCCGCGCCATGCGCAAGCTCGCCGAGCAGAACCTCGCCGACCTTTCACCGCATCCAGCTGTCGAGTTCCTGCTGCACGATCATCCGTCACTGGCGCGGCGCATCGCCTGGGCCGAACAATGGCAGGCGGGGGAGCATTAGCAGCGTCAAGAGTGTCAAAACGGTGACAGAACGATGAGCGGGTCCCGCACGAGAGCGTTAACTTTTCTGGCTGGCGCGGCGTTTTTTATCTACGGCTGTAACTCCCAACCGCCGGCCAAGCCGCCAGCCCAGCCTCAGCCCGGTCAGTTCAGCGGCACTCGGGCGTACGAGTACGTACAACAGCAGGTGAATTTCGGGCCGCGGCCGAGCGGGAGCGGGGCATTGGAGCGGACCGCCGAGTACATCAAGACGCAGTTGCAGGACGACGGGCTGACGGTCGATGAACAGGTCTTCACCGCATCGACGCCTTATGGGCTGAAGCAATTCCGCAACGTCATTGCCAAGTCACGCGTGCAGACCGGCGGGCCTGGCCGGGTGATCATCATCGGGTCGCATTACGACACGAAGTTCATGACGAACGTCACGTTTGTAGGCGCGAACGATGCCGGGTCGAGCACAGGCGTGCTGCTGGAGATTGCGCGCGTGGCGGCAAACCAGCGGAATCTGTGGTTCGTGTTTTTCGATGGCGAGGAGGCGATGGTGAACTACGACGACCGGGACGGACTCTGGGGCAGCAAGTTCTTCGTCGAGAGCCTGAAGAACAAGCAGGAATTGGAATCCGTCAAGGCGATGGTACTGCTCGACATGGTCGGCGACGCCGATCTCAACGTCACGATTCCCGCCAACGGCGCCGGCTGGCTCATGCAAAAAGTGTTCGAGGCCAGCCGCGACGTTGGTTTCCGCGACTACTTTGGTCTGCGCGCGGGCGAGATGACCGACGATCACGTCCCGTTCCTCAATGCGGGGATTCCGGCGATCGATCTCATCGACTTCGAGTACGGCAGTGCCCCGGGACGGAACGATTATTGGCACACGGCAAACGACACGCTCGACAAGGTCAGCGCGCACAGCTTGGAGGTCGTCGGCCAGACCACGCTACGGCTTGTCGAACTCCTTGAGAGCGAGACGCCTGGGCATTGATTCGGCGCGCGGTTTGCTCTACCTTTAATCACCACTGAAGGCAGCGCGGTCGCGGACGCCGAACGCCTGTGTTGGTGGCGAGGATTGCGACGTGGAGGACAAGCTGCAAGTGCTTGAGAGCGTGCCGGTTCTGGCCAGTCTCGGCATCGAGCTGATGAAGAGCCTGGCGGAAAGGGCGGAGTTCGTTCCGGTCAAGAAAGGCGAACTCATCGTGCGCGAAAATGACCCGGGCGACGCTCTTTACGTGGTCGTTTCCGGCCGATTGCAGGCGTACACGCGGCTCAAGAGCGGGCGGGAACGGGTATTTGCCACGTACTGTGATGGGGATTGTTTTGGGGAGATGCCCCTGCTCAGCGGCGAGACGCATTGGGCCAACGTCCGCGCGCTCAACGACTCGATGCTCCTCAAGATACCCCGGGAAGATTTTGAGGTGGTCGTCAACCGCGATCCCCGCGTGGCGGTCAGCTTCAGCCAGCGTCTCGGCCATCGCATCAAACAACTGCGCGAAGAGAAGCAGCGCGCGAAATGGAGTACGATCATCTCGCTGTACGGGGCGTTGCCCGGCACCGGCAAATCGACGCTGGCCGGCAATCTGGCCGCCAGCCTGGCCCACGAAACGCGCGAGCCGGTCCTGCTGCTGGATTTCAGCGGGAAACGGCGCGGCGTGCCGCTGCTGAAGTGCGAGGCGCGCAATTTCCGCAGTGGCCGCGGATTCCAGGACATGGTCGTGCATTTGCCGCTCGGATACGACCGGTTGAATCTCGACCTGAGCGGTGACGAACGCGAGATCGGGCTGATTGCACCGGTGTTTGGCCATCTCGTCAAACAGTACGACTATGTCATCTGCGATCTTCCCAATGAGGCGTCGGCATCGGTCTTCGCCTGTCTCGCGCAGTCGGATCGGGTGTTTGTCATTGCCCGCTATGACGACGAGCATTTGTACAAGACGCGGCTGTTGTTGCAGGACTTGAACTCACACGCGGCGGCGCGCGAGCCGAAGGTCGGGGTGATCCTGACCGCGGTGGGCGAGAAATGCGCCCCTTACGTCGAAGAAGCCGAGCGAAAGGTCGGGCAGCCCATCAGCCATTTGTTGCGTTGGATTCCGGAGAACGAGGTCGTGGCGTCGGTGGACGGTTCGCCGTACGTGATTCGTCGTCCGATGGAGTCGTACAGTCTGGTGGTGCGGCGGATGGCGCGCGAACTGGGCAACGTGCTGGTGGGTCTCGCGTTGGGCACGGGGGCCGCGCGTGGCCTGGCGCACATCGGGGTGATTCGGGTCTTGGAGCGCGAGGGCATCGCGGTGGATTTGGTCGCGGGCAGTTCGATGGGATCGCTCATCGCTGCGGCGTGGGCCGTGGGCAAGTCCGCCGATGAAATGGAGCGGATTGCGCTCCGGATCAGGGGCAAGCGGGCGTTTCTGAAACTGCTCGATCCGATGTTTCCCGGGTCGGGGATCATTCGCGGGTTGCGCGTCCAGAACTTCCTGCACACGATTGTGGACGACCTGACCTTTGCCGACACGCTCATTCCGCTGAAGATCGTCGCCAGCAATCTCAACACGATGGAAGAAATCGTCTTCGAGCAGGGCCGGCTGATCGATGCGATCCGGGCCAGCATTTCGATTCCCGGCGTGTTTCGTCCCGTGGGAAGCAATGGCCGCACCCTGATCGATGGCGGCATCACCGATCCCGTCCCGGTGAACGTTTTGGCCAAAGCCGGCGTGGCAAAGATCATTGCCGTGAACACCATCCCGAACGTCGAAGAGATGAAACAGCGCGAACGCCACCGGGCGGAACTGGCGCGCGATTCGCGGCACGACCGCAAGGTGGCGATGCGCGAGACCGGTCCGTTGATCGAGACGCCGACCAACATCATCAACGTCTACATGCGCTCGATGCACGTCATGCAGTCTCGCATGGCCGAAGACTCGTGCGTCAATGCCGACGTTGTCCTGCGACCGATGGTGCCGGAAGGTGTGTGGTACGATTTCTATCATCCGGAGCGCTACATCCGCGCCGGCGAACGCGCCGCGGAGCTGGCCCTGCCGCAACTGAAGGAGTTGGTGCGGGCATGAAATGGGACCGGAGAAGCGTTGCCGACCAGCGGCACCTGCAGAACGAGAAGCTGCACCGGTATCTCACCGAGGTGATCGCGCCGTTCAGTCCGTACTACAAGCGGGTCTTCCGCGAACACAAGATCGACCCGCGCCAGATCAAGACGGTGGCCGACCTGCGTCATCTGCCGTTCACCGGCAAGGCGGACCTGCTGCCGACGTCCGAGCAGCCCGAGAAGTTCCGCGAATTCATCATTACGCCGGATAGTTCCGTGCTCAAACATCGTCCGCACGTCGTTGCCGAAGCGCTGTTCCGTGGCCGGCGCGCCGTCGAACGCCGGTTCGAGTTGGAGTATCGGCCGATTTTTCTGACGGCCACGACCGGGCGCAGTTCGTTGCCGGTCGCCTTTGCTTACACCGACTACGACATGCGCAATCTCCGCACCGCGGGGGCGCGGCTCATCCAGACGTTCGGCGCGACGACGAAGATGCGGGGCGTCAACATGTTTCCCTACGCGCCGCACCTGGCGTTCTGGCAGGTCGTGTTCGCCGGGCTGGAATTCGGCATGTTGCTGGTCAGTTCGGGAGGCGGCAAGGTCATGGGCACGGACGGCAACATCAATCTCATCGAGAAGATCAAGCCCGAGGCGATCATCGGCATCCCGACGTTCGTGTATCACGTGATTCGGCAGGCGCACGATCAGGGGAGGACGTGGCCGCAGGTATCGAAGATCGTGCTCGGCGGCGAAAAGGGGCCGCCCGGCATGCGCTGCAAAATGGTTTCGCTGTTGCAGGAGATGGGCGCGGGCGACGTCCGCGTCTGCGGCACGTACGGCTTCACCGAAGCGCGTCTGGCGTGGGGGGAATGCCCGACGTTGCCCGACCAATCGAGCGGCTATCATTTGTTCCCCGACCTGGGCATTTTCGAAGTGATCGACCCCCGCACGGGCGCGGTGAAAGGCGAAGGTGAACCCGGGGAACTGGTGTACACGCCGTTGGACGCCCGCGGCACCGTGGTGCTGCGGTACCGCACCGGCGATTACGTCGCCGGCGGCATGAGGTGGGACCCCTGTCCGCATTGTGGTCGCACCGTGCCGCGCATCGTGGGCAACATCGCCCGCGAGAGCAGCGCCAAGGAACTGAACATCAGCAAGGTCAAAGGCACGCTCGTCGACTTCGACACGCTCCAGCAAATTCTCGACGAGACGAGAGAGGTGGGCGAATGGCAACTGGAGATCCGCAAGGCCCACGACGATCCGAACGACGTCGATGAATTGATTCTCCATCTCGCGGCCGCCAACGGCGCGGACATCGAGCGGCTCAAGGAGAAGATTCGCACCCGCTTTCAGACCGACGTCGAGATCACGCCCAACCGTATCGAAGTCCATTCGCTCGACGAGATGCTCAAACGCATCAAGCTCGAAACCTCGCTCAAGGAAGTCCGGGTGCTGGACGCGAGACCGAAGGAGTGACGCTTCCTGAGGCCCGTTGTGCAAGGGCCTCCTGACTCCGCGCGTGAACCGACCGGAGGACACCAAAGGCAAGCGTTAAGAGGGCAAGTACCGGCGTCGGCATCGACGGGAAGCCATCTGTTGCTTGACCGCATCTCCTTGGATTCTTAGACTTCGCAACGAGTCGCGCAAGAGTTCAACGATGATCGACCTGACGTCACTGAAGAACGTCCGGCTTCGGGGTGGGTTCAGCATTGCAGAAATCGGTCTCACCCACGAACCGTTGGTGGACGCGCTGGGGCGGGAGGCTATCGCGCTCACGAGGATCGTGGGCACAGAGTTCCGACTTCTCATCCGATCCAGCTTGAGCGATGAAGAGTTGTCCGTGACGCTGTACCACGAGATCCTTGAGGCCGTTTCGGTGGCCAGTTTGCATCCCCCTGACAGTGTCGCGAATTTCGCCGAAGCCGATTTCGAGCGGGCGGCCCGCAGGATGCACGATTCGCTGGGGGAAGCATCGCCCGAGAACCTCAACCGCATGTTGTAAATCCACGGTTTTCATGGAGAATAGAGCCATGGCCGACCACGACAAAATCGAAGTGGAACTGATCAAGCTGGTTAGTGGCGAGCGTCTTCTTCGCCTCACAGAGCTGCGTTCCGGGTTGTCGCTGGAGAAGAAGCTCGACCCGAAGCAACCCGTGGTTCGCCAGAAGAAGCAACTCCTCGCCGTTTTTGAAGCAGTGCTCTCACGCGCACAATTCACCCCCGCCTGACCGCGGTCGCTGCCCGAGGAATCCAACCAGGGTTGGGTTCACCCCGAACCGCATCGACGTCCATTCACACGACGACATTTTCCGCCACCTCAAGCCCGACCCTCCTCAAGGAAGTTTGCGTGCTGGACGCGAGGCCGAAGGCGTGACCTTTCTATTGCGGGTTCTGGAAGCGATCGTCCCGATCGGGAATTCCTGCACTGATCAAGAGTTTTCGGAGTTCATCGAGCATATCTGGATCGGGGGCCGCAAAGAGAAACGGAGCATGAGAGACATAGTAAAAGCAGTGGAACCCCTTTTGGACGAGACACTGCATTTTGGCGCGGCGCTGTTCCTCCTTACCGAGATCAGCGTTCCTATAGTTGCTTTGATCGAATGTTATTACACATCGAACTGCTTGCATCCGTAGCTGGTCAACAATGGTCGGTATGGCGATGTGTGTGCGTCCCTCTGTTTGGTTCGTTTCGCTGGGCAACCTGATGCCGGTGTCGGGGTCATTGAGAATCGAATAGGTGGCTGGGCGATTATCCGCCAACATAGGAATCCCAGTTAGCTTGGCAAAATCCCGGCGTAGTTGTTCATCGGGGAAGAATCGCGGTTCTGCATATAGCGGCGCCCAATCCGCGAGCATCTCACGCCACATGCGTTTGACTGCGTCGTATGAATCTCCAAGGAACTCGCGTTTCATGGGTCATGTCCTCGCTGAGGGTTGTGGCGGACTTTCTTCCATGCCGCTCAGTCGCTCATGAAAGCAGACCGGCAGGTTTTCAGCAAGGCCGATTGCTGTCTGAGAGTTCGGCAGGGCGGGCTGGCCCAACCCGCCGCAGTCGTTGGGGACTCGTCGATGCACGCCGCAGTCATCGAGCTTTGGCGCGGTGGGGCCACCGCGCCCTGCCAGAACGAACTGCAGACCCGTTGCGTTGGCGGTTCGTGCGTGCTAGCCTTCTTCGAAAGAGGATTCGGAGGAGGCTGGCATGAAACGAATGGTTGGAGTGGTGACGGGATTTGCCCTGGCGGCAAGCGCCCAGGCCGCGCTGCACACGGAACCGGTCGAGTACAAACACGGCGGTACGACGTGCCAAGGGTATCTGGCGTATGACACGGCGGTGAAGGGCAAACGGCCGGGCGTGTTGGTGTTGCCCGAATGGTGGGGACTCAACGATTACGCGAAACGTCGGGCCGGCATGCTGGCGCAACTTGGGTACGTCGCGTTCGCCGCCGACATGTACGGCGACGGGTTCAACACGACTTCACCCGACGAAGCGGGCAAACACGCGGCGGAATTCCGCACCAACCGGGCGTTGATGCGGGAACGGGTGACCGCCGCGCTCGACGTGTTGCGCAAGCAGAAACTCTGCGACCCGAAACGCATCGCGGCGATTGGCTACTGTTTCGGCGGTACGTGCGTGCTGGAGCTGGCGCGGAGCGGCGCGGACATCGCCGGCGTCGTGAGTTTCCACGGGGGGCTGAGCACACCGAATCCCGCTGACGCGAAGAACATCAAGTGCAAGGTGCTCGTCTGTCACGGGGCGAATGACACATTTGAGTCGCCGGACGAGGTGACGGCATTCCAAAAGGAGATGCGCGAGGCGAACGTGGATTGGCAAATGAACGTCTACGGCGGCGCGGTGCACAGTTTCACCAATCCCGACTCGGGCAAGTTCGGCATCCCAGGCGTCGGCTACAACGAGCGTGCCGACAAACGGTCGTGGGAAGCGATGCGGGCGTTTTTCGCGGAAATCTTTCGGTAGGTGAAGACAACCATGAAAGAACTGAAGGCGTGGCACGAGGACGACCGGTTCTGGGAGAAGGTTTCTCCGATTGTGTTCGGGCAACAGTGCTGGAAATCGACGGCGCCGCAAATCAACCAGGTCACGGTGCTGCTCGGGCTGAGGCCGCCGATGACGATCCTGGATTTGTGCTGCGGGCTGGGACGCCACAGCATGGAACTGGCGCGGCGCGGGTTCACCGTGACGGGCGTCGACCGCACGGCGGTCTATCTGGAGAGAGCGAGACAGCAGGCGGTGGCGGAGAAACTGCCGATCGAGTTTATTCGGGAGGACATGCGCACGTTCTGCCGTCCGGACACGTTCGATGTCGTCCTGAACTTCTACACGTCGTTCGGCTACTTCGAGAATCCGGCGGAAGACCGTCGGGTCATCGTCAACATGGAGAAATCGTTGAAGGCGGGGGGCCGGCTCGTGATGGACATGGTGGGCAAGGAGATTTTGGCGCGCAATTTCCGGGAGCGCGACTGGCACGAGGAAGACGGCGTGATCTGGTTGGAAGAACGCAAGGTCAGCAAGGATTGGACGTGGATCGACAGCCGCTGGATTCTGCTGCGCGGCGGCAAGCGAGATGAGTTCCGCGTTTCGCATCGGCTGTACTCGGCGGCGGAGCTGGCGGCGTTGCTGAAGGACTGTGGTTTCCGGTCGGTGGACATCTACGGCAATCTCGCCGGGGCGTCGTACGATCACACGGCCGAGCGGTTGGTGGTGGTGGCGCACAAGTAACGGCAGCGAAGAACGGGTGCGACCGACAATCCCGTATTGTCTCCAGTTGACGCGCATGATAACGTCTGAAGGAGCATGACGCGGCTTGCGATCATCGACGGGATTCGGACGCCGTTCTGCAAGGCGGGGACCGAGTTGAAGAGTCTGACGGCGCAAGAACTCGGGCGCTTGGCGGTGACCGAGTTGCTGGAACGAACGGGGTTCGATCGCCGCGAGGTGTCGCAGGTCATCTTCGGCAACGTGGCGCAGCCGCCCGAGGCAGCGAACATCGCGCGGGTCATCGCGTTGAATGCCGGCATTCCCCAGGAGGTTCCCGCCTACACGGTGCACCGCAATTGCGCCAGCGGGTTCGAGGCTGTCACCAGCGCGTACGAGAAGATGGCGTCGGGCGAAGGCGACGTGTTTCTTGTCGGTGGCACCGAGAGCATGTCGAACATCCCGCTGTTGTTTTCGACCGCGGCTGCCGACAAGTTTGCGGCGCTGTACCGGGCGAAGCATCTGCCGCAGAAGGTTTGGGCCGCCCTCCGGTTCCGGCCGTCCGACTTCAAGCCGCGGATCGGGGTGATGCTGGGACTCACCGATTGCACGTGCGGGTTGAACATGGGCCAGACGGCCGAGGTGTTGTACCGCGATTTCGGCATTTCGCGTGAGGAACAGGATGCGTTCGCGCTGGAGTCGCACCGCAAGGCGACCGCGGCGCGCGGAAAACTGCGGGAAGAGATCGCCACCGTTTATCTGCCCCAGGGCCGGTTCGTGCAGGACGACAACGGGGTGCGGGAGAACCAGAGCCTGGAGGCGCTGGCGAAGTTGCGTCCCGTATTCGACAAGCACAACGGGACGGTGACTGCCGGCAACGCGTCACAGATTACCGACGGCGCGGTGGCCCTGCTGGTGATGGCGGAGGACAAAGCGCGCGAGTTTGATTTCGAGCCGCTGGGCTACCTGCGCGCGTACTCGTACGTGGGTGTGGAACCGCAACGGATGGGGCTCGGCCCGGCCTACGCCATCCCCAAGGTGCTGGAGGAATCGGGCGTGCGTTGGGACGAGATTCAGCTCATCGAGATCAACGAGGCATTTGCCGTGCAGGTGCTGGCGGTCGAGTTGATGTTGCAGAAGCAGTTCGATTTGGAGATCAACCGCGACCTGCTCAACGTCAACGGCGGCGCCGTGGCGCTGGGCCATCCCGTAGGCGCCAGCGGCGCGCGGTTGGTGTTGACGTTGCTCAAGGAGATGGAGCGGCGCAATCTCAACATGGGCCTGGCTTCGGCCTGCGTCGGCGGCGGCCAGGGTGCGGCCTTGATTTTGGAGCGATGAAATCCCCGAGCGAACTTGTCGCCGCCAGACCGTTCGGCGGCCCGCGGAAAAAACCGCAACGGAGATGCGCGGCAGCCAAGGTGAGATGATGGAATCGCCCCGGCTCGAAGTTGACGCTGACGACATCGCCTGGGTGGTGTTCGACGACCCGGACGCGAAGGTCAACCTGCTGAATCCGCTGAGTGTCGGGGGGCTCGATGGGATCCTCGACGAGTTGCCGCAGCGCAAACCGAAGGGCGTGGTGTTCATCAGCGGCAAGCCGGGCATTTTCATTGCGGGTGCCGACATCAACGAATTGGCGAAGATCCACGACCCAGCGCATGGCGAAGATCTGTCGAGAGCCGGGCATCGGATTTTGGGAAAGATTGAGCGCCTGGGTGTCCCCACGGTCGCGGCGATCGACGGAGCCTGTTTGGGCGGCGGATGCGAACTGGCGTTGGCGTGCCGGTTCCGCGTGGCGACGGACAATCCGAAGACGCAGATCGGTTTGCCGGAGACGCAACTCGGCATTGTTCCCGGCTGGGGCGGGACGCAACGGCTCCCGCGGCTGATCGGTTTGTACGCCGCGTTGGGCATCATCGTGGCGGGCAAGACCGTGGATCCGGTCCGGGCGCTGAAGATCGGTTTGGTGAACGCGGTGGTGCCGACGGTGGGGTTGCGCGCGGCGGCCGTCAAATTCGTGAAGACGGGTCGCCTGCCCGGTGCCGGCGTGTTCCTGGACAACCTGTGGCCGGTGCGGAGGATCTTGTGCCGGATCGCCCGCAAACAGACGCTGGCGCGAACGCGCGGTCATTACCCGGCGCCGCTGAAAGCCATCGAGGCGATGGAGGGCGGGCTCGGTGCATCGTTGGAACGCGGTCTGGAACTCGAGGCGCGGATTTTCGGTGAAGTGGCGGCCACATCCCAGTGTAAGAACCTGATTCGGGTGTTTTTTCTGCGTGAGAAATACTCGAAGCTACGTTGGGGTGACGCGGAGTCGGCCAAGAAGATCGAAAAGGTGGGCGTCCTCGGGGCGGGGGTGATGGGCGCGGGGATCGCCCAATGGTGCAGCGCCCGGGGGCTGACCGTGCGGCTGAAGGACATCAAGCCGGAGTTCGTTGCCAGCGGGATGAAACGCGTGGCCGACGCGTATCGGGAAGGCGTGAAACGGCGCAAGCTGAGCCGGTTGGAGGCCGAGCATGGCCTGGCTCGCGTGCATCCGACGACGGACTACAGCGGGTTCGGGGACTGCGACCTGGTGATTGAAGCGGTGTTGGAACAGGTCGAGGTGAAACACGCGCTGTTTCAGGAACTGGCGCCGTTGTTGCGCGACGATTGCGTGATCGCTTCAAACACATCAGCCATTCCCATCGATGATCTGGCCGAAGTCAGCGACCGGCCGAAGCGATTCGTTGGGATTCACTTTTTCAATCCGGTCCACAAGATGCCGCTGGTGGAGATCGTGCGCGGGACGAAGACGGCGGCGGCGGTTGTGGTCACGGCGGTGGAATTCGTCAAGCAACTGAAAAAGACTCCCGTCGTGGTGAATGGCGCGCCGGGATTCCTGGTGAATCGGTTGTTGATGCCGTACCTGAACGAAGCCGGCGTGTTGCTGGACGAGGGGGTGAGCGTGGAGGCGGTCGATCGGGCGATGCTCGAGTTCGGAATGCCGATGGGGCCGTTGCGGTTGATTGATGAGGTCGGGATCGACGTGGCGTACGACGTAGCCCAGGAATTGGCCGAAGCGTTCGGCGATCGCATAAGCGTGGCGCCGGTTCTGCAGCGGGTGGCCGAGGAAGGGCTGAAAGGGCGCAAGGGTGGGAAAGGGTTTTACGTTTACGACGGCAAGAAGGAGCGGCCCAATTCCGGTCTCAAGTTGCCGGCGGCGAAGATGATGAGTGCAGCCGCGATTCAGCAGCGGCTGATGGGGGTGATGGTCGGCGAGGCGAAGCGTTGTCTGGCCGAGGAAGTCGTTGCCACCGAGGACGACATCGACGTGGGAATGATTTTTGGCACGGGTTTCCCGCCATTTCGCGGCGGGCTGGTCAAGTACGCACAGGATTCAGGTTTGTGGGGTTGACCGCTTTGTCCGGAAGAAGTTCTGCAGGAGATCGCGCGCTTCCTTCTCTTTTACGCCGGCCACCACTTCCAGGACGTGATTCAATCCCGTCGCCGAGGTAATGGGGAAGACGGTGCCGGCTCCGCCGGCCCGGTCGTCACGGACGCCGAAGACCAGGCGTTTGACCCGGGCCAGCATGATGGCTCCGGCGCACATCGGGCAGGGCTCTTTGGTTACGAACAGCGTGCAATCCTGCAACCGCCAGTCTCCCCGGGTGCTGGCGGCTTGTGTGATTGCCAGAATCTCGGCGTGCGCCGTCGCGTCCTTCAGTGCTTCGACCTGGTTGTGGGCGCGCGCGATGATTTTCCCGGCGTGTACGATGACCGCGCCGACGGGCACCTCATCCGTTTCGTAGGCCACGCGTGCCAGTCGGAGCGCTTCGCCCATGAAATAGTCGTCGCTGACAAGGTCGATGGGCTTTGGGTCATCTGACGTGGATTGGATCATCTGGCCAGAGACTAACGGCTTCGGGAGGATTCGACAAGCGCACAACGAGCCTTGAGCGGGCGCGGAGGCACATGCGCGGCAGCCGCGTTAGGGCTGTCTATTGTCGCGCTGTTTCTCCACCTCGGCGAGGGCGGCGCGGGCGCGGGCGTCGTCGGGGCGCAGGCGGATGGCGGTGTGGAAGCAATTGATGGCCCGGTCGAGTTCGCCACGTTTCTGGCGCAAGAGGCCGAGGTCGACATAGGCATCGGCCAGCGTCGGTTCGTAACGGATGGCCAACAGGTAATGGCGGATGGCTTCGTCGCTGTGTCCCTGGTGATCCTCGATTGCGCCGAGCCAGAATTGCGCTTTGCCGTCGTCGGGTTTCGCGCGGACTGCTTCTTCGAACTCGGTTTGGGCCTCGTGGTATCGGCTGAGTTTCGCCCAGGCCATGCCGAGACCGTAACGAGGGTCGACTGATCGGGGGTTCAGTCGGTGCGCCTCGCGAAACTCCGCAATGGCTTGTTCATACTTGTCGGTATCGAGGAACAGTTTGGCCAGGTTCATGTGGGGCTCCCACGCCTGCGGGTCGAGGCGTGATGCTTCCCGCCAATGCGCGACGGCTTCGGCGGGCTGACCTTGCTCGCGGAGGATCGTGCCCAGGTTGTTGTGGGCGATGAACGCCTCGGGATTTTTTCTGAGTGTGTCTTCCCACAACTCCTGGTTCGAGCGGAACGCCGTGGCCCGGTGCCAGGTGAGCGCGGCGAGCGTGACGAGCACGGCCGACGCGGTGGTCACGCGTATTGTGCCTGGTTGCGCGACTGTCATGACCCCGGCGGCTGCCAGGGCGAACAGGGCCACGCTCGCCAGGTAGTCGAAATGATCCGCGACGAACGAGAAACGGAAATAATACACGTTGAAGAAGCCCAGGGCCGGCGCGAGGCTCACGACAAAAAGAAGCGAGGCGACCACCGGGCCTCGTCCCCATCGGCCGCGCAACGCCCACAGCGTTGCGATGACGCCCAGCGCTGTGGCGGGATAGAGGTATTGCCACCACGGACCCCGGTCGATCTGCCAGCGCGGATAGACGAACGTCAACTTCTGTGGCCACACCAGCTTTCCCACGTAGAACCACAGGTCCCGACCGGCAATCAAACACCGCTCGGTGACCGAGAGTGGCCAGTGTTGTCCTTCCACGCGCAGCGTCGTCAATCCCATCGCCATTCCCAGCGCGACGAACGGGAGGAGCGGGAGTGCGTCTCGCCACCCGAGGCGACCGCGCTTCCACCACACGAGAAGCAGGATGGCCAGTGGCAGCGAGCAGGTGACCGATTTGCTGAACAGCGCACACAAATAGAGGACCAGCGCCAGTCCGTAGAGCATCCAGGGCTTGCGAGAGTTCGCGGCCGATGCTCCGCGCTGATCCGGGTCACCGGGATCCGGACCGGCGGCGCGTTCTCCCAGCCAGTGGAGATAGGCCAGCAATGCGCTGAGGTAACAGAATCCAGACAGCAGGTTTTTCCGTTCGGTGACCCACGCGACGGATTCAGCGTGAACCGGATGCAGCGCGAAGATCGCGGCTGCCAGCCACGCTCCGGTCACCTGAAGTCGGCGCAATACCAGCCACACCAGGATGGCGTTGAGGACGTGCAGCGACACGTTGACGACGTGGTAGCCCCGTGGATTCAGCCGCCACAGGTGGTACTCGATCCAGAAGCTGGTGTGCGTGAGCGGGTAGTACTGCGAGGTTGCCCCGGGCTCGAACCAGATTCGTCTTAACCCGTCGCCGGTGCGCAGCGTCGCATTGTTGGTCACGTAATCATCGTCGTCCCAAACAAAGCCCGCATGCCATACCGGCTGGTACGCCACGAAGGTGAGGACCACCAAACTCAAGGCCAACAGCCAGGGTCGGCACCGAGAAGATTGGCTCGCGGCGACGGTCGTCGCCGGGATTTCATCGAGGTTTGTGCCTCCCGCACACCTGGGTCTGATCATATCCCGGGCCATAGATTGTCACAGGGAGGCGGCAAAATACAGTCCCGATGTGCAATGCTCATTTCGGTGGCTTTGGCGACGCGAGCTGGTAAAGCTCGTTTTTCTGGTACGAACTGAGTCGGGACTGGATTTCTGCAACCGATTCTGGACGATTTTGCGCTTTGGCCAATGCGAGCCCCTCGTCCAGGGTGCCGACCGCGTCGGCGAAGCGGCCGACGTCCGCATTGGCCGTGGCCAGCAGGACGTACGCCTCGACCAACGTGGGCGTAAGACGAATCGCGTGGCGCAGGGGCTCGATGGCTTCCTGCGGTCGACCGGCGCCGATCAGTGTCTTCCCGAGGGCGAGTTGCGCTTCTTCGAACCGGGGATTGATGTGAACGGCTGTCCGGTAATGCCTGATCGCGTCGTCCACTTCTCCGTCATCTGCGAGTGCGTTCGCCAGGTTGTAATGGGCGAGAACGTCCTGGCTGTCGATGGCCAGCGCCGCGCGATAACAGGTGATGGCCCGTGCCCGTTGTCCGTGTTCATAGTAGAGCACGCCCAGATTGACGCGGGCTTCGACCATCGTTGGCGAGTATTGTGTAACCAACTCGTATTCCCGTGCTGCCTCATCGAAGCGCTCCATGCGGACGTAGAGGTTGCCGAGTGCGTAGTGCGCCCGACCGTCATCGGGCCTCAGCCGTGCCGCTTCCTGCAAGTGCCACAGCGCCTCCTGGTATCGACCCAACGAGGCGAGTGCTACTCCGAGGTTGTTGTGCGCCTCCGGGAAATTCGGTTGCAATCGAACGGTCTCACGAAACTGAGCGATCCCGCCAGCGTAGTCGTGCCGTTGTTCCACCAGGATACGGCCGAGGTTGTTGTGGGCCAGAAAGGCATCCGGATTCTTCGCCAGCGTGTCTCGCCACAGGGTTTCGTTGTCATGAAACGCCTGGCAGCGGACCGAGCTGAATGCCGCCAGGACCGCGAGCACGATCGGCGTGGTGATTGCTTGCGCCGGTTGGGTGCGGAGCAGGCGTGCGCCCCCGGCGGTTGCCAAAGCGATGACACCGATGCTGGCGAGGTATTGAAAGTGGTCGGCGACGAACGAGTAGCGGAAATAGTAGATGTCGAAGAAACCGGTCGCAGGCACGAGAGTGACGACAAAGAAGAGTACGGCGACCAACGGTTCCCGTCCCCATCGGCCGCGCAACGCCCACAATCCCAGGATCGTGCCGAGCGCTCCCAGCGGGTAACCATACTCCTCCCACGAACTCGGGTTGATCCGCCATTGGGGGTAGACGAACGCCAGCTTCCGGGGCCAGAGGAGCTTGCCGATGTAAAACCACAGGCATCGGCCCGCGATCAAGCACCGTTCTGCCAGCGAGAACGTGCGCTCGGGCCCCTCGAGTTTCATCGTGATCAAACCGACGACGATTCCCATCGCGAAAAACGGCAGGAGAGAATACGCATCGCGCCAGGCCAGGCGACCGCGCTTCCACCACGTAAGGAGCAGGATGACGACCGGCAACGAACAGGTTACCGACTTGCTCAAGAGTGCGCACACAAACAGGGCGAACGCCAGCCAGTAGAACAACCGAGGTTTTCGGAGGGTGGCGTCGGGCGCATGAGAATCGATTGCCGCGTTGAAATCGGGCCTTGAGCGGAAGTACGCCAGCAGTGCGCCGAGATAACAGAATACGGAAAGCACGTTCTTGCGCTCGGTCGCCCATGCCACGGATTCGACCTGGACCGGGTGCAGCGCGAAAATTGCGGCTGCCACCCACGCCCCTTTCACTCCAAGCTGTCGTAAGACCAGCCACGCGAGAATCGCATTGAGCGCGTGCAGCGAGAGGTTAACGACGTGGTAGCCCAATGGATTGAGTTGCCAGAGGTGATACTCGATCCAGAAGGTGGTGTACGTGAGCGGGTAGTACTGCGACGTCGCCCCAAGTTCAAACCAGATCCGCCTCAAGCCGTCGAGAGAGCGTAGCGTCGTATTATTGGTTACGTAGGAATTGTCATCCCAAATAAAGCCCGCACGCCACACGGGTCGGTAGGCCAGGAATGTAAGAGCCGCCAAACTCAGGGCCAGGAGGTAGGGTCCGCCCCAAGAAGATTGATGCGTGCGGACGGCCGTCACTTGGGCCGCATCCGCCGCATCGCCGGCGCACCGTTGTTTTGTCATCGGGTAGCTTATAGCGCGTCGTGCCCAAGCAGAAAAGAACAGTCCGATGGTCGGGGGGGGCGCACGGACTCCGAGCGAGCAACGCGGACGAGTCGATTGTGCTAGGGTGGACACGGAATTCCGTCGTTGGGAGAGCGCGGGGCCCATCCGGCCTCCCGTCAACGGCCAGCCGTTCCTGTCCCCGTCGGGGATGGACAAACGCAAGGCGCTGGTTCAGAGTGACGCCCGCAGATGGAGTTGTCTGCGGAAGAGAGAGACAAGAGCAGTGATGGGATGACGAGCGGTACGACAAGAGAATCAAGGAGGTTGGTGGGCGGAGGCGCTGCTCTGATCATTGTGCTGACGGTGGTGGCTTATGTGCCGGCGCTGCGGGGAGGGTTTGTTTACGACGACCACAGCCTGATCGTGGAGAACCCGCTGGTGAAGGCCAGCGACGGGCCGTATCGATACTGGTTTACGGCGGAGGCTCCGGATTATCGGCCGTTGACCTGGAGTTTGTGGTGGCTGGAGTGGCGAGCGTGGGACGGCAGGGCAACGGGCTACCACGTGGTCAACGTATTGCTGCACGCCGCCAATGCGGTCTTGGTGTGGGCGATCCTGCGGCGGCTGAAGATTCCGGGGGCGTGGGTGGCGGCAATGGTGTTTGCGGTTCATCCGGTCAATGTGGCGACCGTGGCGTGGATCAGCGAGCAGAAGAACACTCTGTCAATGTTGTTTTATGCGCTGTCGATCTTGCTGTATCTGAGGTTCGACGAAGAGGACCGCTGGGAGTGGTACGGGTTATCGCTGGTGGCGGGGCTCCTGGCGCTGTTGAGCAAGACGGCGATGGTCATGTTGCCGGTGGTGCTGCTGGCGTGTGCGTGGTGGCGACGCGGGCGGGTGCGCAGGCGGGATTGGCTGTGCAGCGTGCCGTTTTTTGCGGCTTCGTTGGTCATGGCGCTGGTGACGATCGTTCAGCACCATCGGGCTTTGGGGGGAGGCGCGGTGCGGACGGGAGGTTTTGCGGCTCGAACGGCAGCGGCTGGTTGGATACCGTGGTTTTACCTGTGCAAGGCGCTGCTGCCGGTGAACCTGACCGTGATCTATCCGAAGTGGGAGATCGATGCTACGCGCTGGATTTCTTACGTTCCCGGAGTGGTGTTGCTGGGCTGCTTCTGGGTTTTCTGGTTGAGGCGGAGGAGTTGGGGGCGACCTTTGTTATTTGGGCTGGGATATTTTGTGGTAACGCTTTTCCCGGTGTTGGGATTTTTCGATCAAGGATTCTATTACTACTCGCTGGTGGCTGATCACTGGCAATACTACTCGATCATCGGTGTCATCGCTCTGGCAGTTGCCGCCGGGGAGAGAATGGGCGCGCGAATCGGCGGGCGACCTCGGCATTTGGCGGTGGCGGCGAGCGTGGTCGTGGTGGTGCTGGGGGTGGCGACTTGGAGACGAGGGGATGTTTATGCGGACGAGGAAAAGCTTTGGCGAGACAACTTGGCCAAGAATCCCAATGCCTGGGCGGCGTACAACGGCTTGGGGGCCGCACTGGAGGCGAAGGGCAGACCTGGTGAGGCGATTGGGGAGTACGAGCAGGCGTTGCGGCTGAACCCCGATTATGCGGAGGCTCACAACAACTTGGGAGTCGTGTTGGAACGATCAGACCGGATCCAAGAGGCCATCCGACACTACGAGCAGGCGCTACGGATCCGGCCGGCATACGCTCATGCCCGCAGCAACTGGGGCGTGGCGTTGGCGAGGCTCGGCAAACTGAAGGAGGCAATCGGGCAGTTCGAACGGGCGCTGCGGATCGAGCCCGATTCCGCCGAGACGCGCTACAATCTGGCGGTCACCTTGGAGAGAGCGGGCGAGGTCAAGGAGGCCATTGGGCAGTATGAGTGGGCGTTGCGGCTCGAGCCCGGTATGGCCGAGGCGCAAAAGAGGCTGGCGCGACTCCGGAATGTTCAGTAGGTGATGCGGAACACGATGAAGGGCGTATGGAAATCGTTGGGTGCCGGCGCGGCGCTGATTCTATTGCTCACGGTCGTGGCTTACGTTCCCGCCTTGCGTGGAGGGTTTGTCTATGACGATCACCAGCTCATCACCGAGAACCGGATGGTTCAGGCCAGTGGCGGGCTGTATCAATTTTGGTTTACGACGAAGCCAGGCGACTACTATCCGCTGACCTGGAGTCTCTGGTGGTTGGAGTGGCGAGCGTGGGACGGCAGGGCGATGGGCTACCACGTGGTCAACGTGTTGCTGCACGCCGCCAACGCGGTTCTGCTCTGGCTGATTCTGCGGCGGCTGAAGATTCCGGGGGCGTGGGTGGCAGGAATGGTGTTTGCGGTTCACCCGGTCAATGTGGCGACTGTGGCTTGGATCAGCGAGCAGAAGAACACGTTGTCCATGCTGTTCTGCGCGTTGGCAGTTCTGCTGTACTTGAGGTTCGATGAAGACCGACGGTGGCACTGGTACGGATGGTCGCTGGCGGCGTTTCTCTTGGCGTTGCTGAGCAAGACCGCGGTGGTGATGTTGCCGGTGGCGTTGCTGGGGTGTGTCTGGTGGCTGCGCGGCCGGGTGCGCCGGAAGGATGTCCTGTGCTGCGCTCCGTTCTTTGTTCTGTCCCTGGCCTTGGCGTTGGTGACAATCTGGTTTCAACGTTATCGGGCCTTGGAGGGACACACGGTTCGAACGATTGGGTTTGCCTCCCGCCTGGCCGAGGCGGGTTTGGTCCCATGGTTCTACCTCTATAAGGCGCTCCTACCGGTTGGCCTGACGGTGCTCTATCCAAAGTGGGAGATCGACCCGGCGCGGTGGATTTCGTATGTCCCCGGCGTGGTTTTGCTGGGGTGCTTCTGGATTTTCTGGTGGAAGCGAAAGACTTGGGGGCGACCTTTGTTATTTGGGCTGGGATATTTTGTGGTGATGCTTTTCCCGGTGTTGGGGTTCTTCGATCAAGGGTTCTATTACTACACATTGGTGGCGGATCACTGGCAGTACTATTCGATCATCGGCGTGATTGCCCTGGCTGTGGCCGCTGCAGAGAGGGTCGGCGCGCGACTGGGCCGGCGAGGTTGGTACTTCGGTACGGTGGCGGCTGTGGCCGTGGTGGCGGTGCTGGGGGTGGCAACTTGGAAGCGGGGGAGCGTTTATGCGGACGAGGAGACGCTCTGGCGAGACAACGTGGCAAAGAATCCGACGGCTTGGGCAGCGTACAACAATCTGGGGGTCGCCCTGCGCCGCGCGGGCAGGATCCAGGAAGCGATTACTCGTTACCAGGTAGCGCTGCGGATCAACCCCGATGTGGCCGCGGTGCACGACAACCTGGGAGTCGCGTTGGAGTTGGCGGGCAAGATCAACGATGCGATCGGACATTACGAACAGGCGGTGCGAATCGAGCCTGATGACGTCGAGGCACACTACGATTTCGGAAACGCTTTGCGGGAAGCGGGCAAGGCAACGGAGGCAATCGGACAGTACGAGCAGGCGCTGAAGATCAAGCCCGACTTTGCCGAGGCGGAGAACAATCTGGGGATTGCGCTCGCCCAAACGGGGAACCTGCAAGATGCAATCGGACATTACCGGCGAGCGTTGCGGCTCATGGCTGATTATGCAGAAGCCCACTACAACCTGGGGGTTGCCCTGGCGCGACTGGGCCAGGTGCCGGAAGCGGTGGGGCATTTGGAGGAAGCGCTCCGGCTCAGGCCCGATTACGCCGAGGTGCACTACAATTTGGGGCTGGTGTTGGCGCGAGAGGGGCGGGTGCCGGAGGCGATTGCGCATTGGGAACAAGCGCTGAAGATTAAACCTGACTATGCCGAGGTACACGTCAACCTCGGGATTGCCTCGGAGCGAGCGGGCAGGGCTGCGGAGGCGATCGGGCATTACGAAGAAGCGTTGCGGCTCAAGCCTCGCTATGCGGAGGCTCACTATAACTTGGGGATTGCCTTGGAGCGGTCGGGCCGGGTAACAGAGGCGATTGCACATTATGAACAGGCGCTGCGGATCAGGCCCGGTTATGCCGAAGCGCACAACAATCTGGGAAGCGCCCTGGCGGCACAGGGTCGGATGCCCGAGGCGATCAGCCACTGGGAAGAAGCGTTGCGGATCAATCCCGATTACGCCCGGGCGTATTACAATCTCGGGATGGCGTTGGAGCAGTCAGGCCGGTTGTCCGAGGCGAAGCAGCAATACGAACAGGCGTTGCGGATCAATCCACGGATGGTCGACGCGCAGAGTGGACTAGGGCGCCTGCGGACTGTTCGGTGAGTGCGCAATGACAGGAAACTCGCTGCTGCTGAAAGCACGGAAGCTCGCGCCGCTGGTGGTGATAGCGGCCGGGCTACTCGCTTATCACAACAGTTTCACGGGTGCGTTCATCGACGATGACTTCGGGTCGATCCTCGAGAATCCGACGATCCGGCATCTGTGGCCGATCTGGCAATGCCTGAGCCCACCGCATCGGGATTGGCTCACGGTTGAGGGCCGACCACTGATCAATTTGTCTTTGGCGATCAGCTATGCGCTCAGCGGCTACAACGTGTGGGGTTACCACATTGTGAACCTGGCCGTTCACATCCTCGCGGGTCTGACGCTGTTCGGGGTGGTGCGCCGGACGTTGCGTCGGCCGGGTTTGCGGGACCGCTTCGGGGCGGAGGCCAACGAATTGGCCATGGCCGCGGCGGTGCTGTGGACGGTGCATCCGCTGCAGGTCGAGTCGGTGACCTACATTATTGAGCGGGCCGAATCGATCATGGGTTTGTTTTACCTGCTGACGTTGTACTGTTTCATCTGCGGAGTCGAGTCGCCACCCGCGGGAAATGGGAAATGGTCCATGGGAAATGGTTCATGGCGCCTGCGGGGCCGGCTGTGGTACGGCCTGTCGGTGGCGGCCTGCGCGCTGGGGATGGCCAGCAAAGAGGTGATGGTTACCGCGCCGGTGGTGGTGATGCTGTATGACCGGGCGTTTGTTTCCGGGTCGTTTCGAGAGGCGTGGGGGCGGCGGCGGTTCTTCTATCTGGCCCTGGCTGGCACATGGATCGTATTGGGGTACGTGCTGGTTTCTTCGGGCACGTTCGCCTACGCCTCGACACATGCGCGGTTCCGTGGCGTCGCTTGGTGGGAGTATCTGGCGACCGAGCCGGGGGTGATGCTCTATTATCTGCGGCTGTGCGTGTGGCCATCTCCATTGTGTATGAATCACCCGTGGCCGATTGCGAGAACGTGGGGGAGCATTCTGCCGGCCGCGGTGGCAGTGGCAATGTTGGTGGGAGCGAGTGTTTGGGCCTGGCGAAGGAAGCCGGTCTGGGGATTCGTGGGGGCGTGGTTGTTCCTGATCTTGGCGCCGAGTTCGAGCATCATCGCCGCGATTGATCCGCTGTACGAGCATCGGATGTACTTGTCGCTGGCGGCGGTTGTGTGTGTGGTGGTGATGGGGTTGTATTCACTGATGGGTCGACGAAGTCTGGCCGTGTTCGCGGTGGCGGCGGTCGGGCTGGGGTTTCTCACGTGGCGGCGCAATCAAGACTACCGGAGCGAAGTTGTCATCCGAACGGACGGCGTGACCAAGTTCCCGGATTACCCGCAAGCCCATTACAATTTGGGAGACGCGTTGCGGAGAGCTGGCCGATTTCCAGAGGCGATTGGGCAATATGAGCAAGTGCTGCGGGCGGCGCCCAATTACGCCGGGGCGCACTATCATTTGGGGGATATTCTGCTGCAACTGGGCAAGCTGTCGGAGGCGACCCGACAATACGAGCAAGCCATTGAGATCAAGCCCGATCTCGCCGAGGCGCACTACAACCTGGGCGTTGCCTTGACCCAGGCGAACCGGACGGAGGAGGCCATTGGACAGTTCGAAGAGGCGCTGCGTCTCAAGCCCGATTACACGGAGGCGTACTACAACTTGGGGCTCGCGCTGGTGCAAATCGGCAGGCCCGGCGAGGCGATCCAGCAGTACGAGCGTGCGCTGCAGGTCAGTCCCGGCTATGCCGAAGCGCACAACAACCTGGGAATCGTCTTGGCGCAAGTGGGCAGGACCAGCGATGCGATCGGGCATTATCAACTGGCACTGCGACTCAAGCCCGATCTGGCAGAGGCGCATTACAATCTAGGAGCGGCGTTGATGCGGTTGGGACGGGTCCAGGAAGCGGTGGAGCAGTGGGAACAAACGTTGCGCCTCCGACCTGATTACGCCGAGGTGCACTACAATTTGGGGCTGGTGTTGGCCCGAGAAGGGCGAGTGCCGGAGGCGATCGACCATTGGGAGCAAGCCTTGCGGCTCAAGCCCAGCTATGCTGAGGCGCACGTCAGCTTGGGGGTGGCCTTGCAGCGATCCGGCAAGATTCCGGAGGCGATTGGGCACTACGAAGCGGCGTTGCGGCTCAAGCCCGATTATGTTGACGCCCACTACAATCTCGGGATTGCCCTGGAGCGATCGGGCCGGCTGGGTGAGGCAATCGCTCAGTATGAGGAGGCGCTGCGGATCAGCCCGAATTACGCCAAGGCACACTACAATCTGGGAACCGCGTTGGAGCAGACGGGCCGGGTATCGGAAGCGATGATGCATTTCGAGCAGGCGTTGCGGATCAATCCCCACATGGTCGAGGCGCAGAGAAGACTGGGGCACCTGCAGACCGTTCAGTGAGCGCGCAATGACAGGAAACTCACCGCTGCGGAAAGCGGGGAAGCTCACGCCGCTGGTGGTGGTTGCGGCGGGACTGCTGGCCTACGGTAACAGCTTCAGCGGTGGATTCTTTCATGACGACTTTGGGTCAATCCCCGAGAACCCGACGATTCGGCATCTCTGGCCGATCGGGCCATGTTTGTCGCCGCCGCATCGCGGCGGACTTTCGGTAGAAGGCCGCCCGCTCATCAATCTGTCGCTGGCCGTGAACTATGCCCTCGGCGGCTTCAACGTGTGGGGGTATCACGCTTTGAACCTGGCCGTTCATATCCTCGCCGGTCTGACCCTGTTTGGCATTGTGCGGCGGACGCTGCATCAGCCGGCCCTCCGCGACCGCTTCGGTGCTGCGGCAGATGAGTTGGCTTTGGCCGTCGCGGTTTTGTGGACAGTTCACCCGCTACAGACCGAGTCGGTGACCTACATCGTTCAACGGGCCGAATCGATCATGGGGTTGTTTTATTTGCTGACGCTGTACTGCTTCATTCGTGGGGCGGAGAAGCCGCCCGCGGGAGATGGGGAATGGTTCATCGGAAGGGATTCATGGGGCCGGCCGTGGCATGGCCTGTCGGTGGCTGCCTGTGCGGTGGGGATGGCTTGTAAGGAAGTGATGGTTACTGCCCCGTTGATGGTGATGCTTTACGACCGGGCATTTGTTTCCGGCTCGTTCCGAGAGGCGTGGCGTCGACGGTGGCCACTGTATCTTGCCCTGGCCAGCACTTGGATCCTGCTGGGTTTCCTGCTGGCTCTTGGGCAGGTTCGAACCACGTCGATGAATGCGCGGCGGATTGGCCTGAGTTGGTGGGAGTACCTGGCAACCGAGCCGGGGGTGATTCTCTATTACCTGCGGCTCTGCGTGTGGCCGCACCCGTTACGTTTTGATTCCTACCAGTGGCCGATCGCCAGAACGTGGATGAGTATTCTGCCGCCTGCGGTTGTGGTCTCGGTCCTCGTGGGAGCATCGGCTTGGGCATGGAAGAGGCAGCCTGCCTGGGGATTTGTGGGCGGGTGGTTCTTTCTGATCTTGGGGCCTAGTTCGAGCGTCATCCCCCTGATGACTCCGATTTACGAGCACCGCATGTATCTGTCGTTGGCGGCGGTGGTGACCGCCATGGTGATGGGGTTGTATTTGGTGATGAACCGACGAAGTCTGGCAGTGTTCGCCGTGGTAGCGATCGGACTAGGGTTTCTCACGTTGCGACGCAACCAGGATTACCGCAGGAACCCGCATGCCAGCTTGGGGCTCGCCCTGCAGAAGGCCGACAGGATTCAAGAGGCGATCGGGGAATACGAACAAGCCTTGCAGGTCACGCCCGATGATGCGGAGACTCACTACAATCTCGCCGTGGCTTTGTGTCAGGCGGGTAAGGCAGCGGAAGCGGTGGAGCACTACAAGCAGGCCCTTCGGCTTCAGCCGGGTTTCGGGCAGGCAGAGGAAAATCTGGGAAGCGCCTTACTGGGGCTGGGCGAAGTGCAGGAGGCGATTCAGCATTACAGGCAGGCATTGCAGGCCCATCCCGGTTATGCCGAGGCGCACTACAATTTGGGGGTTGCCCTGGCGCGCTCGGGTCGGGTGCCGGAGGCGGTCGGGCACTTTGAGGAAGCGTTACGGCTTGAGCCTGATCTCGCCGAGGCGCACTACAGTTTGGGACTGGCGTTGGCAAGACTGGGCCGGGTACCGGAGGCGGAGGGGCAGTGGGAGCAAGCGTTACGGATCAAGCCTCAGTACGCGGAGGCCCACTACAATTTGGGGATTGCCTTGGAGCGCTCGGGCCGGCTGACAGAGGCGATCGCGCATTATGAGCAAGCGTTGCGGATCAACCCGGATAACGCTCGGGCCCATTACAGTCTGGGGACGGCGTTGGAGGGGGCGGGCCACGTGGCAGAGGCGAGGGAGCACTATGAGCAGGCGTTGCGGATCAACCCGCGCATGGTCGAGGCCCAGAACAGGCTGGCACGGCTGCAGACTGTTCAGTAAGTGATGGGCCTGAGGTCGGTGATGATCGACGGCAGGGCAGATGGCGGCGTAACTCTGCCGAAGTGAGCGTCGGGCGCCCGACGCGAGATGCGAGATCGTGCGTCCACCATCGAGTATCCAGCATTCGGCATTCGTGATATTCTTCGGCTCACGATGACCGTCCGATTCCACCGGCGACAGGACATTCTCATCTGCTTATGTCTGGTGGTGGCCACGTTGACTGTTTACTGGCCCGTGCATCGGTTCGGGTTCATCGGATTGGACGATGAGCTCTACATCACTGAGAATCGTCATTTGCGAGATGGATTGACGTCTCGGGGGCTTGTGTGGGCATTTACCACTCCGCTGGATCAGTGGATGCCTGTGACGTGGCTGGCCCGCATACTCGAGTACCGGTTGTTCGGCTTGAATGCTGGGGCGCATCACATGGTGAATCTGCTGTTCCATATCGCCAATACTGTGCTGGTGTTCGGCGTTTTCAATCAAATGACACGTGCTCGCTGGCGAAGTGCGATGGTCGCAGCGTTATTTGGTCTGCATCCGCTGCACGTGGAATCGGTGGCGTGGGTCACGGGACTCAAGGACGTGCTGAGCACATGGTTTGGCCTGTTGGCGCTCTGGTCGTATACTCGATATGTTGGGCGACCGAGTGCCCCGCGCTATTCCCTAGCGCTGGGGCTGTATGCATTGGCGCTGATGAGCAAGCCGATGTTGGTGAGCCTGCCGTTTGTCTTGCTGCTGCTGGATTACTGGCCTTTGGGTCGGACGCAGTGGGCGAAGGGCGCGGCCGGAGAGGGCGTCAAGGCGGCTCCTGGCCAATTAGTAAAGGAGAAGCTTCCCTTTTTCGCATTGGCTGCGGTGTCGTGTGTGGTGACTTATTGGGCGCAGCGTGCCGTGGGAGCGGTGGTGTCGCTACGGCGGCTACCGATGGGGAAGCGAATTGGCAACGCCTTGGTTGCTTATGTGGAGTACATCGGCAAGACGGTTTGGCCGACCAAGCTGTCGGTTTTCTATCCGCTGGATGCGAATTCACCCTCAGCAGTGGTGATGGTCGTGGGTATCGGCTTGGTCGGGGTGACGGCGGCGGTGATTTGGAGGGCGCGGCGTGAGCCGTGGCTGGTGACGGGCTGGTTTTGGTTCGTGGGAACGCTGGTGCCGGTCATCGGATTGGTGCAGGTTGGGGTTGTGCAGGCGCGGGCAGATCGCTACACGTACATTCCCTTGGTTGGTCTGTTCGTGATGCTATGCTGGGCTGTGCCCTGGCGCGCATGGGAGCGGCGGATCTCGCGAGTGAGTGTCTGTGTAATTGCGATGCCGGCGCTTGTGGTTTATGCAGTGTTGTGTCGCGTTCAAGTCGGTTACTGGAGGGACACGGAAACGCTGTTTCGCCATGCGATATCCGTAGTTCCGGACAATTGGCAGGCGTACAACAATCTGGGTGGCTGCTTGGAGGAAGCGGGCCGGATCGACGAGGCGATGGGGCTGTACGAGCGAGCGCTACGGATCAGGCCTGATTACGCCGAGGCGTACGAGAATTTGGGGATTGCCCTGTGCAAACTCGGCAGGGTGCCCGAAGGGATTAGATGCTATGAGCAAGCACTGCGGCTCGAGCCGGATTACGTCGAGGCACACCAGAATCTCGGGATCGCTCTCTCGCGAGTCGGCAGGATTCAGGATGCAATTGGGCATTACAAGGAGGCCTTGCGGCTGAAGCCTGACTTGGCCGAAGCTCACTATTGTCTGGGGGACATCTTGCTCAGAGAAGGACGGGTGCCGGAGGCCGTCGCGCAGTTTGAGGAGGCCGTGCGGCTCAACCCAGATTACGTCGACGCGCACAACAACTTGGGAGGGGCCCTTCTCCGATTGGGCCGAGTGCCGGAGGCGATCACGCAGCTTGAGGAGGCTTTGCGGCTCAAGCCGGATCTTGCCGAGGCCCACTACAATCTGGCAGTCGCTTTCGAGCAATCAGGCAGAGTCGAGGATGCAATCGAGCAGTACGAGCAGGTACTGAGGATTAGCCCCAACGTGACCGAGGCGCGCGAGAGACTGAGCCGGTTGCGGACGGCGCGATAACATGAAGAACAAGTACAAATGACTGGACTCGAACGCTCTCATCGCGGTCCTGACTCAAGTGGCGTGAACCGCCGCCATTACGGTTCGGTTGGTCTTCGACGACGGTACGCGGCATGGTGTCTTCCGCCGGCTTGGTTGGTCGGGCGATCCGAAGGCATCGGTCAAGCGCGTACGATTGTTGGGCCGCCGCAAGGATTTTTCGTTTGCCGAGGTGTATGTGTTTCCCGATGACTAAGAGTCCACACCGACGAAATCTGCTCATTTGTTCGAGTCTGGCGGCGATTACGGCAGCTGTTTACTGGCCGGTCCTGCGCTTTGGATTCGTCAACTACGATGATCCCCTGTATTTCACTGAGAACCTTCATCTCCGATGGGGCCTGACGCTTCGAGGGCTGGGCTGGGCATTTACCACGCCGCTGGACCAGTGGATGCCTGTGACTTGGTTGGCCCGGATACTCGAGTACCAGTTCTTCGGCTTGCACGCCGGCCCAGATCATTTGGTCAATTTGCTTTTTCATATCGCTAATATCATGCTGCTGTTTGCCGTGTTCAATCGGATGACAGGTGCGCCGTGGCGGAGTGCGATGGTGGCGGCCTTGTTTGCGCTGCATCCGCTGCATGTAGAGTCGGTGGCGTGGGTCACGGGTCTCAAGGACGTGCTGAGCATGTGGTTGGGGATGCTGACGATCTGGGCGTATGTCCGATATGTTGAGCAGATCACGTTACACGGTTCGCGCGTGAAGGTCTTCTACGGTCTGACGCTCGTGTTCTTCGTCTTGGCGCTTATGAGCAAGCCGATGGTGGTGACTCTGCCGTTTGTGCTGTTGCTACTGGACTATTGGCCCTTGGGTCGGACACGATGGGCCGAGCCGGCCACCGGTGGGTGCGTGAAGGTTTCTCCAGTCGAGTTACTCAAGGAAAAAGTCCCGTTTCTTGTGCTGACTGCTGCGTCGTGTGCGGTAACTCTTTGGTCGCAGCGGAACGAAGGAGCGCTGGAGGGGGTGCCTCTCGGGCGCGTCGCGATTGCCTTGCTCTCTTATGTCGGCTACTTGGCCAAGGCGTTTTGGCCAACGAGGCTGGCTGTCTTCTATCCGTTGGCTCCGAACCTGTCGTTGGCGACGGCGATTGTTGCTGGCGCTGGTCTGGCGGGGGTGACGGCAGTTGTGATTCGGAGCGCCCGGCATGCGCCGTGGCTTGCGATGGGCTGGTTTTGGTATTTGGGAACACTGGTGCCGGTCATCGGGTTGGTGCAGGTGGGGATTGTGCAGGGAATCGCGGATCGCTACACGTATGTTCCTTTTGTTGGGCTGTTCGTGATGCTGTGCTGGAGTGTACCAGGCAGTGCGCTGGAGCGGGGGATTGCGAAGGCGGCGGTTTGTGTCATCGCAACGGCGGCGCTTGCGGTCTGCGCCCTACTGACCAGGGTCCAAGTTGGCTACTGGAGGGACGGGGAGACGTTGTTTCGCCACGCCCTTGATGTGACCCGGGACAATTGGGTGGCGCACAACGATTTGGGGACCGCCTTGCTGGCTTTGGGCCGGGTGCCGGAGGCGATGGAACATTGGCAAGAAGCGCTGCGGATCAAGCCGGGTTCCCCCGAGACGCATTACAATCTGGGAAACGCCCTATTAAAGGCGGGCAAGCTCGAAGAGGCGATCGGGCATTACGAACAGGCGTTGCGGGTCAAGCCCGACTACGCCGAGGCGCACTACAATCTGGGGGTTGCGTTGTCACAGCGGGGCCGTTTCCTGGAGGCAATCAACCATTACGAGCAAGCGCTGCGGCTCATGCCCGATCTCGCCGAAGCGCACTACAACTTGGGACTGGCCTTGGCGAAATTGGGTCGGGTGCCCGAAGCGATTGGTCATTTCGAGGAGGCGCTCCAGCTCAAGCCGGATTTGGCCGAGGCGCACTACAATTTGGGGCTGGCGCTGGCGAAATCGGGTCGGGTGCCGGAGGCGATCAAACATTGGGAACAAGCGTTGCGGCTCAAGCCTGACTATGCCGAGGCCCACGGTAACTTGGGAGTTGCCCTGGCGCGGGCGGGTAGGGTGCGGGAGGCGATTGAGCATTACGAAGAAGCGTTACGAATCAAGCCCGACTATGCGGAGGCGCAGTACAACCTGGGGATTGCGTTGGAGCGATTGGGTCGAGTCGGTGAGGCGATTACTCATTACGAACAGGCGGTGCGGCTCAACCCGGATTACGCCAGAGCGCATTATAATTTGGGGACGGCCTTGGAGGAAGCGGGTCGGGTACAGGAGGCAATCGGACATTACCGGGAGGCGTTGCGGATTGATCCCCGTATGGTCGAGGCTCGCAATAGGCTGGCGCGACTGGGGGCTGCTCAGTAAGTGATTGCTTGCCATGCGAAAGAGGCGGCTCGGAAGTCGTTCGCACCGCAGGACCAGCGGTGGCCACGGCGAGCTTGGACGAGTCCGGTTGGCCCCGAAAGTTTTCGGGGTTGGCTGCGGCCGGCCGTTTTGAATAGACTGCCTGCCTGATGAAAGCGCAGAGGTTCATCCCGCTCGTGGTGATTGCAGCGGGGCTGCTCGCTTATCAGGACAGCTTCACGGGGGAGTTCGTCCATGATGACTTGGGGTCGATCCTTGAAAACCCAACGATTCGTCATCTCTGGCCGATTTGGCAATCACTGTCGCCACCGCACCGGGGTGGGCTTACGGTGGAAGGCCGTCCGCTGATCAATTTGTCTCTGGCTGTCAACTACGCCCTCGGTGGGTACAACGTGTGGGGATATCACGCGTTGAATCTGGCCGTTCATATCCTCGCAGGCTTGACCTTGCTGGGCATCGTGCGGCGGACGTTGCTTCAGCCGCCTTTGCGTGGCCGCTTTGGCGCGGCGGCCAATGAATTGGCTCTGGCCGTGGCGGTTCTCTGGACGGTTCATCCCCTCCAGACTGAGTCGGTGGCGTATGTGATTCAGCGGGCCGAATCGATCATGGGATTGTTCTACCTGCTCACGCTGTACTGTTTTATCCGCGGAACCGAGTCACCAACCGAGGGAGATGGGAAATGGTTCACGAGAAATGGTTCATGGGGCCGGTTGTGGTATGGCTTGTCAGTGACGGCCTGCGGGTTGGGGATGGCCAGTAAAGAGGTGATGGTTTCCGCACCGTTGATGGTCGCGCTTTACGACCGGGCATTTCTTTCCCCGTCATTCCGCGAAGCATGGCGGCGCCGGTGGCCACTATACCTTGCCTTGGCCAGTACGTGGGTCCTGCTGGGTTTCGTGCTGGCTGCTGGGCAGGTCCCCACCACGTTGACGATTGCGCGGCGCCTTGGCTTTACCTGGTGGCAGTACTTGGCGACCCAGCCAGGGGTGATCCTCTATTACGTGCGGCTGACCGTATGGCCGTCACCGCTCTGTGTGTGTCATCCGTGGCCCATTGCGAAGACGTGGACGAGCGTTCTGCCGTCGATAATTGTGGTGGTGATTCTCGTGGCGGCGTCGGCTTGGGCATGGCGACGGCACCCGGTTTGGGGATTTGTGGGCGCGTGGTTTTTTATCATCCTTGCGCCAAGTTCGAGCTTCATCCCGCTTCGTGATCCGCTGTACGAACACCGGATGTATTTGTCGTTGGCCGTGGTCGTGAGTCTTGTGGTGGTGGGGTTGTATTGGCTGGCGGGCCGACGAAGCTTGGTTGTGTTCGTTGCGGCGGCGATCGGACTGGGCTTACTCACGTGGCGGCGCAATCCGGATTACCGGAGTGAAGTTGCCCTCTGGGCTGACGCGGTGGCCAAGTTTCCCAATGACCTTCTACTGCGCAACAACTTGGGGATCGCCCTGACAAGAGCGGGGAGGTTTCAGGAAGCCATCGGGCGGTACGAGGAAGCCATCCGGCTACAGCCCCAGTATGCTGACGCTCACTACAATCTCGGGATTGCCCTGGAGCGATCGGGCCGGCTGGGAGAGGCGATCGCTCAGTATGAGCAGGCATTGCATCTCAGGCCCGATGACGCCGAGGGCCATTACAATCTGGGGGTGACCTTGCAGCGAATGGGCAGGGTGCAGGAAGCCCTCGGGCACTACGAGCGAGCGTTGCAGCTCAGACCGGGTTACGCTGAGGCGCACTACAATCTGGGGATTGCCCTGGCGCGCTCGGGTCGGGTGCCGGAGGCGGTCGGGCATTTCGAGGAAGCGGTACGGCTCAAGCCGGATCTGGCCGAGGCGCACTACAGTTTGGGACTGGCGTTGGCAAAACTGGGTCGGGTGCCGGAAGCGGAGGGGCAGTGGGAGGAAGCGTTGCGGATCAAACCTGACTATGCGGAGGCACATGTCAGCTTGGGGATTGCCTCGGAGCGAGCGGGCCGGATGGCGGAAGCGAAGGAGCACTATGAACAGGCGTTGCGGATCAATCCACGCATGGTCGAGGCCCAGAATAGGCTGGCGCGTTTGCAGGCGGTTCAGTAAGTGATGGGTCTGAGGCCGAAGATGATCGAAGGTAGGGCAGATGGTAGCGGTGGAGAGGTGCCGGAAGGGAACTCGCGGTGGGTGCAGTACGGCATCTTGGGTGCGGTGTGCGCGTTGGTCATCGGGCTTTATGCGGGTATGGCCCAGCCGGGCTATTTCGAATGCTTCGACCAGGATCCGGCTGACGCGTATTACAATCTTTTGGTGCAAGGCTTTCGCGCCGGCCAACTGAGCCTGAAGAAGAATGTGCCGCCCGGGCTCGCGCAACTCGCTGACCCTTACGATCCGGTGGCCAATGTCCTTTATCGGTCCGAGTCGTACCAGATGCACGACCTGAGTTACTACAAGGGCCGGCTTTACCTCTACTTCGGGGTTACGCCTGCCCTGATCTTGTTCTGGCCGTACGTCGTCCTGACCGGTCACTACCTTTCTCACACACAAGCCGTTCCGATCTTCTGTGCGATCGGTTTTCTGGTCAGCGTGGGTTTACTGCGTGCCGTGTGGCGGCGCTACTTTGCGGAGGTGAGCGTCGGGGTGGTGGCGGCCGGCGCGCTCGCGCTAGGCCTGGCGGCCGGCGTACCGGTGCTGTTGGCGCGGTCCGACGTTTACGAAGTGGCTGTCAGTTGCGGGTACATGCTGATGATGCTGGTGTTGGGGGCGATCTGGTGTGCGCTGCACGATCCGGAGCGGAGGGGACGGTGGCTGACGATGGCGAGCGCGGCTTACGGGCTGGCGTTGGGGGCGCGGCCATCACTGTTGTTTGGCGCGGTGATCCTGTTGGTGCCAGTGGTTCAAGCCTGGCGTGAGCGGCGTCGCATACTTTCGGGGTTGATGGCCGCGACGGGGCCGATCCTACTTATCGGGTTAGGGCTGATGTTTTACAACTACCTGCGGTTTGATGACCCGTTCGAATTCGGATTCCGCTACCAATTGGCAGCGGACCATCAGGGTGCGGGGCCATACTTCAGTCTGCGTTATCTCTGGTTCAATTTCCAAGTCTACTTTCTGGAGCCGGCGCGCTGGAGCGGGCAGTTTCCATTCGTGCGTGAAATCGCGCTGCCGCGCTTGCCGGTGGGGCACAACGCCAATCTGGAAGAGCCTTTCGGCATATTGACCAACATTCCGCTGGTGTGGCTGGCGCTGGCCGCGCCGCTGGCTTGCCGTGGCCGGGTGGCTGAGGTGCGCGGGACGTTATGCGGGTTCTTGGCGGCCGTGGCTCTGTTCTTTGGAATTTGCGTGTTGACCATTTGCCTCTACTTTGGTGCCTGCTTCCGTTTTGAGGTGGAGTTTCTGCCCGCGCTGGTGCTGCTGGCCGTGGTCGGCGTCCTCGGATTGGAGCGTCTGCTGGCTGATTGGCGGGCTTGGCGGTGTGCGGCGCGTTGGGGGTGGGGCCTGCTGCTGGCATTCTCGGTGGCGTTCAACGTCTTGGCGAACATCGTGTACTTTGCGGATGGGCGCTATTGGCTGGGGGTCAGGCTGGCGCAAGAGGGACGAGTGCCTGAAGCCATTCGAATGTACGAGGGAGTGCTACGAATCAGACCGAACTACGCCGAGGCGCACAACAACTTGGGAGCGGCTTTGGAGCAAGAGGGACGGGTGCAGGAGGCGATGGGGCATTACGAGCAGGCCTTACATCTCAAGCCCGATTACGCCGAAGCGCACAATAATCTGGCGGTTGCCCTGAGGAAGATGGGCAACGTGCCGGAGGCAATCGAGCATTGGGAACAAGCGCTCCGGATCAAGCCTGATTATGCCGAGGTGCACTACAACTTGGGACTCGTATTGGCGCGGTCGGGCCGCGTCTCGGAGGCGGTCGAGCACTGGCAACAGGCGGTGCGGCTCAAGCCCGACTATGCCGAGGCGCACTACAATTTGGGACTGGCGCTCGCGAAGCTGGGCCGGGTGCAGGAGGCAATCGGGCAGTGGAAGCAGGCACTGCGGATCAACCCCGATTATGCCGAGGCGTACGTCAACCTCGGGGTTGCCTCGGAGCGAGCGGGCAAGATTCTGGAAGCGCGGGAGCAGTACGAACAGGCGTTGCGGATCAATCCCCACATGATTGAGGCCCAGGACCGGCTGGCGCGACTGCGGGCGGTTCAGTAGGTGATGGGAAACCCGATGAAGGACGTATGGAGTCGGTACGGTCAAGAGCGGCTCTGGTCGTGTTGCTGACGATAGCGGCTTATCTGCCGGTACGAAATGCTGGGTTCGTCTATGATGACACTGGGAACATCATCGCCAATCAATCCTTGCGGTCGCTACAAGGTTTGAAGTGGATTTGGGCGGATCCGCGCGCTTCGCTTCAATACTACCCGCTGACCTACACCAGCTTTTGGGTCGAGTATCATCTCTGGGGTCTGCGCCCGGCCGGCTATCACGTCGTCAACGTACTGTTGCACGCGTCGAACGCGGTGCTGGTCGGATTGTTGCTATCGCGGTTGGGTGTGCCGGGAGCGTGGCTGGCGGCGCTGCTATTTGCGTTGCATCCGGTCCACGTGGAATCGGTCGCCTGGATCTCCGAACGTAAGAATGTTCTGTCCGGGTTCTTCTATTTGAGCTCGATGCTGACCTACCTGGGCTTCGAGGCAGGCGCGAAGCGGCGTTGGGCGTTCTATGCATTGTCGTTGACGCTGTTCGTGTGCGCGATGCTGAGCAAGACCAGCGCGGTGTCGATGCCCTTTGCGGTGTTGTTGGTGGTGTGGTGGAAACGCGGACGGATCAAATGGCCGGATGTGGTTTCCCTGATCCCGTTTGTCCTGGTGGGAGCGGTTCTCGGGCTGCTGACCGCCTGGCTGGAAATCCACCAGTCCGGCGCGCACGGGCCGGAATGGGAGATGTCGTGGTTGGCGCGCTGTCTGGTAGCCGGTCGGGTGGTGTGGTTTTACGCCGGGAAACTCATCTGGCCGTACCCGTTGATGGCGATCTATCCGCGCTGGCAGATCGACACCGCCGTTTGGTGGCAGTATTTGTTTCCGAGCGCGGCGGGGGCCGTAGTGCTGGCATTGTGGAGGTGGCGCGGCCGGCTGGGAAAAGCCCGGCTGGTCGGGGTGGCATTTTTTGCGGGTTCGCTGGTGCCGGTGCCGGCGTTTATTAACATCGCTTTTATGCGGTATTCGTACGTGGCGGAGCATTGGCAGTATCTGTCGAGCATCGGGTTGATCGCGGTGGCGGCGGCGCTGGGGATGAGCGTGTGGCGGCGGATGGGGCCATGGCAGCGGCCTTGGGGAGCGGTGCTCGGCATGGTGGCGCTGGCGGTGCTGGGGGTGACCACGTGGAGGCAGAGCCGTGTCTACGCGAATGAGGAAACGCTTTGGCGAGACAATGTGGAGAAAAACCCGGATGCTTGGGGAGCGCACAACAATCTTGGATTTGCCTTACAGGCGCAAGGGAGGATTGGCGACGCGATCGTCGAATATCAGCAAGCGTTGCGGCTGAAGCCCGATTATGCCGAGGCGCAGTACAATTTGGGCGTCGCCCTTGGGCAAGAAGGCAAGCTCGAAGATTCAATTGAGCACTATGAGCAGGCGCTGCGAATCCGTCCCAATCTTGCCAACGCTCGCAACAACCTCGGCGAAGCGTTGATGCGGGCGGGCAGGACGCAAGAGGCGATCGGGCAGTACGAGGAGGCGCTGCGAATCCGTCCCGACCACGCTGAGGCGCACTACAATCTGGGGATTGCCCTGGCGCGCTCGGGTCGGGTGTCGGAAGCGGTCGCGCATTGGGAAGAAGCCGTGCAGATTAGGCCCGACTATGCGGAAGCGCACAACAATTTGGCCATTGTTCTGGCCCGGGCGGGGAGGATGCCGGAAGCGATCGGCCACTGGGAACAGGCGTTGCGGATCAAGCCCGACTCCGCCGAGATTCACAACAATCTGGGAAGTGCGCTGGCACGACTGGGCCGGCTGCCGGACGCGATCAGTCAGTGGGAACAGGCGCTGCGTCTCAATCCTGATGACGCGAAGGCGCATTACAACCTCGGGATCGCCTTGGAGGAGACGGGGCGGGTGACGGAGGCGATCGAGCATTATGAGAGGGCGTTGCGGCTCGATCCCCGGATGACCGAGGCGCAGGACAGGCTGGAGCGATTGCGAACCGTTCGGTAGGAGATTGGGAATAGGATCGAAGACGTTGGGCCAGTGGGTGCCGGCCCCACTTATCATGTTGCTGGCCGCAGCGGTATGGGGCTCTTCTCTATGGCAACCGGGCAACAGGTTTTGGCTCGACCTGCTTGGATGCGCTCGCCCATCATGTCGCACGATGAACAAATGGTGGGAGCGGGCACTGGCCGTGGCGATCTTTCTGGTCTGCGCTTCGGCGTTCATCTGGGCGCGCCGAGTCGTGTTGCCGATGCTGCGTGCGCCAGACGGTCACTATGTACTCACCGATCCGGACAGTTACATGCGATGGCGCTTGGTGACGCGGGCACTGAATGGAGAAGGCGTTCGCATCCGCTGGATCAACGAAGACAACGCGCCTTATGGCCGAATGAACGAGTGGACGTCACCCATGACGATTCTCGGCGTGGGGCTGGTGCGGGCGGGCGAGAGGTTCGGCGGGATGCCGCCGGCCAAGGCATTGGAATGGGGCGGACTGTGGATCGGCCCGATCATCGGGCTGCTCAGTCTTTTGGCGTTGGGATGGTTGGGCTGGCGGACGGGTGGATGGCCGCTGGCGGCGTGCTGGATGGTGGCGTGGCCGGTGTTGGGAGACGTGATTCAGATTACGAGATTCGGGCACACGGATCACGACGGTCTGCATCAACTGCTATTCATTTCCATAATTGGTGGTTGTCTGGCATGTGCGAGGCGGCCATCGACTTTGTGTGGGGTACTTGTTGGATTGGCGAGTGCAGTGGGCATGTGGTCGGCGGGGTCGGAACTATTGCCGGCGTTGGCGTTGGTGGCGGGGCTCGCGGTGTGTGAGGCCGGTTGGCTGACGCGCGACGAGGGGCGGACACGGTTCTGGCGTGGCTGGTGGATGGCAGCCCTCGGCGGAACGACCGCGGCTTGGCTGTTCGAGTTCTGGCCGCACGTATGGCACGGAAGATTAGAGTTCATTTCGATCTGGCACGTCGGGTTGTGGATTATTGGTGGCTGCTTGCTTGAATGTTTGGCGCGGAGGCGGATCAGCGGACGGACGAAATGGATTGCAATCGGCGGTGCCATATTGATGGCGGTAGTGACCGCCGGGGCGGTGCGCGGTTTTCACTGGCGGCACCTGCACATTATGCAGGAGGAGAAGTTTCATCGCGAAATGGCGGTGACCTTGGAGTTTGAATCGTTCGCGAAGAACGGCTTGGAGGTTGCCTTGAAAAAGGCTTGGTGGCAGTACGGATTATTGCCCTTATGCTTGCCGGTGCTGGCATACCGATTCTCGAGTTTGAGCTTTCGGAGCCGCTGGTTGGCTGTGGTACTGGTGGTGTTCCTCGCGCTGATGTGGTTTGAGATTCGCTGGCTGGACTTTTTTGCGCCCGCATTGGTCATGGCGGCGGGCGTGTCAGTAAGGCATTGTTGGCCGACGCGGCCGTGGGCGGGTATCGGTTTGGTATTTCTGGCGACCGCGCCACCGTGGTGTCTCGCGATACGGATCGACCGGAATGTGGCCTCCGTACATGGGGATTCCATGCTCGGGCCGTACGTGGAGATGTTCGCTTTGCGGGCTACATCGGACTGTTTGGGGCAGCAAGCCAGCGGCAGTGTCGTGCTCGCGGCTTGGGACCAAGGTGCGGTTCTCGCGGGACTCGGCAAGGTGAGAGCAGTGGGCTCGGCCTATTGGTCGAACCTCGATGGGCTGAATGACACGTTTGAGCTATTCACGACGCCCTCGAGGAGTCGATTCTTCCAGTTGATGCGCAAACGGCAGGTCGACTTTGTATTGATTCCTTCGCCGGCTCGGTTGGAGCGGGCAGTTTGGCTGTCATGGGTCGCGCTTCATAGTCGGGCACCGACGCGGAGCGAAGCGTTTGGATCGTACATCTGGCGTGTCGCGGGCAGCCATGAGTTCCCGGTTGTCCCGTGCGAGGCACTCTCGAGTTTTGCCCCCGATTGGAGGATTCTTAGAGTCCCCGCGGGTGCCAAGGCTGACGCTGAGTGAGTTTGAGTTGCAGTGGGGTAAGTCGGTCAGTTAACGGATGGCCGTTTCTGTATGGGGTGCCGTCACGCTCAAAGCATCATCAGGGTGGGCCGGCGGCAGCAATCGGAGTCTTCAGAACACCTCCGTCTCTTACTTGGTGAGTCGGTACACAAACAGCGTGTAACCAACGCGAGCGATGGGTTGCTGTTGGTCTCTCAGCCAGCGCCACTCAGGTTTCATCAGTGCCATGGCGCTGATGACGAGGGTGCCGTTGTGGATTTGGCGGGCTTGCTCGACTGTGACTCGGGTCGCGGGGATACGGTAATAATCGATGGCTTGGGGAACCCCAAAGTACATAAGGTCCACGTGTTGAATTCCATGGTCGTCAAGAAATCGCTTGAGCCGCTTGACGTCCTGACCCCAGTCGAGATTGGAGTCGAGCAGATACTTATGGCCGTTTGCGGCGCCGCCGGCAAACTCATTGAAATATTCGAGAAAGAACGGGTGCGCCGCGACCGCCTCGGCAATCATCCACACGACCAGGGCCCAGGTGGCGATCCCGGCCCGCCCGCGAAGCGGAGCGAGTTGTGACGCGATCGCCACCGAGAGAAGGCCGTACACGGGCAGGAGGTGCCGCACGCCCACTTCGCTTTTGTTGAACATCACCAGGGCGAAAAACACGATGGCGCCCAGCCACGGGACGAGTTGTGCGAACGACTGCAGTCGAAGCCGCCACAGCACCACGGTGAGACCCCCTGCTGACAGCGCGAGGAACGGAATCGGCGACTTGAGAGCAAACGCAACGGGATAATAATACCACCAACCGTCCAGGCTCCACCGGCCGAGCAGATAGCCGGCGTGTCCCCGGCCGGCCGAACAGGTGAACAGGGCGACGGCCTTGAAGAAATCACGTGGCACCAGGATCGGACGAAGCGTCTCGAACCACCACGGCACGCCCATCCATGCAGCTTGTCGATCGGGCAGTGGGGGCGCCGGTCTCCAGTGAGGTGCGTACACAAGGAGTATCACCAGCCAGGAGCAACCCAAGAAAGCGGGGACGAGCTTCGCTAACGGGAGCAACCCTCTCTCGTCGCGCGATTGCTTCAACCACCAGAGTGCCACCAGCGCAACGAAGATGGGCAGGTTTAGGAGTGCCGAGAGTTTCGTCGCCAGTGCTGTGCCAAACGCCAACCCGGCAATGACCGCGCTTGACATGCGGGGACGCTGGATAAAATGCGTGAAGCTCCAGAGGGAGGCCAGCATTGTCAGGGTTCCCCCGACATCGGTTTGTACGATGTGGCCGTGGGCCAGCGCCACGGGGTTAAAGACCCACAGCGCGCAGGCACACACGCCAGCCAGTTCGCCGCGAAGTTGACGCGCCCAGGCAAAAATCATCGTTGCCGTCAGCAGCGCGAGGACCGCTTGCATCGCACGCGCCGCGGTCAGGAGACGGTCGGCATCGTTTGCGCCGCCATAGAGGAACGACTGACTGAAGCGCTCGGCTTCGTACCACGGCCAGTAGTACCAGTTGTCGCGGCCTTTGGGAAAAAGGCGCCCGACGGGTTGGAGAGGGCCGGCCCAAGGTCGAGCCAGGGGAAACCCTCCGCGTCCCTCAAAAAGCGGCATCACCTCGTCGGGAATACGCGCGTGCATGAACAACAACGGCAGGGCGCACCACATCTTGGCCAGTGGCGGCTCATCGGGATGAAGGCGGAAACCCATGCCTTTGCAATACGTGTATCCCGCACTGAGGATCCAAGGTTCGTCAGCAGTCGCGCTTTCCTCGCGGATCGGTTGCCACATCAGCGCCACCATGACACCCAGAAGCCCGAACAGAGCGATCCACGACCAACAAGTGACCTTCTTCATATCAAGGCTGTGCCGTTCGCAGTGACTGATGATTCTCATACAGTGCGAGGCGACTGGAAATCTGCGCTGCCAGATTCGTCTTACCCATCGCTTGCGCGGCGGCCACTGCTTCGCGTGCTGCAGTTCCAGCCTCCTCGAACCGGCCCGCCTCGGCGTATGCGGCGGCAAGCGTATCGAGGGGCTCGGGTTGTTTGGGTCCGCTGGCTTTGACCAGGGCTTCAGCAATCCGGATGGCTTCCGTCGTGTTGCGCAGTTCGGCCACCGGACAGTTTACCAGTAGTCGGGCATAATCATTGGCAACCGCCGGATTGGGTGGGTTGGTGGTCAGTCCGCTCTTCAACACCGCAATCGCTTCTGAGAATCGACCATTCTTGCTCAGCAGCTTGGCCAATTGAACGTAGGCGTCGCCAAATGCCGGCATCAATCGGATCGCCTGTCGAAAGTGCTCGGTGGCTTCATCGGATCGATTCAACTCTGCCAGCTTCAAGCCGAGGTCGTAGTGAACTCGACCAAGATCGGGATCGGCTTTCAGCGCGAGTTGATCATGCTCAATGGCGGACCGGAGGTTCCCGTCTTCGGCCAGCAGATTGGCGAGATTGATGTGCGCTTCCGCGTAGTCGGGTCGGAACAGGAGCGCGTTCTTGTAGCACGCGATCGCACGTTCGCGTTGGCCTTGTTCTTGCCAGATACAGCCCAGGTCGTAGTGGGCTTGCGCCAAGCTCGGTTGGAATTGGATGGCCAGCGCATACTGGTGCTTGGCGTCCTCCAACTTGTTGATGCGTTCATACAGTTCGCCGAGGCAACAATGGGCCTTGCCATAATCGGGTTTGATCCGCACCGCTTCCTGCAACTCTGGCTCGGCCTCGTCGTAGCGGCCCAACGCTGTCAGGACGAGACCGAGATTGCTGTGCGCTTCGAGGTAATCCGGTTTGATCTGCAACGCCTCGCGGAAGTGCTCGACAGCCTGCTCGGGCTGATTCCGGAGGTAGAGGATCAAGCCCAGGTTGTTGTGCGCGACGAAGGCGTTCCCATTCCGCGCGAGCGTGTCACGCCACAGCGTTTCATCGTCGTGGAACACCAAGGTGTGGCGAAAACTCAAGAAACCGAAAGTTGATAGGATGACTGTAGCCGCCACGGCTCGTGTCCACGGTCGTCGCAGCGCAGTCGTTGCTGCGGCTGCCAGCAGCGCGGTCGGGCCGATGCTCGCCAGATACTGAAAATGGTCTCCCACGAACGAGTAGCGAAAATAGTAGATGTCGAAAAAACCCAGCACCGGCAGCAGTGCTACCAGGAAGTACCCGAAAGCGAACAGGCAGGCCCGTCCCCAATCCCGTTTCCGAAAGTGCCAGAGCAGAACCGCCACGGCCGCGGTGCCGACCAGCGGCAAGAATGCCAGGATCGAACGCGTATCAAGCGTCCAGCGGGGATAAACGAACATGAGATTCGCTGGCCACAGGACTTTGCCCAAGTAGAACCACACGGCTTTGCCCGCCAGAACCGGCCGTTCGGTCAAGGGGAGCGACCAGTCGTGCGGGGCGCGCGCAATGTGGCCTCGTTGCTCGATGATTGTCATTACCGCCATTGCGGCCGCCATTCCGAAGAGGGGGAGAGTGCGCAGGACGTCTCGGCGCTGCACGCGGTCGCGTTGCCACCACGCGATCAGGAGTAGCGCGGGCGGCAGGACAACCGTAGACGGTTTGCTCAGCAGTGCCGCCCCGAAACACAACAGGGACAACGAATACCAGCCCCGGTGCCGTTGCCGCTCGAACTGGAGAAAACACAGCGTCGTCAACAGAAAGAAAACGCCTGACTGGACGTTCTTCAACTCTGTCGCCCAGGCGACGGATTCCGCGTTGACGGGATGGACGGCCCAGAGCGCGGCAGCGGCCCACGCGCCGCGGACGTTCAGCCGGCGGAGCAACACGTACAGCAATGCGGCGTTGAATGCGTGCAGCAGAATGTTCGCTGCGTGGTAGGGCAGCGGATCGAGCCCCCACACTCGGCGCTCCAACCAGAACGTGGTAAGCGTCAGTGGATAGTACCGCGACACGGCGAGCGACGACCAGATCCGTTCGAGTCCGTCCGGCGCGGTCATGGCCGGGTTCTGCGTGATATGATCGTCGTCGTCCCAGATGAAGCCGTTTCGCAGGGCAGGCAGGTACGCAACGCTTGTCAGGAACAGTAAGGCAACGACGGCAACCACGGACGCACGGCGATTCATTGGTCAGATGGTAACCGCCCGGTTGAGATTCGACAAGCGAGCAGCGTCACGCATGGAGAGCAATGGGGTACTAGAACGGGAAAGGTGCGGCAGATCGGTCGCACGGCCGGTCGCAAGTACACATTTTTGGATGAGGAACGGCGTTCGTGGCCTGTTACGATGGCGCAGGCGCGCATTGCGGAAGCCGGGCCATTCCGATAATCTCTCGACGGACAATCCGTCGATTCATGCATTCACGCAGACTGATACCGTTGTTGGTCATCGGGGCCGGGCTACTCGCCTACCAGAACAGCTTCACGGGTCCATTCATCTACGATGACGTGCCGTCAATCCGAGAGAACCGGACGATCCGGCATCTCTGGCCGATCTGGCAATGCTTGTCCCCGCCCCATCGGGATTGGCTCACGGTGGAGGGGCGGCCGCTGATCAACTTATCGCTGGCCATCAACTACGCGCTCGACGGTTATGACGTGTGGGGTTATCACGCCCTGAACCTGGCCATTCATCTTCTCGCGGGCTTGACGCTGCTGGGTATTGTACGCCGGACATTGCGGCAACCGAGGCTTCGCGACCGTTTCGGCGGCGCAGCAGATGGGGTGGCGCTGGCTGTGGCGGTTCTCTGGACTGTTCACCCGTTGCAGACCGAGTCGGTGACCTACGTGGTCCAGCGGGCCGAGTCGATCATGGGGTTGTTGTATCTGCTCACGCTCTACTGCTTCATCCGCGGAGCGGAGTCGCGTGAGGCGTACGTTTGGTACGGCCTGTGTGTCGCCGCCTGCGCGTTGGGGATGGCCAGCAAGGAAGTGATGGCTTCCGCCCCATTGATGGTGATGCTCTATGACCACGCGTTTCTGTCCGGGTCGATCCGGGAGGCGTGGCGGCGACGCTGGCCGCTGTATGTGGCATTGGCCGGCACTTGGATCCTGCTGGGGGTTGTGCTGGTCTCGGCGGGCATCTTCGCCAAGGCCTCGACCAATGCGCAGGGCATGGGCCTCAATTGGTGGGAGTATCTGGCAACCGAGCCCAACGTGATCCTTCACTACCTGCGACTGTCCGTTTGGCCGCATCCGCTCTGTTTTGACTACTATGGGTGGCCAGTCGCGCAAACGTGGATGAGCGCCGTGGCGTTTGTAGTTGTACTGGCCGTCGCGGTGGCCGCGAGTGCTTGGGCATGGAAAATGAACTCCGCTTGGGGGTTCTTGGGAGCATGGTTCTTCCTCATTTTGGCGCCGAGTTCGAGTCTCATCCCGCTGGACAGTCCGGCGTACGAACATCGGATGTACTTGTCGTTGGCGGCGGTGATCGTGCTGGTGGTGCTCGGGATTCACGCTGTGTTCGGTCGCCACATGGTGACCGTTGTCACCATCCTTACAATCGGGTTGGGATTTCTCACGTGGCAGCGGAACCGTGATTACCGCAGTGAGAGGGTCATTTGGGAGGACACCGTGGCAAAATGGCCGACCAACCCGCGTGCTCAATACAACCTTGGCGGCACCCTCCAACGTGAGGGCCAACTCCAGCGGGCGACGGAACATTATGACCGGGTATTGCGGCTCGATCCCCGGTTCGCCCGAGCGTATTTTGGCAGGACCTACAATAACCTGGGGATGATCTCCAAGGAGCAGAAGCATTACGAGCAGGCCGTCGAGTATTTCCGCCAAGCGTTGCGGAATCAGCCGAACCTTCTGGAAGCGCACATCAATCTGGGGTTTGTCCTGGCTGTGATGGGCAGATATGAAGAGTCCCTGGGACAATTCCGACAGGCTTTGCAGATCAACCCCGATTCCGCCGAGATACACAATGATTTAGGTGTTGCTCTGATGAAGAAAGGGTCGATCGAGGAAGCGATCCAGCACTTCTCAGAAGCCCTGCGGGTTCGCCCGGATTTCGCGGACGCGGCGCACAACTTGCAGGCGGCACGTGAGGTGCAGAAGAATCCGGCCCGGTCATCAACCGCACAGGTGGAGGTGGTCCGATGACTGGCTCGCACGAAGGGCGCAACGGGATTGACGAGTGGCAGGGTGTCGTCGATTTGTCGCGCGAGCGGTCGCGGCTGCGCATTGTTGGTGCCGATCGCACCCGCTTCCTCCACGGGCAATGCACCAACGACATTCAACGACTGCGCGTGGGCGAATGTTGTTATGCGGCCTTCCTCGATGCGAAAGGAAAGATGCGCGGCGAAGGCCACATCATCTGCCAGACGGACGCGTTCCTGCTCGAAGTAAACCCGGGGCTCACGCCATCGCTGGAAAAGTTCATTATCACGGAGGACGTAATCGTTGAGGACGTGACGGCGAGAATGGGGGAGTGGCTTGTAATTGGTGAAGGGGCCACAAGTCTGCCGGCGAATGCCGTGACCTTCAGGCATCCGCTTGGCTTGGGCGTGATCAGTGCGGAGCCGATGATGGAAACGGTCGCCGCGGACGCGTTGGGATCGCTTTACATTGAGGCGGCTACGCCGCGCTGGGGCGTGGACATGGACGAGAGTACAATCCCCATCGAAGCCGGCTTGGAGAAGCGCGCGATCAGCTACGATAAAGGTTGTTACATTGGACAGGAAACCATCGCGCGAATCCGCACGTACGGCCACGTGAACCGCCGGCTGGTGCAGTTGATCATCCAGCCACAGGCTGAGACGCCTGTGCCACCAGTACCAAGACAAGGCGACAAACTTCTTGCCGAGCGACGCGAAGTCGGCTGGGTTACGAGCGCGGCGTTTTCAGCGCGACTTGGCAAGCTGCTGGCCTTGGGCTATGTTCGGCGCGAGTTCGCGGTGGCCGGTGTTAAACTCAAGTTGGATAATCACAGGGCGGAGGTCTTGAGAGTATGTGGCGAGTAACACGAATGGTTGGTCTATTGATGGCGACGCTTCTACTGAAAGGAGCCAGCGCGATGGCGGCAGACACGAATCAAGTGGCGGTGATCGAGACAAAGTTTGGGAAGATGGTGATCGAGTTTTATGACAAAGACGCGCCGAAGACGGTGGCGAACTTTGTGAAACTGGCGAAACAGGGGTTCTACAACGGCACGACGTTCCACCGCGTGATCCCCGGTTTCATGATTCAGGGCGGTGACCCCAACAGCAAGGATGACGACCGCAGCAACGATGGCACGGGTGGCCCTGGCTACACGATTGAGGAGGAGATCAAGCGCGACCACAAACGCGGCACGATCGCGATGGCGCGGCTGGGCGATCAGGTCAACCCGGAGAAGAGATCAAGCGGCAGCCAGTTCTTCATCAACGTCAAGGACAACAACTTTCTCAACGGCGGGTACACGGTCTTTGGCAACGTCATCGCCGGGATGGATGTGGCGGACAAGATTGCGAACGTGCCGCGCGACGCGCGCGACAACCCGAATGAAAGGGTGGAGATGAAAGTATTGATCACCACGCGCGCCGAAGCGCTCAAGAAGTGACCGACGACGGCGGGGAGCGGCAAATGTCCACTGGGGAGCTTGCTCGACTGCTCCAGAAACTGGGCTGTCCCCCAAGAAAATGTGCAGCGATGGCGTTCCAGCTCCACCGTCGGGCCCGCATGGACTCGCTCAGGAAAGGGATTTCCTACGGGTCAGCATTGGAGTATCTGGTTGGCCTGATGAAACAGGGTTGGGCGGCACAGGCGCCGGCAAGGGGTGAGGTCAATCAAGAGAAAACTCGCCCCAATCGTCAGGTTCAGACCAGCGGGTCCACTTGAATTCTGGGCTCCGGGCGCAAGCCGGAGGGTCACTTTTGACGGGCTAAACTCCCACCGTCCGGCGGAATGTTGCCATCTTGTGACAGCTTAGTCGTTGTGCTGCAACAATTTAACCGCATTCTTGGCACCGGAAGCATTTGGTGACGATTGACGGGGTGAATCCCCGAAAACGTCAAAAAAAGTCTTGCATAAAATAGACGCTCATGTATTATCGGGTGCTGGAGAAGTAGAGGGAGCTCACATTGCGAGTGTGGGCGAACGGAAAGCTAACGTACGAGGGGAGAACTAGGCGATGAAGAATCTGATTAAGTTCGCGTGTGGTTTGGCTGTTGCAGTGCTTTTTGCAGCCAATGCGAGTGCAACGGTTATTGCAGACTGGACCTTTGAAACGAGCCAGCCAACAGGGGCGGGCCCAATATCCCCAGAGACCGGCAGCGGTTCGGGAACAGCATCCACCCACGGAGTGTTTACGCATCCGACGGGCGATGGGACGGCCTATTCTTGGAGTTCCAACGGTTGGTCGGTTGGTGACTGGTGGAAATTCGAAGTCTCTACCACGGGGTATACTGGCATCACGCTCGATTGGGATCAAACGGGCAGCAATACAGGGCCACGAGATTTCCAACTGGCGTACAGCCTGAACGACAGTGATTGGACGGACTTCGGCGGGATACTCACTGTACTGCCAAGTGCGAGCGTTGGGACGAGGACCTTCTGGACTGCGGGTCAGTATTTCTCGGACTATCACTTCTCAGTGGCGCTTGACAGCGCTGTTGACAATCAGTCGGCTGTGTATTTTCGTTTGACCGATATGTCGACCACAGCGGCCAATGGCACAAGTACTGTTGGGCTGAGTGGCACCGACCGCATCGACAGCTTCACCGTTCAGGGAATACCTGAGCCGTCCACGATCATGCTGGTTGGCTTCGGCTTGGCGAGTTGCGTGTTGGCGATCCGCCGCCGTCGTTCCTAACTAAACTGGAAGGTTTACGTTAGCTTTATCGTCGCGGGCCATCCCGGGGCAGCCCGGGGTGGCCCGCTTACTTTTGGCATTGAGTTGGGACGAATTTGTTTCTGGACAGGATGACCCCTTTCGTCTAGGGTGGCGCTATCAAGCGAGCACGTCATTAAATGTTAGGAGGCAAGGTTGTGAAAAAGACAAGTCGCCGTCACACTGGTCGTCGGATCGAGTGGAAAGGCTTTACTCTCATTGAGCTTCTGGTCGTTATCGCCGTGATTGGGATTCTGGCGGGAATGCTCTTGCCGGCGTTGAACAAGGCGAGGGCGAAGGCCCGTGCGACATTTTGTTTGAACAACCTCAAGCAATGGGGACTTGGTTTCTCTCTCTACGCCGGTGACTGGGAGGAGTTTTACCCTGCGGAGGGAACGGTGCAGTCCATCTCGTGCAAGGAATGTTGGTATAACGCCGTGCCGCCCTACTTGGGAAACAAGGCGTACAAGGACATACCCGGCGTAGGGACGTCCGCCATGCAAAACTTCAATGAACTTCACATTTGGGTTTGTCCGGAGAAATTCCTCAGGAATCCGAAGAGCACGAGCAACAAGAACTCCGTGTTCTATGGCATGAACGGTTATCTTGACGGCAACAATGATGACGATATACCGCACCACACCTTGCAGCACGTGAAACTATCAACGATCAGCAAGCCTGATGTCACGGTCTTGATGGCCGATATCAAGGCGAACCAGGTTTATCTTGATCCGATGGATACCACTTTCCAAACCTATCCTTGGCAGGACAACGGGCAAGGTCTCCATCAGAACGGCGCCAACTTTCTGTTCGTTGATGGCCACGCGTCTTGGTTTAGTGTTCTGAACTACTGGGTCAACAACAACGGCACGACGAATTCACCAGAGCTGCGGTGGTACCCCTGATCCTCTGTAAGGGTCCACGTCTCCTCGCAATCTGGCTGGCGTTCTTGGCGACGCGGCTGTACGCGCGCGACGTGTCCATAACGATCTTGCATACCTGTGATCTTCACGGGAATGTCTTGCCGACAGAAAGCTACGAAGGGAAAACCAATCTCGGCGGAATTGCCCGGTGCGCCACAGCCATCCGTCGAGTGCGTGCACAGACCAAGAACGTCCTGCTGCTGGACGCCGGCGACACTCTCCAGGGTACGGCCGTCAGCCTGCTGAGTGACGGCCAAGTGATGGTCAAGTGTCTGAACTATCTTCATTACGACGCGTGGATCTGGGGCAACCACGAGTTTGACTGGGGGTTGGACAAGCTCGGGGCTTGCGCCGACCGTGCCGAGATGCCGATTTTGAATGCGAACGTGCAAACTGCCGGACGCGGCGGCAATCCGATCTCTCAGCGTATTGCATCCCGGCTGAAGCCGTACGTCCTGCGCGAAGTAGACGGCGTCAAGGTGGCCATTATCGGGCTCAACACGCCCGGCATTCCAAACTGGAGCCGACCGCGGCTGATCGACGGGTTGAAGTTCGTCGATTCCGTGGAGACCTTGCGTAAAGTGCTCCCGGAAGCGCGGGCCGCGGGCGCGCAAGCATTGGTGCTTGTTTGCCATCAGGGCTATCGCGAGACGGGCGACGATTACGCGAACCAAATCAACGCAATCGCGCGAAACTTTCCCGAGTTGGATGTCATCATCGGCGGCCACACGCACCGCAACTTTCCCGAGTTCAAAGTCCACAACGTGCTGTATTGTCAGGCGGACTACTATGGGATCTATCTCGGACGAATCGATTTGGTCGTCGACACGGACACCGGGCGCGTGGTCAAGCGGCAGGCGAATACGCTGCTCATGGATGATCGGATCCCGCTCGACGAGGGAATCCGTCACCTCGCCGCCAATGAAACCGACCGCGCCGAGAAGGTTCTGAACACGGTGATCGGCGAAGCGGCGGGCGAGTTTGGGGCGCGGGCCGCGCCGCGCAAGGAAACGCCGATCCACGACTTGATTCTTCGGGCGATCGCTGAAGGATTGCGCGCGCGCGGCGTGGAGGTAGACGCGGTTGTGCACGGAGTCTTCGAACATCAGGCCACGCTAAAGAAGGGCGCGATCACCGTCGGCGATATCTGGAGGGTCGTTCCCTACGAAAACACAATCGGCGTCGCGCAGTTGACGCCCGCCGAACTGCGAGAGGTGTTGGACGAAAACGCAGGGGCGTACACGAGCCATGCTTTTCGCGGGATTTGGGGTCTGAAATGGGTGTTCGATCCCGACGGAAGAAAGGGTGAGCGAACCTTGGCCTTGCTGCGTCCCGATGGCTTGCTATTGGCTGACGGACAAAGACTCGCCGTGGCATTCAACAGTTACGACTTGGCGGGCGGCGGCACGCGTTGGAAACGGTTGCGCGAGTTGGTTGATCGTCCTGAAGCGAGGCTTCTGGAATACGATTTTCGAACGCGGGAAGCAGTCGTCGACTACATTCGCAAGCGCGGTGTGATCTCGCCAACTGTTGACAACTGGTGGACGGCACGACGTGACTCTCAGACGAACACCGCCTCCCACGCGAGCCGGTTTTACTGAGGTCCCAGTTTTACATCGGTGGCCGCTTCGGGGACAATCTCGGCAATGCCGCGGTAGAGCTTGACCGATCCAGTCACTGTGATGACACGGCCGGGCCGAAGATCGGTGGCAGCGAGCCCCCCCAGCACGTTTTCCCAAAGCACCACTTGGATCTCTCCCGTTCGATCTTGGACGTGGAGCCGTTGGCCGCTACCGATGTTGTCAGAGGCAGAGATGGTGCCCGAGATGGTGACAATCCGATCGACCCAATCCTTCTTGATTTCACCGATAGCCGCCTTCGTGCGCGCCGCGGGCATGGCGGACGTTGCGGCCGGAACTACGGGAGCCGGCTCCGCCGCCGTCTTGGCGGTTTCGCCGCTTGAGGCGGCCGCCGTACTGACAAGCTCCAGATTGGCTGCACTCCGCAGACGTAACTGGAGGTGACCCCGGTATTCGCTGACCGTGACCTTCGCGCGTATCAGGTTGCCCTCACTTATCTTCGGCGTCAACGGCGGCGCAATGTCGCTCCAAAACACCAACGGGATTGTTGCGCCGTCTTGGGTGAGGGTGACGATATACGGCGCACGCTCGCCCCTCGGCGCACGGACATTCGCGATCGCCGCGCGGACCGTGACCTCTCGATTGGTCATCGTCTTGTTGATGCTGGCTAGGGGAGTAACGGCCTGCTGAGGTGTCGTGCCGCCGCCTTCAGGCGCGGTGCCAGCGGGTCCGGCCGCCGAAAGTCCCTGTAGATGATGGACGTCGTTCACCGCCGACAGGATCTCCCAACCAGCAGCTGCGAAGCCTGTCGGCGTCAACGAGGCAGCGAGCGGGTCCGCCAAATTTGTGCAACCAATGGCAACAAAAAGGAACAAGCGGGCCAGCAGCAGTGGTTCCCGTGTTGGGGCGGTTTGAATCGCCAATATACGCGTCAGAAGCGTCGGCATCTGGATCTTTTCCCCCGATCTCAATATCCGCGGCATTCCATGCGTCACGATTGTCATTCTCTTCACGAAATGACCTCGCGGCAAGATTAAACCTTGACGGACGCTTGGCGCTCCGATCGTTGGTGGCATGTTAGCTGCTCGTTTTTGTTGGAACTGTTGTGGATGGCAACAACTGATTAACAAGGGGTTATGGCGAGTTTCACATACCAAGCGCGCACTGTCGCCGGTAAGCCGGTTGGGGGCGATATTGAAGCTTTGGATCAGCAGACGGCGGCTACTCAATTGATGGACCGCGGTCTCATGGTGATTTCTCTGCACCGCGCGACGGGACGAAAGCTCGGCAGGAAACGCCATCAGGGCAGGGTCAAGCCACAAGATTTGGTGGTGTTCACGCGTCAGTTAGCCACGATGATGGATGCTGGCTTGCCGTTGGTGCAATCTCTGACGGCGCTGGAAGAGCAGACGGACAGCAAGACTTTCAAGCCGGTGTTGCGGAATATCACCGAGAAAGTCGAACAAGGCCAGGCATTCTCGGAGGCATTGGCGGAACATCCAAGAGTTTTCAGCCGGCTCTATGTGAGCATGGTGGAGGCCGGCGAAACGGGCGGGTTGATCGCGGAGATTTTGAATCGCTTGGCGAGCTATTTGGAGGCGACGGCGCGATTGAAGAAAAAGGTCAAATCGGCGATGGCTTACCCGGTCATCGTCTGCTGCATTGCCACATCGATCGCCCTGTTTCTGATCATCAAGGTTATCCCGATTTTTGCCGGCATCTACAAGGATTTTGGCGCGCAGTTGCCTGCCCCCACGCAAGTCCTGATCAACATCAGCAACGTCATCCGCTCGTACTTCCTGCTCACTGTGTTCGGAGTGGCTGCGGGGGTCTTCGGTTTCTTTCGGCTGAAGCGCACGAAGAGAGGCGCGGCGGTTTGGGATCGCACCAAGTTGCGCATCCCTATTTTCGGCAAGCTCATTCACAAAATTGCCATCTCCCGATTTGCTCGTACGTTTGCCGCGCTGCTCAGGAGCGGCGTACCGATTTTGGAGACCCTACACATTGTAGGGCAATCATCGGGGAACAGCGTCGTGGAAAGGGCGGTCGAACAAACCGCCGCGAGCATTGAGCGCGGCGACAATCTCGCGCTGGCATTGCGGCAACATTCGGTTTTCCCGCCGATGCTGGTGCGGATGGTCTCGGCCGGCGAGCAAACGGGGAAGGTAGACGTGATGCTGGAGAAGATTTCCGATTTCTACGACGAAGAGATCGAAGCCACTCTCTCGGGGCTGACGTCGTTGATCGAACCATTGCTGATTGTGTTCTTGGGCGTGGTGGTCGGCAGTATTGTCGTCTGCATGTTTCTGCCGATCTTCAAACTCAATCAGATCGTGCAATTCTGAGTGGCAGCGTTGTGCAACGGCAGGTACGGGCAATCGTGACATCAAAGAGATTGCTGCGAAGGTGAGCCGACAGGAGGAATTACATGGCCAAGATTGTGATTGTGGACGACGACCCGACGATGGTCTCGGTGCTCTCGGAGGTGTTGCGAGCGCACTCACATGAGATCATTCCGGCAAGCAATTCAGATCGCGCCCTCGAGCTCGTCAAGGAACAGGCGCCCGACCTTGTGTTGACGGACATTGAGATGCCGGAAGGCAAGCCGCAAGGACTGAAGCTGCTACAGCAGATCAAAGAGTTCAACCGCTCAATTCCCGTGATCATGATTACGGGCCAAGGGACGAAAGAACGCGCGGTGCAGGCACTGCGCGGCGGGGCGCACGACTTCATTGAAAAACCATTTCAGATCGACGAACTGGTCAAGCGCATCGACAACGCTTTGGTACACGAAAAAGCTGTTCATGCCATCAAGGAAAACGTTGAGCTCAAGCGTCAGCTCCAAGATAAATTCCGCTTTGGCTCAATGATTGGCACGAGTCCACCGATGGAGGTGGTGTACCGCCTCATCGAGCGGGTCGCGAACACGGATTCCACCGTCTTGATCCTCGGTGAAAGCGGCACAGGAAAGGAACTCGTTGCACGCGCTCTCCACTATAACAGCCGTCGCGCAGCCATGCCGTTCTTGGCCGTTAACTGTAGCGCCTTGCCCGAGCATCTCCTCGAGTCCGAACTATTCGGTCACCGCAAAGGGGCGTTTACAGGCGCCGCCTTTGACAAGATGGGGCTTTTCCAGCATGCCGATGGCGGCACGATCTTGCTGGATGAAATCGGCTCGATGGCGCCGAGCTTGCAGAGCAAGTTGCTGCGGTTCCTGCAGGATAAGGAGCTGCGTCGCGTCGGCGACACGGAGACAATCAAGGTGGACGTCCGTGTGTTGGCGGCGACCAACGAGCCGCTACAACAGAAGATGCTCACCAAAGCGTTCCGCGAGGACCTCTACTACCGCATCAGCGTCATCCCGATTCAACTCCCACCTCTGCGGGAACGCGTCGAGGACATCCCCACGTTGGTCAACCACTTCATCCACGAGAATGCACAAAGTCAAGGCGTGCCCCCCCCGCATGTGTCCAATGAAGTCATGAACGTGCTGAAGGTATATGACTGGCCGGGCAACGTTCGTGAATTACAGAACGCTATCGAGCGCGCTTGTGCCTTGTGCGATGACGGGGTGATCGTATTACGGGACCTGCCCGAGCGCGTGCTAGAAATGGTCGCGGGAAGCGGTCGTCCCACAAACTCGCGGCTGTCACCCATACCGCCAGCATTGCCTCCAGGGGTGGACGCTGCATTGGTAGAAAAGGCGGCGGGAGCCGCACAGTGGAGCAAGAGCATGCCACCGATGCAACTCAAGGAATTCTTGCACAAGCAAGAGGTCACCTACATCGAACAAGCGATCGAGGCGGCTGGTGGCAACAAAGAAAAGGCGGCGCAGGCGCTCGGCATTAGCATGGCGACGCTCTATCGCAAGCTCGCTTCGCCGTCGTCGGTCGAGGAATCGGAAACAGTATCGGTGCTAGAGTAGCGCCCAGTAAGGCGGGCAACGCGGCCTCTTTGCTGGGCCAATTATGTGCGGGTGCCACCGGTTTTGTGCGCGCCGTGCCATTTGCGGTGCTGCAAACATTCTCAACTCCTTCGTGGAATGGTGCAGATTCGCCAAAATCTGGCATCCGAAGCCTTCCCGTTATCGCATGCAAACCACTGGCATTGAGACTGCTTTCTAATTAATGCCGTGGACAAACGAAACTTACCAGAAAGGCAGGTGAATCAGATGATCAGCAAGATCCGAAGCAATCGAGCGGCGTTTACCCTCGTTGAAATCATGATTGTGGTTGCCATCATTGGGTTGCTCGCCGCACTCGCGATCCCGGGCTTCGTCAAAGCTCGCAAACAGTCTCAAGGCCGCCGCATCCTCAATGACGCGCGTCAGATGGACGCTGCCATTGACCAGTGGGCGCTTGAGAACGGCAAGAAGGATGGTGATTCAGTCACTACGAGCCAGGCCGCCTCATACCTGAAGACTGCGTGGCCTACGAACGACCTGCTCGGGAACCAGTACGTCATCAGCAACGTCGGCGCCAACCAGGTGCAAATCAGCCCGACGACCAAGACAGCCTTGTCGGGCGTTGGCATCGATTGGGGTGCTTACTGAGCAGTGACTCAGTGGCCGGCGCGCAAGCGCTTGCCGGTTGAACTCGCAGAGGCAGGAGTCACCCCTCCTGCCTCTGCCGTAAGAGAGGAGAGCAAATTCGTCAGTGGCGTCGTGAGAGGAGGTGAGTTCCGTGCGAAACAGTTCGCCGTCCGAGCGGCAGGCGTTCACCCTAGTCGAAATCATGATTATTGTTGCATTGATCGGTTTGCTTGCCGCGCTCGCGGTCCCCACCTTTATCAAGGCGCGGAAACAATCACAGGGCAAGCGGATCGTCAATGATGCACGCATTATTGACGCGGCCATAAACGCTTGGGCGATGGAAACGGGGAGGGCCGATGGTGACTCCGTAGACCTGGCCGCGGCTGCTCAGTATACGAAATCAGGTGTTATCAGTGCAAGTGACGTCTTGGGAAACTCGTGGGTGATAGGGAACGTCGGCACGGAGCAGCTTCAGATATCTCCAACGACCAAAGATGCCCTGTCTAGTGTGGGAATTGACTGGGGTCCTTACTGAGGTAGGGGCCATGGCATCCACAATTGGTCGTGCCCGGTGATGCGGATCAAAAATGGGCAGCTTTTCGTATAAAACCGCCTCCGCCAAGTATGGGTCCATGGCATATGAGGTGCTCGTTAGGCCATTCGGATTGGCTTGATAATCATGCTATTTCGACGCAACAAGCATTGTAAGCGCGACATCGCACTTGGCATCGATCTGGGGAGCAGTCAGATCAAGGCCGCCGTGGTTCGACAACATCAAGAGAAGCTGGAACTGATCGAATGCGCGGTGCGTCCACTGCCAACCGGACATGCAAACGTCAAGCCGTATCAGGGGCCGGAATTCGCCATGGAGCTGCAGCAACTTGTAGACGGCCTGACGACCTCTGAGCGCCACGCCTATGTCACAATTAGCTGTAGCTCGGCGATGGTTTGTCAGACCGAATTCCCACCAGCCCCGCTGGCAGAGATTAAGAGCGCTCTGAAACTCAACAGCTCGGGATACCTGCGTCGCGATTTTTCGTCGTACTATCTCGACGTTTTTGAGTTAAAGAAAGGCAGCGAGGATCACAAGGGGAAGGATTCGACCAAGACAAAGGTTTTGGTCGGCGGTGCGCATAAGGAGGAAGTGGATGCCTACCGCGACGCGCTAGTCGCCGCGAGGATAAAGCCCGGGGTGATTGAATTGGCTGCCGTGTCCGTCATCAGCGCGTTCCAGGTGAGCCATCCTGAGACCAAAGACGAAGTAGTGGTACTCGTTGATATGGGGGCGCGTATGACGAGTATCAACTTCTTGCTGGATGGCATGCCACTCATCACGCGTCTGATGCACTTCGGCGGCACGCAACTAAGCGATTACATCGGGCAAGTTCTCATGCTTCAGCCGCACGAGGCCGAGGAGGAGAAGCGAAAGATGTCTGAGCCGGTTCAGAGACTGGTTAAGACTGCGATCTCGCCCCTCGCCCGGGAAGTTCGATCCTCGATAGATTTTTTTGAACGACAGCACGAGCGCCATGTCCATCGGATTTTTGCGTGCGGTGGCTCGGCTTGCTCGCCGCAGATTCTGACCGTGCTCGGTGAAGCTGTTGGAGCGCAAGTCGAGTGTTGGAATCCCGTCCAAAGCCTCGACGTGAGCCGTTTGAACGGCGAGATGCCGCGCGCTCTCGCCTTCGGTCCGTCTTTGGCGGCTGCCGTGGGAGTGGCGGCGGCGCGGTTGTCGTGAACGAGGACGTGCGCTGATGACAGCCATTACCCTCAATCTTTTGGCCGAAGAACAACAGGTCCAAGAGGAACGTGCTCGAGACCCGTTTAAGATCTTCATTGCCATCGGATTGACCCTGCTGGCCACAGCGGTAGCATGTGGGAGCACGCTGTCGGTGATGCAGGGCCAGAAGCGAGCCGAGTTGCAGAAGCTTGAGACCCAGTGGGAAAAGATGAATCAAGCAAGCGAGCAGGAGGGCGAATTTCAAAGAACCCGTGCGCTCGCCGAGGAAATTGTGGCTCTCAACCACTCGCGGATGTTGTTAGCGCCTCAGTTGGCGATGGTGAAGGACCTCATCCCGCCGACGGTGCAACTCTCGCACCTCAATTTTGCGGTGGAAACAGCAAACATCAGCTCGGCTGCCGAAAACGGCGAGGGTACTAAGCGGGCCCGCCCGAAACAAATCGAGCGTCTCGTGCTCCTGATGGACGGCACAGCCCGTAGCGAGCGTCCAGAACTGGAGCTTGATCGATTTCTGCGGGTATTGCGGACCGACGCCCGGTTCAGCGCTGTGGTCGACGACATCCAACTGCGCTCGATTTCGCGCGACTCCGGTAATTCCGACAAAATGAACCGAGGTCCAGCCTCGGTAGCTTTTGTCATTGAATGTCGGTACAAGGAGAGGGAAGGGAAATGAAGCTCGACTTCTTTCGCCGCCTGCCAAAGGACAAGTTACAGAAGATTGTGCTCGTCTGCATAGCCACTTTGTGCGCGGTCGTTGGCGTGGTGCAGTTTTACGCGCTCAAGAACTGGGCCGCATTTGAGGACGCGAAGAACCAGATCGGGAAGCTCAACGACCAGATTCAGCAGGCGGAGCATGAGGCCCAGCAGGCGGCTCAAGATGGAGCGTATCGCCAGCAGGTCACGTCGTTCGTGGAAGCACAACGAACGTGGATCATCGAAGGCGACCCATTTGCGTGGGTGGTGCGCGAGGTCAGCTTGTTGGCAGAAAAACATCCAGTGCATGTGGATGCGTTGCGCTCCGGTAAGATTGAGCCGTCCGGCAAGTCCAAATGTTCAACGTACACCGCGCGCATCGAGTTCAGCGGCACGTACGACCAGATCGGCGCGTTTGTCCGGGATTTGGAGAACAAGTTTCCGACGAGCGAGATTCGCGCCCTGTCTATTTCGGGTAGCTCTGAAGATAAGGGTCAACTCCAAGCCGCAGCAGATCTCACGTTCCGTGTGCTGCCAGAGCCCACGGCGAAATCAACAGAGGCGAATAAGACGTCATGAAATCGCTTGCACAATCAGTAGCTTGGTCACAGCGCACATGGCCAACCGTCACCGTCCCAGTTGATGAGGGTCGGATAGTCACGAGGGTAACCTCGCGAGCGGATAGTGAGAGCGCCCCGCTCGTCGACCGGGGGTCAGCCGGTAGCACTTTCCTCCGCCCGATGAGCCTGGTTCGAATTTTGGCGCTCTGCCAAGCACTCTTGTTCCTTGCGCTGTTTCTCTTCCTATGTGCGCAGGCCGGCGCGGTCACGGAAAGCAACCGGTTGTTTAATCCCGAATTGAGCCGGTCGGTTTATGCGCCGGAGGCGGTTCGCGATCCATTCGGGTCGGGAGCTGCAAGAGCAGCAGGGGTGCTGGACAATGAAAAAGCCCAAGCAGAAGTGCCGTCGGTGCTGAAGTTGAAGGGCATTTTGTATCACGCAGTGCACCCTGCGGCGATTGTGAATGACCAGTTGCTGGAGTTGAATAAGCCGGTGACGGTGCAGACGGACCAGGGTGGCTTGGAGGTCAGGGCGCTTCAGATCACGCGAGAAGCTGTACTCCTGCAGGTCGGAGGGCAGAGGGTGGAGTTACGACTCGGCGGCGGCGAACACGACAAGATAACCCAGTGACCTAGCAGAGGTGCTGGCCTAAATGATGCTCATGAAAAGGCTGAATATGAAGACGCTGCGAATCCTCGCCGTTTGTACTCTGAACGGGCTGGCGATCTCCTCACTGGTCTTTGGCGAGGGTGTAGCCGCAGCGGTGGCTCCCGCGGCAACTACAGCCTTCTCCGCGAGCAAACCCGTGGCGCCGCTGGTTGCCTCCGCACCAGCAACGATCACACCGGCTGTGCCAGCGTCGACTGCCGACGAGTCGATCGAAATCAGCTATATCGAGGCGGACATTCAAAACGTCCTGCGGACACTAGCGGCCAAGGCGGGCGTCAACTTGATTCTCGGCGAAGAGGTCACGGGCAAGGTGACCGTAAATCTGAAGGGCGTGTCCTACGAGGAAGCGATGCGATTGATTGCTGAATCCAAGGGCTACGCATACGCCAAGGACCGAAATGTGATCAGAGTGAAGTCGCGTGAAGCCCTTGAGACCGAGCCGGTCGAACTTCAGGTGTATACTCTGAATTACGCGAAGGCGGAAGACGTGAAGAAGACGCTCGATCCTGTACTGACGAAACAAGGTAAGATTCAAGTCGACACACGGAGTAACACACTCGTGCTGTCGGACACGCCAGCAAGTTTATCGAAGCTCGTACCGCTCATCCGATCTCTCGACACTCAGACACCGCAAGTGATGATCGAGGCGAAGTTCGTCGAGACCACGAAAAACCCGAGGAAGGATTTGGGAATCAATTGGACCAGCACGTTGCTTAATCATCAAATGTCGGCGACTGCTTACCAAGTCTCCGCAGCTGACCCGACAAAGTATGCGACGGATCCCAAGACCGGAAACAACTTGACCGGATGGCCCATGATCAAGAATCTGAACGGCGGGCCTTGGGCGGCTCCCATTGCGCTGCTGAATCCTGGGGACGCGGAACTGGTCTTTTCATACCTCAATCAGGACACGGACACAGAGTTGCTCGCCAATCCGCGCGTAGTGACGACCGACAACGGAAAGGCCCGCATCTCGATTGCCACCGAGTACCCGATTCCCAACTTCGCGTTCAGCGAGCAGACGGCATCGCTGCAGATCAATGGATTTGAATACAAGGACATCGGAATCATTTTGAATGTATCACCCCGTATCAACAAGGACGACTTCATCACCTTGGAGGTGACGCCGGAGGCGAGCAGTTCGACGGAAAATGCAACCCTCCAAAGCGGTGGTGGCACAGCCGTGCAGATTCCGATTATCAATACGCGCACGGCGACCACAACTGTTCTCATCAAGAGCGGCAACACATTGGCGATCGGTGGCTTGATGCGTGAGGACGTGAGCGACAATTACACCAAGGTTCCGCTCATGGGGGATATGCCATTGCTTGGACCGCTCTTCCGCAGTAAGAGCCTCAATAAGACCAAGCGCGACTTGCTCATCTTTCTGACGCCGACGATTGTGCGTGGCGACTCCCAAACGACCGGGTACGAGAAATACGCCAACGGACTCCCGAACAAAGAGGTCTACACGAACGACAAGTGGATGCCGAGGGACAACGCCAAGGCAAAGACGCGAAGCTTGATGGATGCAGTGGTCCCGAGCCGGGCGAATACGCGTGTGCCAACGCAGAATTTTGGCCCGGAATGAGCCGGTGGCGATAGTGTTGTTTGGTTCCCGATGGGTGAGGGCGGGAGCCGCGGGTGGGGGAGGGGCGTCCCACGTGGATGCCCCTCGCACCGCTGCGAGTGTTTCTCACTCTTCGAAACCAAGTCAGTCCCCGTAACGTTGTGATCTTCACAGGACTTCACGCATTCCGCGTTCGTTCAGAATAAGAGGACAGGACAGGTATATCAGTTGCTGTTATTGAAGCGGACACGTGTCAATCAACGAAGGAAAGAGAATGATGCGTCCGTTCCGCAAAGTAAGAGGCGGGTTCACTTTGGTGGAGTCAGTGATAGCCGTGATGATCCTCGGCATCGCCTTGGGCGCGTGCGTACTGAGCTTCAGTATGGCCATGCGGTCGGTTAACACGGCCGGCAACCAAATGGCGGCGATGCATGCGGCCCGCGATGAATTGGAGGCACTGAGAACGAATAGTTTCAGCAGTACCCTATTGAGGGCCGGTGGGCCGTATCCGTTTACGAATGCTTTCATCGGCAACTACACCGTGTCCGACGTCAACTCTGCCACCAAGGACGTGACCGTGAACGTTTGGTATCTGAATCGGATTCATCATGGTTACTCAACGAATACGCTGGCGACATCGCTGGTTTCGACGCTGCATCCATGAAAACGTACGGAACGAAGGTAACCCGAGGATCATCGAGTGGCTTCACGCTCGCTGAAATGGCCATCGCCATGGCCATTGGCAGCGTGGTGATCGCCGGCATGTTAAGCCTGTTCGTTACCTTTCTACGTTCCTACAACAGCACATCGCTAATGCGCGATACTTCCGCGTATGCCAGCTCTGCTTTGGAGCGTATGGTGTACGGCGTCGGCACCAATGCCGGGCTGCGCGAGGCGCAAGCCAGCGGCGTGACTGTGACCTACCCGTCCGGTGGTTGGCAGATCTCATATACGAATCTGTATTTCCAATACACGCCCAGCAGCATGAAAATCGCCGACCAAACGGGCAAAACCATCTGCACTAATATCATTTATTCGGCGGCGACCAATTACACTGTGGGCTGTCGAATTTGGGTGACCGTTTCCGAAAGCGCCGGCGGACACTCGTCTACCAACGCCATGAGCACGTTCGTGCAATTCAGGAATTGATGATGAATCGGGATTCTAGGGAAGGCTTTCCGACCAAGGGTGTAAAGATGAATGCGATTGACCGGATCTGCCAGAATCGAGGTGGCTCTGTCCTGTTGGCGGTGCTGGGCTTCCTCTTCCTCGCCATGGGGCTTGTCGAGACAATCCTCTACCTCAGCAGCACCCATCGTAAGATTGCCCAGCGGCAAGTGAATATGGAGCAGGCCATGTTTGTGGCGGAAGCGGGCCTCGAACGCGGTTCACGGTTTATCGAGTCCAATATTGTTGTTCTGGGCGCGTCGTCCGGCTTCACAAATGGAAGCGGCTCGGTCGGTAGTGGGAGCTATTACTACCAGATCAGCCGTCCCAACTCGACCACGTATAGCATTGTCTCCACCGGCACCGTCAATGGCGTGTCCCGGACAGTGAGCCTCTTGCGAATCTATCAGCCGACGTACGCGGAGTTCGCGTTGTGGAGCCAAACCAACGGAGTGATATGGTTCAAGCACGGCGAGGTGTTCAACGGACGCGTTCACGCGGACGACGAGATGTATTTTGATGTTACAGGCGGGGGCCCGGTGTTCCAGGCGACCGTTACTTCGGGCGCTGGCACGTACACCGTCAATGGGGGGACTATTAGCGGTGTCGAGTTTGACCAAGGTTTTTTTCTGAATACTTTCGAAGGATCCATGGCCGATGTGGATTTCAATTCTTCGTCGTCAACATCGCTAAAGAACGCCGCGACAAGCAGCGGCTTGGTGCTTCAGGGCAACACGACGATCACGTTCAATGGTAGCTCCGTTAAGATTACCAATAGTCGAGCAGGCTGGAGCAATCACACTTACACGCCGCCTACCGAGGGAATCGTTTACATTCAGAACTCCAATAGTGGTACAACCAGTACGCGAGCAGGCACGGCTTACTTGACCGGAGGAAGTGTGAACGGTCGGTTAACGGTCGTGACGGAGTCAGACATTTATGTCCAAGGCAACATCACCTACGCCAGCGATCCGCAGGTCAATCCGAGTTCCGATGACGCCTTGGGGCTGATCTCGCAGGATGACGTCTGGGTGGACACCAGCGCGCCCGATAACTTGACGATTGATGCTGCGATCATGGCGACCGGGCAGTCTTCACCCAGCGACAACGGCAGCTTTGGTGTCATCAATTATGACGATTCGAGCTACCCACACCTCGGAAATCGCGGCACCCTGACCGTGTACGGCGGCATTGTGCAACAGGTCCGCGGCGCGGTCGGCACGTTCAATTCGCACACTGGCCAGACGTCAACGGGCTACGCGAAAAACTACAGTTACGACCCCCGGTTTATAAACGACCCGCCCCCGTATTACCCCGTCATATCGAGCGAAGTCAGATTCAGCCAGTGGCAGGAGGGACCCAGGTAATGAGCGAGACCGGTTTGCCTATGGATGCGGCCTCTAAGCGTTGGTTGGTAGCACTGGCGATTGTGCTTGTTATTGCTGTCGTGGCGCTCACACGGTCGTTTATAAACGCCTTTTCTCCGGCGGCGCAGAACAATGTCGCAGGGCAGCCAGGAGCGACCCATGGGCAGGGAGAAGTTCGCACCATTAGCCAACCGGAATGGATTCACCCGCAGGAATTCCGCGCGGTTGAAGAGCAGCACGCTGCGACCGGCCCGTTGATGTCTGACAGCCGCGAGGCGACGACAAGCAAGCAGAACGAAACTGTCCGCGAGGAGATGGTTCATAAGCAGGCCGAATGTCTGCGCACGTTGGTCAACCAGAACAAGCTTCCTGCAGCTTATGGCCACCTCACACTCGACCGGATCGACGAGATGGAGAAGAAGGGCATCGTCATTGAGTAGCAGGTTCGACGGTCGCTGTCCGATTTCGGTTCCGGCCGTTCAGCAGCGCAAACCTGGTCCAGGCGCCCACGTAATGTCGCGCACCCGTTGCTGCTAAGCACCCCGGCTGGTTCCAAACTAGATGGCAGCTTGATGGGGCTGTACAAATACGTCCGCAAGCATACGGGATTATTGCGGCGTCGCCCGTCACAAGCACGATAGACTGGAGTCCTCCATTGCCCAGTTTTCGCTGGCAAGCCCCCTGCTATTCTCAATACATGTAAATGGCCACCTTCAAGAGATCGTTGTCGCTCTTACGTGGGCTGGGGAAGATCACATGAAGGGTCTCAGAATCCCTGGCAATACAGGATTTGCATTTCCCGTCGAGTGGACCAACGCGGTGTTGGTGCTTGCGTTGATGAGCATCTGCATGGTGTTGGCGTTGTTTGCGTATCTGAACTACCGCACCAAGAAACCCTACTTTAACCTTTGGATTGTCGCGTGGATTTGTTACGCGGTGTATCTGGCTGCTGCGCTTGGGCTGCAGGAGTCACCAACGCTACCTTTCCTGGTGATGTTGCGTCGCGTGTGCATCGGGCTGAGTGCTCTTTTCATGTTCTGGGGCAGTTTCTACCTGACCGGTCAACCGCGAAGCATGAGAGAGCTCAAATTTGGCACCGTGATGATGTTTATCTGGAGCGCGGTCGCCGCCTTTGTGGTTCGGGACCGGTTCTGGATTACCATGCCGGTCTTTGCGCTGCTGGCGGCCGCCGGCATGTACACGGGCGTCGCGTATTTGCTACGGCGGAAGACCTACCATGGGGCAACGATTCTCGGTGTCGGGTTCTTGCTCTGGGGGGTGCACTTGGTCGCCTTTCCTTACATGGAGTCCTCTCACGCGCTGATGACTCTTGGGTATTTTGGGACAGCAGTGTTGGCCATCATGATTGTGATTGGCATGATCGTGGAACGCGAGGTAACCACGGCGGAGCAAAGCTACCGGGTCCTGTTCGATTCGGCTTCGGATGCGATCTTCCTTGTCGACCTGTTTACCTTGAAGATTCTGGAGGCCAACGCCTCTGCACTGCGACTGACCAAATACCCAGCCGTGAACTTGGTCGGGCGGCCATTCGTTGAGATCTGCCCGTCGTTACAGTGTGATGGGGCGACCGCCGTGACGATGGATGTCCCCAAGATGTTTAATGCTGTGTTCCGTCCGTTCAACGAATTCCCGATCACGCGCGCCAACGGGGCGACGGTCAACTGCGAAGGGGATAGTGCCTTGGTTCTCTGGCATCAGAGACCGGTGCTCCAAGTAAATGTGCGTGACGTGAGCGAGCGCAAGAAAGTCGGCCAACAGTTGCGGCGGGCTGAAAAACTTTCGGCACTGGGCCAGTTGATTGCGGGTGTCGCGCATGAGCTTAACAATCCGCTTGCGGTCGTCATGGGTTGCTCGCAGATCATGGCCAAGAAGAGCAGCTTGGACGAAAAGACGCAGAACGATGTCCAAAGAATCCTTCACGAAAGCGAACGCGCCTCCAAGATTGTCCGCGACCTCCTAGCGTTCGCGCGTCCAACCGACCCCCAGAAGACGGCAATCGATGTGAATCGCCTTGTCGCCAGCGTGCTTGAAACTCAGGAGGCGACCACCAGAGCCGCTGGGGTTCGATTGGAGCAGCGGCTGGCTAACGATCTCCCGAACACCATGGCCGACCACAATCAGATCGAGCAAGTCCTCGTCAATTTGATTGTCAATGCCGTTTACGCCCTGACCACTCGGCCGAAACCCAGGGTTTTGACCATCAGCACGGTAGAGAACGGCAATTACATTCGGATTACCGTCGCCGACAATGGCCCCGGCATTCCAAAGGAATTCATCGGGCAGATTTTCGACCCATTCTTTACGACGAAACCACTTGGCAAGGGAACGGGCTTGGGACTCACCATTTCCAACACGATCATTCAAGAACACCGGGGCAAGATCCTAGTGGAGAACCAACCAACCGGCGGGGCGAAGTTTCTTGTGGAACTCCCGATTGTTGAATGTCCCGCGCCGCTACCGGACTCTCAGAGCCGGCCCGAAGCCAAGCCTCTCAAAGGAGCTCATCGGACGCGATCCGTCCTGATTGTCGACGATGAGCCCGGCATTATTGCCGTGCTGAGCGAGGTCGTTTCAGAACTCGGGCACGACGTTACGACCGCCACCAACGGCGTGGAGGCAATGGAACGGATTGCCGCACGGCCGTATGACGTCATCCTTTCCGACATGCGCATGCCAGACATGGATGGGACGACGCTTTTCAAGACGCTCAAGGAAAGAGACAAAGCGCTGGCACATCGAATCATCTTCGTCACGGGCGACACCGTCAGCACGGAGACGCGAGCATTTCTCGAGGAGACAGGCAACCGCTGGCTCAGTAAGCCGTTCAACATCCAGCAGATCGTTGACGCGATAGACAATGTGCTCAGTAAAGAAGCTGTCGTGACCTGAACAATCTCAGGTACAACGGGTGCGGATTACCGCTGCTTTACCGAACCTCCAGCCTCCGGGCGATGCCGAACTTCTCGATGCGCTTCCGTAATGTCGCTCGCGTGATTCCCAAGAGTTTCGCTGCCTGCACCTGATTGCCGTTCGTTTCCGCCAGCGCTCGCGTGATCAATTCGCGCTCGATCACGGCCATGATCTTGAGCTTCGGGTCTTTTCTTGCGAGGGCGTAAAGCGGACGCACTGCGGCGTCGATCGCCGCTGTCAAGTCTTCTGGTAGAGCGACGATGGCCTTGGGCTCACCTACTTCTGCGGGCAAATCCTTCGCGAGAATGGAATCACCGCGCGCAACTACCGCCGCGCGATCGATCACGTTCTCCAATTCGCGCACATTGCCGGGCCAACTCGATTGCTTCAGAATCCTCAGGGCGTCGGCAGAGATTCTGGTGACGGGGCCAAGGGTCTTTCCCGACTTCGTCGGTCGCCGCAGGAAATAGTCCACCAACAGCGGAATGTCATCCGGACGTTCCCGCAGGGGTGGCAGATGAATCCGTACCACGTTCAAGCGATAGTAGAGGTCTTCACGAAATCTCTTGGCGGCGACGAGTTGCTCCGGGTGCTTGTTGGTCGCGGCGATGATCCGCACGTCCACCTGAAAGGTCTGGTTGCCGCCGACACGTTGAAACTCTCCATTCTGGAGCACACGCAGGATTTTCGTCTGCGTTGTCACCGGCATGTCGCCGATTTCATCGAGAAAGATTGTGCCGTCGTCGCACTGCTCAAACTTGCCGACCCGTCGCTCTCCCGCGCTTGTGAATGCGCCCTTCTCATGGCCGAACAACTCGCTCTCCAAGAGGTTTTCGGGTATCGCCGCACAATTGATGGCCATGAAGGGCTTTTCCGCCCGGCGGCTGTGGTGGTAAATCGCTCGTGCCACCAACTCCTTGCCCGTGCCGCTTTCGCCTGTGATGAGTACCGTCGCCTCCGATTGTGAGACTTGACCGATGAGTTTGAAGACCTGCTGCATGGCTTCGCTCTGGCCAACGATGCCCTCGGCGTGATCCTCAGTGTCGAGCAGCGGTTGATAACTGACGACCTCACGCATGTCGCGCGCGGTCTTGAGGGCCGATTCGATCAATGCCTTCAACTTCGGCACTTCCAACGGCTTCAGCACGTAGTCGTATGCGCCGAGCTTCATCGCCTCGATAGCCGTTTGCGTGGTGCCATAGGCGGTCATCATGATGACCAACAGCTTGGGGTCGAGTTCCCGCAGCTTCCGTAACGTGTCGAGCCCGTTGGTCGCCCCCATACGGATATCCATGACTACCAGATTCGGGCGTTCCTGAGCCACCATCCGGATTGCATCGGTGGCGTCAGCGGCGTCCACCACCTGCAATGCCTCGCTTTCGAAATTGCGACGGAACGCGCGTCGAATGCCCGCGTCGTCATCAACTACGAGGATCTTCTCCATGGACATGCATCTTAGTGGGCCCGTGGCGGTAGCGCAAGCTTGCCCGAACCCCCGGGCGCGCCCGGCTTCGGGACGCGTCCCTGCTTGCGGTCAGGTGGCTTCGGTGTTACGGATAACTCCATGCGATGGTCAGTCCCCATTGGCCGGGTGTTCGGCATCACGTTGCGGTTACACGTGACCTTTCTCATCTTTCTGGCATTCATTGGATACGGCGGGCTTGTGGAGGAGGGTTGGGGTGGAGCTGCGTGGGCGGTGGCACTCTTCAGTTCGATTTTCGCCTGTATCGGACTGCACGAACTCGGCCATAGCGTCGTTGCCCAGCAACTGGGGGTACAGGTCAAGAGCATCACGTTACTACCGATTGGCGGCGTTGCGGCACTCCGCAACATCCCCGAGAACCCCTGGCATGAGATCGCGATCACGTTGGCGGGCCCGATGGTCAATGCTGGCATCGCGGCGGCGCTGCTTCCTGTCACCGGGCTGCCGACACACATCCTGTTCGTCGTCATGCCGCGGGATATCCATGAGTTTCTGTTGAATCTCGCCCAAGCGAACATCACGCTCTTCCTGTTCAACTTCATACCCGCGTTTCCAATGGACGGCGGCCGGTTGCTGCGGGCCATGTTGGCGTTGGTACTCCCCTATCGTCGAGCCACGGCGATCGCCGCGACGGTCGGCCAAGGCTTGGCGATCCTGTTCATTCTGGCAGGGCTGAAGTTTTCGTTTTGGCTGGTCATCATTGGCATGTTCATCTTCATGGGTGCTGAGGGTGAGGAACGCGTCGTGCGGATGCGCAGTCTCCTTCACGACCTCGATGTTGAAGAGGTCATGAGTCCCGACTTCGTGGTGCTGAGGCCAAACACCAGCGTTGGCGAGGGTTTGCGGATGGTCTATCAAACGGGGCAGGATGATTTTCCCGTGATGGATGGCGACCGGCTTGTCGGGCTGGTTTCTCGCGCCGCCATGGTCGAAACGGCCAACAAGATTGGTGCCGAAATCGTGGTCGCCGAAGTCATGGACGCCGACATGCCTGTCGTCTCCCCGCAAGACAAGGTGGCGCGTGTTTATGAGGAAATGATGAGCGATGGACGCACCAGCTTTGCCGTTGTGGACGGCGGGCGCGTGGTCGGATTGCTCGGCCCCGAGAATGTCAGCCGCTACTTACTGGTGCAGTCGAGCCTCAAGGTATCGGGCCGCGCCCAAGCTCGCCGGCTCGCCGTTTTGCGAACGCCAAGGCTTCCGCCCGTGATTTCAGCTGTTCCTCCCATTGTAACTCCTCCGCCTCGCGAAGGATCTGGCCCACCATCGGGCCGGGCTTGAGCCCCAGTGCGAGCAGGTCGTGCCCCGTCAACAGTGGCGTGGGCTTCACGACTACGGGCGGCAATTCTGCCGCTTTGGCTTTCAGAAACTCGTAGTTCTCCAGGTTACGGTGGCTGGCCTCGCAATCGATCCGATGCAACTCCAATTCGTCGGGAAACGTCGCGCGTGCCAGGATCCGCCTCAGCTTGGCGGGTCGCATCTCCTGTACGTGCTGGAACCGCATGTGTTCGGCCACGCACAGTACAATCTTTTCAATCTCGTCGTTCGGGAAGCGCAACCGTCGCAGAATTGTCTCGGCGATTTCCGCGCCCACGCGGTCGTGGTCGTCAAACCGAATCCGATCCGGCGCCCGCTGGAAGGTCGGCGGCTTGCCCACGTCGTGCAGCAACACCGCAAAGGCCAGCCTCGTGCCAGGACGGGGAGGCAGCAGTTCCAGCATCAACTTGGTATGCTGAAAGACGTCCCCCTCAGGATGAAACTCCGGCGGCTGGGCCACGCCCTTCATCGCGGCGACTTCGGGCAGGATCTGCGTAAGCAGCCCGCTTTCATCCAGCAGTTGCAGTCCGCGCCCCGGATTCGCTCTGGTGAAGACTTTGATCAACTCATCGCGGATCCGCTCCGCACTGACCACGTGAATTTGCCTGGCCATCTCTTTCACCGTGGCGAACGTCCGATCCTCAATCTCAAACCCCAAACCTGCGGCAAATCGGATGCACCGCAGCATTCGCAACTTGTCCTCCGCGAACCGCAGCCGTGGTTCTCCGATCGTTCGCACAATCCTGGCCTCGATATCCGCAACGCCGCCGACGTAATCGATGATTTGCCCCTTACCCGGTCCCGCTTCCGGCCGCGGTGGGGAGAGGGCGTCCGAGGGGCGGGTGAGGGGATCATAAAACAGTCCGTTGATCGTAAAATCCCTTCGCTGAGCATCTTCCTCGGGCGTGCCGTAATGTACGGAAGTGGGTCGCCGGCCATCCAGATACGCCTCGTCGCTGCGGAACGTGGCCACCTCAAATTGATGCCCGCCATTGACAACCAGCACGACGCCGAATTGCGCACCCACGGGAATCGTCTTGGGGAAAAGTTGCTGCACCTGTTCCGGCGTCGCGCTCGTGGCGATGTCGACGTCCTGCGGCTCGACGCGGCGCACCATGTCGCGTACGCAGCCTCCCGCAAAGTAGGCTACGTGCCCCGCCTCGCGCAATCGGCGCACGATGTCGGTGGCCGTTTCCTTCATGGGAGAAATGGTAGCACAGACGCGGCTGCCTGTATGGCCAGAAGATGTTTGAGCGACGCGACGATCCGCCGAATCGGCCCTGCGCCGTAGGATGGTGTTGGCGGCTGATTTCTGGTATCTTCCCGGCGCGTGAGAACGAAGCCCGAATTGGTCGCGCCCGCCGGCAATATGGACTGCGCCCGCGCCGCCGTCGCCAACGGCGCGGATGCGGTGTACTTCGGCCTGCCGCGGTTCAATGCGCGGATGCGCGCCGACAATTTTACCGAGGAACAGTTGCCGGATTTGGTGCGATTCCTCCACGAGCACACCGTACGCGCCTATTGCACACTTAACACGCTCGTTTTCACCAATGAATTGGCCGATGTCGAGCGCGAACTGATTCTGCTCGACCAAGCCGGGGTCGATGCCGTCCTCGTTCAGGATCTGGGCGTGGCCCTCCTCGCGCGCGCCCTCGGTGCGCATCTGGACGTTCATGCGTCGACGCAGATGACAATTACCTCACCGGAAGGCGTGAGGTTCGCGGCGCGGCTGGGTATCAAACGCGTCGTGCTCGCGCGCGAGGCATCGCTGCGTGAGATGGCGAAGTTCCACACGAGTGCATCGGAGACGGGTATCCCGTCCCCGAGCGGTCGCGACAACACTGTCGCGCTTGCGGACGAGGGGGGGGAAGTTCAGCTGGAGGTCTTCGTCCACGGCGCTTTGTGCGTGGCATATTCGGGACAATGCCTGACCAGTGAGGCGCTCGGGCAGCGCAGCGCCAACCGTGGGGAGTGTGCGCAGGCGTGCCGGTTGCCCTACGAGTTGATCGTGGACGGCGTCCAGAAAGACCTGGGCGACCGGCGTTATTTGCTCTCGCCGCAGGACCTCGCAGCCGTGAACGAGATTCCCGAATTGATTCGCCTCGGCGTGGGCGGTTTCAAGATCGAGGGACGCCTCAAGTCGCCGGAGTACGTCGCGGCCACGTGTCAGGTCTATCGCAAGGTGATCGACGCCGCGTGGGAGCCCGAGGGTCGCAGGAGCAACTCTACGACGCGCCCCAAGAGCGATGAAGACATACCCTCGGCACAGGCACACCTCCCGTCCATCGGTCAGGACGATAACTACAAACTGGAGATGACTTTTTCCCGTGGCCTGTACCCGGGTTGGTTGCACGGGGTGAACCATCAGGAGTTGGTGCACGCGCGCTTCGGCAAAAAACGAGGGGCGTTCGTCGGCCGCATCTCGCGCGTCGGCGCCGACCACGTCGAGATCGAACCTCGCTGTCAACTGCGGGCGGGCGACGGCGTGGTGTTCGACACCGGCGGCGATACCGAGCGCGAGCAGGGCGGCCGCATCTGGCAACTTCGTGACGGCGGCCTTTACTTCGAGCGGGGCCACATCGATTTTGGCAAGCTAAGGCCCGGGGATCGCGTTTGGAAGACCAGTGATCCGCAGCTCGATCGCGAATTGCGGAAGACATTCAAGGGCGGGATTCCGAGACCGAAAACGAAGATTGACATCACTGTGACGGGGTCCGTGGGCCAACTGTTGGCCATCGAAGCCGACGGCATTCGCGTGAATTCGTCGATGCCCCTGCAGACTGCATTCAAGCATCCGCTGACGGAGAAGCGGCTCCGTGACCAGCTTGGTCGACTCGGCGAAACGGATTTCGTGCTCGGCGAGATCCACAATCGGCTCGTGGGGCAGGTCATCTTGCCGGTGAGTGAACTCAATCGCCTGCGACGCGGTCTCTCGGACAAGCTGGTCATGGCGCGACGGGCCTCGCCTGATGAGCAACGGCCAACGCTGCAACCAGTTCTGACCGAACTACTTGAGCGGGTCCCCAGACAGCCGGTTGCCTCGACCGTGCAACTCGTTGCGCTGTGCCGCACAGCGGAGCAACTCGACGCAGCACTTGAGTCGGGTTACACGATCCTCTACGTGGATTTCGAGGACATCCGTCGCTACCACGACGCTGTGGCGCGGGTGCGTCAGCGCGGCGGCGCTGCGGTCTTCCTGGCCACCCCGCGCATCCAGAAGGCGGGGGAGCAAGGGTTTTTCAAGCTCATCGACGCCGCCAAGCCCGATGGCGTCCTCATACGCAATCTGGGTGGCTTGGATTACTTCCGCGGCAGTCCGCTTCGCAAGGTGGGCGATTTCTCGCTGAACGTGGCCAACCCCTTGACGGCGGAGTTGTTGATTCGTGAAGGATTGGAACGGGTGACTGTGTCGTATGACTTGAACGCGCAGCAGTTGCTCGACTTGCTGCGGGCTGCGCCGCCTGGTTGGTTCGAACTGACGATTCACCAGCACATGCCGATGTTTCATATGGAGCATTGCGTGTTTGCGGCGTTCCTTTCAAAAGGAACGGATGCTTCCAACTGCGGTCGGCCCTGCGATTGTCACCAAGTGAAACTGCGTGATCGCATGGGCGTGGAACATCCCCTGAAAGCCGATGTGGGCTGTCGCAACACTGTCTTTCACGCAAAAGCCCAGAGCGGTGCCGATTACCTGCGGTCGTTCGTGGAGGCCGGGGCGCGCGTGTTTCGCGTCGAGTTGTTGGAGGAAGATGCACCCCTGACCCGCACGGTCTTGCAGAGCTATCGCGAGTTGATCGACGGCACGGCGGCTGATCCCTCCACATTGTTCCGACGTCTGCCTGTCGTCAAACAGTTGGGCGTGACGAGCGGAACGCTGACGGTATTGTCCTGACAACCCGCGGCGTTACCCGGCGTCGCCGGTGCGCATTTGCTCCGTGGGCGGCAATTCTTTGCGGTGCGTGAGGAAGAAGAAGCCGCCAATCACACTCCAGAACAAACTGGCCAGATAACCCAGGAGCGACATCACCAGGGCTACGGGTGCTTCCACGCCGACGCCACCGAACATCTTGACGTACATCCCTTCGCGAACGCCGAAGCCGGAGATCGTGATGGGCACGGCAGTCACGGAGTTGATGATGGGCAGATAGAGATAGTAGTCGACCAACGTCGCCGACCGCGCGCCCAGACCGTGGCCGACGCACACGATGCTCAGCATGGAGAAGAAGTGGACGCCGAGTGAGACAAAGACCGTCTTGCCCAGCACCGTCGGATGCGAGGCATAAGCCCGGTAGGCGCCCACCATCCGCCGCAGCATGTCGTAACGCGGCATCCGTTTCAGCCACCCGCGCAGATAAAACCTGTCCGCAAATCCGCGCCAGAGTCCGATAATCGTTGCCAGCACCGTGGACAGCACCACGGCGACAGTAATGATTGAGAACCAGATCAGTTTGGGGTCTTCGAAGACGCGGCGATAGAAAATCGCCATCATAACCAAGGTGATAACGAACAGCACCAGCAACCCAATCAGCCGGTCCACCACCACTGTCGCCACCGCCTCGGCTTTCTTGTGATGGGTTTCGTGCGCCACGTACCACGCCTTGATCACGTCGCCGCCCGTCGAGCCGAGCATGAACGCATTGAAGAACATTCCGATGAAGGCAATCGAATACAATCGGGAAAGCCGGACATCCAGTCCTTGAACGTTCAAGATCCAGCGCCAGCGAATTACGCCGAGGAAGAATGGAATCCCCGCGGAGATCACCGCGGCCACGAACCACCAGAAACTGATCTTTTGAAATGCTTCCCACAGCGATTGCGGACCGACCGTCCACACGATCCGAGCGCGTTCCGACCAATTGAGCGCATCGGGGTCAATGTTGTGTGAATCGAAATAGTTGGACGCCTCGTTGTGAAAGATGGAGTTGAACAAATACACCAGGATGCCCACGCTCACAGCCACTCGAAGCAATGCGCCCAGTTTCTTTTTCATACCGTAACCGGTTTCCCCAACAGCCCGTGCACCTGTTGAACGCCTTCCCTGATCTGCTCCGCGCTCCACTGGGGATGAATCTCCCACGCCAAAGTCATGTCGTTGGTCACGAACGGCGCCAGCCGTGCGAAGTCGAAGATGCCCAGCCCCGGCGCGAGGTGATCGTCCGCGGGGGGCGCGAAATCTTGCAGGTGCATTCCCGCCGTCCGCCCGCGAAACCGCTCCAGAATTGCCTCGGTTCTCATCAGTCCCAGAAGCTCCTTCACCATTGTGTGACCGACGTCGTGCCAGTACAAGATCGCGTCGGCGCCGAAGCGCGTCAGAATCTGCTCCATTTCCTCTTCGTCGGGGATTTCTTCGATGCCGAACCGGGTTTCCATCCCCAACCTCACGCCCGCCGCGCGCGCCGGTGGCAGGATCGTCTCCAACGTGCGATAGACCTGATCGAGATGTTTCGGTCGCCTCTTGTCGCGCACCGCCAACGCCTTGTCGCGCCAGCGGCAGAACTTTGGCGTGTCATAGCCCCCCTTGGCGCATAGATCAAGCAGGCGCGTCGTGTAATCACGCATCGGCACCAGGCCGAGGTGCATGACGATGGCGGTCGCGCCCAGCGACGCCGCGCAGTCGATCGTCCGCAGCGTGTGTTTCACCGCCAAGTGCCGCTCGGATTCGTCCGGCGAGCTTGGCAAGTAGCAATTCGGCGCCGGCCCCATAAAGCCGAGGGGGAGGGGACAGAAGTTGTGAAGCGAGCTGACTTTGATTTCGTTCGCGGCCACGGCTTCCTGAACGCCCTCCAACAGCGAGAGCCGCGTGCCATGACCCAATTCGACGTGGTCGAAGCCGAGCGCACGGACTTCATTGACCATCTCACGTCCATCGGTGTGGCGTTGAGAATTCCAGCAGGTCGAGAATGCAAACATAAAAAAGGCCGGCCCGAAACCTTTCGGAGGCAGCGGTGATGTCGCGGCGCTGGCCCCGCTGATTGTTTGAGTTCGTTCAGAATCCGACGAAGGTGCGGGGCCCTCGGGCTTTGCGCCGACGCTTTTCGCTCGGCTTTTCGTAGTGACGGTGCGCCCGCGCTTCCCGCAACGTGCCTTCACGGTCCAGCTTCTTCTTCAGCCGCCGCAGGGCCTTTTCCACAGGCTCACCTTTTTTCAGTCTGACTTCTGACAATTCAAATTCACGCCCCTCTCAAACGCTCCTCATCCGCGAACGCAACTGGGGATGAGCACTTTCAGCGTTACGACAACACCGGCATCATACCGACCCCGCCCCGGACTGTCAAATGCGCCGTGGCCTGGGTAATGGTACAGTTTGACGTGCGCCGGCGTAGGACGAGCTTCCAGCTTGTCCAGTTCCTGTGAGACAACCAAGATGGTTGTCCTACGAACAACGCCGGGCCGAACCGTGAGCTTCGGTCGCGGCAGTCAACTTCGGCCGAGAACTTGGAGCGACTAACAAAACCGATCCTTTGTAGCCACGCCGCTCTGTCGGCGTGGGGCGGCAAGGCTTGCCGGTAAAGAAGGCGCGGCGACGGAGCGCCACGGCTACAATCAAGATAGGTAGTTTGCCAGGCGCTCTTAACCGCAGCTCACACTGCGGCTACAGCCAGAACCAGTACCGTCACCCGCCCGAAGGTCTCTCGAGGAATTCCTTGAGCTTCGCCGCCAGCTTCGGACCGATGCCCGAGACACTGGCAATCTCATCGGCACTTGCCTCGCGGAGACGTTGGATCGACCCGAAATGCTGCAGCAACGCCAGCTTCCGCTTCTGGCCAAGGCCAGGGAACTCGTCGAGCACGGATTCCTGTACGCGCCGCTTGCGCAGTTTCTGGTGATACGCGTTGGCGAACCGGTGCGCCTCGTCGCGCAACCGCTGAATCAGGTGGAGCGCGGGAGAATTGCGCGGCAGCCGGATCGGCACGGCTTGATCGACGACGTGGATTTCTTCCATTTGCTTTGCCAGACCGACGACGGGGAGATCGCGGATTTCCAACTTCCACAGCGCGCGCAACGCGGACATCAGTTGCCCTTTCCCGCCGTCCACCATCACCAGATCAGGCATCGCGCCGCCTTCGGCCCGCACCCGGGCGTACCGGCGGCCGACCACTTCGGCCATCGACGCGAAATCGTCGCTGCCCTCGACCGTCTTGATCCGGTAATGCCGGTAATGCTCTTTATGCGGCCGACCCTCGCGGAAACAAACGGTTGACGCAACCGAGAGCGTGCCGCTGATGTTCGAAATGTCAAACCCCTCGACGTGACGAGGGAGCGTTGACAAACCCAATACACGCTGGAGCTCTTCCATTTCCGCTTGGGGATCGATCTTCTGTCCCGCGACTGCGGGATCACGGGCGAACTTCCGTTCGTGGGCCGCGCGACCGATCTCGCGGAGACTCCCGACCACGTCCCGCAGTTGGGCAGCTTTCTCAAACTGCATTTCCTTGGCCGCTTGCTGCATCTCCTGTTCGAGTTGGCTGATGGCTTCCTTGTTTCGGCCCTCGAGAAATTCGCAGGCCAACTCGACCCGACGCAGATATTCCTCACGGGACATGTCTTTGAGGGGAACGGGCACGAGATACGTGGAATACTTCAGGTCTTTTTCCTTCGGCGCGCCTGTGCCCTGGACGAGCACGCCGTACTTCTTGCGCATCCACTGCATCGTCAGCCGCACCGAGCCCGCGTGCGCGAACGGCCCGAAGTACCGCGCCCCGTCGTCTTTCTTCAATCGCGCGAACTTGAACCGTGGATACGGCTCGTTGAGGCTGACCTTGACCATCAGGAACCGTTTGTCGTCCTTGAACATCGCGTTATAGCGCGGCTTGTATTCCTTGATGAGTTTGCCTTCGAGGAGCAGCGCTTCCGGCTCGCTCTTGACCACGAACGTCTCGAGGTCGGCGATGGACTCGATCAACGCCCGCGTTTTCGGGTCCCAAGCGTACCGGCGGGAGGGATGGAAGTATTGGCTCACCCGTTTCCGCAACGACCGCGCCTTACCGACGTAAATGACGCGTCCCAGCTTGTCGCGCATCAAGTACACGCCCGGCTTGTTCGGCAAATCGCGGACCTTGGATTTGAGGTTCGTGCTCATTACGACCGCACGCCAATCAGCATTTGGTGGAAGTCTAAATGGCCTCTTGCAGCTTCGCAATCACAGCCTCAACGACGGCACGGCGCTCCGCATGTGAGCATTTCCCGAGCTTTCGGACGATCAAGCTCGAGTGCACCGTGAAGAGCTTCCGAACCAGCACAACCGAATCGACCGCGAGACCGTTGCCTGCACTCTTGCGCACCAGAACGTCTCCCGTCCGTGCCTGCCCCAGCCGCGAAGTGATGAATGCGACCAGATGATCCGCGCCGTCGGTCGACAGAACGCACGCGGGGCGTTTCTTGGTGGCGCTAAGATCAGTGAACGGAATCTCGACGAGGATAATGTCCCCTGGACGGAACTCACCCATACAGGTCAGGCTCCTCGCGCAGGAATGCGAGGGAAAGATTCTGCGTCAGAAGACCGTAATCAAGTTTGGAGGCGCGTCCTTTCCGTGCCGGCTTTCGTGCGTCACACCCCGCCTCCAACTCTTGGAGCCGGCGAAGGATTCTTCGGCGCTGTTTCAAGGAGAGTCTCGGCAACGCCTTGAGGATTTCCGTTGTGCTCATACGCGCCAAGCGTATCGCATTCGACAGTGCCCCGCAAGTTCTCCCTTCAGATCATCCATCCAATCCGTCGCGCATCAGATAGACGCCCGGCTTGCCCGCCGCAGGCGGGCTTATTCACCTCAGGCGAGCTTGTTCTGCAGATCGCGGACCTTGGATTTGAGGTTCGGCGCTTCGCTCATCGGTGCAGGGCATAATACCATAGCTGCCCGTAGTCGCAGGCTTCAGCCTGCGAATGGGTAGAAGCGGTCTCATAAATCCTTCGAACCGACGGCGCGAAACCCTGCGGGCGTTCGCGCCCTACAATTTCCGCGAGGTTTTTGTAGGGCGGGCAGGCCCGAACGGGCTGCCCGCCGTGATGCGGGCATTTATGAGATGGGTTCTGGTGTATCAATTTGCTGTAGCGGCGCTTGGCCGTCCAAAGCCAACTTCCTCTGTAGCCGAAGCGTAAGCTTCGGTTCCTTCCGCGGCCACGGAACCCCCTCGCCCCTACTCGGGGGAGCCGAATCCGATGAGACGCTGAGGGGTAATGGGCAGCAAAGGCCGGCCACGGCGTTCCCGCAGAGCGGGACGCGGACGGGTGAGGGGAACGTTCGTTGGGACTTGAGGGCGGACCAGCTCTGGCTGTCATACCGAGCTTGTCAAGGTTCACCCGGTACCTGCGGGCAAATCTGGATCGCTCTGCCCAACGCCTGACCTATTTTCACGTTGCAAGAGTTGACCCCAGTTGCGCAAGAGTTGACCCCAGTTGCGCGGTCTTAAGAGTCCTTATGGCGCTTCACCGGTTTCCATCAACGCTCGCGCCTTGAGATTTGCAGCGAGGTAGAACGTCGTCTTCGCCTCCAGTTGATCGAGAGTTTCACGCAGCGACGGGATCAACCGGTGCTTCTTCGCCTCGATCAAAACTCCCAGCAAACCAATCACGCGCAAACCGTTTTCTCGCGCGACATCCCGTCCGGCGATTTCATCCATAAGCAGATAGTCAGCACGCGTCTCCTGCGCCAGGACAATCGCTTCCGCTTCGCCCATGTCCAAGAGTCCCACCAACCGGGATACCCGGTCCGTATTGGTGATCGGTTGGACGCGAACGAATCCGGGTAGCTCCGTGTGAAATCGGCGAAGTTCGGCGTCCACTGCAGGCGGGACCAGCACCTCACCGAAAAGAGAGCGGAGGATCTCTGTCTTTCCAATCGAGATCAACGCCGACAACGGAGAAGTGTCGCTGACGACGATCACGCTGGCGGATGCTCCCGGAGCGTGTGCAGATCCGCTTCAAACTCCGCCACGTCGTAATTCATCGGGATCCGCCGGCGGCCCAGTTCACGCTGGAATTCCGGTTGTGAAATACCGGCGATGCGTGCCGCTTGCCCCAGCGTCGCCCGACGGTCGGCATACAAGCCCACCGCCAAATCAATCCGCGCGGCCTGAGGCGTCAACTCCACGCCCTTGAGCAACTCGTCATCAATCGTGATATTCACGGCTTCAGCATACTGCATTTGACGACGTTGCGGCAAGTCCACCGTATGTGAAGCCAGCCGATGGCGACTTCAACTGCGGGAACGGCTGGGGAAACCGCAGATGAACAATTGCCGCGCTCCAGGTGGCAGATGAACGTTTACCACGTTCCACGTGGCGGACTCACTACCTCTGTCATGCCGAGCTTGTCGCGCATGAAATAGACCCCCGGCTCGCCCGCCCCAGGCGAGCTTGTTCGGCAGGTCACGAACTTTGGATTTGAGATTCGGCACTTCGCTCATCGGTGCAACAAATAACAGCCCACGCATCGAGTTAAAGATTGCGTTCTGGCACTGTAAAATCGATTCCTACCACGGCGAGGCCAGCAATGTCTTTCCGTCTACCGAGAATTTCCTTGGCCTTGACCTCCAGTAACTGAAGCGCGAACCGTTCGACAAGCGCGTTACCGTAGGCGGGCCGAGCCGTTACGGCTCGGCAATTTCGTTCGCTAGCCAGGAAGAGTACAATTAAGGCACTTACCGCGTCGAAAATTGTCCGACAGTGGACAAGTGTCCCCTGCGCAGGCGACACTTGATCAGGGGTCATTCGTTGAACGCCGGTTGAGCGCCTGCTCCCGTGTCGTGTACGGAGTTGAGCATTCAGCCGCCTTCGCGAACTTCGTGTTCCCGCCAGAGGCGGGCAAGCCGCGCCAGAGGCGGGCAAGCTTCGTGGTGACGAAACACTTATCCTTGCCTCCGGGAAGTCTGTCCCTGCCGCCGGGAAGGCCTGCCCCGCGAGCCGCGAGGTCTTCGCTTGGTGCGGGAAAGCTGCCATTGGGCTTGGGGAAGTCGTCGCTCCCGATGGGAAAGGCGTCCGTCGGTCCGGTAAGCTTATCCGTGCCTTCAGGAAGGCTGACAATCGCGCCGGTATGACTGACATTTGCGTTTGTAAGCTTAACCGGAGTGACTGCCCGGCACATCAGGTCACAAGCCGCTATGTCCCAGCCACTTGCGGACGCCGCGCAAACGCGCTTGCAAGCTTGACCGGCGTGATTGTTCGCTCGACCGGCGCGTTTGTACGCTTGTCGCTCGCGTTGGTCTGCTTATCTATCGTTCCGGAACGGTCGTCATTGCGCTTTGGCAAGTCATCCGCGAGTCGGACAAAGAGATCAGCAAGTTCGGCAGATTCACGCCAGATTCCGGTAAAGGCAACCGTGAACTCGGGAGACAAGAGTATGAGTACGAGTAGGAGCACGAGGCTGTGGGGGAGCAAGGAGAATTTGTCCGGGCGTCGGACAGAGTTGTACGCAGGCGCGCAAAAATTTGTCCGCCACGAGCGACGGCCTTTCCTGGCACGAACACTGCCATGTGTCTGCGGCGGTTGAGGTGCAACCAGCAAATCAACCGAAAGGGGGGAAATAAAATGTCGAAGAAGAATCGTAATGTTGCCGTGAAAGTGCAGATGATCGCGGATGCATGGGAATCGTTGGCGGCAGACGCGACGTTCGCGGGGATGACGTTGACCCAGTTCAGGAACCGGGTCAAACCCTCGTTGGACTTGCGCGAGGAGTTGGCCGCCATGGATTCCCAGCGCACGGCGAAGGCGGAACAGCGCGACGATGCGGACCGGGCCTCGTTGCAGGTCGTGCAGATGGTCGCCAACGCGGTGAAGGGGGATCCGAACTACGGCCCGGACCATCCGCTGCTGCAGTCCATGGGTTATGTGCGGAAGAGCGCGCGCTGGTCGGGGTTGACTCGGAAGTCAAACGGGAATGGGAACGGCTCACGGAGCGCGACGGCGGAACCCGCAGAACTGACGGGCGCCACTGCCTGAGCCATAACGAGCAGTACCACCACGGCCGGGGTCATGTTCGCCCCGGCCTTTCTTATTCTCTGGACGTGTCGTCACGGCTTACGTCGGAGCACCAGTGCCCATTCAGGGAACCAAACCGGCTGGTCGACTTTGTCTTTTTCCATGTCGCCGCACGTTGGCGAATGACAAACTGAGTTTGTCATCTTGGAGCCGCCGCAGAATGAGTAAAAGACAAAGTCGGCCCTTCGGAGAGCCCCCTGCACAACCGACGTAACCTGTTGGCAATACGATTGACGCGCACGCAGCTTGGCTTTAAGATGAACCGCCGTTGAGGCCAGTATGCGACTTTGTCTTTTGCTAAAAACTTTGTCCCATTAACTATGATAGGCGAAGCGCGATGAAACGGATTACTCCAAGACAGCTTGTCGAGTTCGTGCGCAGGCACGAGGACATGAAGCTCTCGACGCTTCACCGTCGAAGGAGATTCATGGCGCGTACAGTAGGTGACGGGCTTGAGTTTATTCCACTCTCGGAGCAGTCGTCACAGAAGCCCCGCCGTGAGGAGAAGCAGTATCTTCAGGGTGTATGCGACGAGTTCAGCCGTAGCAACTCCGTGCATCCGGTCGATTACCGTGACCTCACCCGCCATGCGTCCTACACCCTTGCGCTGATCGACGCCTGCTTGAAGGCCAAGTGACAAAGCCTATCCAGTCGGTGAGCCTAACGGAGTCCGCTCGCGCGGCCTCCGTAGGCTACCTTTTTCGTTGGGCTTAAAATACGATTAATGAGTATCGAGGTTCTAGGCATCGACCACATCTACATCAACGTGTCTGACCTGAGACGGTCCGAAGGGTTTTACGACAAGGTGATGAAAGCTTTGGGTTTCAGGAAGGGAGCAGGGCCTGAACATTGCGAGCCGTGCATCATTGATGGCGATCCGTGTTTCCACTACTACAACCAGCATCTACAGTACACAATTCGGCAATCCAGAAATCCTAATAACAAACATGATCCATTTTCACCGGGTCTCAATCACATTTGCTTCCAACTGTCTGATAGAGAACAGGTCGATTCAGCAGCAAATGAGCTTCGAGGAGTTGGCATCGACGCCAGTACCCCCTGCCTTTATCCTGAATACGCTTCCGATTATTACGCTGCATATTTCGCCGATCCTGATGGAATATGCCTTGAGATCGTAAATCAATGCGGAATTCGGAAGACGATCCGCGAGCAGTGGGCCAATCTAGATCGGTTCGTTAATCCGCTTCAACATTTGAAAGACAAATGAAGACAGGAGCCCAACCAGGCGCTGCAGCTAATGGCCGGGGCGCTGGCGCGCCCCGACCATAGCTGAGCTTTGCGTTCGGCGGAGGAACGATGGACAACGACATAAATCAAAAGATCCTCGTTGAGCTGCAAAAGCTTCGGAAAACCATTCAGTGGACTTCGGTCATATCGGTTTTGGTGCTCGTCGCCATTTGCATCGGGGCTGTCGCGTTCGTTCGTTCGCGTCAAGCCAGTCAAGCCAATCCTTGGGCGGATGTGACGGCTGCGATGCATCAGTATGATTATCCAAAGGCACTGAAGTTGGCGCAGCAGTTAGCAGCGGCGCATCCCGACGATTACTACTCCCATTACTACTTGGGTTGGATTTACGTGGAGATGGGGGATCTCGCGCAGGGTGACGCGGAGTATGCGCGGGCCTACCAACTCTGGCCGTCAGAGGATATGCAGAAGAGGCTGGAGGCAGTAAGAAAGCGCAGAGACAGTGAAGCCACGAAGACGAAATGAGCCGAACCAGACGGTCGAGCCAACTCGCGCCCACTGGGCGCTCGCGCCTCAGCTTGAGCGATAGACCAAATGCCTGATGAGCTGCCAGACAACGTGGTGAAACTTCTTCAGGAGATTAGAGACCTCTTGCGAGAACGCAACGAACTTGCGAAGGCGTCGCTCCAGAAGTACGACGAGGCCTCCCAACGCCAGAAGGAGGCATACGCAGCGTCATTGAGGCAGCGGCGTCGGACGTATTGGGTACTGGTCCCGTTGCTCATCTTCGCGCTTGGTTGGTTCACCTACACCTTTTGGGTGCTGCCCCGAGCAGAAGAGGAACAGATGGAGCGGCAAATGGAGCAGCAAAGAAAGTGGCAGTCGGACTATCTTCGGCAGTTTCAGGAGCAGAAGCAATGAAGTGGTCTATCAATCCGATGAGCCGAACGCGGACACGACACCGCGTCGGCTATCTTGATCGTTAGGCAGCATTACGCGCTATGGATTTTCATATCTTAAAGCGATTGGCGATTATCAGACTGAAGCGTTCCCTAGTTGTTCGCTTCAGAGCTAGTCAGATTTTCGCAGCGAGCTTGGTCGTGCTTGCAGCTATGGCGGAGGTTGTTTTCGGAGTTCAGCATCGCTGGCATGACTCATTTACCACGATGGTTTTCTGCACCGGCTGGCTTTATAGTCCGTTGCTGGTTTACATAGCCGTGAGGCGTATGAGAGAGACAGGATTTTCCTGGCTTTGGTTTCTTTCAGCATTTACTAGCTTTGTTGGCATCGCACTCTGGGCATTTGCCATTTATTTTTTAGTCAGCCTAGATTTAGTGTTATGACCATGCTGCCTAACAAGTCGCCGGAGCCAACCGCCGTTGGCGCTGTCCGTTCCGCTGTCGCGGTTCACGTCGCAGGTCGGCGGTGGCTCAGCTTTGGATCGTTAGGCCACATTACACATCTTATGAAAGCGAGAAAAGCAATCGTGGTTAGTGCGGTGCTTATTGTAGCAGCCATAATAAGCACCCTAACATATCTACACCATTCACGCCAAGACAATCCGGGACCGAGTGGAACGATTCCACCATCAGTCGGCCCTCCGAAGACAGCCGAACAAGCCACAACAGCTATCTTGGAGGCTTGGGCGAAAGATGATTGGAACGGTTTTGAAGACAAGTTCGTCATCCCAGGCTCGACCTTTGCGGCCGTGCCGGACACCTTAAAAAAGCTGACACCCGGAATGGAGTTGCTCAAGATTGGTAAGCCGGATAACAGCTCTGTTTCAAACACATGGGCAGTGCCATGTAGAGTCCGCCTTAAAAGTGGCGAGGTAAGAGATTTTCGTATGCTACTCAAGCAGATGCCCGGAGACAACCGTTGGATTTTCAATGGGTTCACGCAATGACACGAAGCTGTGGCCTAACAGGTGGGCGAGTTTCTCGCTGTCGATGCGGTCGTTCTTGTTCTTGCCGCCGTGAATGGCCTTCAGGTACAGCGCGTGAGCCAACACGAAGGTCAAGCCCTGACGCTGACAGGCATCGGCCAGCCAGTACCAGTTGAACGTGCACTCGCAGCAGACGGTCAGCGAGTGACGGTAGGGCTCGACCCGTTTCAGGAAGTAGTTGAAGTCGTTACCCTGGACGTTGGTGTGGATCAGTTTGTTGCCCCGGCGGTCCATCAGGCAGACGTACATCTGGCGGGCATGCAGATCGATTCCGCAGTTGTACTCGGTGGTGGTTGTGTAATACTTCATCGGAGCTCCTCCTCTCATGGTGCTGATGACACCGGTTGATGTTTGTGTTCTTGAGGGCGGG
>DATJBF010000078.1:0-15249 GCA_035515475.1 Verrucomicrobiia bacterium
GAAAATTGAACGACTCTTCGCTTGGCTGTTCAACTTTCGACGTTTGGTGGTGCGCTATGAATATCACGCGGAGAACTTCCAAGCTCTGGTCCAACTCGGCGCCGTGATTATCCTCTTGCGCCATTTATGAGATGGCTTCTAGGCTCAGACCGGTTTTGCCCACGCCCGTGTCACCCACTAACACAACCTTGGCGTTGACGTAGTGGGCACTGGGCACCCCTCCTTCACCAAGCAAGCCCGCAAGATCCAATTCCAAAATATGAATTTCTCTTTTCTCAGCTACCGCTAGCGTCGACGACGTTGGGCTGAAATCGATCATTTGCTTCAGAGAGCAACCTTCCCCTACGAGCCATGGAATAACAGCTGACTGTTCCCATTTGTCGCATCGCCAGATTCGTAACGTTTCGTCGACAGCAACCGATGCGAGCAATTGACACCGGGACGACAAACTGACGCTAGACACAAGTTGGGAAGTGTGTCCTTCGAGGCTGCGCATGAGTTTGCCAGAACTCGGGTCCCAAACCTTTACCGTTCCATCCTGAGAGCCAGAGACAATTATCGATCCATCCGAAGCCCAGTCTAAATCAAAGCAATTGCTCCAACCACCGTACCTTGCATTGATCTGACCTGTGGATGATCCACTTTTCGTCACATCTACTAAGTCCAGAACGCCGTCTCCCCAGTAGCCTCCATTTGCGATGCGCCTTCCGTCTGGCGACCATTTGATTTCCACGCCGGTCATTGCGAAAGGAAGCTTGTCGAATCTTTGACTCAGAATATCAAGAATCCATAGGCCTCCGGCTGTGTGCCTTGGTTCATTCTCGCCGCAGCTTGAGCAAGCGAGCTGCCTGCCGGACGGGTCCCAAGCCACGCAGAGAACCGGTTCTGGCGATTGCAGTGGCCCGTCTGCCAATTCTCCAGAGGTGATACTCCAAAACTGTATCCGCTCATCTCGCGCCGACAAAGCAATGGTTTTCGAGTCCGGAGACCATGCAAATGCCGAGAAACCCTTGGGATGATTTATTGATGCACGTACCTCGTGACGAGAAGCCGTATCCCAAACATGAATACTGCCATCGCTAGACAGCGATGCCAACATCTGCCCGTCCGGCGACCACGCGATGCGCACGATGGTCGTAGGTCCCCGCAACGTGCAAACGTGCTTCACACCCGCGGGTAGGTTCTTCCGTACCTCCTCGTCAGCACGCTGCCATCTGTCGCTAGATTTCTTCACAGGCATATCGCGCCACATTGTCGCAGAGGCCGTCTAGGTAAGGGCGTCGCGGCGAATCCTTTGGATCCCCCACCAAGGGGCAAGCCTCACGTACCGTGAGTATGACTGGAGAAATGGCGCAATTCAAGATGAACAAAGGCTCTCAGCTATCAGCCGTCGGCGTTCGGCTAGTAACAACGAGAGAAAGCGGGCCGTCACCAGTGATCGGTGATCAGTTATCAGCCAACGACAACAAGGAATGAGCATGGCTACTGGAGGTCCAAGTCCAAGCGGCGGCGATAGCCGAGATTGCGCAACCGGTGTTTCGCGGCGTTGAAGTTCACATCGTAATCGCGCCCGATGACGGCGATGAGTTCTTCCACCAGGATATGCCGTTGCTCGTCCACAAGCTTCCTCGCCAGTTCCTCCACCCGCAGCTCAATGGTTGCCTTGGGTATCAACAGCGCAGATGCCAGCGCCCGGGCGTTGCTCTCCAAGCGGTCACGGGTCAGGTCGTCGAATTGCTTTTCCAAGGCCAGCCGATCTTCAACCGTCCGGCAATGGCTGAATACCGGCTGATGAATCAAGAAATGCGCGAGTTCCTCCGCCAGCGTGAACCGGTACTTCTTCTCGAGTCGGTCGGAATCCATTAACTCGGCGTCCACGAAGACAACCTTGGCTGTTGTATCAATGAAGGCATACGTGTCCCACCGCCGCTTCAAGTCGTGGAAGGCTTCAATCCGTAGTTGATGTTTTTCCAGAATCAGACGCTCGATGTCCACCCGCAGCCCTTTGAGGCATTGCGGTGCACCCGCCAGTGCCGCAGCCGCAATGCGCTCCAGTTCAAAGAGGCGAAAATCTTTAACGGTCGGCGCCGGTCTTCTTGTAGCGCCCACTGCGCAGGTCCTCGATGATGCCCCGCAATTGTTCCTCGGTCACCTTTTCGTTCTCCACCGTCCGCAGCATCGCTGGAATCAACTCGCTACTCTTCACGATCCGTTCCACATCCGCCGGCACCTCGTCCCTCCCTTTGGCCGCCAAGTCATAAAACGCTGCGCAGTCCGCCGTTCCCTGCTTCAACCCCAGCGTCTTGGCGATCCGCTCCAGCCCGTCCGCCGGCGGCGGTGGCAACACGCCCGCTTCGACGTTGCAGTAGTTCGATGGCTGCATCGCAACCTGCTTGGCGAACTCGCGCAGGCTGACGTCGAGAGCCAATCGCTTCTCTTTCAGAAAATCTCCGAACGTTCCTTTCATCGCACCGTCTTCCTCCAGTGTTCTATGCAACTATAACACGGCCCGGAATCAGGGCAAGACGTTTCTTTCCGCCGGAGACTCCGCTCTGTCGTGCGAGGGTCTCCGACCCCGCACAGATTCTGACCGAAGGTCTCCCGGCCAACGCGGACAGCGGAGACCTGCGCCGAACAGGCGAGGTTGTAGCCACGTTTCAAGGTGCCAGAATGGCACCTTGAACACAGAATCTCGCCAGCGATCAACCAACAACGGCAGCAGGCGAGGCGCCTGCCCGAGCCGCCAACCCGGGAAACTTCTGAACCCTTTAACATTTCAACCTTTCAACCTCTTGACTTCCAATGTGTCTGTAACTTTTTTCCTCGCCGCGGCTCAGTACCCAGTGAAACATGAAATGCGAAGAGCTACTGGCGCTGCTGAATGAGTACGTGGACGGCACGGCCGACCCGGCCATTTGCGAGGAGTTCGAGAAACATCTCGCGGGCTGCAATCCCTGCCAGATCGTCGTCGACAACATCCGCAAGACCGTCACGCTCTACAAGGATGGCAAACCTTACGACCTGCCTGTGCAATTTCGCGAACATCTCCACGACCTGCTGCGCAAACGGTGGAAAGAAACCCACCGAAACTAACACTCTTTTCATCGTCGGCTGTCGTGCGATGACCGCATCCAAAGGCGGGTTGGCATACGAATCGTGGTTCGCCTACCGTTCCGGTCGCAGGCTCAGCCAGACAACGCTACAAAAATCAGCCGTTGACATCCTAGAATAATGAGTATACGCTCATATCTAGCCAAGGATCAGGACGCCGATGCCAAGAGCTCATTGTCCACGACGTATCCGCCAACTGCCTAGCGCTACGTATTTTAAGCCAGCCGGTATCCCCTTGCGGACGCTTGAGGAGATCGCGCTCGCACTTGATGAACTCGAGGCTCTCCGTCTGGCCGATCTGACGGCGCTGCATCATGAAACAGCCGCGGAGCAAATGGGAGTTTCCCGCGCCACGTTTGGCCGCATCGTGGAACGGGCCCGGCGAAAAGTGGCCGACGCGCTCATCAACGGCAAAGCGTTGCGGCTGGAGGGCGGCCCCGTGCTTCTGCCCGCGACGCTTCCCTGCGTCCTGCAAAAAACTCAACATTCCGGAGAATCAAAGTCCATGAAGATTGCTGCCGTTACCGATGACGAGAAAACAATCAGTCCACATTTTGGCCGCGCTTGCGGCTTTGTGATCCTGACCGTCGAGAATGGCAAGGTCATTGACCGCGAGACGCGCCGTCGTCAGAACGGTTGTGACGGCCAAGGCCACGAACAGGCGCACGACCATGGCGTCGAACAAGCCGGCCACCACTGCGGGGAATTGGTCGAACTGATCGCCGACTGTGCGGTGGTATTGGTCTGCCGAATGGGCGGCGGGATGTACCGCCGACTGCAAGCGGCCGGTATCCGCCCCGTGTTCACAGAGCTGATGAACATTGACGAGGCAGTTCGCGCGTTGTTGGAAGGGACTTTGTCCGCGAGCGAACCGAATCTCTGTCACTGAACCTGATCGCCGCGAAGACACATCATGAGAAAGAATTTTTGCTTTAAACCGATTGGAGTCATTCATTCACCGTATCGCCGGCCTGAAGATGCGCCGCGCCGGCCCCGGAGTTTTCCAGCGGCCAGGGCCACGGTGAAAGTGTTCGCTCCCTACCGGGCTGGACTGCGGGATCTGCGCGGGTTCTCCCATGTGCTGCTGGTGTACTGCCTGCACCTGTCGAAGGGATGCGATCTGGTATGTCGGCCTTTTCTGGGCCGGCGCCGGCGTGGCGTCTTTGCAACGCGTTCGCCCCGCCGTCCCAATCCGATCGGGATTACCGTGGTGCGCCTGGTGAATGTCCGCCATGACGGCCTGGAGGTTTCGCACGTTGACATGGTGGAGGGCTCGCCGCTGTTGGACATCAAACCGTACCTCCCGGAAACGGGTCCTCACGAACGAGTGAAACTGGGTTGGTTGAAACAGGAATTGCGGAGACTGGAAGCTGACCGTGACGATTAAAGGCGACGACCGGATCGAGACACAGGCGCGCCGGCAAGCCCTGCGCAAGCTGAGTCTGCGTCTCTATCCGGATTCCGTACTGCGCCAACCCTGCACCCCCGTGGAATGGTTCGACAGCACCCTGCGCGACCTGTTGGCCGAGATGCGATCCCTGATGCTGGCCAACGGCGGGATCGGACTGGCCGGCCCGCAGGTCGGCCTCACCCAGCAACTCTTCATCGGTGAGATTGACGGTCGGCACCTAGCCCTGATCAACCCGGTATTGCAGCCGGGTGCGGAAACGGAGGCGATGATTGAAGGCTGCCTGAGCCTGCCCGGCACGCGGGTGAACGTCCGTCGGCCAGCTCGCGTCTCCATCGCGGGCTTCGATCCAGACGGCAAACGCTTCACCCGGGAAGTCGACGGCCTGTGCGCCAGGGTGATTCAGCACGAAACGGATCATCTCCACGGAGTTCTCATTCTGGACCACGGCCCGCGATTGGACGAGGGAACCATTCATGAACGAAACAGCTACTAACCGATCCGGCGCGATCGACCGTCTTTCCAACCATCCGCGATGTGTGGCGTGCAGCCCGAGTCACGAGCATGGTTGGCAACTGAAGTTTACGCGGAGGGCGGATGGTAGTGTCAGTGCTGCAGTTGACTGCGCTCCAAGGTGGGAGGGATATCCGAAGCGGTTGCACGGGGGAGCGATTGCGATGCTGCTGGACGCCGCCATGACTCACTGTTTGTTTGCTCACGGCGAGGCCGCGGTGACGGCTGAGCTGTGCGTGCGCTACCGGGAGGCTGTGGCCACTGGCCGTCCGGCCCGCGTGCAGGCCTGGTTGGTCCACGGCTCATCCCGGCTACATCGGTTGCGAGCCGAATTGCTCCAGGAGAACCGCGTCAAGGCCGTCGGCACCGGCAAGTTCGTGCCGCTGCCGCGACCAGAGGCCAAGGAGCCAATCTACACATGATTGTTTTTGGACCAGTCCCGTCGCGGCGACTCGGGCGCAGTCTGGGGATCAACCACATCCCGCCCAAGGTCTGTTGCTACGCCTGCGTTTATTGCCAGGTCGGCGCGACGACCCGCCAGGAGATCGGGCGGTGTACGTTCTACCCACCGGACCAGATCGAGCGCGAAGTGAAGGAACGCGTCACCCAACTCCGCGCTGCGGGAGAAACGATCGACTATCTGACTTTCGTACCCGACGGCGAGCCAACCCTCGACCGGCATCTGGGAGAGTTGATCGACCGGCTGCGTCCACTGGGCCCGAAGATCGCCGTCATCACCAACGGCGCACTGCTTTATCAGCCTGACGTTCGCACCGAACTGGTCAGGCCCGACTGGGTTTCGCTCAAGGTGGATTCCGTGCGGGAGCGAATGTGGCACAACATCAACCGTCCGCACGCGGCCTTGCAGTTGCCGGCGGTGTTGGACGGCATGCGCCAGTTTGCCGGCACGTTCAAAGGAACGCTGACCACGGAGACAATGCTCGTCCACATGTGCAACGACACCGTCCAGGACCTCGAATCCGTCGCCGCATTTGTTGGCGAACTGCGGCCAGCCACCGCCTATGTCGCCGTGCCCACCCGGCCACCAGCCGAGCCGTGGGTCGAGCCGCCCAGCGAGGAGACCATCAATGCGGCTTACCAGGTTTTCCGAGCCCGGCTCCCGCGCGTCGAACTGCTCGTCGGCGACGAAGGGAACGTGTTTACGTCGACCGGCGACGCGGCAGGTGATCTATTGAGCATCGCGGCGGTGCATCCGCTGCGGGCGGACGCGGTCGCCGCGCTGCTCGCCAAGACGGGCGCCGATTTCGGCGTTGTGCGCCGGTTGATCGCCGAAAAGAAACTGGCCGAAGAACACTATCAAGGTCAACGGTACTATTTGCGGCGGCTGCCAGGTACACCCCGGCCGCGCAACCATGCTTGATCGTTGGCAGGGCGCGGCTTACACGATGCCGCCATTCACCCGGATATTCTGGCCCGTGACCCAGTTGGCCGCGTCGCTCGCCAAAAACGCCACCACCTCGGCAATCTCCGCCGGCTCCCCCAACCGCCCGAACACCGAGGCTTTGGCCAGTTGCCGTCGTTGCTCCTCAGTCTTGCCCGCATTGAACAGTTCCGTGTCCGTCGGTCCCGGCGAAATGGCGTTGACCGTGATGCCTCGGGACGCCAATTCCCCGGCTAGCGAACGCGTCAGTTGTTCCACCGCGCCTTTGGTGGCCACGTACGCGCCGTAGGTCGGCATCGGCCGTGCCGTGGTCGAACTGGACAAATTGATGATGCGCCCGCCGTCGGCCAAGCGTTTCGCGGCCTGCTGGCAGGCGAAAAACGTGCCCTTCACGTTGACCGAGAAAATGCGATCGTATTCCTCCTCGGTGACGGCGCTCACCGGTTTCTGGAACATCATCCCGGCGTTGTTCACCAAAACGTCCAGTTTCCCGAAATGGGCAATGGTCTCGTCAAACATCCGCGCGACGTCGGAGACACGCCCGACGTCCGCCTGCACGGCCAACGCTTTCCCGCCAGCCGCTTCGATTTCGCCAACGAGTTGGCGGGCGGCCTCGGCGCTGTTGGCGTAGTTCACCGCCACGGCGGCACCGCCTCGGCTGAGCCGTTCGGCAATCGCGCGTCCAATCCCGCGCGATGCCCCGGTGACGAGGGCGACTTTTCCAGTCCATGTATCGTTCATGGTATTCATGGAATAATGAGATGAACCATCGTTCAAGCCGGTCCATTTCGCAATGGGAGTTCTGCGTGCTTGTATCCGCAGCGTCTTGCCGACAGAATACGGGTATGTCCACGAAGACAAACGACGCGAACGTACGCCGCTTCGACGAGAAAGCGAAAAACTGGGATGAGGAACCGCGCCGGGTGGCTATGGGCGCGGCCATCGCGCGAGCGGTGGAAGCCAAGTTGGACAAAAACCAGTGGCCCCGGTTGATGGATTACGGTTGCGGCACGGGATTGTGTTCCCTCCCGCTGGCCGGTCGCTGTGCGTCCGTGCTGGGCGTCGATTCCTCCACTGAAATGCTGGCACGAATGGAGGCCAAGGCGCGCCGCGACGGACTGAGACACGTGACCACGCGTCGCCACGATTTGACCGCCGAACCATTGGCCGGGTTGGAGTTCGACGTCGTTTTGTGCGCGATGGCCCTGCATCACGTGCGCGAAGTCGGGCCGTTGCTGCAACGATTCCTTTCCCTGCTGTCGCCGAACGGACTCCTGGCGATTGCTGATCTCGACGAGGAGGACGGCTCGTTTCATCAGGACGCCCGCGGTGTCGAACATCACGGATTCCGCCGGGAGTGGATCCACGAACAGTTCCGCAGGGCCGGTTTCGCGCAGGTGGAGTTCGAGACGGTCTACGAGATTGAAAAACCGGATGCGAACGGCAGGTCCCGCCGTTTTCCCGTGTTTCTGGCAACGGCACGAAAACCGTAACTTCGTGCGGCTCGATGGCTCTGTATTAACATGTCTGCCAAACGAATTGTTATCGTCGGCGGTGTGGCGGGTGGCGCGAGCGCCGCCGCCCGGGCCCGGCGGCTGTGCGAGGACTGCGAAATCGTCGTCTTCGAGCGCGGACCGTACGTCTCGTTCGCCAACTGCGGCCTGCCCTATTTCGTCGGCGGCGAGATTGCCGAACAGGACAGTTTGCTGGTGCAGACGCCGCAGAGCCTCAAGGCGCGGTTCAACCTCGACGTCCGGGTCAATACCGAGGTGATTGCCATCGACCGCGCGGCGCGCCGGGTGAAAGTCCGCGAGCTGACTTCCGGCCGGGAATCCGAGGAACCGTACGACGCGCTGGTTTTGTCCACGGGCGCGTTGCCGTTGAAGCCGCCGATCCCGGGCATCGATCGCCCCAATCATTTCACGGTCAGAAACATTCCCGACGTGGAGAAGATCATGGCCTGGTCGAAAGATTGCCAACGCTGCCGCGCCGTCGTGGTCGGCGGCGGCTACATCGGGTTGGAGATGGCCGAGCAATTGCAGCGGCGCGGTTTTCGCGTGACAATCGTGGAGGCGCTGCCGCAGGTGATGGCGCCGCTCGATCCCGAAATGGCCGCGTGGCTGCACCAGGAAATTCGCGCCAACGGCATCGCGCTTCATCTCAACGATCCCGTCGCCGCGTTCGAAGACCCCGCAACGTGGGAGGGCGAGGCTCCTGCCGAGCTGAAACCGGACGGCTCGCCGGGAGGCTCGCCCTCCCGGCCACCGCGCGCATCCGTCGTCGTCCTGAAGAGCGGCGCGCGGTTGCCGGCCGATTCTGTGATTCTCGGCCTCGGGGTAAAGCCGGAGACGAAGCTCGCGCGCGAAGCCGGGCTGGAAATTGGCGAACGCGGCGGCATCCGCGTCGACGAACATCTTCAGACCAGCGACCCGGACATTTGGGCCGTGGGCGACGCCATCGAAGTGCGCGACGGCGTCACGGGTCAGTGGGCGCTTATTCCGCTGGCGGGCCCGGCCAACCGACAAGGCCGGACTGCCGCCGACAACATTTTGGGGCGCCCGTCGCGCTACGACGGCACGTGGGGCACGGCGATTCTGCGGTTGTTCAACCTCACTGCGGGCGGCACCGGTGCGAACGGGAAGACGTTGCGCCGGCTCGGGATCCCATTCCAAACGATCCATCTTCATCCCAACTCGCACGCCGGCTATTACCCCGGTGCCGAACCGATCGCGCTGAAGATTCTGTTCGCCCCCGACACCGGCAAACTGCTCGGCGCGCAGGCCGTCGGCCACGAAGGTGTGGACAAACGGATCGACGTCCTGGCGACCGCGTTGAAGGCCGGCCTGACGGTGCACGACCTGGCCGAGTTGGAACTCGCCTATGCGCCGCCGTACGGCAGCGCCAAAGACCCGGTCAATCTCGCCGGTATGGCCGCGCAAAACGTGTTGGCGGGCGACGTCGCCGTCGCGCAGTGGCCAGAAATCACATCGCTAGACCCGAAATCAACTGTCCTGCTGGATGTCCGCCGGCCCGACGAGCGGGCGAAAGGGTTCATTCCCGGCTCGATTCACATTCCGCTGGATCAACTTCGTTCGCGGATCGACGAACTCCCGCGGGACCGCGAGATCGTCGTTTATTGCCACAGTGGCCAGCGGTCGTACTACGCGGCGCGGATCCTGACGCAGCACGGGTTTCGCGCCCGCAATCTCACCGGGTCGTATCGCACCTGGAAAACCGCGCAGGATCTGTAACTTTTCCGCGGTCCGCGGCTCAGAACCAGTGAGAGGAATCCTATGATCACGAATTACATCATCGGCGGCGTTGTTGGCGGCGTGCTCGGATTCGGGTACTACAAGCTGGTCGGCTGCGCGACGGGCACATGTCCGTTGACAAGCAACCCGTGGATCAGCACACTCTTCGGCATGTTCATCGGCGGACTCATCGCCGGTTCGTTTCGCTAACGCAACACAGGAGGAGCGTCCCATGACCCTCGAACGTTACATCCGCATCATTGCCGGCTCATTTATCCTGATCAGTCTCGCACTGGCCCACTGGGTCAGCCCCTACTGGCTCTGGTTCACGGCCTTCGTCGGCGTGAACCTGCTGCAGTCAGGCTTCACGAAATGGTGCTTGATGGAGGATATCCTCAAGAAACTCGGCGTCGCCGGTTCGTGCTGCGGTTCGGCGGCGGCCAAGTGAAACCCCTCGTCGCCATTACGGTCCTGGCGGTATTCTTGACCCCGACGGTGCCGGCGGGACTGCTCGCTCGAGCGAGCGCGGCGCAACCGGCGTCGGCGCGGGCCTTGACGCTCGACGAAGCGGAGAAGCTCGCGCTCGGGAAGAATCCCGACCTCGCCTCGGCACAACAGCGCGTGAACGCGGCGCGGGCGGCGCTCCAGCAGGCCAACGCGGCGTTCTGGCCGCAGGTTCGCGTGAGCGAGAGCTACGCCGCCAGCGACAATCCCGTCCAGGCGTTCATGATGACGCTCAACCAGCGCGCGTTCAACTTCGGCGCAAATTTCAATCATCCCGACACGACCGACAACTTGAACACGAAGGTGCTGGCGACCTACCCGCTCTACAACGGCGGAAGCGATCTCGCCGCGCGTCAGGCTGCGCGTCTCGGCGCGGAAGCCGGAGAGAATTCCCTCGACGCCGTCCGCAACGAACTGGTGTTCGAGGTGGCCCGGGGGTTTTACACGGTCGGCAAGGCCCGCCAGTTCGTGCGCGCCGCCGAAGCGGCCGTGGCCAGCATGGAGTCGAACCTCAACGTCGCCAGCAACCGGTTCACCCAGGGCACGGTCCTCAAGAGCGATTTCCTCGACGCGGAAGTGCGTCTCTCCGAAGCACGCGAAAACCTCGTCCGCGCCCAGAACGCCCTGGCGATTTCCGAAACCATTTTCCGCAACGTAGTCGGCGTCGGCGAGAAAGAAGACGTGACGGCGGGAGAGACCAGCGTGGAGGGTGAAGCGCGGGAGCGTGGGAGCGAGCCGATCAGCAGCGCTGCGGAACTCGATGTTTCCCACCGCCCCGAACTCCTGGCCGCCCGGAAGGCCGCCGACGCCGCCGAGCGACAGGTGCGCGCGGCGTTCGGCGGGCACCTGCCCCGGGTCAACGCGTTTGCCAGTTACGATCTCGACAGCGGCGACGCGCGCCGGTACGAGGACAGCTGGGTCGCGGGCGTCAGCGTCGAGTTGGACGTGTTCGACGGATTCCTGACGCGCGGCAAGGTGGCTGAAGCGCGGGCCAATCTCGCCGCGGCGCACGACGCGCTCCGGAAAACGGAACTGAGCCTGGAACTCGAAGCGAAGGAGGCGCAACTGAACCTTAACGAGGCGCAGTCGCGACTCGCCACCACCGAGCGGGTGGTCGCGCAAGCCCAGGAGAGCCTGCAGATCACCAAGGAGCGTTACGGCAACGGGCTCGCGCTGCTGACCCAGTTGCTCGACGCCGAGACCGCGCTGACCGCCGCGCGCCAGCGTCGCGCCGCCGCGGAAGCCGATTACCAAATTGCCCGGGCCGCGTTGGACAAGGCGCTGGGCCGGGGCTGGAAGGAAAGGCAATGAATCATCGTTCTCGGTGCACCGTGGGAGAGGCGTCCGCGCCGCCATGGCCGGTCATTCTGATCGCCGCCGCCATCGCGCTCCTGCCCGTCGGCTGCGGACGGCATGAGCCGGCCGCGCCCCAAGGTCCGGCGGTCAAAGTGCAAACGCTGGAAATCCAACTCCAGCGCGCCCCGGATGTCTACGAGGCCGTCGGCACCGTCCGCGCGAAGCTGACCGCGACCGTCTCGCCGCGCGTGATGGCAACGATCCAGCAGATTCCCGTCAAGGCCGGCGATTTCGTCCGGGCGGGCGATGAACTCGCGCGGTTGGACGACCGCGACCTCCGGGCCGAGTACGTGCGCGCCCAGGCCGACTACGACCGGTTCAAGAACCTGCTGGAAAAAGAAGCGGCTACGCGCGCCGAGTTCGACGCGGTACAGTCCCGGTACCGGACGGCGGAAGCGAACCTGAGTTACGCCGACATCACGGCGCCGTTCGACGGAGTGGTCGGCCAGAAGTTGTGCGACGTGGGCGACCTGGCGTCGCCCGGCAAACCGCTGTTCGTGGTCGAGCAACCGAGCGATTTTCGTCTTGAGACGCAGGTGCCCGAGCGGTTCGCGGGCGTCATCGGCGCCGGAAAACCCGTGCACGTGGTGATCGACGCGACCGGCGAGAAATGCGACGGCACGATTGGGGAAGTCGATCCCGCGGGCGACCCGGCGAGCCACACGTTCGTCGTGAAGATCGACCTGCGCTGCCAGCAGGCGTTGAAGTCGGGACAGTTCGGCCGGGCCGAATTGTTCGTCGGCGAACGCACTGGTTTGTTCGTGCCCCGGGGGGCCATCCACGAACGTGGGCAACTGACGTACGTGTTGGTCGCCGCCGACGGCGCGGCGCGGATGCGGCTGGTGAAACCGGGCGGCGGCTATGCCGACCTGGTCGAACTGCTTTCCGGCGTGCAGGTCGGCGACCGCGTGATCGTGAAGGCGGAAGGAGAACTGAGCGACGGACAACAGATCAGCGCTTTACCTTGATCCTCTCCCCGCTTGCGGGGAGAGGAGAGTCCCCTCTCCCTTCGGCAGGGAGAGGCTCAGGGTGAGGGTCGAATCCCATCACAATGACTCCAACGCAACATCACGCCCACCAATTCGGCTTTGTCGGCCGCGTGGTCCATTTCTTCATTGATTCGAAGCTGACGCCGCTGATCGTAGTCGCCGCGGTGCTGCTCGGCGTGGGGGCGGTGGCGTTGCTGCCGCGCGAAGAAGAACCCCAGATCATCGTGCCGATGATCGACATCTTCGTGCAGGCGCCCGGCATGTCGGCGAAGGAAGTCGAGGAACGCGTCACCAAGCCGATGGAGAAACTGCTGTGGGAGATTCCCGGCGTCGAGTACCTCTACTCCACTTCCAGTCCCGGCGTGTCGATGGTGATCGTCCGGTTTCTCGTCGGCGAGAACGAAGAAGCCGCCATCGTGCGGCTGAACCAAAAGATGTTCGCCAATTTCGACCGGATCCCGCCCGGTGTTTCCCAACCGCTGATCAAGCCGCGCCGGATCGACGACGTGCCGGTGCTGGCGCTGACGTTGTGGAGCCAGCGCTACGACCACTACGAATTGCGCCGGGTCGCCGCCCAACTCAACGATCAAATTGCCGAGGTCAAGAACGTGTCGGTCACCACGCTGATCGGCGGCGCGCGCCGGCAGGTCCGGGTGCTGCTCGACACCGGCAAGCTCGCAGCCGACCACCTCGATCCACTCCGCGTGGTGCAGATGCTGCAGGCGGCCAATCAGCAGTTGAAGGAAGGCGGGTTCGCCGCCGAGAACCGCCAGGTCCTGGTGGACACCGGCGGGTTCCTCAAGGACGCCGCCGACGTAGGGTCGGTCGTCGCCGGCGTTTACAACGGCAAGCCGGTCTACGTCCGCGACGTGGCCCAGATCGTGGATGGACCGGAGGAACCGAGCCAGTACGTGTTGTTTGGGATGGGAGTGCGAGCCTCCCGGCGAGCCGAAGTGGAAGACGGCTCGGCCGGCACCTATCCGGCCGTCACCATTTCCATCGCCAAACGCAAAGGCGCCAACGCGATCTGGGTCGTGGACGACGTGCTGCGAAAGGTCGAGTCGCTGAAGGGCCGCGTCATCCCCAGCGACGTGAACATCGCGATCACCCGCAACTACGGCCAGACGGCGGAGGAGAAATCCAATGAATTGTTGTTCCACATGGCGCTGGCCGTGATCGGCGTGAGCATTCTCATCGGGTTGGTGCTGGGCTGGCGCGAGTCGGGCGTGGTGGCGGTGGCGATTCCAGTCACGTTGGCGTTGACGCTGGCCACGTTCTATTTCCTCGGGTTCACCCTGAACCGGATCACGTTGTTCGCCCTGATTTTTTCCATCGGCATTCTGGTGGACGACCCGATTGTCGGCGTCGAGAACATCGTGCGCCACTTTCACCTGCCGCAAAACAAGGGCCGGCCGTTGCTGGATGTCACCATCGAGGCGGTGGCGGAGGTCGGCAGCCCGCTGGTTCTGGCGACGTTGACGGTGATCGCGGCAATTTTGCCGATGGCGTTTGTCAGCGGTTTGATGGGGCCGTACATGCGGCCGATCCCCATCGGCTCCAGCGCGGCGATGGTGTTCTCGATGATCGTGTCGTTCGCGGTGACCCCGTGGGCCGCATTGCGCGTGTTGCGGGGCCGGGCGCGCCAGGAAGCGGTGCACGGTGAACACGGCAAGGAGGACTGGGCAACCCGGTTGTACCGGCACGTTATGGGACCGTTGATCCATCATCCGTTGTGGCAGGCCGGATTTCTGGCGACGATGGTCGTCCTGCTGCTGGCAGCCATGTCGATGGTTTATTTCAAGCTGGTCCGGGTGAAGATGTTGCCGTTCGACAACAAGAGCGAGTTCGAGGTGGTCATCGATATGGACCAGGGCGCCACTCTGGAACAAACCGCGCGGGTCGCCCAGGAACTGGCTGCGGAAATCCGCCAAGAGCCAGAGGTGACGAACTACCAGATCTACGTCGGCACGTCGGCCCCGTACACCTTCAATGGATTGGTCCGCCACTATTTCCTGCGCCGGGGCCCGACGGTCGCGGAGATTCAGGTCAACCTGGTCGGCAAGAACGAGCGCCATGCCCAGAGCCATGAAATCGCCAAGCGGGTGCGCCGGAAATTGGAGCCGATTGCCGCTCGGCTCGGGGCGCGCATGAAAGTGGTCGAGGTGCCGCCGGGTCCGCCGGTGCTCGAAACGCTTGTCGCCGAGATTTACGGTCCCGACTACCGGAAGCAAATCGCGGTCGCCCGGCAGGTGCGAGAGGTTTTTCAGAAGACGGCCGGCGTGGTGGACGTGGATTGGTACATGGAGGGCGGCGGGCCGAAATACGTGTTCCAGTTCGATCACGAGAAGGCGGCGCTCAATGGCATCAGTGCGGAGCAGGCCGCCCAGGAGTTGAAGATTGCTCTCGAAGGATCCGAAGTCGGGTTGCTGCACGCCTCGCAGGAGAAGGAAGACGTGTCGATTTTCGTGCGGCTGCCGATTGATCAGCGTTCCAGTGCTGGTGACCTGCTTGCGGTGAGACTCACGTCCCCGGATGGCAAACTGGTGCCGCTGGGCGAACTTATCAAGGCGAAGCCCGCGACCGAGGATACCAGTATTTACGAGAAGAACATGCAGCCGGTCGTGTACGTCCTCGGCGACATCGCCGGAGCCGAGGAAAGCCCGATCTACGCCATTCTCAACATGAACAAGGCGATCCACCAGCTCGGCCTGGAGA
>DATJBF010000079.1:0-37383 GCA_035515475.1 Verrucomicrobiia bacterium
CAACGGGTTGTTTCTTCTCGGTGGCGGCACGCTCGTTGTGGACAAGTTGGTCGTCACGAACGGCTGTTATGGCGTATTCGACAACTTCAGTGGAACCGTCACCGTCGGGACGCTGGTTCTCGACCCGAACGGCGACGCGGACGGCGACGGCCTGCCGAATTGGTGGGAACAAGCACACGGCCTCGACCCATTGTCTTCGATCGGGGACGACGGGGCCGATGGTGATCCGGACGGGGATGGCTACTCAAATTGGGAGGAATACGAGGCAGGTTCTGATCCGCAGAATCCCCTGTCCACACCCTTGCAGATCACGCCGCAGCCACTCCAAATCACATCCATTGCCGTACAGGGCAACAGCATCGTGCTCACCTGGACGACTGCCGGTGGCTCCACCAACCAGGTCCAGGTTACACCGGGCGATGCTGGCGGCGTTTACTCGACCAACGGCTTCATCAATCTCGGCCCGCAGATGATCATTCCCGGCAGCGGCCTCGCCACCACCAACTACACCGACACCGGTGGCGCGACGAACCGACCGGCTCGCTACTACCGAGTGCGGCTGGTGCCGTAGAAAGGAAATCATGAAACGGGATGGACTCAGCATCGGCATCATCGGCCTGCTACTGCTCGGAAATTGTGTCCCATCCCGTGCGGCATTAACGACAAATTCGTGGGCCATCACGATCGGCGGAAAATGGGAAACGAATGGAGATTGGTCGGTGGGAACACCGTCAATCAGTCATACCGCCGACACCATCACAAATGGTTTCCCGGCTTTCAACGGCGTGAAAGCTGTCACGATTGATCCGACCACGGTTACCAGCGCTCCCGGGTCCATGACGATCAGCAATCTCATCATTTCCGCGCCCCAGGTTCATGAAGGAATGATCACGTTTCAGGGCCTCAATGAGTTGCTGGTTGAGAATACTGGATCGGCCGCGTTCACGGTTCTCGACCAGGTATTGCTGACCACCGGCAGCGTGATGTCGGTTTCCAATTCTCCAGTGATCGCACGCTTTCAATTCAACGACAACGGATATATGGAACTGGACAACGGAGCTGTGCTGACGACTACCAGTCCGTGTGTTTCTTACGTGGGTTATGATCGCGTTGCGCAACTGGCGGTCACCGGCGGTCTGTGGCAAACCGCCACCTCCTACATCGGCTACAACTCCGGCAGTCAGGGATTGTTGGAGTTCAGCGGCGGCACAGTCACGTTCCCAGATAACTCGCGCCTGTATATTGGATACAACTCGGGCGCGTCGGGGCAGTTGACGATGAGTGGAGGCACCCTGCTGGCTACCAATACGGATATCTACCTCGGCTACTTTTCCGGGTCCAGCGGTTCCATTACGCTGAGCGGCGGTCAACTGCTGGTGCCGGACAACGCGCTGGAAATCGGCTACGAGGGAGCCGGGCAACTGACGGTTGAAGGCGGTTACTTGTCGGGAGGCTACACGTCCCTTGGATTCGAGGGATCAGACGCGGCAACGCTGACCATTTCCGGCGGTACCACCGACGTGGGAGTCCTGGACATAGCCGCCGGCAACTACAGCGCTGGCTCGGTCTGGCTCACAGGTGGTCAACTCCTCGTGTCCAATTATGACAGCTCCACGATCATCGGCGACGCCAACTACACCTCCGGTCAAATGACCGTCTCTAACGGCTACTGGCTGACGGCCGCCGTGCAAATCGGCTATACCGCCTATGCCGACGGCACGCTGACGATTGCCGGTGGCACCAACCTTATCTTCGCGCCTCAAAATGGCTCGGGAACTCCCTTCATGCATGTGGGACGGGAAGGCGGCTTTGGCCATCTCTGGATCACGGGTGGTCTCCTGCTGTTCACTAACGGTACCACCACGGTCGGCGATCAGGGAGGTTACGGTCAGATCGTCGTTTCCAATGGTGAATACATCAGCAAGTTCATCTTCCTTGGTGATTCCGGCGCATCGAACTGTCTCATGAATCTGTATGGAGGCACCACCACGATTTACTCGAACCTGAACATCGGCCGATTTGACTGCCAGGCAGCCGGCATCGTGACCGTGGCGGGGGGCGCGCTTTATGTGACCAATGCCCAGCAGAACGCCACGTTGGATGTCGAGACGGGTTCCTTCATCCTGAATTCCGGAACGGTGGCGGCCGACCGGTTCGTCATGACGAATGCGTGCGGTTCTTTCGTGCACACTGGCGGCACATTGATTTACAACACCGCGGTCCTCGACCCCAACGGCGACGCCGACGGCGACGGGATTCCGAACGGCTACGAACAAGCCCACGGACTCGATCCGCTCGATCCCGCCGATGCCAGCGCCGACAACGACGGCGATGGCTTCAGCAATTTGCAGGAGTATCAAGCGGGCACGAACCCGAATGATCCGAATTCGACGCCGCTGCGCATCATGGCGATTGCGCAAGAGGGCCAAAACATCCGCGTAACGTGGGGCACATTCGCCGGCACAACCAACGGGCTCCAAGCTACGGCGGGGGGTGTTGGCGGCGCTTATAGCACCAACGGTTTTACCGACATCTTCACCGTCACCAACACGGTCGGCTCGACGACCAACTATGTCGACGTCGGCGGCGCGACCAATTTCCCGTCAAAATATTATCGCGTGCGGCTCGTGCCCTAGCAGGCGGGGCGCTTTGGTCGTCCGTCGGTAGTGACGCGGTCCTCCGCCTCCGCGATGTCGTCGGGACGCGCTCCGGCGCGTCCGCGGCGGCGACGCAGCGCCTCCCTACCATGGCTCGGCGGCCGTGACCCCTCGGTCTGGCTCAGGGCGGACTTCGCACGGCCCATCCGGAGGCGGTGCTGCGATTGGAACGGCTGCCGCTGTGGCCGGGGCGGAGAACCTACCGGTGGTGTGGAAAGCTTGACTCTGGGGAGAATTTAGGCTACGGATGGGTATATCCCCATGATGGGAAACAGGGCAATCGGGTCGCGATCACTATCTTCCTCTACAGCGGAGAGGTTTTCTATGTCTATCTCACGTTTGACGGTTCTTTGTGCCGGCTTGCTATTGCCTCTGCTGGGTGGACGGGCGGTGGCGGCCGATCCGCCGTTGCCGAGTATTCCGAGCCGGACCACCAATGCCGTCGTGAATTTCGGCGCGATCGGCAATGGAACGACCGATAACGCCGGCTCCATCAACGCCGCCATCACCGCCATCGCCAACGCCGGCGGCGGCACGGTCGTGATTGAACCTGGCAGCACGTCGCTGACAAATTATCTGTGCGGCCCGATCACGATGAAGAGCAAGGTCAATCTGCAAATCGTCAGCAACTCTCTTGGCGCCGCGAAACTGCAGATGCTCCCCATGGGTAGTTGGCCTTCCGCGAGTACGCCGTTCATCTTCGGTAACACGCTGACCGACGTCGAGATCAGCGGCAACGGAATCCTGGACGGCCAGGGCACCAACTGGTGGTATCCGCTGGCTGGGTCGCGGCCAAACTTCGTCCAGTTCGACAAATGTACGAAGGTGTGGGTCCGGGACGTGACGCTGCAAAATCCGCCGACGTTCACCATCTATTTGAAGAACGGTCCCAGCGTTAGCATAACCGTCGAAGGGATCACGATCAACACGCCGTATGACTCTCATAACACCGACGCGTTTGACATCAGCTCGACGAACATTCTCATCCGCAACTCGTTCATCAGTACCGGGGACGACGACGTCGAACTCGGAGGCAGCAGCCAGGCGGCGACGGACATCACGATTTCCAATTGCACGTTCGGCACCGGGCACGGCGTCTCGTGCGGCAGCAAAATCGGCGGCGGGGTCAACAACGTGCTCGTGAGCAACTGTTGGTGGGTCGGCACCGAGTACGGCATCAAGATGAAGTCGGACCGCGGCAGCGGCGGCTTGATTTCAAACATGAAGTACTTGGACCTCAACATGACGAATGTAAACATCCCAATCGCCTTTTATGCGAACTACGGCGCGATCGGGTCGCCGTCCAAGTACATCCATATCTCGCCGGAAGACGTGGCGGTGACGAACGGACCTCAGACCGTGAGCAGCTCGACTCCCCAATACCGCAATATCACCATCAGCAATCTCACGGCGGTCGGCAACAGCGGCGTTCAGGGGCCGGGTACCCTGGCCGTGTTCATGTATGGCCTGCCCGAAATGCTCATTTCCAACGTTGCGATGTACAACGTCAACATCCTGGGACGAACCAATAATGATGGAGCCTGTTGCATCTATGACGCTCAGGCGATCCGGATCATCGACTCCAACCTTACCGCGCCGCTGACGGACACGAATGTGCTGACGCTTTACAACGCCGACGTCACGATCACCAATACCGTCCCCATCACCGACACCAACGTCGTTCCCACCACCAACCTGATTACGATCGCGGGCTTCTCGAAACCACCCACGAACTGCGTGCTGGGATTTATCAACGGACGGTTTGCCATCGTTGAATCCACTCTGTACGGAACCGGTCCCTTTACTCTCGGCGGCAGCACCGTCACGTTTAATCCGGACTCGGTCAACTTCTCCAACACCCTGAACATCGTCTCCGCCAGCACGCTCGCGTTTACCAGCGGCAACAACGTCTACAAGGGTGTGCTCAGCAACTCCGGGCCGCTCGTGCTCAACCTGCCGGCGAGCACGGTGCTCACGTTGCAGGGGAATAGCTCCCCGTATAGCGGGGCGATGACGATTTCCAACAGCGGGACGGTGTTGGTCAACAATACGGCTGGCAGCGGCACGGGAACCGGTCCACTCACGGTACTTAGCGGCGCCACTCTCGGCGGCAACGGCGTCATCGGCGGACCCGTAACCGTCGACGGAACCTTGGCGCCGGGCACCAGCCCCGGCACCCTGACCGTCAGCAACAATCTGGTGATCGATAGCGGGGCCGTGCTGCAGTACGAACTGGGCACCACCAGCGACAAGACCGTTGTGAGCGGGAACCTGACTTTGGACGGGACCCTGAACGTCGCCGACGCAGGCGGCTTCACCAACACCACCTACACGCTCTTCAAGTACGGCGGGACACTCACGGATCACAGCCTGACGATGGGTACGAATCCGAACGCAAACTTCAGCTACACGATCGACACGAGCGTGGCCGGTGAGGTTGACCTCGTTGTGAGCAACGGGGTGGCGCCACCGCCCGCCGATCCATTCGTCGCGTGGCAACTCAAGTATTTCACCTGCACCAACTGCGATCGGGCACAGCCGGACGCCGATCCTTACGGCAAAGGCATCAGCAACACCAACCAGTTCCTGGTGGGACTGGACCCGACCAATCCGGCTTCGGTGTTTCGGATTACCTCGGTTGCGACCGATAGCAGCAACAACGTCCTCATCACGTGGGCGGCGGCCGGGTTCCGCACGAACGCCGTGCAGGCGACCAGTGGCGACGCGAACGGCAATTACGCCACCAACTTTACGGACATCACCACATCGCCGCACATCGTCATCCTCAACAACGGAGACGTAACCACCAACTATCTCGACGTTGGCGGGGCCACCAATTCTCCGTCGCGCTACTATCGGATTCGGCTCGTGCCATAGGAAACGCGCTTGGCCGTGCGCGCGGCCCAGCAAATTGAGGGCCGGCGCGGCGGTTCGTCCCTGCTGGGCGCGCGGATACGCCTGTACCGCTTGTCGGATCAGTGGCGTCGCGGCCGGCCGCGAGGCTGCCGATAATCTGCCCGCTGGATCGCTTTTCTACAGGACGTAGCCTTCCTCACCGTGCTCGTTGATGTCGAGGCCTTGGGTCTCGATCTCGGGCGATGGACGCAGATCCACGACGGCCTTGACGACGTAGGCAATGATCACCGTGCCTACGACTGCCAACGCTAGGGTGACGCCCATCGCTTTGAGCTGTTCGAGCCACAGGGTGTGGCCGACGATGTCCTTGAGATTGGTCGCCAGATTCGGATTGACCTCGGTCGTCGCCAGGATCCCGGTCAGGAAGGCGCCGAGAGTGCCGCCGACGGCGTGGACGCCGAACGTGTCCAGCGCGTCGTCGTAACCCAGTGCCGCCTTGAGTTTCACGCAAGCGAAGAACGGGACCAGACCCGCCAGGACGCCGATGATCACCGCGCCGGTCGCGTTGACGAACCCGGCGGCCGGTGTGATGACGACCAGTCCCGCCACGGCGCCGGAACAAAAGCCGAGGATGCTGGCTTTGCCCCGGCTCACCAATTCGGCGGTGGCCCACGTGGCTGACGCAATGGCCGCCGCCAGCGTGGTGGTCATGAATGCGTTGGCGGCAATACCGTCGGCCGCCACGGCGCTGCCGGCGTTGAAACCGTACCAGCCGACCCACAGCATGCCGGTGCCGACCATGCACAGGACCATGCTATGCGGCGCCATGATTTCTTTTCCCACGCCCAACCGTTTCCCGAGAATCAAACAGAGAATCAGCGCCGACCATCCCGACGACATGTGGACCACGGTGCCGCCGGCGAAATCGATCGCTTTGATCCCGGCTTTGGCGTTCCAGACGCCGTTCATGAAACCGTCTACGCCCCAGACCATGTGCGCCAACGGAAAATAGACGACAAACATCCACAGCAACACGAAGCTCATGATCGCCACGTATTTCATGCGCTCGGCAATCGCGCCGACTATCAGTGCCGGGGTGATGATGGCGAACATCATCTGGTACATCGCAAACACGTTGTGGCTGACCCAGGCCGCGTAATCGGGGTTGGGCGTGGAGTTCACACCCTTCAAGAACGCGAACTTCGGGCTGCCGAGAAACGGACAGCCGCTGGCAAACACAAAGCTGTAGCCCACGGCCCACCAGAGAATCGTCACCAGGCCCGCGATACCCAGACATTGCGCGAGCACGGAGAGCACGTTCTTCTTGCGGACCAGACCGCCGTAGAACAGTGCCAACCCCGGCAACGTCATGAACAGCACCAGGGCCGCGGACGTCATCATCCACGCGTTGTGGCCGGGGCCGGGCCCGGGCACTCGCGATGCCACGCCCGGCGTACGGCCCGCGTTGTTGACGTACGCTTCCAGGTCGGCTACGCGCTGCTCGAGCGTCGGGGCCGGCTCGGCATGGACGCTCACCGCCGAGCTGGCGATGACGGCGGTCGCGAGGCAGAATGCCAGCCGGCGCAGAATTGCCGCCGCGCATCGCAGTCGCGGTGCGGCCCACTTGGTTCGCCGGCCGTCGCGTCCGTTTGTCTTGCTCCGAGTTTGATTTGTCGGGCGTTGTCGATTGAACGATTCAAATCCGCAAGGTTCCATGACTGGGTCTTCCTTTTTGAGTTTATGTCCACAAGTAACCGACTGGTTCGAGGCATCCCCGAAATGGCGGAGGACTGGATACTACGACCGATATTGGAGGACCCGGCTCAACAACGCAAGAGGACACCCAACCGGGAGCCGGGAGGATCGCTGGGAAAGAACATCTGCAACGGATAACTTCCGGCGCCGGCCAAGACGACAGCGCAAATCAAATCCGTCTCGGAGTCGGGGTGAGAACCGGTGCGGTGGCTGATTCGCTTGGAGCCCGGCCCCGATAAGGTCATGGCGAACACCTCACCGTGACCGTCGTTAAAGTCGCGATACGGGTCGCTCTTCGGTTCCGATGTGGTCGACGACGCCGGCTGAATGCTGAAACGCGCCGGGCTCGCCTGCCGCGGCAGTGGTTTCACAGGGAACTGCGGCATTCCGGCAAGGACGGTCTGGGCGACAAACATCAGGCTGAAGACAACGAAGACACGCATGACAGAACTGTGGGCGTAGCTCACCTGATAATCCCCAAAAGTTGGGGAAGACCATGGCAAGGCATGTGCCGTTTCCTGTCGGGTTTTGCCAAGTCTCAGCCGCAGAGGCGATTAAGATTTTTCCAGGCGGAAGCTTCGAGCATGTTGCGTGTTCTTTTTGACCATGGTGGCCGAATCGCGGCAGGGCAACTCGCGGAATGGCGCAAGTATAAGTTGACCTTTTGGGGCTAGTGCGCTTTAGTACGTGGTTTTCGAAGAGCGTTCACGTTCGACGTTCTGGATGAGATTAGGTACGGGCATACTGGGTTCTGGGGTCGCACGGCTTCTGTGGCGTGGTTGCCGTCCCGGCTTGGCAGGTCACGATAGTGTCAGGGCCTTTGCCGTATTCACCAATATGTCGACGGTGGACGGCTGTGTAGTGTTGTCAGTGCCGGATCCAGTTTCTTCATGATTGTGAAAGGGTGACTCATGTCTCGCGGGCCAACGAATAAAACACATGGGATAAGAGTAGTAACTGTCCGTCTTCATCTGGGCTGTCTGGCCGTCTTCGTGGCTTGCTGCACGACAATGGTTGCCTCAGCCCAAACCAGAATCATACGCATCGTTACTTACAACATTGAAGCCGACACGGATGGGTATACGACTCCCCGTCCTGGGTTGATTGTTCCCTCCAATAGTGGGACGTATACCGATGGCGGCGTGCTTGAGGGGATTGGCGAAGAGAAGATCGCCGGTGACCCGGCCCAGCCGATCGACATCCTCGCCCTGCAAGAGACGACCAGTAATTCCACCACCGTCCAACCCATCGTGAATGGACTGAACACTTTCTATTCGGCGCATGGCGTAGCGGCCTATGGTGTACCCGCCGGGTATGCCGGATATGCCATGAGCACTTACCAAGCGACAACCAGTGGAGGTACCAGTAGCGGAGGCGGCCCCAACGCCCTGGTCTACAACACCAACACCGTGCAACTTCTCGCCTCTGTCCCGGTCAATCCACCCGCCGGCAAGAGTCTGGGTTCCAGCAGTGGGGAATATCGTCAGGTCGTGCGCTACCAGTTCGCGCCCGCAGGGGTCACGCCCTCGACCACCAACATCTTTTACATCTACGTGAGCCATTACAAGGCCAGCCCCGGCACCTCGAATGAGCAGTACCGCCTGGGCGAGGCCAAGATCATCCGCAGCGACGAATCGACCAACCTGCCCGCCTCCGCCCGCGTGCTGTATGTCGGCGACTACAATCCCGACGACAACAGCGGCGAGCCGGGCTACCAGACCATCTGCTCCAACAGCGCACCGACCGGCGTGAAGCAGGGCCAAGGAGTTGATCCCCTCAACATTTCTTGGAATGCGTACACATCGGCGTCCCCCAACATCAATTGGAGTACGAATACGACCCAGACAACTATCTTGTACATGCTCAGCGAACCGGCCTCGGGTCTGTTGTACCGGGACGATCTTCAAGTGATGACGAGCAACGTGTATTACGACGTGGCGGGCGGGCTCCAATACGTCCCGGGATCGTACCGCTCGTTCGGCAACAACGCCTCGCTGCCTTACGGTAGCTCCGTGACTGTCAGTACCAATACCGCACTGAACGACCTTGACCCGGGTCTGACGAATCTTCTCAAACTCTCCGCCACGCAGCTCGAACAAGACCTCACCACCGCCAGCGATCACCTGCCCGTGGTGGCTGATTACACCATCCTCGTCGGCTCGGGTACGCCGCCATCGGCCAGTTTCACCGCCAGCCCGACCAATGGGCTCGCTCCGCTGAATGTGGCGTTCACCGACACCTCGACGGGCTCGCCGACGAGCTGGTCATGGACGTTTGGCGATACCGGCACGTCACCGTTGCAGAACCCGAACCACACGTACACGACGCCGGGCAGCTACACCGTGCAATTGATCGCCAGCAACGCCGGGGGCTCGAGCACCAATACCCAGGTGAATTTGATTACCGCCCTCACGCCGCCCCCGGTGGCCAGTTTCACCGCCAGCCCGACCAATGGGCTCGCTCCGCTGACCGTGACCTTTACAGATACCTCCAGTGGCGACGTGACCAACAGTTTGTGGGACTTCGGCGACGGCGGCACCACCAACGTCGCGACCAGCAGCGTTATGTACACGTACGTCACCCCGGGCAACTACAGCGTCACGGAAATCGTGAGTGGTGCCGACGGCTCGGGCACCAACACGCAGGTGAACCTGATCAGCGCCTGGGACCAGTTCTCGGCCTGGCAGTACCAGTACTTCCAGTGCACAGGCTGCCCGCAGGCGCAGCCTGACGCTGATCCATTCGGTAAAGGGATGAGCAATACCAACCAGTACTTGGCGGGTCTGAATCCGACCAACCCGGCCTCGGTATTCCGCATCACTTCGGTGGTGACGGACAGCAACAACAACGTCCTCATCACCTGGTCGACCGCAGGGGTGCGTACCAACGCCGTGCAGGTGAGCTCGGGCGACGCGAGCGGTGACTACAGCAACGATTTCCAGGACAGCAGCGGCGCCACAACTGTGATCAACATTACTGGCGACACGACCACGAACTATACGGATGTCGGCGGCGCCACCAACAGCCCGGCTCGCTACTACCGTATCCGCCTCGTGCCATAGGGCAGGGGAAGGGCTCGTGGGTCTTTTGGAACCTGTAGCCGAAGCGTGAGCTTCGGTGCGAGCACGTCTTCACCAGGGACCTTGGCCGCAGCTTTTATCCGCCGCAGGCGGGCAAGCGCTGCAGCTACAGTCAGCCCGCGTCCTAACCTCCCAACCCAAACGCGTCGTGGACCGCGCGAGCGGCTTTGTCGGCATCGGCCAGTTTGATGATCACGCTGATTTTGATCTCGCTGGTGGAGATCATGTCGATGTTGACGCCGTTGGCGGCGAGCGTTTCGAACATCTTGGCCGCGACGCCGGGATGCGAGCGCATGCCGATGCCGACGACGGATACCTTGGCGATGTCAGCCGTTGACGAGGCGTCTCTCGCGTTGATCTCCTTGACCACCGGCTGCAGCACCTTGGCGGCCTTGGCCGCTTCGTTGGAAGCGACGGTGAAAGAAATGTCGGTGAACCCTTTCTCGCTGACGTTCTGCACGATCACGTCGATGTTGATATTGGCGTCGGCGACCGTTTTAAACACCTTGGCGGCGACGCCCGGTTTATCGGGCACGCCGGCGATGGTGACTTTGGCCTGGTTCTTGTCAACCGCGACGCCGCGGATGACGACATCTTCCATTTTGGCGGTTTCTTCTTTCACGATGGTCCCCGGGTTGTCGTTGAAACTGCTGCGGACTTCGAATATCACGCCGAATTTCTTGGCGAACTCGACCGAGCGCGCCTGCATGACCTTCGATCCGAGCGCGGCCAGTTCCAGCATCTCGTCGTAGCTGATCTCCGTGAGCTTGCGGGCGTTCGGCACGATGCGCGGGTCGGAAGTGTAGACACCGTCCACGTCGGTGAAAATCTGGCACAGGTCGGCTTTGATCGCCGCGGCGATGGCGATGGCGGTGAGATCGCTGCCGCCGCGTCCGAGCGTGGTGATCTGGCCGTCGGGCGTCGTGCCCTGAAAGCCGGCGATGGTCACGATGTTGCCCTGATCGAGGAACTCGTGAACGCGCTTCGGTGTGATGTTGGCGATCTTGGCTTTGGTGTGCAGCCCGTCGGTGACGATCCCCGCCTGCGCGCCGGTGAGCGACACGGCCCTGGCGCCGAGGGCGTGCAAGGCCATTGCCACCAACGCGATCGTGGTTTGTTCGCCCGTCGCGAGCAACACGTCCATCTCACGTTCGTTCGGCTCGGTGTGGACTTCCTTGGCCAGTTTGATGAGCGAATCGGTCACGCCACTCATGGCGGACACAACGGCTACCACCTTGTTGCCCGCTTGTTGCGTGGCCAGCACGCGTCGGGCGACGTTCTTGATGCGCTCGGCGTTGCCGACCGATGTTCCGCCGTATTTCTGTACGATGACGGCCATGACGCCCTAAGCACGAAATCCGGAAATCGAAAACCGAACCGAACTCGAATGCAGAACTGTCGGACCGGCCAGTTCACTTGCGCTGTAGCCGAACCGTGAGGCTCGGCCGAAGCTTGCGCTTCGGCTGCAGGGGACGGGATCCTTCATTCAAAACTCTCCACGCGGATCACCACCGTCTTGTCTTTCACCACGTCGAGTCGGTCGATTTGGTCGACCGCGTCGCGGACGGCCCGATCCTTGGCGGTGTGCAACATGAAAATGAGCGGCACGTGTTCGCTCGGGGGCCGGCCGGGACGGGGATCGGGCGCCTCGCGCTGCAACACCGACGCGATGCTGATGTCGGCGTCGCCCAGGATCCTGGAAATCTTGGCAATGACCCCCGAACGGTCGGCGACGGTGAGCCGGAGATAGTAGCGCGATTCGACCTCGTCGATCGTGCGCACCCGGGCGTTGAGCCGGTGGGCCACAAAGGGCGGCACGCGTTGGATGCTGCCGAACTTGAAATCCAGCGCCGCGTCGGCCAGATCGGCGATGACGGCGCTGGCGGTGGCGTCGGCGCCCGCGCCGCGTCCATAAAACATTGTGTCGCCAACCACGTCGCCGTGGACGACCACGCCGTTGAAGGCGCCGCCCACACCCGCCAGCACGTGGTTGTGTGGAATCAGGGTGGGATGCACGCGGACCTCCACCGGGGCGGAGTCTGATGCGTCGGCGCTCTTGATGATCGCCAGCAGCTTGATGATGTAACCGAGTTCGCGCGCCACCTGGATGTCGAACTGCGAGACGTGGCGGATGCCCTCGACGTAGGTGTGTTCCAGGCTCGTCCAGAATCCATGGGCCAGCGACGCGAGGATCGTGGCCTTGTGGGCCGAATCGATGCCATCGACGTCGAGCGACGGATCGGCCTCGGCGTAACCCAGCTTCTGCGCTTCGGCGAGCACGTCGCTGAAGTCTTTGCCTTCGGCGGTCATGCGCGAAAGGATGTAGTTGCAGGTGCCGTTGACGATGCCGTAGATGAGCGGGAACCGGTTGGCGACGAACCCCTCGCGGAGCGCCTTGATAATGGGGATCCCGCCGCAGACGCTGGCTTCGTAAAAGATGTTGGTCGCATGTTTCGCCGCCGCCGCGAAGATTTCCTCGCCGTGATGCGCCAGCAACGCCTTGTTGGCGGTAACGACGACTTTGCCGCGGCCGAACGCGTCGAGAATGAGTTGCCGGGCGAAGCCGGTGCCGCCGACGAGTTCGACGACGATCTGAACGTCGGGATCGGCGAGCACCTGTTGCGCGTTGCCGGACAGCCGGGTATTCGACACCGGCAATCCCTTCAGGCGCGATTCGTCCTTGTCGCAAATCCATTGGAGGTTGAGACGCAGGCCGAGCCGCTCGGCAATGAGGTCGGCGTTGCGGGCGAAATGTTTCACCACGCCGCCGCCGACGACGCCGGCACCGATCAGACCGATATTAACCTGTTTCGCCTCACTCATGGGGAAATCAGGACGCAGAGTCTAGCCGCAGCCCGGCGGTTTGTCTAGACCGCAGGACGCGGGCCGCAGGACGCAGGCCGTGGTTTCCGGCGGCAGCCGCAGAAGTAGATTCCCGTTGATTAGCTTGTGCAACTCTTCAATCGACCGCGCACTGGACCATTTCCAACCTTGCTTGCCACGGGGCGCGGCAGTATTATGACGTCGTGAAGCTGGCCCGTAAGGTTGTTTCTAGAGGGAGACTGTCGACACACACTGATGACAATTACGTCCCGGGCGGCGTGGCCGAACGCATTCTGATGGTGTGGCCAATGACTCGGGAAGTCGCGTCCTGCAGCCCGCGCCACGATGTGGAACGAAGACTACAAAGAAATGTTGCTCGCTTTGCGAAGCGAGCGCGTTGACTTCATACTCGTCGGCGCGTACGCCCTCGCGGCGCACGGTTTTCCCCGGGCCACCTTGGACCTGGATATCTGGGTACGGCCCTCGCTCGTCAACGCCCGCAAGCTGTGCCGCGCCCTCAGCCGATTCGGCGCGCCGATGGCGAAGATCACCCCGGCCGATTTCCAACGGGAAGACGTCGTCCTTCAAATTGGCGTCGCGCCCCGCCGTATTGACATCGTCACCAGCATCTCCGGCGTCGCCTACGGCACCGCCAAACGGCACGCCCTCAACCGCACAATCGATGGCGTCCAACTCAGCATCCTCTCGACGGAAGACATGATTTGTAACAAGATCGCCTCCGGCCGCGCCAAAGACCTCGCCGACGCCGAACTCCTCAAGACGCTTGCTAGAAGAAAGCGCTTCCACCGCCAGTGACCCCCTTTCCGCAGAAATGATCTCTTCGCGGGGGCGGCCTGCTGCGCAGGAAGCACGAAAAGCTATTAACCACGAAGGCACGCGAATTGACACGAATCAGTCCCTGTAGCCGCGAATCTCATTCGGGGCTCGCACCATGGGACCGGTGGCACAGGCGTCTGCACTGAGTTCTGTCGAAGTGTCCCTCCCTGTGGACAACGATTACATCTTAGAAATCAAACCCTTCATTTAACAAGAGCGTGCGGGAGCTACAAGATGGCCCCCGGACGTGGCTCATTCTAAGTCTGACGCTCGACGTTGTTAGCGTGGAATTCCGCTCGGCCGGCTGTTGTTTCCAACCAAGTCCACATCGTCGCGTGGCTTACTTGAGTCCCTGGACGAACTTCGCGATGCGCTCGACGGCCTTTTCCAGGTCGGTCATCCCGCCAGAGTAGCTCGCCCGCACGTAGCCTTCGCCGGCGGGCCCGAAGGCGTTGCCCGGCACGAGGGCCACGCGCTGCTGTTCGAGCAATTGCACCGCAAACTCGCGCGACGTCAGCCCCGTTTCGCGAATCGACGGGAAGGCGTAGAAGGCGCCGTTCGGCACGTGACAGGGCAGGCCGATCTCGTTGAGGGATTTCGTGAGGAAATTCCTGCGCAGCCGGTATTGCTCGCGCATCGTGACCACGTCTTCGGCGCCGTGCTGAAGCGCTTCCACGGCGGCTTCCTGGCTGATGATCGAGGCGCACAGCATCGAGTATTGGTGCACGCGCAACAGCGCTTCCGTCAGTGCGGCCGGTGCACAGGCGTAGCCAATGCGGAACCCGGTCATTGCAAACGCCTTCGAGAACCCGTGCAGGAAAATGGTGCGATCCTTCATCCCCGGCAGCGCGGCAATGCTCCGGTGTTGGCCGGAGTAGGTGAGTTCGCTGTAGATCTCGTCGGTGAACACGAGCAGATCGTGGTCGATGCACACCTGCGCGATCTTCCCGGCTTCGTCGGCCGTCAGTGTGGCCCCCGTGGGGTTTGTCGGAAAATTCAGGATGATCGCTTTCGTGCGGGGCGTGATCGCCGCGGCAACGTCCTCCGCAGTGAGTGCGAACCCGTTCTCCGCGCGGGTGCGGATCGCCTTGCTCAGGCCGTGGGCGAGACGGACGCTGGGGTTGTACGAGACGTAGCACGGCTCGTGATAGAGAATCTCGTCGCCGGGATTGATGATGGCGCGCAGGGCGATGTCGAGGGCTTCGCTGACGCCGACCGTGACGAGCACTTCGGTGTTGGGATCGTAGTTGACCTGAAAAATCTCCGCCACGTACGCGCTGATGGCGCGGCGCAGTTTGATCAGACCCAGGTTGGAGGTGTAGTTCGTCCGGCCACGTTCCAACGCGAAAATCGCGGCCTCACGGATGTGCCACGGCGTGACGAATCCCGGCTCGCCGATCCCCAGTGAGATCACGTTATCCATCGACTGCACAATGTCGAAGAAATCGCGAATCCCCGAGCGCGGGATTCCCCGCACGTGGTCGGCGACGAAGTCGCGCTTCGTTGTTGGCTCCGGTTTCGACATGGAGGAGACATATACCATCCGTCCGACTGAAAAGGAAGAAGAGGCTGCAAACAGGGTCAACAGGCAGACTCTCTGTGATGTCCTTGAGAGCGACGGCAGATCAGCGTACACCCAACCTGTTGTCCGTGAGCACCTTGGGCATGAAGGTCCCGACGAAACTTGGTTTCGGAGCGGGCGCTTCATGGTCTGTCGCGTCTCCGCCGCGAGTCGATGCCCCGCGCATCGAATCGCCGCTTTTCTGCGGAATTGGCGAAGAAATGGCTTGACCTTGACGCTTCCCTCATGATATTCCTCCCGGAGTGCGATAGAAGTTATACCTTGCGAGTGGTAATCTTCTAACGCGGATAGGAAGCAACCAAACGGCCTGTTAGCATCGGAGGGTTTTATGGCGAGTCGATGGCTAGTTCCGGTCTTGGTCTGTGGTTTGGCGTGCTGCAGTGTGGGGAGCGCCACCGTAACCGTCCTCAATGTAGGCGACACCGTCAACTTATCGGACTATGTTGATGGTTCGGGCAATTCGATTTACATCGCCGACAAGTTGTTTGGCGAGTTCAACTATATCGCCGGGGGCGACACAAACAACTTCACCGACATGTCGATCAGTTTGACGGCGATTTCGAATTCGTTTGGTTACGGAATCAAGATCAGCGCTCCGTTCCATACGTCGGATACTCAGTTGAAGGACTTCATCATCGATTATTCGGTGACTGTCTCCAATGCCCCGTTCTTGATCTCGGATCTTCACTTGGATTACAACGGGATTTTTAGTGGCAGTGCGTTCTCGAGCGTTACGGAGTCGGTTTTCGATCATAACGGCATCGGAGTCAACCAGCTCAACCAGATTCAGGTCTACGAACCGCCTTATGGAATGATGCAGACCAACCTCTATCTCGACACGCCCCAGATGAAGCTGTATATCGAAAAGGATATTGAACTTGGCGGGAATGCCACCGGCGATCAGGCATCGATTTCAGCAATCAATCAGGTGTTTTCGCAGATACCCGAACCTTCCTCGATGATCCTCACCGCCGTTGGAATTGCCTCTCTGTGGTTCTGGCGGCGCCGCTGCGGGTAGGGTGCGATTTTACAGGTTTGGCCGTACGCTCGAATGCCCCGCTGAGAAAGCGGGGCATTTGCTTATCAGGCAAATAACGCGCCGACTGCGCTCTCTGGTAACCGCGTGGCCGATGCCGACCCCTGCCAATGACCACCTCCGCTGTCCGCGATTTTTTCCACAAACCGTGGAACAAGTTGACCAGTGGCGGCTCATATCTGGTGCGAGGCCGCGGCAACGGGCGGAGAACGGTCCCGAGAGGACCTCCCTTGGAGCGGCGCCAACTCGAATGCTCAGCTTGTAAGGGATGATTTGCGGGTTGGTAAAGGGTAGTCGAACGGCGGTTCGACTCCGGAGAGGGGCTTTATGGAGAGGCGATGGCTGTTGGTACTGGTCGTGTGTGGCGGGATACGGTGCGCGGTCGGCAACGCTACGGTGACGGTTCTCAATCCCGGTGATACCGTCAACTTCGCGAACTACGTCGATGGTTCTGGCAATTCGATATTGGTCGCCGACAAGTTGTTTGGCGATTTCGACTTTATTGCCGGCGGCAACACGAATGTGTTTGGCCCGATGACCATCAACTTGACGGCGATTTCAAATTCATTCGGCTACGGAATCAAGATCAGTGCGCCGTTCCACACGCAGGATACGCAGTTGAAAGACTTCATCATCGATTATTCGGTCCAGGTTACCAATGCGCCATTCTTGATCTCGGATCTCCATCTGGATTACAACGGGTTCGTTGTGAACAGCGGGTTCTCGAGCGTCACGGAATCGGTGTTCGACCAGAACGGCATCGGAGTCAACCAACTCGGTCAGATGCAGGTGTTTGAACCGCCCCTGTCGATGATGTCGACCAGCATGTTCCTCAACACGCCGCAGGTGAAGCTCTTCCTCGAAAAGGATATTGAGATGGGCGGCGATAACACCGGTGACCAGGCGTCCATTTCCGCAATCAACCAGGTCTTTTCACAAATACCGGAACCTTCCTCAATCATGCTGGTGTCGACCGGGTTGGCCGCCTTGGGGTTGTGGCACCGACGTCGCGGGTAGACCGAATCCTTTTTCCGTCTCCTCAAATCAGCACGGCAGGTTTTCCCCCGCCTGCCGTGCTCCTTTTCGATCGTGCCGGGCCCGGCGCGGCCGAGCTAAAGGCTAGACGGTTCGGACGCAAACCGCTACAGTCCGTCCGGCAGATGAAATTCACCTATAACTGGCTCAAACAGTACCTTGATTGTGACTGGTCACCGGCGGAGTTGGCGGAGCGGCTGACGTGGGCGGGCATTGAAGTCGAGAACGTCGCCACCTTTGGAGGCGGCGCACTGGAGCAGGTGGTTGTCTGCCAGATTCTATCCAGCGACAAGCATCCGAATGCCGACAAGCTCACCGTCTGCCGCGTCACCGACGGACAGACCGAACGCCAGATCGTCTGCGGCGCGAAGAATTACCGGGTCGGCGACAAAGTGCCGCTGGCGTTGCCCGGCGTCACCCTGCCCGGCGGATTGACGATCCAGACCGCCAAGCTCCGCGGCGTCGAATCGCAGGGCATGATGTGTTCGGCCAAGGAGCTCAACATCGCCGAGGACGCGGACGGGCTGTTGATTCTTCCATCCGATACACAAGTTGGCGTCCGCCTCAGCGAGGCGCTCGGCGGCGCGGACGTGGTGTTCGATATCGAAGTGACGCCCAATCGTCCCGACTGGCTGTGCGTTACCGGCGTCGCCCGCGAGGTGTCGGCGCTGACGGGTCAACCGTTGCAGTTGCCGAAGGTTTCCGTCTCCGAAAGTGCGGAGAAGATCGAGAGCCTGACGAGCGTGAATGTTGATGCCCCTGATCTCTGCCCGCGTTATACGGCGCGGGTCATTCGCGGGGTCAAGATTGGACCGAGCCCGGCGTGGTTGAGGCAAACGCTGGAAAAAGTCGGGATGCGCTCGATCAACAACGTCGTGGACGTGACGAACTACGTGATGCTGGAATGTGGCCAACCGCTGCACGCGTTCGATTACCGCTTGCTGGGCGGGCACCGCATCGTGGTCCGGCGCGCCCAAGGCGGCGAGCGGTTCGTGGCCATCGACGAGAGCCAGCACGAATTGACCAGCGACATGCTGGTGATTGCCGACGCCAACCGGGCGGTGGCGCTGGCGGGGATCATGGGCGGCAAAGAAAGCGAAATCAACGACGCGACCACCGATGTTCTGCTGGAAAGCGCCTGGTTCCTGCCGTCGAACGTTCGCCAGACTTCGAAGCGTCTGGGGTTGGCGAGCGAATCGAGTTACCGCTTCGAGCGCGGCGCGGACATCGGCGGCGTGATCTGGGCGAGCAACCGAGCCGCGGCGCTGATGCAGCAACTCGCCGGTGGCCAGATCGCCCGCGGCATCGTCGACACGCTGGCCAAGCCGGTGGCAAGACGGCGGGTGCGTTGTCGCTATGCGCAGGTGAATCGGCTGCTCGGTATCGACGTGCCGCCGGAAACCGTGAGGAAGATTTTCGCGGGGCTCGAGCTGTCCGTCGCCTCCTCGGACGCGCACGCCTGCGAGGTCGAGGTGCCGACGTTCCGGGTGGACCTGGAGCGCGAGGCGGACCTGATCGAGGAGGTCTGCCGGATCCACGGTGTCGACAAGATTCCTCCGCGGATGCAGCCCGCGACCGCGGTCGTGTCGGAGTTCGACGCGAAATGGGACGGATACGCCCGGGTGCGCGAGGTCCTCACGGCGCTGGGCTACGACGAAGCGCAAAACCAGACCTTGGTCCCCGCAGGCGACCTGCGGCTGCAGAATCCGTTGAGCGCCGACCAGCAGGCGTTGCGCTCCTCACTCGTGCCGGGCCTGCTGTCGAATCTGCGCACCAACGTGTCCCGACATCAATTCGACGTGCGCCTGTTCGAGGTCGGACGGGTGTTCGCGGCTGATGGCAAAGAGTCGCTGCACCTCGCCTTGGCGGTGACGGGCCGGCGGGAGCCGCACTCTTGGGAAACGGGCCGGCGGGAGGCGAAACTGGACTACTTCGATTTGAAGGGGGTGCTGGAGGAATTGGGCGCGGCAGCGGAGGTTCGACAGATTTCAGCGGGTCAGGCCCGGAAATATGACTTGCGCGACGCCGTGTTCGTGGCGGAGTTCCCGCTGGAACCGCTGGTGGCGCGGGGCCGCGAGGAACGGACGTTTCGCGAGTTGCCCCGGTTTCCGGCGGTGGTGCGCGACATGGCGCTGGTGGTGGATGAGAGCGTCCTGCATGGTGACATTATCGCGGCGATTGAGAAAACCCGAAATAAGTTCTTGGTACGGGTCGAGATTTTTGATATTTATCGAGGGAGTTCAGTACCGACAGGAAAGAAATCCATGGCGTACTCGTTGACGTTTCGCGCGCCGGACAGGACGCTGACCGACGTGGAGGTCAACGCGGCCCATGAACAGATAAAGCGTTTATTGCAGCAGACGTTGCAGTGTGAGATACGCGAAGGTTGACGACATGTGCGGGGATTGGGTGGCGACCATGACGGCCGGTGGAATATTCTTGAATTCGACAGCTAACAGGATTAAAAAGAGTGACGTCGCGGGCGACCGTGGTCGCCAGTGTTCTTTGGTAGAGCAAGATTTACGAAATACCCTGCCATGTTCGTGGCAAACGAGGAATCTTTGAGCCAACACCGTCTGTGACGGAGCTCGGAGTTCGGTCGTGGACTGCATGCCTTTCCAGGACGTAGGAAACTACCGACAGAGCGCCCCTGTTATTGAGGGGTTCAAAGATATCGTTTAAACGGCATTACGGTGGGGTATTTCGTTTCCGGTTCTCGCGGGCCCGAAACGACCGGGACATGTCGCTCAGCACCACGCGTTTCACACGGCTCGCAGCCACGGGCCAGGTTGGTGGCCATGACCGAGAACCTATTTCCAAGCCAGTCGTTGGAATCCGCCGCCGCGACCGGAGTCGCCGGCCCCCAGACCGCGCCGCTGGCCACCCGGATGCGCCCGCAAACCCTCGAGGATTTCGTCGGACAACGCCACGTTCTCGCCCCGGGCAAGCTGCTCTGGCGCGCCATCAAAGCCGACCGCATCAACTCGATCGTTCTCTACGGCCCGCCCGGCACGGGCAAGACCTCCCTCGCGCAGGTCATTGCCAACGCCACGAAAAGCAAGTTCGAGCGGCTCAGCGGCGTAGACTCCAACGTGGCCGACATTCGCCGCGTGATCGCCGGCGCGGCGAACCGCCTGGCCAACTCGGGCACAAAGACGATTCTGTTCATCGACGAGATTCATCGGTTCAACAAAGCGCAGCAGGACGTTCTGCTTCCCGACGTCGAGAACGGGACGGTGCGGTTGATCGGCGCGACCACGCACAATCCATTTTTCTACCTCAACTCGCCGCTCGTTTCCCGTTCCCAAATCTTCCAGCTCAAGCCGCTCACGCCCGACGACATCAAGGAATTGCTGAAGCGCGCCCTGGCCGACAAGGAGCGCGGCCTGGGCGGCCGAAACGTGCGGGTGGATCCGGAGGCGCTCGATTTCCTGGCAATCGCTTGTGACGGCGACGCCCGCAAGGCGCTGAATTCGCTGGAGATCGGCGTGCTCACCACGCCCGGCAGCGCCAAGGGACCGATCCACGTCACGCGGAGCATCGCCGAGGAATCGATCCAGAAAAAGGCGGTCGTGTACGACGCGGATGAAGACGAACATTACGACACGATTTCGGCGTTCATCAAGTCGATGCGCGGCAGCGATCCCGATGCGGCATTGTATTGGTTGGCCAAAATGGTCGTCGCGGGCGAGGACCCGCGTTTCATCGCGCGGCGGATCGTGATTCTGGCGGCCGAGGACGTCGGTCTGGCCGATCCCCAGGCGCTGGTCGTGGCGGTGGCCGCCCATCACGCCGTCGAGTTTATCGGTTGGCCCGAGGGCGAATTGCCGTTGGCGGAGGCGACGGTTTATTGCGCGACGGCGCCCAAGTCGAACGCCAGCGCCAAGGGCATCTGGAGCGCGAAAGCCGACGTGGAGCAAGGGCGGACGCTCGCCGTGCCCGTCGACCTGAAGGACACGCATTACAAGGGGTCAGCGCGTCTGGGTCACGGCAAGGGCTACAAGTACGCGCACGATTACGCGGGCCACATCGTCGCGCAGGATTATCTGCCCGAGAAACGGAAGTACTACGAGCCCGGCGACCAGGGGTTCGAGATCAAGGTTCGCGAGCGCATGGAACGATGGAAACAATCGCTCAAGAAAAGATAGCGCTGCGCCGTCAGACACGGGCGAAGCTCGCCGCGCTGCCTGCGGCCGACGTGCACGCCAAGAGCGCGGCGATCTGGGAGCGGCTGTCCGTGTTGCCCGAGTTTGCCGGGGCGACGCGGGTGCTGGTCTACGTATCGACGGGCCCGGAAGTCGACACGCACGGGTTGATCCAACAATTGCTGGCGCTGGGCCGGCACGTGTGCGTGCCGTGGTTCGATGCGCGCCAACAGGTGTACGTGGCCTCGCGGCTGCACGACTTCGGCGCGGACCTCGCCGCGGGACGATTTGGGATTTTGGAACCCAGGCCCGGAGCGGCGGAACCGACGGCCTGCGATCAGATCGACGCCGCGTTGGCGCCCGGTCTGGCGTTCGATGAAACGGGAAATCGGCTGGGGCGCGGCCTGGGCCATTTCGATTCCCTCCTGCAGGGGGTGCGCGGCGCAAAGATCGCGCTGGCCTATGATTTTCAGGTGCTGAGCGGGGTCCCTGCGGAGGCACACGATGCCCGTGTGGACTTCATTGTGACCGAAACCCGAATGATTCGAACCAGGGGCCATTCACCATGACTGAAACCCTCATGATCAGTCTCGTCGCCTTTGTTGTCGGCGTCGCGTTGGGTTGGTTTGTCAGCCGCAGGAAAGCGCAGGCCGACGCAAGCACGGCGGGTGGGATCGTCAACGCCGCGCGCCGGGAGGCGGAAAACACGCTTCGGGAAGCGCGCTTGAAAGCACAAGACGAAACGTTCAAGGCACGGGAGCAGTTCGAGGCCGAGTCGCGGGATCGTCGCCAGGAACTGATCGAAATGGAGAAGCGCGTCATCCAGCGCGAAACCAATCTCGACCGAAAAGTCGACCTGTTCGAGCGCAAGGTCGATGAGGTCACCAAGCGGGAACTGCGCGTCGTCGACCGCGAGAATGAGTTGCACAGGCTGCAGACGGAAATCGACGAATTGAAGCGGCTCACGCAGCAGGAACTCGAGCGCGTGGCCGGCCTCAGCGCCGAGGACGCCCGCCGGCACCTGCTGGCGCGGCTCGAGGAGGACATCAGGGCCGAAGCCGCGGCGATGACCCGGCGGATTCTCGACGACGCGAAACACGATGCCGAGCGCGAGGCCAAGCGGACGATAACGACGGCGATCGAGCGCTGTGCCTCGAACCACGTGCAAACCGTCACGAGTTGCACCATCGCGCTGCCGAACGAGGAGATGAAAGGGCGGATCATCGGTCGCGAGGGTCGCAACATTCGCGCCTTCGAGGCAGCCACGGGCATCAACGTGGTGATCGACGACACCCCGCAGGCCGTGGTGCTCAGTGGGTTTGACCCCGTGCGGCGCGAGTTGGCGCGGCAGACGTTGGAGCGCCTGATTGCGGACGGACGCATCAATCCCGCGCGCATCGAGGAGGAAGTGGAGAAGGTCACCGAGGAACTGGAGGAACTGATCTACAAAGCCGGCGAGGACGCGGTGTTGCGGCTCGGCCTACAGAAGGTGCATCCCGAAGTGGTCCGGCTGCTCGGGCGCCTGAAATTCCGGCACAGCTTCACCCAAAACGTGCTCGATCATTCCATCGAGGTCGGGGAAATTGAGGGCGTGATGGCCGCGGAACTGGGTCTCAACCAGCAGATCGCCAAACGCGTCGGCCTGTTTCACGACATCGGCAAGGCGGTCGACCATGAAGTTCAGGGGTCGCATGCCACGATTGGCGCCCAATTGCTGCGGAAATATGGCGAGCCGGAAGATGTCTGGCTGGGCGTTGCCTGTCACCACCACGAGGTCGATCCCCTGACGATTTACGGGGTGTTGGCCAGCGCGGCCGACGCCATCAGCGCGTCGCGGCCGGGTGCCCGCAGCGAAAGCATGGAATTGTATGTCCAGCGGCTGGAGAAACTCGAGGCGCTGGCCAACGCGTTTCCGGGCGTCGACAAGAGTTACGCGTTGCAGGCCGGCCGCGAGGTGCGCGTGTTCGTCCAGCCCAGCGCGGTCGACGACGCCGGCGCCCTGCAGTTGGCACGCAACATCGGCAAGAAGATCGAGCAGGAACTGCAGTATCCGGGGCAGATCAAGATCACCGTCGTCCGCGAGACCCGGGCAGTCGAATACGCCAAGTGAAATGACCAATGACGAAATGCTAAGGACGAAGGAGAGACCAAAATCAAATGACGAACGCCGCTCGGCGCGGTAGGATGTATGACTTGGAGGAGCGGACCGCACGATTCGGCGAAGCCGTTGTCCGGTTTGCCAAGAAGCTGCCGGTGAATGCCGTGAACTCGCCGTTGATGAATCAGGTGGTCCGGTCCGCAACGAGCGTGGGCGCAAACTACAGTGAAGCGGACGACGCCGGTACGAAAAAGGAATTTATGCACAAAATCGGCACCTGCAAGCGAGAAGCGCGCGAAACCAAGCACTGGCTACGAATGATTGCTGCAGCGGAAGCAGGTCTGGCCGATGAGGCAAGGGACCTTTGGAAGGAAGCAAGGGAGTTGCATCTTGTTTTTGCAGCCATTACGCGGCGGGGAAAGGATTAGTCATTCATGGTTCGTCATTCCCTCGTCATTCGTGCTTGGACATTGGTCATTTGATATGAAGATTCTGTTCATCGGCGATGTGGTCGGCAAACCCGGGCGGCGCGCCGTCGCGACCTTGGTGCCGCGACTGCGCGAGGAGTACCGCATCGATTTCGTGATCGCCAACGGTGAGAACAGCGCTCACGGCGCCGGGTTGACGGCCTCGACCGTGGACGCGTTGCTGTCCAGCGGTGTCGAGGTGATCACGTCGGGCGACCATATTTGGGACCAGAAGGAAGCCGTGGAGGTCGTCGAGCGCGAGCCGCGGTTGTTGCGGCCGCTCAACTATCCGCCGCCGGCGCCGGGACGCGGGTCGATCGTCATCCACGATGCAGGAAGGCCCACGGTCGGCGTGATCAATCTGATCGGCCGGGTCTTCATGCCGAACACGGACTGTCCGTTTCGGGCCGCGGAAGCGGAGGTCGCGCGGCTGCGGCAGCAGACGAACATCATCATTGTGGACTTGCATGCGGAGGCAACAAGCGAGAAGATTGCCATGGGCCGGTTTTTGGATGGAAAGGTGAGCGCGGTCATCGGAACACACACCCACGTTGCCACCGCCGACGAGCAGATTTTGCCGAACGGCACGGCGTACATCTCGGACGCGGGCATGTGCGGCCCGCACGACTCGGTACTCGGGCGGGACGTGGCCGCGGTGGTGCGGCGGTTTCTCACGCAGATGCCGCAAAAACTGGAAGTCGCGGAGCACGGCGTCGCCTTGTGCGGCGTAATCGTCGACGTGGACGAGAATACCGGCCGGTCCCGTGCCATCGAACGAATCCGCCGGCCGTGCGACCCAAGCGAGTGATCTTATGATCTTGCGAGCGCAATACGTGTTGCCCATGGATGAACCGCCGATCGAAGACGGCGCCGTCGTGGTGGACGGCGACCATGTCACCGCCGTCGGCAAGGCCGCCGAGATCCGCGCGGCCCACACCGGCGAGGTGCGCGATTTGGGCGAGCGCGTGCTGGCACCAGGATTGATCAACGCCCATTGTCATCTCGATTTGACGCGGTTGCGGGGGGAGGTGGAATGGCGGGGCAGCTTCATCGAGTGGGCGCTGCAATTGGTGGCCGCCAAGACACTTCACTCCGAAAAGGATTACCTCAGCGCGTTCACCATGGGATTGGACCAACTCAGTCGCTCGGGGACGACCACCGTGGTTGACATCACGTCGACGCCGTCCATTCTGCATCAAATCCTGCCGACGAAACTGCGCGTCTGGTGGTGCCTGGAGTTGATCGACTACAACAGCTCCGATGGCGCGCAGGCGCTGGTGACGAAAGCGCTGGACTTCGTGGCGGCGCACCCGGACGTTCGCGGCGGGTTTGGGTTGTCGCCGCACGCGCCGTACACGGTCAGCGCCGAATTGTACCGGCTGTGCGGTCAGTACGCCCGGCAGCGAAACCTCCTGTTGACGACGCATCTCGCGGAGTCCCAGGAAGAAGACGACATGATCCGGCGCGGGACGGGAGCGATGTACGATTATTTCCACCGGGCCGAACGCGACATGAGCGATTGCAAGCGGGTCGGTCCCGCGCAATTGTTGTCCGAGTACGGCGTGCTCGGTCCCCACTGTCTGGTGGCCCATGCCAACTGCCTGACGCCCTTGGACATGGCGTTGCTCAAGCAGACGGGCGCCCACGTCGTGCATTGTCCCAAGACGCATCGATTTTTCCGGCGAGGCACGCCGCTGGTCGGCGCGCTGGAAGATCTCGGAATCAATGTGTGCCTCGGCACGGACAGCATGGCGAGCAACGACACGCTCAGCATGCTCGACGAGATGCAGACTCTCGCGCGGATGTTTCCCCGGATGCCCGCACAATCGTTGCTGGAGATGGCGACGCTCCACGCGGCGAAGGCGTTGAACCAGACGGACAAGCTCGGGAGAATCACCCCCGGCGCGTGGGCGGACCTCATCGCCGCGCCGTGGGAAGGCGCCGGAGCGGATCCCTACGAGGCGATCGTATACGCCGACAAGGCCGTGAGTTTCTCGATGGTGGGAGGCGAGGTGCTCTTCGATGAGGCGAAGTAGATTGGGATTGTGCTTGTGCGGCTGCGTGGCCCTGGGGAGCGCGGTGGGAACGGCTGGGTTGCCGGCGGCGGAAACGAACGCGGTTCCCGCGGTCCGCCTCACGGACGGACAACTCAGCGACATGTTGCAGGGAGCGGTCCTGCTGGCGCGCATGGGTCTGTACGACGAAGCCGAGGAACGCTGCAAGCAGATCCTGGCTCAACAGCCCGACCAACCGGCCGTCCGGCAACTGTTGGGCGAGATCCAACAGAAGCGTCGCGAGCACGCCGCCTCGGGCGATCTGCAGCGTCGGCTCAACGAAACGATCATCCCCGAAGTAAGCGTGCGGGACGCGGCGGTGAACGACGTCATCCAGTTCCTGAAGGAGCAAGGTCAAAAGCTCTCGGGCAGCAACGCGACCATCAATCTCGTCTGGGAAGCGCCGGAGGACGCCAGGACCACCAAAGTCACGCTGAACCTGCGCAAGATCCCGCTGGCGGATGCATTGCGGTACGTGACGGAAATTGCGGGGCTCCGGTATCGCGTCGATCCCCAGGCCGTTGTGATCTACAAGCCGCTGCCGACCGCGTCGAAAGATTCCCCGCCGCCGAATGTCAAACCTTGATGACCAAGTCGGTGCGGAGCTGGAACAGTGGGGCGCCGACGGGCTGTATCGGACGCTCCGCACCGTCGATTCGGCGCAGGGCGCCCGCATCGTTCTCGACGGTCGCGAGTTTCTGAATTTTTCCAGCAACGATTACCTCGGTCTGGCCAATGACCCCGTCCTGAAACGGGCGGCGGCGGCCGCACTCGAGAAATTCGGCGTCGGGGCCGGGGCGTCGCGGCTCGTGTGCGGCAACCTGCGGCCCTACGAGGAACTGGAGCGCAAACTGGCGGCGTTCAAGGGCCGGGAAGCGGCCCTCGTGTTCGGCAGCGGGTACGCGGCCAACGTCGGCACGATCGCCGCGCTCGTCGGGGCCGGCGACGTCGTCATCCTCGACAAGCTCGATCACGCCAGCATTATCGACGGGACGCGCCTGAGCGGCGCGGCCCTTCGCGTCTATCCGCACCGGAACCTGAAGAAACTCGAAGACATTTTGCGCCAGAGCGGTTCGGCCCGCCGCAAACTCATCGTCACCGAAACGGTTTTTTCCATGGACGGCGACCTGGCGCCGCTGGCGGAGATCGTCGAATTGAAGGAGAAACATGGCGCCTGGCTCATGATCGACGAAGCCCACGCCACGGGGCTGTACGCCAAGAACCGCCGCGGCTTGGCCGAGGCGGCCGGCGTGGAGGACCGGATCGACGTGACGTTGGGCACATTGAGCAAGGCGCTCGGCAGCGCGGGTGGATTTGTGGTCGGCTCGCAAACCTTGATCGACGGCTTGCGCAACCGGGCGCGGAGCCTGATTTACTCGACGGCGCTGCCGCCCGCCATCGTCGCGGCGGCGGCCGCCGCGGTGGATTTGGTGATGAGTGACGAGGGCCAGCAGCGGCGCGATCGGCTCTGGCGCAACGTGAGCCAGATGAAGAACGGCCTGGCGGCGCTCGGCGTCGCGAACCAATCGCGCAGCCCGATCGTGCCGATCGTGATCGGCGACGAACGCGCCACGGTTGAGGCGTCGAAGAAGTTATCCGAGCGGGGCATTTTCGTTCCCGCGATCCGGTTCCCGACGGTTCCCAAGGGCAAGGCGCGCCTGCGGGTTACGGTCACGGCGGGGCATACGAGCGACGACATCCGGGGGTTCCTCTCGGCGATTGGCGTGATTCTGAGCGAAGCGAAGAATCTCTCGCACTGAGGGAGACCATTCGCTACGCTTGGGGTGACGGACGAAGATATGACCTCATTGCGCGACAAAGATCGCCGCTATCTCTGGCATCCCTTCACGCAGATGAGGGACTGGATGGCCGAGGAACCGGTCATCATCGCATCGGGAGACGGCGCCATCCTGCGCGACGCGGCCGGGCAGGAGTACATCGATGCCAACTCCTCGATCTGGACGAATCTGCACGGGCATCGGCATCCGAAGATCACGCAGGCGATCACGGATCAGCTTGATCGCATTGCCCACTCGTCGTTTCTCGGGCTGTCGAATGTTCCAGCGATCGAGCTGGCCGAGAAACTCGTTCAGATCGCACCGCATGGTCTCGCCCGCGTGTTCTACTCGGACGACGGGTCGACGGCGGTGGAGGTGGCGATCAAGATGGCGTTGCAGTATTGGCAGCACAAACAGCAACCGCAGCGGAAGAAATTCGTCGCGTTTGCGGACGCCTATCACGGTGACACCCTCGGCGCGGTCAGCGTGGGCGGGATCGACCTGTTTCACGCCGCGTACAAACCGCTGACCTTCGCTGTGGTTCGAGTGGCCGAGTTGGCGCGATGGCAGGATGTCCTGGACGACAGCGTTGCCGCGGTGGTGATCGAGCCGTTGATACAGGGGGCGGGAGGAATGAAGTTGTGGCCGCGCGGACTCTTGAAGGAACTGCGGGAACGGTGTACGCGAACCGGTGCGTTGCTCGTTGCCGACGAGGTGCTCACGGGGTTCGGACGCACGGGGAAGATGTTCGCTTGCGAGCATGAAGGGGTGACGCCTGATTTGATGGCGGTGGCCAAGGGATTGACGGGCGGTTATCTGCCGCTGGCGGCAACGCTGACAACGGCAGAAATCTTCAACGCGTTTCTGGGGGAGTACGCGGAGTTCAAGACGTTTTTCCACGGACACAGTTACACGGGCAACCAACTCGGATGCGCCGCCGCGCTGGCGAACCTGCAGGTGTTCGAGGAAGAGAGGACGTTCGAGAAGCTCTCAGCTCTCAGCTCTCAGCTCTCAGCCGGACTGGAGAGATTGCGTGGACTGCCTGCTGTCCGCGACGTGCGGTATCTGGGTTTCATCGGGGCGGTCGAGATCGGCCCGTATCCGATCGAGCAGAAGATGGGGATCCAGGTGTGCAGCGAAATGCGCCGACGCGGCGTACTGACCCGGCCGCTGGGCAACACCATCGTTCTCATGCCGCCGTATTGCATTACGGAGCGGCAATTGGACCACGTGCTCAGCGTGCTTGCCGAATCCATCGCCGCCGTGATAGGCTGATTGCCAGAGGCGGCGGGGTTAATCCCAGCCGAGGTTGGTGAGTCGGTCGTCGCTGATGCCGAAGTGGTGGGCGACTTCGTGGATGACGGTGCGAGCGACTTCGCGGCGGACGTCGAGCGGATCGTCGAATTCATCGAGCAGGGGACGACGGAAGATGATGATGCGATCGGGCAAAGCCGAGTACGCAGTGGATCGTTCGGTGAGAGGGACGCCTTGGTACAGGCCGAAGAGCGTCTCGGCGGGCGGCACGTTCAACTGTTCCAACAGCTCCGCGCTCGGCTCGTCCTCGATGACGATTTCCACGTTGCTCATGAACCCGCGGATCTCGTCGGGAATGAGTGACAGCCCGTCCGCGACCAGCCGGTCGAATGCGCGCGCGCTCAGCCTCATGGGTGTCGTCCCTGTACCCGGCAATTCTGGTGGCCAGAAAGGAAGACCATGATTCGTCCACCCGCAGTGGCCGGCCAATTCTACCCCGGAACCGCGTCGGAGATCGACGTTGAACTGGACGCGCTCGTCCGGCCGGCATCCGTCCGCCGCAAGGCCGTCGGAGTCGTGTGTCCGCATGCGGGCTGGATGTACTCGGGGCCGACGGCCGGGCTGGTGTATTCGAACGTTGTGATTCCGGACCGCGTCGTTCTCGTCGGTCCGAACCATCACGGCATCGGCAGTACGTATGCCGTGTTCAGTGCGGGCGCGTGGCGGACGCCGGCCGGCGATGTGCCGATTGCGGAGCCGTTGGCCGCGGCGCTGCTGGACAACTGCGAGCTGCTTGCCGAAGACCCGCGCGCACACAGCGCGGAGCATTCCCTGGAAGTCCAGGTGCCGATGCTCCTGCGGGCCAATCCGAGCGTCCGCATCGTGCCGATCCTCATCGGCGGCACGTGGCCCGAGAGCGGCGGCCGTCACAATCTTCGCGACATCGCAGCCGCGATCGTCCAGACCGTCCAGGATTACGGCAAACCGACCTTGCTCCTGGCCTCGACCGACCTCAACCACTACGAAGACCAGGAGACTTCGAAGATCAAGGACAAGCTCGTGCTCGACGCCGTGGTGAACATGGACGAAGACGCGCTGATGAGCCGCGTGGTCGACGTCAACGTCACGATGTGCGGCGTCGCACCCACCTACATCGTCCTGCACGCGGCGAAGAAGCTCGGCGCCAAACACGCGGAACTGCTGGATTACCGCACGAGCGGCGACGTCAGCGGAGACTTCCAGCGCGTGGTCGGCTACGGCGCGGTGGTGATCTGGTAAGCCGGCGCTTGGCGGTCGGCTCGCCGGGGGCTTGGGGCCGAGACTCGACCTCGACTCCGTCAGGCGGCTTTCCTAGAATGCGATGATGACCGATCCAGAAGCCAACCCCGGCCGCGCGAGTCGGTTGTCTCCGGATGCGGTGGCTGTTGTGATTCTGGCGGCGGCCCTCGCGTTCTACTACTGGGGTTTCTTGTTGGGGCATCATTTCATTTGGGACGACGCGCTGGAGGAATTCTATCCCGGCGTGAATTATTTCGCGAAATCGATCCGCGCGGGCCGGTTTCCCCTGTGGTTTCCGGGCGTTCGCGATGGCTCGCCATTTTATTCGGACATCCAGATCGCCGTGTTCTATCCGTTGCAGTGGCTGTTGGTTCGCTTCGTGCAGAACGGCCGGCTGCCGTACCTGGCTTATCAATGGTACATCGTGTTGCACTACTTGCTGGGCAGTCTGTTCATGTATGCTTTTCTCAAGCAGGTCCGGCTCGGTCCGCTGGCGGCGTTGAGTGGGGCCCTGGTCTTCTGTCTCTCCGGCTTTTCGTCACTGCGGATCGTGCAATGTGTGATGATCCAGGTTTACGTCTGGCTTCCGCTCCAACTGCTCTGCGTCCATCGCCTCACGTCCGGCGCGGGCCGGTGGGCGTGGTTGGGTCTCGTTGGTGCGATGCTCATGTCGTTGCTGGCGGGATACCCGCAGATAACGCTTTACTGTTGGTATCTGGTTATCGCCTATTGGTTGTATCGCTGCTGGCGTGTCCGCCGTGAGGACGGCTCGGACTGGCGGCGGGCGACGCGGTGGGTGCTGGGCAACGGGGGACCGAAGCTGGCGGGCACGTTTGTGCTCGTCTTCGGTTTGGGCGCGGTGATGGTTCTGCCGGCGGCCCAGAGTTGGTGGCGCACGTCGCGACCAGGCCAGACGTTCCAACAACTCTCCGACGCTTCCCTGCCCGTGGACCAGCTCCTGACGCTATGCGTACCCAATTTCTTCGGAAAGACGCGGTCGAGCAGCCCGCCGGTCCCGTTTTGGGGGTACGATCCACACAGTCTCACCGTTACGCAGACCCCCACGGAGAGCAGCATCCGCGGTTTTTGGCAGTACTGGGAATTCGGGGCCTATGCCGGGCAGATCTTCTGGCTGGCGCTGCTGCTGATCTTCTTCAATTGGCGGAACCTCCGCGACCGATCGACCGTCCGGTTTTTCCTGGGGACCTGGTTGGTGGCGACGTGGTTCATGTTGGGACGGTTTGGGGGCTTGTACACGGTGTTGTACCATCTCCTTCCGGGCGTGGCGCTGTTCCGTGGGCCCGCCCGGATGTCGTGTATCGGCACGTTTGCCGCGGCGATGCTCGTGGCGTATGGGGTAGACCTTGTGGCCCGGCGCGAGCGACCGGTGCGTTACTGGCCGGTGGTGCTTCCAGCAGCCAGTTATGCCGGCCTCATCCTGGCGGTGTCCGTCGCCGGGCCGCATCTGGCTGCGGGACTGCAGGATGTTGAGCGATTGAGTTCGTCGCGGCGCGAGACCCTGTTTGTTTTGGCGGTGAGCGTTCTCTGCGTTCTGGCGGTCGTCGGTGCGCTTTGGGCCCGAAGACCGTGGCTGGCGATTGTTTGTTTGTGCGGTCTACCGGTCATCACGGTTGCGGATTTTTACCACGCGTATGGGGGATTCCAACGCGGTCGCCGAGATCCGGACACCTATTTTCCGGAGACCGCCCGTTGGCTTCAGTTGTTGAAGGAGTATCGCGAGCGGCATGGTCCGAGCCGGTTCGGCCAGATCCACAAGGGCGAGGTCAGCGAGGAACTGGTGGCGGCTCGCAATCTGCCTTGTTTCCACGACTACCTGGAAGTCCCGGAGGGGTACATCAGCTTTTGTCCGGACAACGTGGCCACGTTTCAAGGCATCACCAACGAGGACGCCAAGATTGCCATTCAGAACATCAAGGTAAGGGTGGAAGTGGACGAGCATAACCGGTCCCAGTTTGGCACACGGACCAACGTGCTCCCGCGCGCGAAGTTTTATGCCCGGATACGCCGGTATGGTTCCCGCGCCGCGCTGTTGAGCGCGCTGGACCGTGGCGAGATCGACTGGCACAATGAGTTGGCCGTGAGCGACTGCCCTGCTCTCGACGCGTTGCGCGGGATTGGCCGCGACCCCCTGGCCGACGCCGCCGACGAAATCCGGTTCACGAGCGTCCGCCCGGAACAGTATTCGATCAGCTACAACGTGAGCCGGCCCGGCATCGTGTTCGTCTCGGAAACGTTTTATCCCGGCTGGGTGACGACCGATCCGCGGGTGAAACTCGTCGAGGTCTTCGGCGCGTTCCAGGGCATCGTTATTGCCGAGAGAGGCCGCGGGCAGGTCGTGGTGCATTTTGCGCCATCGGTGTTGCGGTGGGGAATCGCGATCACTCTCCTCAGCTTTGCCGTCGGCGCCGGGTTGGTGTTCGGTGGGCGGCGTCGGAATTCGAGACCCGGTTGGGGTCGGTAGCCCTGACCGCGCACGGGCTTCGCGCGGATGACGCATCTTTGCACTGCCACCGTGTATTGCAGGAAGAATGTAGCCACGGCGCTCTGTCGCCGTGCCGGAGGCGCCCCGGCAGAGCGGGGCGGCTACAAGGCTATCATCGGTTGGTGACAGTATCCAGATGCACCTTCACGTGGATGACGGGGTGTTTGACAGTCCGGCGCAATGTTGTTAGTGTGGAGATGGTCGCAGAGGAATTGATGATCACACTTACGGAAAACGCAACCAAGCATATCAAGACGTTGGTGGCCGACCAGGGGATCCAGGGCAAGGTGCTGCGCGTGTACGTCGAGGCGGGCGGCTGCTCGGGGATGGAATATGGCATGGCGTTCGACGACAAGAAGGCGGATGACGAGGTGGTGATCCAGGACGGCGTGGAAGTGATCATCGACCCGATGAGCGCGAATTTCTTAAAGGGCAGTGTGGTGGATTACGTCGACAGCTTGCAGGGGTCGGGGTTCCAGATTAAGAATCCGAACGCTCATTCAAGCTGTGGCTGCGGCCGTTCTTTCAACTGAAATCCATTGGGGGGCCTACCAAGGCTGAGATCCCGCGCGAGCGGGACCACCCATTGAACCTGATCCAGGTAATGCTGGCGGAGGGAACCACATGATCGCACCAAAATCTTCCGAAGCGCGCAGCCGCGAACACTTCCCGAAATCGCGGAAGGTTTACGTTGCCGGCAAACTCCACCGGGGCGTCCGCGTCCCGTTTCGTGAGATTGCGCTGTCGCCGACGGTGAGTCACGCGGGACGCATCGAGGTCAACGAACCCGTTCGCGTGTACGACACCAGCGGGCCGTGGAGTGATCCCGATTTCAAGGGCACCGAGGCCGCGGGCTTGCCCAAGCTGCGGCGATCGTGGATTCTCGAACGGGGCGACGTGAAGCCAGTGGGCGCGGGCGTCCCGCCTGCGGTTGTCCGTCCTCTCCGTGCCCAGCCGGGTAAGATCGTGACGCAACTTCATTACGCGCGGCAGGGCATGGTCACGCCCGAGATGGAGTTTATCGCGATCCGCGAGAACCTCGACCCCGAATTCGTGCGCCGCGAGGTGGCGCGCGGTCGGGCCATCATCCCGGCGAACGTCAATCATCCCGAATCCGAGCCGATGATCATCGGGCGGAATTTCCTCGTAAAAATCAACGCCAACATCGGCAACAGCGCCGTGGCGTCGAGCATCGAGGAAGAAGTTGAGAAGATGCGCTGGGCCACGAAGTGGGGTGCCGACACCGTGATGGATTTGTCCACGGGCCAGAACATCCACGAGACACGTGAGTGGATTTTGCGCAACTCACCCGTCCCGATCGGCACGGTGCCGATTTATCAGGCGCTGGAAAAGGTCGACGGCAAGGCCGAGGAACTGACCTGGGAGATTTATCGGGACACGCTGATCGAGCAATGCGAGCAGGGCGTGGATTATTTCACCGTTCATGCCGCCGTATTGCTGCGCTACATCCCGCTCACGGCCAACCGCGTGACGGGCATCGTCAGCCGCGGCGGCTCGATCATGGCCAAGTGGTGTCTGGCGCATCATCAGGAGAGTTTCCTGTACACCCGGTTCCGGGAGATCTGCGAAATCATGGCGGTGTACGACGTAAGTTTTTCGTTGGGCGATGGTCTTCGGCCCGGCTCGATTGCCGACGCCAACGACGAAGCGCAATTTGCCGAACTCAAGACGCAGGGCGAACTGAACAAGATTGCCTGGGAACACGGCGTGCAGGTGATGAACGAAGGTCCGGGTCACATCCCGATGCACCTGATCCAGGAGAACATGGACAAGCAGTTGGCGTGGTGCGGCGAGGCGCCGTTCTATACGCTCGGCCCGCTCACGACCGACATCGCCCCCGGTTACGACCACATCACCAGCGCCATCGGCGCGGCGATGATCGGCTGGTACGGCACGGCAATGCTCTGCTACGTCACGCCCAAGGAACATCTGGGTCTGCCGAACAAGAAAGACGTCAAAGACGGCGTCATTGCCTACAAGATCGCCGCCCACGCGGCCGACCTGGCGAAGGGCCACCCCGGCGCGAAACGTTGGGACGATGCCATGAGCAAAGCCCGGTTCGAGTTCCGCTGGGAAGATCAATTCAATCTCTCGCTCGACCCGGAAACAGCGCGCGCATTTCACGACGAAACGTTGCCGGCCGAAGGGGCCAAGCTCGCTCATTTCTGCTCGATGTGCGGCCCGCACTTCTGTTCGATGAAGATCACGGAAGACGTGCGGAAGTATGCGGCGGAACATGGCGTCGCGACGGACAAAGCGTTGGAGCGGGGAATGCGTGAGAAGAGCGACGAGTTCAAGCGCGCCGGTTCGGAGATTTATCAGAAGGCCTGACCGTCCGGGAAAGAAGAGGCCGGGGTAGCCGGCCTCTTCCGGTTAGGTTCCCCGCTTGAGTTAGAACTTCGCGTTAATCAGCGGCAGGGCTTTGTAGTCGGTCTTGCTGTTGATGATGTTGACGAGGCCGATCTGGATGCCGGTCATGTCGTCGGCCATGTTGACGAAGCCCAACTGAACTCCTTTCATGTAGCCGGCGTGATTGCCCATCCCGACCTGCCACCCGGTCATGCGCGCCCTGGTCTCGCTGAAGATCCCGGCGAGCTGCATGCCGGAAGAATCGCCATCGACCTTGTTGACGATGCCGAATTGGGCGCCCTTGAAATTGCCGGTTGCCTGGTGCACGAGGCCGATATCCACTCCGGTAACATCCTGGTTGCAGCCGTAGATGTTCAATCGAAACCCGGTAATGGACTGTTCTTGCGGCACCAGTTGCACATCCGGAACCAGAGCCAACTGAATCGGCCGGGGGGATGTGACGGCCACAACGTTCGTCGAACCCGTTGTCGTGTTTGTGGAGGCATTTCCGTTGTCGGCCAAGGCAACTGTCGGAAAAAGCAAGGCGCCGGCAGCCGTGGCCAGGATGCTACTTCGCAACGCTTTCATGATAACTCTCCTTTCCCAAGAAAAGCCTAGGTTTCAGCCACGCAGGGTTCAATAGGAAGAACTGCTGATTCAGTCATCAGAAAAACTTCGCGGCTCAGCGGGAATTGTTGGAAAGACCGACCGGCTCACCGCGCGCACCGGCTCAAAAAACCTCCAGCGTCACTGGCTCAGGGCTGGACGAAATGAATGCCGTGTTCGCCGGCAATTTGCCTGACGCGGTTCATATCCGGGCCCCTTGGACGGGGAGCATAATGCTGGGCGATGATAGCGACGCCGGGTTCACGAATACACAGTACCACGACGCGCTGGGCAACGGCGAGCCGGAGTGCTAGGCTCCCGACGTCGTATGCCGGTCGAACTCATCTTAGCGGAGACACTATGAAGATTCAGGAATTACACGTGGGAATGACGGTGAAACACCCGCATCACGGTTTGGGCACCGTCAAGGCCATCACCGAGACGAGCGCGGATGTCCGTTTCAACGATGCGACGCGTACGATCGTGCCTGAAACCAGCGATTTGACGGTGGCCGAAGTGCACGCCGCCATCAGCGGCTTGGACGTGCCGCTGGCTCAATTCATCGAGAAGACCGTTCGGACGGTGTTGGCCGAACTCGGGGTGGAACAGCCCGGCGCGGTCGTCGAACAACTCGGGGGCCGTTGGCAGGGCGGCCGGATGGTGTTGCATCCGGCCGACGCTTCGTTGCAGGCCAAAGAAGTTCCGCTGGACGTGTTCTTCCACAAGATCGTGATGGTGCGCAACAACCTGCGGGTGCTCGAGCAGAAGATCAACAGCCACGACAAGCTCAGCGACGCCGAGCGGGTGGAGTTTCAGCAGTACGTCACCCGGTCCTACGGTTCGCTGACGACCTTCAACATTTTGTTCAGGAACAAAGAGGACCAGTTCAAGAGCGGCGAGTGAACGGGGTTGGGTTGCCGCCTCGTATGCAGGCTTTTCTCAAGCGGTGGTGGTTGGACGCGGTGCTCGTCGCGGCCCTGACGGCGTTCGCAGCGTGGCGGTTTTGGTGTCCGCCCGCCCTGGCTGTTAACAAGCTCCAGGAATCTCCGAAGTACACCGTGTGCGCCTGGTATTTGTACAAGACCGGACGGTACGAGTGGTTCATCAATCATCAGGCGTACCCGGCGATGGGCAGCGTGGGATACGGACTGCTGTTGGTCCCGAGCTTC
>DATJBF010000080.1:0-53271 GCA_035515475.1 Verrucomicrobiia bacterium
GGTCAACCTTGATTGGGAGGGCGAGCCTCCCGGCGAGCCGACCGTTTTCTCCGTCAACGCCGCGGCTCAGCAGGAGCCCTGGTCGCCTGCGGCGCCGCCAGAGGCGGGTAAACTTCGCCCTCCCCGCACGCTTCTGATGAATGTTGACGGACTAGCTTCGTTGATCTCGCTGCGTGAAGTTAACGGTGTCGACCGTTGACAGAGCCAAGGGGAAGTGTGACAAGGATATCCGTGACCCGGATGGCGAACACGCGGAAATCAACGGTCGCGGGCGCGGCACTCATCATTTTGCTGACGGTGGTGGCGTACCTCCCGTCTCTGCGTTGCGGATTCATTTGGGACGATGACGATCTCGTCGTTCAGAATCCCCTGATACGAGTGTCCGACGGTTTGTATCGCTTCTGGTTCACGACCCAGCCGCCGGACTACTGGCCGTTGACTTCCACAACGTGGTGGCTGGAGTGGCGTCTGTGGGGGGCGGACCCGCTGGGATACCACTTGGTCAACGTACTCTTGCACGCGATGGCGGCCGTGTTGTGCTGGCGGATTTTGGCGAGGTTGAAGATCCCGGGGGCGTGGCTGGCAGCAACGGTGTTCGCGGTACACCCGGTGAACGTGGAATCGGTGACGTGGATTGCCGAACGCAAGAATACGCTGTGCATGTTCTTCTTCGCGTTGACGTGTCTGTGGTACCTGAAGTTTGACGAGGGGAGTCCGACGCGTTGGTACTGGGCGGCGCTAGGAGCCTTTGTGCTGGCGTTGTTGAGCAAGACGGCAGTGGCTACACTGCCCGTGGTGTTGTTGGGCGTCGCGTGGTGGCGGCGAGGCCGAATCGAACGCCGCGATGTGCTCCGCAGCCTGCCGTTCTTTGCCGTGGCGGGGCTGTTGGGTAGCGTAACGGTGTGGTTCAACGCACATCGTCAGGCCTTCAGCGGGGAGATCGTGAGGCACGACAGTTTCTGGTCACGGCTGGCGGGGGCGGGTTGGGCGGTGTGGTTTTACCTGTCCAAGGCCCTGGTTCCCTTGAATCTGTGTTTTGTCTATCCGCGATGGCAGATCGACCCGCGGAACTTGGTGTCCTACGTACCGGGGCTGCTTGTGGTTGTGGGGTTGCTCGCCTGTTGGCGCTACCGACGTCGGTGGGGCAGGCCCTGCTTGTTTGCTCTCGGTTACTACGTAGCGATGCTGGTGCCCGCCCTGGGATTCGTCAACATCTACTTCATGCGCTATTCTCTGGTAGCCGATCACTGGCAGTACTATTCGATCCTCGGGCTGATCGCCCTCGTGGTTGGCGCCGGAACCACGTTGGCCCGACGCTACGGCGCATCCGGTCGGAATGTTGGAGCGCTCGCCGGTGCCGCCGGGCTGCTGTTGCTGGTCGTGGTGACTCGGCAGCAACAGTACAAATACGCGAGTTTGGAAACGCTCTGGCGCGATACCCTGACGAAAAATCCCCAGTGTTGGCTGGCGCACAACAATCTGGGGAATGTCTACTGGCGGGAGGGAAAGATCAACGATGCCCTCGGGCATTACGAACAGGCGTTGCGGCTCAATCCCGATTACGCTGAGGCGCACAACAATCTGGGAAATGTCTTCTGGCGGGAGGGAAAGATCAGCGATGCTATCGAACATTATGAACAGGCGTTGCGGCTCAATCCCGACTCTCCTGAGGCGCACTACAATCTGGGATCCGTCCTGGCACAAACGGGTAAGACCACGGAAGCCATCGCCCACTTCGAGCAAGCCCTGCGGCTGAAGCCCGATTACGCTGAGGCGCATGAGAATCTGGGAGTTGTCCTGGCTCATTTGGGCCGGGTCCCGGAGGCGATGGCACAGTGGGAACGGGCCCTGCGGCTCAAGCCGGATTTCGCCGAGGCCCACTACAATCTGGGGAAGTCCTTCGCGCAAACGGGTAAGACCGGGGAAGCCATCGCCCACTTCGAACAGGCCGTGCGGCTGAAGCCCGATTACGCTGAGGCACATCAGGATCTGGGAGTCGCCTTGGCTCATTTGGGCCGGGTCCTGGAGGCGATGGCGCAGTGGGAACAGGCCCTGCGACTCAGGCCGGATTTTCCCGAGGCGCACTGCAATCTGGGGAACGCCTTGCAGCGAGCGGGCAAGATTGAGGAGGCCATCGCCCACTACGAGCAGGCCGTGCGGCTCAATCCCGATTACCCGGAGGCGCACTGCAGCTTGGGGAATGCCCTGGAGCAAACGGGCCGGCTGCCGGAAGCGATGGGCCATTGGGAACAGGCACTGCGAGAGAAACCGGACTATCCGGAGGCCCAAAACAATCTGGCCTGGTTGATGGCCACGCGTGCGCCGGCAGAAGGTGGCGACCCGGTTCGGGCGGTGACTCTGGCGGAGCGGGCTTGCGAACTCACAAACAATCGAGTGGCGGCATATCTCGACACCCTGGCCATCGCCTACGCCGCCGCCGGCCGATTCAACGACGCCATTGCCGCCGCCCAGAAGGCTATCGGATTGGCCAAAGCTGCCGGCCAGTCGCAACTGGTCGAGGATATCGAGCTCCACTTGGAACTCTACCGGGCGGGACGGGCTTACCGTGCGCCTGGCGTGGCTGCTGCGCGGCCATCCTGGGCCCGGTAGGGCCGCGCGGCCTGGACGCGACGCAGCGTGTCCCGAAGGATGTTGGCTGGCGGGCAGAATACCGAAAGCGGACAGCTTGGAAGCCGGTTCAACTCAAGGAGCCGCTCGCAGGCGGGCCAATCGGCTCCGTGCCTCGGCGTAGTCGGGCTTGAGCTGCAGCGCTCGCTCGAATTGTTCGATCGCGTCGGCGCGCCGGCCGGTTTGTTCGAAGGCAACTCCCAGATTGAAATGCGCCGCCGCCAGATCGGGCTTGATCCGCACCGCCTGCTCGAAATGCGCGGTCGCTTCCTTGACCCGACCCAGTTCGAACAGCGCGATTGCGAAATTGTCGTGCGCCTCCGCGTCGTCGGGCTTGATTGCCAGGGCCCGTTCGAAATGCCGGATCGCGTCATCCACTTTGTCCATTTCGAACAAGGCAACGGCCAGGTTGTTGTGTGCCTGGCCGTAATCGGGCTTGATCCGCACTGCTTGTTCGTACTGGTTGATTCCTTCCGCGGTCTGGCCCGCTTGCACCAGAATCAGCCCGAGGGCGTTGTGGGCCCGGGGATTGGTCGGACGCTTGGACACGGTGTCCTGCCAGATGGTGAACCCGGAGAGATAGTCGCGATTGCGGCGGATCGTGAGCAGTGTCAGCGGCAACGCCAGGGCCAGGCAGGCCGCACCGCCGAGGATTCCCCGTGTTTGCGGCTGCCCACTCAGCAAATTTCCACCGAGCTCGAACCCGCCGACAACCACCGCGGCGACGACCGCCGCCAGCGGAAGGTACATACGGTGTTCGACAACCAGGTCCGCCAGCGGCACGAAACTCGAGGTCGGCGCCAAGATGATGAAGAACCATGCCCCGAGAAATCCGATGGCCGGTTTCTGGCGCCAGGCCCATGCTGTTCCCGCCAACAACGCGGCCACGGCGATCGACGTCGGCAACGCTTCACCCAGCGTCCGGGCCGCCGGCCAGCCGTACTCCCAACCGTAATCGAAGCACAACGGCGCCGGCCACAGGGCCAGACGCAGGTAATGCAGAATCGCTCCCGGCTGGGTGAACAGATAGGACGGCCATGAGATCTTTTCGTACCCAAATCCCGCGCTCGGTTTCCATTCCGACGCCCCATTCGCCAGCAACAGCGGCAGCAACAACCACGTGGCCGCGAGGCAGGCATACAACGGCCACCGTTGACGCAGCGTTTCGCGCCACGATTTGGCCAGGAACGCCCGGTCATACAACAGCAGAACCACGGGGGCCGTGACCATGACGGGTTTGCAGGCCATCCCCAGCGCGCAACTGGCGACCGCGCCCACCCGCCACCAACCGTTTCGCGACGGGCCGACGCTGCGGATGACGGAGTAAAGACTCAACAGGTAGAACAATCCCATCAACGATTCGCCGCGTTGGATCGTATACGTCACGCTCTCGGTTTGCAGCGGATGCACCAGCCAGGCCAACGAGATCACCATCGCCAGCCACGGCGCCGCTTCACCGAACCGCGATTGCAAGGATTCCGAGACGAGTGTGCGCCGCGCCACGCCATACAGCGTCAGCGCGGCGAGGATGTGGACCGCGACGTTGAACAGGTGATATCCCCACGGGTTGAGACCGCCGACCGCGTAGTTCAGCGCCAGTGAAAGCAGCACCACGGGCCGCGAGGTGTGACTGACGATCGGCCCCGGCGGCCAGAGCCGGTGAAACCGGGGATTGTCGACGATGTACGGCAGATCGTCGTAAATAAACCCGTTGTGAAAGCTGTTGGAATAGGCCAACAGCCCAACGCCGATCAGCACCCAGGGGATGAGCTTCCGCGCGTTCAACAACCCGAAACGTTATCTGAACTTGCCGCCCGTGGCCATCTGATAGTTGGAGTGGCTGTGGTAGGGCCGCGCTCCGGCGCCGCCTGGACACGCCGGAGCGCGTCCCTACCAACGACACGGAGCGCGTCCCTACCATTCCTTCGGGAGATTTTGCCGGAGGCGGGCCGGCCATTGTCCTAGCCAAGAATCGGTCACAACACCGATTGCGCCCGGGCCGGCCGTTTCGTATGGTGCGCGTCAGAAGCGTAGTCGACCTTCGGTGACCAGGGCCGAGGTCAGTCAGTCGAGGCGTTGGGGTGGTCTGTAGCGAATCCTCAGGGTTTTGGGCCGTGCGCGCTCAGCTCTGATAGACCACACAACCCAGTCAACATAACCTGCCCCAGCCGGCGCTCTAACAAACCAACTTGAGGTGAAACGTGAAGTCTTTGATCCAATACGCGTGTGTCTTGATGGCGGCTGCCAGTGTTACAGTCGTACGATCCTCCGGGCAGATTTCTCTGACCGGCGGAACCTTTACCTACTCGGAAAACTTCGACAGCATGGGGTCGGGCGCAGAAGCCAGTCCTCCCAGCGGATGGTTTGCCGGAGCCACCAAGCGCGGTGGCAATTCAGACGCGACCAACGGGACGCTTTTCGCCGTTCCATCGCTGAGCACGGACTCAGGCGGGAGCACCACCGGGACGAATTACAACTATGGCACGGTGGGTGACGGCGATCGCGCGATCGGCTCGCTCACCTCGGCCAACGCCGTGGGGAGCAATCGGGTGACCGAGGTCCGGTTCATCAACAACACCGGCTTCAGCATCACCAACCTGTCGATCCATTACGACGGCGAACAATGGCGTGACGGCGGGACCAACGCCGCCAATCAGTTGTCCCTGCACTTCAGCCTGGATGGGTCGACGTTTGCGTCCATGGGCGCCGCGTTTACATTCACTGCGCCCGTAAATGGTTCCGTGGGGGCGAAGGACGGCAATCTGGCCGCCAATCGCGTCGCGAATATCGGCGGCGACTTTGCTACGAGCATCGACAACGGCGCCCTGTTTTATCTGCGCTGGGTCGATATTGATGATGCGGGGTCTGACGACGGTCTGGCAATCGATAATTTCGACATGACGTATAGCGTGATCCCGGAGCCTTCGACCTTTACGTTGCTGGCCAGTGGGTTCTTGTTGTTCCTTGGCGCGCGGCGACGGCGCCGGTAGCCGGATTCTTCTTGAAGACGCGAGGCGTTCTCTCGTTGTGCGGGGTCACGAAAGCCCCGCCCAACGACCGCCGCCCGGTAGGGCTGCGTTTACCCGCCTCTGGCGTGGCTCCAGCGCTGCCTGGACGCGACCCTTCGACTGGGCTCAGGGCAGGCTCCGCGCGTCCCCAACGACCACGGACGCGACGGACCGCGTCCCTACGGGTTACGGCCCTTCCGCCTGGACCGGATTCGTGAGTTGGCCGATGCCGTCGATCTCGATGGTGACGGTGTCGCCCGGTTTGAGCCACACGGGCGGCGTGCGGGCCAGGCCGACGCCGCTGGGTGTGCCGGTGAGAATCACGGTGCCCGGCAGCAGCGTGGTGCTGCCGCTGAGAAACTCGATGAGCCGGGGCACGTCGAAAATCATGTCGTTCGTGTTCGCCTCCTGCATGACCGTGCCGTTGAGGAGGGTGCGGATGGCGAGGGCGTTGGGATTCGGGATCTCGTCGCGCGTGACCAGGCACGGTCCGAGCGGCGCGAACGTATCGAATCCCTTGCCACGGCACCACTGGCTGCCGCCCCAATACCGCTGCCAATCGCGCGCGCTCACGTCGTTGGCGCAGGTGTAGCCGAGCACGCACCCGAGGGCCTGCGCGCGTGGGATGTTCTTGCAGCGCCGGCTGATGACCACCGCCAGTTCGCACTCGTAATCGACCTGCTCGCTCTTCAAGTGCGTCGGCAACAGGATCGGGTCGCCCGGATGGAGCAGGGCGGCGGGCGATTTCATGAACAACACGGGGAACTCGGGAATCTTCGCCTTGGTTTCAGCGGCGTGCTGACGATAGTTCAGGCCGATGCACAGGAACGCGGCGGGCACGACCGGCGCGAGCAGTTTCTTCACCTCGGCGCGCTGGTCCGTCACGCGATGCGTGCCAAAGATGTCGCCCTGAATTTTCAACGCGGACCCGTCGGGCTGCTGCGCCGCGTAACCGATGGTTCCTGGCGAATCCTGGTAGCGGATGATTCTCATGATTTCCCCCTCACCCGTCCTTCGGACACCCTCTCCCCGCTGGCGGGGAGAGGGATGGGGTGAGGAGCGAATGACCCCTTATCCCCCCTGGAACTCCGGGAAAAACGGGTTGTGTTGTTTTTCTTCGCCGACGGTTGTCAGCGGACCGTGACCGGGACAGATGATCGTATCGTCTGGCAACGTGAAAATGCTCGCCCGATTGGTCCGCAACGCCTCGGCGTAGTTGACCATTCCGCCGCCCATCGACCCGGCGAACAGGGCGTCGCCGACGATGGCCAGCGGCTTGGAGAGACCCGTCACCACAAACGTCGTGCCGCCGCGGGCATGGCCGCTGGTCCGCCGCGCCTCGATTCTGAGTGGGACAGGCGTCTCGCCTGTCCTGGCCGGTAGGACATGCATCTTGCTTGTCTCGCCGGCCCCGCTCGGATCCCCTTTCGCTGCCGGCGGACAAGCTGGAAGCTTATCCCACGGTAACTCAAACACATGACCGTCCTTGAACGGCGTGGCCCCCGGGAGCGTCTCGCGCTCGCTCACGTACGCGGCCGCGCGCGTGGCTTCCATGAGCCGATCCAGTTCGTACACGTGATCGCTGTGGGTGTGCGTCAGCAAAATCAATTCGAGATTCAGTTTGTGGTCGCGGACCACCTGCAGCATCGGATCGCAGTCCGTGCCGGTGTCGCATGCCGCGGCGCGCCGCGTCGACGGGTCCCACACGAGATAGGCGTTAACGGTCATGTCGCTGAACGGCGTGTTGAAACAGGCGAGTCCGTCGATCGGGCCGGGGTCGGCGGGCCGCCACGTCTGTTTCGCGCTGACAACCAGCGCGTCGGGACCGAGATTCAATGGAGCCGCCAGTTTGCGGATAATTGTTTCTTCAGTGGTAGGGACGCGCTCCGGCGCGTCCACGTGGCCGCGCGGGAGCGCGGCCCTACCTTGGTCAGATTGAGGGCCGAGCGGGTTTAACCGGATCTCGCAGAGTTGCGCTGTGGTGATGCCGGCTCGGCGGGCGAGTTCGGCGTCGGACAATCCCAGTCCGCGCTGTGCCTTGCCGAGTATATCGGTAAAATTGTCTTCGAGCGGAATGCCAGCCATGGCCGGAGTGTAGCAGCGGAAGCGGGAAGGGGGAAGAGCGAAGCGTGGTAGGGACGCTCCGGCGTGTCCAGGCTGCGCCGGAGCGCAGCCTTACCATTCCCCATCTCCCATCTCCTATTCCCGTCAACCATTTACCATTTTCCATCGCCCATTCCTTCCCCCATCCCCTCAACAGCCGACGGCTATCTGAACCCATTCAGCTTGCCTGGGGAAAACGGCGTGGCAAGGATGCGGTCGGCTCAATGTTTTACTCGTTGTTCACGGCCCGGACGCGCCGCTTGGCGAGCCACGTTTCCGCTTCAGCCTTCACGCTCTTGGAGTGCCTGGTCGTCATTGCCATCATGGGCATCCTCGCGGGTCTGCTTCTGCCGTCCCTCAACGCGGCCCGGTCCAAAGCGCGCAGCGTTAGTTGTATGAGCAACCTGCGCCAACTCGGCATTGCCGTCACCGTGTTTGCGGGCGATGCCGATGGCGTGCTGCCGCGGTCGGACAATGCCGATTCATTGGACCCGGTTCCCTGTTGGTTTTACGCCGTGGACTCGTATCTTCCGAACCAAGGGACTTCGGTCGGTCCAACCTCGGCGCAGAAGATGGCGCCGTACAAGCAGGACCCGATCTGGAACCAGTTCGACAGCGCCTCGCGGGCGAATTCGCGGACGATCAAAATGAACCGGAAACTCGTGGGCAGGAAGGGGACTTGGAATCCCGGCGGCGACGAGATCAAGGCCGCCAAACCATCCCACCGTCGGAAGGCGACGATTACCGACATGGTCAACACGGTGTTGTTGTTTGACGGACGGTGTGAGGAAAGCGGCTCGGCGGCGGACAAATCGCGGTATGACGGCTGGGAAACGTACGTCGCGCGGCGTCATTCGGGAGGCGCGAACGTTCTGTTCGTGGACGGTCATGCGGAGTGGCGGAAAGAGAAACAGCAGACCGGCGGTGCCGGCCTGGGGTGGGAGAACGACCAAACGCGTCTGAAGTGGTGGGCGGAGCAGTAGGATAGGCTTCCAGCCTGTCTCGTCCGTTCGGTCGCGGGGCAGTAGGATAGGTTTCCAGCCTGTCGCGTCCGTTCGGTCGCGGGGCAGTAAGATAGGCGTCTCGCCTGTCCAGTCTGAGAGGCGGCGGGCAGTAGGATAGGCTTCCAGCCTGTCGCGTGAAGCGGGAAGCGGGAAGGGGAGGGTGGGGAGTTGGTAGCAACTGCGCTTGCCCGCCTCTGGCGTGGCTCCAGCGCAGCCTGGACGCGCCGGAGCGCGTCCCTTACCGAACGACATTGGACACGACCCTTCGGCGAAGTTCACACTGAGGCGAGATCGAAGCGCTCAGGACGGGCTCCACGCTTCCCACCCTCCGCCTCCCGTTTTCCAACTCACCGAGCACCGAGAACTGGTCCTGGATTCTGGATTCTGGGTGCTGGCTTCTGGATTCTGGCTGGCTGAGCGCCTCCCAACTCTGATTTCTTCAGACTATCTCGTCGCCAGCAGATTGGAGTGATTCTTCTTCAGCCAGTCCACCACATCCGCGCGCAGCTTTTTCGTCGTCTCGACCAGTTCGGTGGCTTCCTCTTTCGTGGCGGCTCCGGCGCGGTCATACTCGACGATATTACGCTTTCGGCGGCAAGTCTCCAGATAGTCAGTGTCTTTCTTGTACTCCTCGCCGAGGATGAGTGGCATTGCGGTGATCGTTCGATAATGCTGGAGGGTTTTCTCAGGACGATATCCACTGGCGTAGAGCAGAAGCGTGCAGAGCTTGAGCGCGGCATTGTACGCAATGCCGAATCGCCAGTCGGCAGAAATGTCGTGGGTAGCATCTTCCAAGTCGCGGTCCACGATGGCGAGCAGGTTGGCGATCTCTTGAGGGCTCGTTCGGTGTGGTTTCAGCCACCTGTTATCCGCCCATTGCTTCAAGCTCATGTTCTGTTCCGATCACGAATAATTTCGGCGCATCGAGCACGGTGGCGATGAAATGGTCACGAGCACGGCAACGCTTCTTGAACTCGTCGCGGGTAATTGCGTGGGGATTGATTTCCCGCCCCACCTTATCGGCTGCGCCTGAAAGCAGTTCGGTCAGTTTCCGCAAGCTCACATTGCCGATCGTCATGAGATCAACGTCGCTTTCCGGCCGTTCTTCTCCGCGAGCCAGTGACCCAAACACGAAGGCCAGATCGATGTCAGCCTTCTTGAGCGCGGAGCGCAAGACTTCGACCAGCCCACTGGTCTTGAGAACCAGGTTGTGAATATCGGGGTAGAGCGGGTGTTGTTGATTGGCGGTGTAGCAAACGCGGTTTCCATCCTTGCGGGCACTGACCAGTCCGAGTTCGATTAGCCTTTGCAGTTCCTGCCGCACGGTGGCAACGTTCAATCCCGACCGCCGCTCAATCTCGCGCAAGTGCAGTTCGGCCTCGGAAACTCCGAAGAGCAACCGGAAAATCTCCGCCTTAACCTTTGACGATAAGACTTCAGCCAGTTCAGCCATATAGTGTAATGTTTGGTTAAACCATACGATTGATGGGTTATACCAATCAAGTCGTTTTTCTTTGCGAGGCCTTGGGCAGTAGGATAGGCTTCCAGCCAGTCCAGTCTGAGAGGCGGTGGGCAGTAGGATAGGCTTCCAGCCTGTCTCGTCCGTTCGGTCGCGGGGCAGCAGGATAGGCTTCCAGCCTGTCCAGTCTGAGAGGCGGCGGGCAGTAGGATAGGCTTCCAGCCTGTCGCGTGGAGCGGGAAGCGGGAAGCGGGAAGGGGAGGGTGGGGAGTTGGTAGCAACTGCGCTTGCCCGCCTCTGGCGTGGCTACTGTGCGTCCGTACCGATGCCCAACTTATCGAGAACTGACAACCGAGAACAGAGAACCGTCAACTACCCAAAAGCTACAGATACCGGAAATATCTTATGCGGAATTTCCGCTCGTTACTGGGCCGCGTTTGAGACGGAATTGATGTAGTCGGCCAATTCCGGGTCCATTGCGACTCTGGCGCCGATGGCTCCGCGTCCCTGGGTAACGACATTATTCAGTTCCCAGTTGTCGCCGTCTCGTCCGTTGTTCTGGACGGCCCAGATATAAGCATCGCCGATCACGAACCATCGTCCGCCGCCGCTGGCGTCTTCGCCTTTACCGATGGGAACGATTTCACCCTCGGGCGTATTCTCGCCCGGTGGCCGCTCGCCGTCAGCGAGGATCCTGTCGAAGACCTTCTTCAGTTCGGCGCGGGCGAGCCGCCGGTTCTGGTCACGCGCTGCTTCGACTCTCGCGGACATCCCCAAGACGTACTTGAGCAGAGTGGCCAGGATGAGAAGCCCCAGCAAAATCCCGCCACCGATGGCGAGTTTCTTCCAGTTTTTGGCAAACCACGGTTCTGGTTGCGGGGGAGGGGGTGGGGGCGGAGGCGGCGCGGTCGGTTGAACTGCTGCGGCTTGAACGGGCGGCTGATTGGTCTTGGCCAGTGCGGCTTCCTGAGCCTGTTGCACCTGCTCGATTTCGGCCTTGGTCTTCTGGATCGACACGTCAAGGCTGGCCAACTTTGGATTACCCGCGTTAATCTGCCCGGCGCAAGCCATGATGTCGGCTTCCGCCTTTCCTCTCTCGGGATTTGGGATCACTCTGCCGTCAGGCAGACGTGTGTTCTGAAGAGTATCGAGTTTGCGTTCCAGGCCCGCTATTTTGACTTTGGCGGCATCGACCTCGGCGGCCACGGAACTTTGCTGTCGTTGGAAGTCAGCCAGTTGTTTCTTGAGTAACTCGAGGTGCTTTTCGTCTGGGGTCATCCATTTATCAGCGAACTTCACCTCACCGTGCTCGACGTGTGCTAACTCATCCTGCCACGCCGCGAGGCGCTTTTGGACCTCATCGGTGAATTTCGACCCGGGGTAAGACTTGAGATAATCGGTGAATGCTTGAATCCCGCCTTCGTAGTCGGTCTTGCTCAACTCGCGGTTCGGGTCCAGGCGCAACCGATCCCTGAGTGCTTCAAAGGCTCGCCGGGCCACCTTTTGCTCTGTCGTCTCGCGGTCGACCTTCGCAATCTCGGACTTGGGGATGGTTCGGCGGCTACTCATTTGCCCGCCCGAGGCCCCGTGATAGACGGCCATGATGACCAAGTCCGTATCGGTTTCGGAGAGGATCTCACCTTCGACGACTTCGCCCGTCTTCAGCGTGACGGAGTCGGAATATGCTCGAGGCATGATGAGTAGCAACGTTGCCAAAAGAAGTAGTGAGACTTTCATGGTCCCTCCCGCGGAAAAACATGGCTTTACGACTGTTCCTAGCCTCGCGCAGACGGGGCGCGTGCGGGGTCAAGCGCATCAACCCGCAACGGGGTAATGGTTGCATCTGTAGAGGGAAGGAGACGAAACATCAAGCAAATTCATGGGGAGCTTGCCCCAAACTACTCTTCCTCACAGGTACCGGAAATACCGCACCCGGAAACTGACGGTGTCGTCAATCGTCCCATAGATCCCGTCGGGTCCGGGATTCTGCACGCGCTCCACCACCACCTTGGCTCGGGCTTCGCCGGCGATCACATCGGTGCCGACGTCGAACTTACCGAGAGTTCCTGCATCAGTTCGGTCTCGAATGCTCTGGGCGATGATCCAGATGGTGAACGTATTGGAGCGGACGGTAATCAGGTTGGCGATGCGCCGGATGATGGCTTCTTTGTCGGCTTCGCGTGTCTGGCCATTGTCCATGCCTTGAACTTCGCAGATTTCTCCGATGGTATCGTACACCGTGCTATTTCCGAATAAGTCTCCCGTCGGAGCGACAGGTTTATAGACCCTATTGTAGATGTTCTGTGCCAGCACTTGCAGTGACCCAGACGGAACCACGGTGCTGAGCAAAGCCTCCAACGGAACGAGCCGCGGCGTGGTAGGTGAGACGGGCAACAATTCGGGGTTGATACGGCTATTGATGTTGATGCGCCCCTCGGTCGTGAAACCGGGAACGGTAAATATATCCAGCATTGCCCAATCGGGGATTTGCCCGGCGGTTTTTTCAGTCGACGGCTGGGGTTGCAGGTGCAGGTACGTCCAAGAATTCAGTGTATGAATATACCCAAGTTCGCCGACCGAGAGCATGGCTGAACCGCGCATCAGCATCTTGGAAGTATCGCCACCCGGTGGCGCGTACGCGGAGTTCTGTCCCCCCAGTGTGCCTGCCGGGTTGCGGTACGGCGACCACTCGGCAGTGTTTTCGTTCAAGCACGGATCATTTACCTCAGCGCCATGCCACGTGACCGAATCTGCCAGGATCGCCCCATTTGGAAAAGGCACCTCCGCGCAGTCCAGTCGCTTACCGCTGCGGAAGCAGTCGACCGTTGCGTTCGTTGCGACCGTCACCAGCACGGACCCGGAAGAGGGCACGGCGAAGCTAAGATCCGAATCGCTGTAGGTGACCACGTAATAAGGAGTCGCGCTATTCAATGTAACGCCCGGTGTAACTGTGATAGGCGCTGGCAGATTTTGCGGCAGGGTCGAGCCCGGGACGGCCGGAAGGTCTGTCACCAAAATGGTGTCTGCCGGCCCCGTCAGGTAGTTCACACCGTCTGCTCCATACGGATAGAAGAGTTCGATGCTGATTGTACGTTTAAGACCCACGCCAGTCGTATCATACTTCACCTGAACCTCATTGACGTACGGCACCTTGATGAGGCCGAGATAAGCCGGCGGATCGCCCCCGGAATCTGGAAGCCTTGCCAAGTCGCCGGCAAGGCGCGGATTAAGTTGATAACCGATGATGTTGGCGATGATTTGTCTGAGGCCGTCAAGTCCGTACTTGCTCTGGAAGGCATTGACGGTGCCTCCCGCCGTACACACCTTCATCAGGTTCGGATCCGAGAGACGTGTAAAAGCGCCATCGGATCTCCCGTCGACGTCGGGAGACGTGTTGAGATTATCGATGCGCAATCTGTTCCTGCCGTAGAAGTCCAAATCGACCGGGGGATTCGTTGCGTTCGCGTCGTTAGAGTACGCCGTTATCGAAAACCGGCTGGCGTCGTAAACCGTCGCGTTGATCGTATTCGGATTTGCCCGCCTGACTTCTTCCGTGGTCGTATAGGGGCAGTCACCGCGTGGTAACGCTGGGGGGAATAGCGCCGAGTATCCCTGTTCGATATCGGGCGCGTAAGCCGATAGAGGTGTCAACGCCGGGTATACAACTTGGTCCAAACCTATCGCCAGTGGGTTGCTGTCACCGTATGGATCGGAAGTGGTCCAGCCATGCCCGGCGGTGTTGATGTTGATCTTCGATGCCTCGTCGTCGACCCAATAGGCGAATCGTCCAATGATGGGTTTGGGGGTCGGCAGCACCATGGGGTACGCGTTCGGAGGCGCGAGGTAAGCGGCTGGGGGTGTGACGGTGTTATCCTGCCCCACGTATACCCAGCCGACGGGAAACTCCGAGGCAGCTGACGCAGGAAACTCGCCGCCCTTGCCGGTAATCCATAAGTTGTTGTTCACGGCGTCATTCATGTCGAACGTCTCGGAGGTGGGAGGTATAGTTGCTGCCATTGAGTACAGCGTCGCTCCGTTGGTCGTCGCGTCGGAGAAGAAGTTGTAGATGCCCCCGGGAAACGTCACGTAGCTCAAAACTGTGCCCGACGTACTAGTGCCCCTCGTCGTCGCTTGGCGGATTTGCGCCACGACTTGATCCACGGCGGCGCGCGCGAGTTCGCGGGCCTTAAGCACGTCATTCATGTTCTTCGAGGCAGCATTCTGCACGCGCATGCTGACGGCGAAGCCGATGACAATCAAGGTCACCAGCGCCATGATAGCCAGAGTAAGGATGAGCGCAATGCCGCGAGCATTTGACCGCCGACCGCTGGGTTTCAATGGCTTGCTCATGGCCTCCCGTTCGGTATGGCGACGTAGGTCGTGAACGTTCTAGTGGCTTGGTTCGTGAGAGCATTCCACGGCGCCGAGCCAGAGGTTAGCGTGCTCAGTTTGACTGCTGTCCTGCTGTCGATCACGCCAATGGTGATCTGCACCCCTCCCGGCGCTCGATCGATCATTAGCGGGAGTCCTGCGGGTATCGCCGTCGCCGGGGGCAATTCGTTTTGCCAAGTGGCGGTGGATAGTGCTCGGTTTGAATTCCAATAATCCGGATTCATTAGGTTTCCATTAGCATCGTAATAGTCGAAGGTGAGGCTCATGACGTTTTCCGCTAGCACGGCGGTTCGATTGCTTATGCTTGTTTCCGGCCAATCGGGATTCGGGACCACATTCGGGGCGACCGGATAAAAATCCCAAGGTCTGACCGTGCAGGCTTGACCGTGGCCGTAATCCCAACCTGCACTTGCCGGCGCATCAAAAAACGAGGTGCGCCGTACCAGCTTTGCCGGCCACGTATTCACAGCGTTTGTAAAAATGTTCCCCGGATCCAGTGTGACTATTGGTTGCCCTGGGCGCCAATCCGGCCGATAGACGACTTCAACGATGTCAACCGCGCCTGTACCACCATTTAGGGGCGCGACGAAGGCGATGTTGTTTGCGTTACCAACGAAGATGATATTCGTTGTGACGATCGCCTGCGACAATTCCTTGGTCATGAAGTCGAGCGCGGCGCGGGCTTGGGTAAAGGTCTCGACGCGGCTCTCGCCCATGAGCCACGCTTTGTTGACTTGATTGAACGCGGAAAACAACATCACCATGATCAACCCGAGAATTGCCATCGACGCCAGCAGTTCAACGAGCGTAAATCCAACTCGGCATTTTTCGTTCAGCTTCACTGGTAATTGGCGATCTCCGTGACGAAGACGTTAGTGTTGAGAAATGTGGTCATCCCCGATTTCGCGGGCCAAAAGACGGTGGCGGTGACTGTCGAAAGGGGCAGTACAGTCGGCAGCGTGTGCGGCTGAAAGCTAAGGTCCACTCTGAAGTAATCGTCTTCGGCGGTCTCCGGGGTTAATCCGGATTGGTCGAAGTAGGCAGCCACCGAAGACCCTAAACCCGGGTATGCGTTCTGAAGATTATATGGAGAAGTGCCGAATCCATAGGCGTTCAGGCTCACGGCGGTAAATGGTTGGGTGCGGATCGCATTGAAGACATCGTGCGCGATTGTCGCTGCCAGGGTGTTATCGGCCGCATTGCGACTGGATTGAACGCCGCGTGGAAGCAGGCCGAGAATGGCGACGAGACCGATGGCCATGACCGCCAGCGCAATTGTGACCTCGACCAGGCTGAAACCAGAAGAAGCTTTCAGCGTTCGGCTGTTGGCTTTCAACTTTGCGTCCGGAGCCGTCTCGCTGATAGCTGACCGCTGAGAGCTGATCGCTGCTTTCTGTTTCATGGCCTCGTCACCTGAATGCGCCCGACCAAGGCATCAACGGTAATGGTCGAGTAATTCGCCAAGGTATTGGTGATCGTTCTCGACGTCGCCGTTGGTACGCCGGCGCTTGTGAAACCTTCCGTGAGCACCAACGCACTGGGTGTGATGCTATCGGCCGTGAGCGGCGTGGCAACGCCGGTCGGATTGAATTCGATATAGCAGAGGGTCCCATTGTCCCCAAGATTTGTATCGGGGAAAGGCAAAAGTGCCTCCCACTTGAGGGACGCCGCATCGTCCAGCGCCCCTGTTCCGGCCGGGAGTGGTAATATTCCAATCGGATTCGGGTTGAGAAATACTACGCCTACAGGCAGGTACTCCCATTTCGAGACATACTTCCACGTCAAGGTGGCCGTGCTGTCGTTATTGGTCATGACCGCGTACGTGCGATACCACATGTCCGGTTGGCTTCCGGTTTTGCTGTACGGAAACACCACCCGCGCGTAGACGCGTTGAGTAATTGCAAGCTGCCGCGCAAGACTGAGCGTGTTGGCGACTTCGCGGGTGGCGACGTTCAGACCACTTGATTTCATCAGATGGGTGACCGCAGGCAGCGCGGCACCTAACAGGATGCCGATGATCACCAGCACCGTCAGCATCTCAATCAGCGTAAACCCGTTTGTCTGCCGCCTTGTCATCACGTGTTACCAGCTCTTCACGTTGTCTTCGTTAACTCCGACTCCGTCCCCTGCAGGTGTCGTCGTACTGAATAGTGAACTTTCCTGTCCGTCAGGCCCCTTCGACCAGACGAGAACGTCGGAATGCACGACTTTCTGATTGGGAGGTAGCAGAGATTGCTCGAATGGGTTCTGCGAGACGCCGCTGTATGTGATGTCGAACGTGAATTCGTACAGGCCCTTCCACGGGTCGACAAGGTTGGTCACGTTGTTTGCCGCGTCGATAACCAGATCCTCGTTCTTGAACTCCATGAAGACGATCTGTCGCGGGTTGCCGTTGTACTGGACACCGGCCATTGCCAAGTCTTGCCCGGTTTTGTTCTCACCCCGCAATAGCGCGACCATCCAATTGGTGGTGCACATGATTCCGCCGCCAGTGGTGAGTGAGGTGGCAGGCCATTTCCCATACTCGGTGTAGTATGCTTTGAACGCCGTCTGTAATTCTGTGATTGCCAACTGCGCTTTCCTGATCTCCGCGTGGCGGATCGAGTTCTTGATGGCGGGGAACAACAGCGCCGCCAAAAGGCCAATGACGGCAATCACCGTGAGCAGTTCGGTCATCGTGAAGCCGCGCTTGGTTGAATAGATTTTCATGAAACAGCTCCTGCGTTCATTGTTTCCAGTTGGTAATATCGTCAGCGGTGTTGTCCAGTCCATCCGGTCCAAGGGACCATAGATCGAAGGTGGCTTGGTTCATCTGATCGGCGGCCAGCGGTGTAGTGCAGTAGTAATTGTATGGCCTACCAAATGGGTCAATGAAGCAGACGACACCGCTCACAAGCTGGGTTTGAGTCAGCTTGAAACTGAAATACTTCTTCGGCCCGCCAACCAGGAAGTCGACCAAACTTCCAGAGTTGTTCAAGCTCCCACGGGGGGAGGTAGTTATCGGATAAATCCCATTATCAGCCTTATAACTTTCGAGCCCCGCTTCCATGGCGGCGATTTCGGCTTGGGCGCGCGAGTTGGCTGCCTTATTCTCCGCGTACTTTGCCGTGCCCACCACCAAGCCCGCCAGAAGACCGATGATGACAATAACCGTCAAAATCTCGACAAGGGTGAACGCCGCGCAGCGCGGCGTAGCTGTCAGCTCTCGGCTGTTGGCCCCGAAAGGGATTCGGGGTGAACCTTCAGCCCGCAAGTGGGATAGGCGTCTCGCCTGTCCACCGGCCTCCGACTGTCCACCCTCCGGCCGATGGCCGAGAGCTGATAGCTGACGGCTGATAGCTGACAGCTTCCGTGTCGCTGATCGCTGATAGCTGCCGTTCCTCACTTGTCCCCTCGGTCCCTGAGTTCCTGTTCGAGTCGCTCGCTCATCCATTGTTTGATCATGCTCTGATAGTTCAAATACCTTGATCGAGCCAGACGTTTTACGCGAGCCAACATCCGCGGGTCAATCCGCAACGTAATCGTCGTCGACTCCGATTGGTCCGCGCCGACGATCGATTGGTCCATCAGTTTCGGGTCGAGCCGATGCGTCAGCCAAAACTTGGCTTCATCGTGCTCGCACGTGAACTCCGGTATCTCTTCCCATTCAGCTACAAGTTCCATGGGGTTGCCCTTCCTCCCAAATCGGAAATCCGAATGTCGAAATTCGAAGCAAGCACGAATCCTCTAAACTGCTGAAATAGAAGAAACCTTCGGCTTCCTGAATGTGGAATGCGTTGAGTTTTGTTTCTCCCGTTCTGCATTTTTTCGAATTTCGAATTTGTTTCGGATTTCCGATTGCCGCCCTGACCCCTCGGCGTTTGCTGCCCATTACCCCTCAGCGTCTCATCGGATTCGGCTCCGTCTGACTCAGCTTCGTGCTTCGGATTTCTCTCTTGCCCCTCAGTAAAATCTGTTTCGTATTTCGTGTTTCGTATTTCGGATTTCTCTTAGGCTGTCCACTCCGAGACTTTCCTGTCGTAGAAATAATCCTCTTCCTCGGTCATCGGACGCGCACCGATCACGCGCACGCGCTTGCCGTCGGAGCGGTACACGCTGAAAATGCCCTGGCCCGTCAACGTTCGCCCCAGACAGAACGCCCGGGATTCCTTGGCGAACCGGGTCGAATCGGGTATAAGTCTAAGGCCATGAGGATCTTCGAATGACTCCTCGATCTCACGGATGGTCGGGGCATCCTTGGGGTTGAATGGTGGATCTGACCAGTCAAACTCCATACGCTGTACCTGCAATGTATTTACATGGTAGTGACAAGTCTGTCAACAACTTTTTGGGGTAAGGCTGCGCTCTCGCGCGGCCTGAACGGGCTCGTTCGGCGGAGTTCACGCTGAGCGAGGTCGAAGCGCTCAGGACAGGCTCCGCCCGTCCCTACCGTACGACCGTGGACACGCCGGAGCGCGTCCCTACCATACGACCGTGGACGCATCCCTACCAAACGGCGTTGGGCACCCGCAAAATACAGGGTTTACCCGATAGAGTTGAGATCGGTGTTTGTGGTATCTGTGGGTCCCATGGTCCCGCCTTAGCCCGGCGGGTCGTCCAGCCGCCCTGCGTGAGTCTCCAGCCTTATCACGCAGGGCGGGTCTATGAGGTGGTTGGGCTGCGGCCCGACTCCGAGTCGGGGCCTAGGACGCGCCAGAGCGCATCCCTACCAACGACGTCGGCGCGTCCGCGCACGACCCTCTGTCAGGGAGTTTCCTTGACTCGCGGGGTTTTTCTTGGTGTACTTTCCAAGCACTGGTGTGTAGCGGCGCAGTTTGTATGAACACGGGAACCATGGGAACGAGAATCCTCCTCATCCTTGCGCTTGTTTTCGCTGCCCCCAGCGCCCGCGCTGACACCAATAGCTGGATCTACGGCGGAAACGACCTTTGGGATACGGGTGTGAGATGGTCGCTGCATCACTATCCGACCATCACCAACGAAGCAGTTCTTATTACCAACAGCGCCAGCAAGACAGTTACGATCGATTCTTTTATACCGCTACTCGAACCGGATGCTCTAACTATCAGCAATCTCACCGTGGGAGGAACGGGCGGGGCGTCGAACACTCTGTCCTTGAGCGACATGAATACGGGCGGGCCAATTCCCCTTCTCGTCCTCAACGGATTCGCGGTTACAACCAACGGAATACTGCTGGTGACCAATTCGATGTTACGTGTGGACGGCATATTGGGTGGCGATTTCAAAGTCGATGGCACGGTCCAGATGCTCCAGCAGGCCGACGTTCAAGTAAATGAAGCCATCTTTTCCACCAACTCTGTCGTGCAGTTCGCCTTGGGAACCACCAGCAGTACGATTGTGGTCGGCAACAATCTCACGATCGGCGGTACGGTCAACGCGATTGATGGCGGCGGTTTCACCGCGACCAACTACACCCTGTTCAGCTACGGAGGCACGTTGGTCGACAATGGGCTTGCGGTTGGGACATTGCCCACGAATTACGTGGGCGTGATCGACACCGGCACGGTGGGTCAGGTCAACCTCGTCGTTTCCATTGCGCCCCCGCCGACGCCGTCGACGTTTCGCATTACTTCGATCGAACGGGACGGCGACAACATTGCCATTACCTGGTTAACCACAGGCACCGGCACGAGCAATATCGTTCAGGCCGCTCCGGGTGACGCCAATGGCAGCTTTACCACCAACTTCGTTAATCTCAGCCCGCCCATGCTCATCACCGGCTCGACCACGAATTACACCGATATCGGAGGCGCGACCAATAGACCGTCGCGGTTCTACCGCATCCAGTCCGTATCAGCGCAGGGAATCGTTACGGACAGCGACCACGATGGATTGCCCGACAGTTGGGAACTGAAGTATTTCGGTGATCTTACCTCCCAAGACGGCACCGGCGATCCTGACGGTGATGGCTTCAACAATTTGCAGGAGTACCTAGCTGATACCGACCCGACCCGCCCTGCGTCTTTCTTCCATATCATCGCGATTGCGCGAGAGAACACCAATGATGTCCGCGTGACGTGGACGATGGGCGACGGCCGGACCAATGCGCTGCAACGAACCGGCGGCGATGCCGGCAGCTACACCACCAACGGTTTCGTCGATATCTTCACCGTCACCAATACCGTCGGCTCCGTGACCAACTATCTCGACGTCGGCGGTGCGACCAACGTACCGTCCCAGTTCTATCGTGTGCGTGTGGTGCCGTAGCGAGTCGTGAACCCGGCAGGGCTGCGTTTACCCGCCTCTGGCGTGACTCCAGCGCGGCCGACGCGACGCACCGCGTCCCCCTGCCAACGACCGTGGACGCGACGCAAATGACCGCGCCCAAATCGGGAAGTTCCTTGACGAACGCTGATTCGGCGTGTATCTACCAATCAGAGACCAAGATGTCGACCGGAAGCTATCAGCAATCAGCGATCAGCCATCAGCGAGGCCGGAATGGCACCTTTCAGGTGTCAGCTATCAGCCGTAAGCCAAAAAAGCTGAGAGCTGACAGCCGAAAGCCGAGAGCCTCGCGTGCCTTCACTTTGGTTGAAATCCTGACGGTACTGGCCGTCATCGGCGTACTTATGGGGCTGCTGCTGCCGGCGCTCAATTCCGCCCGCGAAAACGGCCGGCGCGTTCACTGCATGAACAATCTTCGGCAGATCGGGCTGGCCATGATGGCGTATGCGGGCGACAACGAAAACCACATGCCCACCGCCCTTCACAATAACGCCAAGAATGGGCCAGCGTGGTACAATGCGCTGATCGATGGCGGGTATACCACGCCAAAGGTCTTCCGCTGTCTTGACGACAGAGATCCCCGTTTGTCAGGTGGCATCGCGAAGACCCCTCGTTCGTATGCGATCAATGTTGGAGATCAGAATCCGGACACTGACCCTACACAATGGAAGACCGACGTGTGGATTGCAGGGTCACGGCTCACGTGCCCGTATCTGACTAACACCGCGGTCGTGATCGTTGGGGAATATTACACCGAGCCTTATCATACCCCGGCCATCCTGCCCACGATCGAAGACACGACGTGGGCCTATATCAAGAATCCGTATTCTGTAAATCATCCCTATTCGCTGCATAAGGAAGGGCAACCCTTGTGGGGCAATTATCTTTTCTTGGACGGCCACGTCGAGTGGGTAGAAAGACTTTCGGAGAACGCTTCGGACCTGACTGCGAAGCAACTTTCTAACGAGATGTTTCCACAGCTTCCGACGGGAGTCGCCATTCCTCCTTGTCCGTAGTTGTCTGAGCCGGACGATTTGTGGCTCTGCAATTTCCCGCTGCGGTTTCAATTCTGGCCAATTTTGGTTGGCGGTTTCCACGTTCTGGCCATCAAAAAAACCAAATTCCCTGATACCGGTGCGCGATGGCATGGGCGCTGCTAAAAAGACGCCCCATGAAGGTTCTGGTCGCAGATGATACCGACTCGGTCCGATTCGCCCTGCGAATGGCACTCGAGTACCTGGGTCACGAAGTCGTCGGCTTCGCCACCAACGGCGAGGAGACGATCAAGAAATTCGAAACCACCCAGCCGGAGTTGGTCGTCATGGACGTGCGCATGCCGGTCATGGACGGCCTGACCTGCACGTCGTTACTCGCCAAGAACCATCAGGCCAAGGTGGTGGTCGTGACGGGCGGACGCACGACCGAGAGCCAGGCGCGCGAGGCCGGCGCGTGCGGCTTCATCGAAAAACCATTCGACGTGTTTGAGCTCAATCGCGCCATCACCGGCGCGCTCGCCGCGGCGTAACCTTTGTAGCCGCGAAACACTTTCGCGGGCCTCAGCGAATTGCACCCTGTAGCCGCAACGCTCCGTCGCCGCGCCTTCTGTACCAGCGAGCCTTGCCGCCCCACGCCGGCAGAGCGGCGTGGCTACAAGGATCGGCTCTGTTAGCCGCTCTTATTCCGCGGCTGCGACGTCGTCTTCGTGAACTTCGTGCACTTCGTGGTGAGGATCGGACGCGTCTTTGCACTGCCCCCGGATTGTAGCCGCGAGCAGGCTCGCAGCTACAAAGACCGCCATCCATTGGTGGCACTGTCAGAATACGGTTGCGAAAATCCCCGCGAAATCTTTTTTCTCGACACACCACACGGGTGTGTGGTATCCGTCCTTCATGCAAGCAGCGCTGACTTCACGACAGGAAAAATTGCTCGCGTACATTCTCGACTCGATCCGTGGCACCGGCCGGCCACCGACCGTCCGCGAGATTTGCCGGGCGTTCGGGTTCCGGTCGACCGGCACCGCCCGTGACCATCTGCGCGCCCTCGAACACAAGGGTCATCTCAAAAAACACGCCGGCCAATCGCGCGGGTTGGTGCCGCAAAACTGGCCGAAAATCCTGCGCGATCAGTTCCCGCCCCTGCCGATCCTCGGCCGCGTACCAGCCGGTGGACCGCTGCTCGCCGAGGAAAACATCGAGGGCACGCTGGATTTGAGCGCGGAGTTCGCGGGCGAAAAGGTGTTCGCGCTGAAGGTCCATGGGGATTCGATGATCGAAGCCGGCATCTGCGAGGACGATCTGGTGGTCGTCCGCGCACAGTCCCACGCGGAGCCGGGCGAAATCGTCGTCGCGTTGGTCGACGGCGAAGCCACGGTGAAACGGCTGGCGCGCCGCAGCGGAAAATTGTGGCTGCAACCGGCCAATCGCCACTACGAGCCGATTCCCGTCGGGGGCGACACGAAAGTGCTGGGGAAGGTGATCGGCGTGATCCGCAGTTACGAACGGAAATGGTGAGAGGGGACAAGTAGGATGGGCGTCCCGCCTGTCCAGATAGTGGAATGGGCATCTTGCCCATTCATCGGCCCCGAGTCCGGTCTGAACCGTCGGGACGACGGTTCCACGTTGGACGGAATTTCCCGTGAACCGGCGGGACGCCCGCGCTACCGTGATGCGACAGCCGGGCCGGCTGTCCTACTTAACCCCCTACAAATTCACGCCGATGCCGAGCACGAAGATGTCGCCGTGCACTATGCTGTGCGTCACGCCGTAGCTTTCAGCGCGTCCGAAGACTTTGACCGCGGGCCGGCGGACGCCGATCTCGCCGCGCCAATCGGGCGTTTCGTTGCCGATGGAGCCCAGGCCCTGCACGTAAGCGACGTAGCCCAGCACGGTGGCGATGTCCCAGTTCAAGCCGATTTGACCGGAGAACGAGCCCCGTTCCCGGCTGGACGTGGCCGTGTGCCCGGCGGTGAGGCGCCAGTCGACGTAATTCAGCCAGTGGGTCTTGCGGTCATACATGTGCGGGTCGCGATAGGGCAGGTCCCAGCCCAGCGTCTGTAACCGCAACCGCGGCAGGATGTTCACGCTGCCTTTGGGGACGAGCGGGCCGATGGGACTGGCCTCGCCATCGGCAGCCACGCGCGCAGAACTCGGATTCAATGAGTGATCGCTGCGGTGCAGGAAATCGAGGCCGGCCACCAGCGGCTGGCCCTGTGACACCGGAGACTCGAGACCGATGGGCGTCTGCAGGCCGAGCGTGACCGAGTAGTTCATGTTGTCGTAGTCGCCGGCGCGGTATTCCTGGTGGCTTTCGTACCAGACGAACGGCGTGATGCGCTGCGAAGCGATCTCGAAATCGGCCACTTCGACGTTCATCGTGAACCGTTCCGTCCGGATGTTGCCCCCGAAACCGACGTCGTAGTCGCCCCAGATCAACGGGAGCCAACCGGGCTCGCGTTTGTCCCGGGCATCAAAGACGTATTTGTCGTCGCGCGAGCTGACCACGTTCAATCCGATCACCAGCCCGTTCTCGTGGGCGCCGTAAAACGGGTTGCTGTCGTTGTGGTACCAGTCCAACGCCAGGTTGGCGCGGTTGCCGTTGGCGGTCAGCAGCTCCAGCTCGGGACCAATGCGATACAGCCCGCGGAACCGGTCGCCGTTGTTGGAGGACTCGACCCGGGCCGCGACGTTGACCGAGGCCCGATAATCGGAGCCGAGATACCTGTCGTAGAGAAATTCGTAGAGCCGGCAGGACCCGTACAGGTCGGTCCACCAACTTGAATTCAGGTTGTGCCGGCCCGTGTACCCGCCCCCGAGCACGTACCAGCGGAGCCGTTGCGTGCCGGGCTGCAGCGCCGAGCCGAGACCGCCGCCGAGGGGAAACGCGCTGAAGAACCCGGTCCGGTCTTCCAGATGCAGAGTGTCGTACCCGCCAACCAGAATCACACGCAGGTTGGGATTCACGACAAAGTCGACCTGGGCGGACTCGCGCTCGTAGAGCAGCTCGGCCTGCGGTCCGCTGGGGATGTCCAGAAATGGAGTCGATTCCTGATGCAGATAGTACACTCCGACGGGACCCTCCCGCATGATCGGCAGCCGCAACTCGGACTCGACGAAGAAATTGTGGTTGTGACTGGCGAGGAACGCTCCCGCAAACGAACGAAACGTCGGCAGCGATTGATCCTCCGCCCGCACCGGGTTCACCCCCAGACCCCACCCGACCAACAGGGCCATGACTGCCAGATATCGTCGCCCACCAACCATGATTGCCGTCTCTTTCGGGGGAAACATGTCCACAACCTCTTAACTGGTCGCGCCCGGATTTCAACAAAAAACGCCGGCCAGACCGAAGCCCGGTAGGGCTGCGCTCTGCGCAGCCTGGACGGGATCCTTCGGCTTCACTCAGGACAGGCTCCGCGCGTCCCTACCAACGACCGCGGACGCGACGGACTTGCGCAACGAGTTTCCCCGCCGTACTATCTCGCACGAGAGAGCAATCCCATTATGGATACCAGGAACACGATCCGCGTAGACGAACAACAGTTGCCGCCCGAAGCCACCGGCCTCCCGCAGCCGGTGACCGTGGCCAACGCCATCGCGCCGGAACGCATCAACCTCGACCTCGGCGGGGCCGACAAGGACGGCGTGCTGCGCGAACTGTGCGCCCTCGTCGTCGATCCGCGCGAAGAACGGCTTTTCGACACGTTCTTCCAGGCGCTCAAAGCGCGCGAGGATTTGTGCCCGACCTGCGTCACCGAAGGCGTCGCCATCCCGCACTCCCGCAACGCGGTGGTCGGCTTGGTCGACAGCCCCATGCTCGCCTACGGCCGACACAACCGGGGCATCGACTTCGGGGCGCTCGACGGCAAACCGGTGCACCATTTCTTCCTGCTCTGCGCACCGAACGTCCGGGAACACCTGCAACTGCTCGCCCGGCTGGCGCGGTTGGTAAGCAACCCCGAGTTTCGCGTGAAAATCGCCGCCGCCCGACAACCGAACGACGTGATCCGCCTCATTAACGACACCGAGCCGCGCGTCGCCGGCTCGTAGCCCGGGAGGAATTATGAAGCGGAACAACACAGGTACGGCCGCGACGGAGCGCATCCCTACCAACGACCCCGTGGACGCGCCGGAGCGCGTCCCTACCAACGACCGCCGGCCGGTAGGGCTGCGCTCCTGCGCAGCCTGGACGCGCCGGAGCGCGTCCCTACCATCGGCGTGAAATAGCCATGCGTTTTCCCGTTTACCGCCCCCGCCGATTGCGGCAGAACCCGCAACTCCGCGCGCTGGTGCGCGAGACGGACCTCGCCGTCGGCGACCTCGTCATGCCGCTGTTCGTGCGCGCCGGCACGCGCGGGCGCCGGCCCATCGGCTCGATGCCCGGGCAGTTCCAGCTTTCCGTGGACGAACTGGTGAAGGAAGCCGAACGCACCGCCCGGCTCGGCGTGCCCGCGGTCATCCTGTTCGGCATCCCGGACAAGAAGGACGAGAAAGCCAGCGGCGCGTACGCGTCGGACGGCATCGTGCCCCGGGCGGTGCGCACCCTCAAGAAAGAATTGCCCGACCTCATCGTCATGTGCGACGTCTGTCTCTGCGAGTACATGAGCCACGGCCATTGCGGCGTCGTCAAGAAACGCTCCCGGCTCTCCGCTCTCGGCTCTCAGCCGGTCATCGACAACGACGCGACGCTCGATCTGCTCGCCAAAGCCGCGCGGGCGTACGCCGAAGCCGGCGCGGACATCGTGGCGCCCAGCGACATGATGGACGGACGCGTGGCCGCGATTCGCACGGCGCTGGATCAGGCCGGGTTCACCGACACGCCGATCATGAGTTACGCGGCGAAGTTCGCCTCGGCGTTTTACGGCCCGTTCCGCGAAGCCGCCGGGTCACCACCACAATTCGGCGATCGCCGGACCTACCAGATGGATTACGCCAATGCGGAGGAAGCCTTGCGCGAAGTGGCGCTCGACATCGCCGAAGGCGCCGACATCGTGATGGTCAAACCCGCGCTGGGCTACCAAGACATCATCTGGCGCGTGAAAGAGAAGTTCGGTTACCCCGTCGCCTGCTACAACGTCAGCGGCGAATACGCCATGGTCAAGGCCGCCGCGCAAACCGGCGGACTTGAGGAGCGTCCGGTTGTCCTGGAGATGCTGACCGGTTTCCGCCGGGCCGGTGCCGATATCATTCTCACCTACTGGGCACAGCAGGCCGCGAAGTGGTTGCAGTAGGGCTGCGTTTGCCCGCCTCTGACGTGGCTCCAGCGCAGCCTGGACGCGACGGAGCGGGTGGGCCGTTTGGTTGGAGACTCGGAACCGTGGCTTGTTCCGCTGCTCACTTCATGTTGAAGAACTTGTACCCGAACCAGGCCAGCGACAGCACGGCGACCAACGCCAGACCGAGCACGGCCATGGTCAGTGCGTTGCGTTGACTGCGCCGCTTGCGGCCAAACGGCGAGGCGGAGACAAACGTCGGTGGCGGACCACCGCCCTGGCCCACCTGACTGAGGTCGACGCCCGTTTGCGACGGGGGCAGCGGTTGACTGGCTTTCTTGACGTCGGACTCGAACCGCATTTCGACGGAGCCCATGCGGACCTGATCGCCGTTGTTGAGCATGGTCTCGGTGATGCGCATGCCGTTCACGCGGGTGCCGTTGGTGGAATTGAGGTCGCGCAGCTTGCAGCCTTCGGTGTCGATGACGAAGACGGCGTGATGATGCGAGATGGTGCCGTCCTCCATGCGGATCATGTTGTCCAGCGCGCGTCCGACCGTCACGCGCTCTTCCAACAGATCGAAGACTTTCCCCTCCAACTGGCCCGATTGAATGTGCAATTTCGGCATTCAGTGATCTCCGCCGCGCGAGGCCGCGGTTCGCGCCCCAATGCGGTTGCGCGACATGATGCTGGCTCGCGCCAGCCAAGTCAATTTTGATTTTGCAGCCGATTTCGTAGCCGAAACGGACTGCGGGCGTGACCCGAGCGTTGTGCAAGGTAGGGCGCGACCGCCGGGCGCGCCGCCTCTTCTTTGGAGGACGGGCAGCCCGGCGCGCTGCCCCTACCTACAGCAGAACGCGCGACGCCGGCCATGGTGGTGATGCCCAAACTTGCCTGTTCGGTAATGAGTTGCGCTTTGGCGGGTGAATGGTATTGGTGAATTGAGCGTCTAACGAAGCGGACAGGAGGATAGGCTTCCGCCATGAAAATACGATTGCTGGCATTGATAGGGGCCACCGCGGGATTGTTGTTGCTCGGTGCCCATGAATCTGCCGCGGCCAACGTGAGCTGGTCGGTCAGCGTGTTTAGCGGGCCGCTGGGACAGTGCGGACATTGGATCGATCGGCCGGGTTACGGCCACTGCTGGTACCCGGCCTATGTGGCGTCGGATTGGCGTCCCTACTGCGACGGATACTGGATGTGGACGGACTGCGGCTGGTATTGGGTTAGCAACGAACCGTGGGCATGGGCCTGCTACCATTACGGCCGCTGGGCTTACGATCCGTACTACGGCTGGATCTGGATCCCCGATACGGAATGGGGGCCGTCGTGGGTCTGTTGGCGTGAAGGCGGCGACTACGTCGGCTGGGCCCCTCTGCCGCCAGGTTCGGGCTTCGCCGCCGGGGGCGTCTGGCGGGAACCGCCCGTCGCCGATCGACTTTTCGTTTTTGTCGACATCAACCACTTCTCGGAACCCGTTCATCGCCGCACGGTCATCATCAACAACACGACCATCTTCAATAAGACCGTCAACGTTACGAGATTCAGCCGCGCCAATCACGTCGTCGTCAACAACGGCCCCGACTTTAAAGCCATCGAACGCGTCAGTTCCCGCAAACTGACGGTGGCACCCGCGCGGGCGGTTGAACGCCGCGAGGTCGTGCGCCCCGGCGAGCCGACGCCGAAGACGTTCAAGACCACACCCGCGGAGCAGCCGCGTCGTCCGGTGAAGGGTGAGAACCGCGAACCGGAGATTATTCGCGGCGCGCCGAGCGGTCCGTCGAAGGCGACCGCGCCGGCCGAATCGGAGCATGAGCCGAAGCGGTTGGACAAACAACGGAAGGCGCCGTCGCCCACGGAAGGTGAACCGTCAACTCGCCAGAACCCCGAACGCTCGGAGAAATCCGTGACCACACCGTACGGCACGCCGTCGCCCTGGCAGAACTTCGAGGGCGGAACTCCGCGCCGGTTCACGCCGACCGAGCCGGACTCCATCCAGCCGCGCCAGCACACGTTTGGTCAGCAGGTTCAGCCGAATCAGTCGCCACACAAAGAACGCGGTGCGGCCGAGAAAGGTGCCCGGTCGGGTCAGGAGGAAGGCAAAGGGGAGCGACAGCAGAGGGGCGAACGCGGCGGCTAAGAGCGCCGGCCAAGCCGTGTAGCCGCAGGCTTCAGCCTGCGCCAACTCGGATGACCTCCGGTCACCGCAGTCGCTCCTTTCAGCGGCTGGACCGGGCTGCGGTTTGACTGCGCTCGCTCCCGTTCGCTCCGCCCTGCGGGCACCGCAACGACACGGTGTCGTCTCGGCGCGTCCCAGCGCCTCGGCTTATTGTCCGCCGCGAAGCCGTTCCTTCAACCGGCTGAACCGCGCTGCGGTTTTATTATTTCTCACGGCGATGGCGAGGGCTTTTTTCGAGCCGATGAGGATGACGAGTTGTTTGCCGCGGGTGATGGCGGTGTAGAGCAGGTTGCGCTGGAGCAACACGTAATGCTGTGTCAGCACCGGGACGATGACACAGGGATACTCGTTGCCCTGGGATTTGTGGACGCTGATGGCGTAGGCCGGCAACAGTTCGTCCATGTCGGTGAACTCGTAGGGAACCGGTCGCGGCGGGGACGCCGTTCCCACGGATTCAAACTCCACGATCACCTGTTGCTCGATCAGGTCGAGGCGTTTGACGCGGCCGAGGTCGCCGTTGAAGACGTCCTTGTCGTAGTTGTTGCGAATCTGCATGACGCGGTCTCCGACGCGGTAGGTGCGGCCGAACCGCTGGATCACGGGGCCGCTGGGGTTGAGCGTCGATTGCAATTCGCGATTGAGGTTCTCGGACCCGCACAGTCCCTTGTGCATCGGCGTCAGCACCTGAATGTCGCGCATCGGGTCGAACCCGAACTTCTTCGGCACACGCTCGGAACACAGGGTCTTGATGGTGGACAGCACTTTCTCCGGTTGTTCCTCGGTGATGAAGAAGAAATCGCTTTCCTGCGGGGAATCGAGGACCGGCATCTGGCCGTCGTTGACGCGGTGGGCGTTGACGGTGATGAAACTGTTCTTGGCTTGCCGGAAAATCTCGGTGAGCCGCACGACGGGCGCGGCGCCCGAATCGATCAGGTCGCGCAGAAAATTGCCGGGACCGACCGACGGCAACTGGTCGACGTCGCCGACGAAGACGACCGAGGCGCTTGGTGGAATGGCTTTCAACAGGTGATAGGCGAGGGGAATGTCGAGCATCGAGGTCTCGTCGATGATGATCATGTCGCCCTTCAGCGGCCGGCGCTCGTCGTGGGTGAATCCGCCCTCGTGCGGGTCGTATTTCAACAGCCGGTGAATCGTTTGCGCGGGCGCGCTCGTCGCTTCGCTCATGCGCTTGGCGGCGCGCCCCGTCGGCGCCGCCAGCAACACCTTGCAATTCTTGGCCTGCAGGATTTGGACGACGCTGTTGACGATGGTGGTTTTGCCGACGCCCGGACCGCCGGTGATGATGGTGAGTTTCGAGGTAAGGGCTTTCTTGATGGCTTGCTGCTGCGCCTCGGCCAATTGCACCCGGGTTTTTTCCTGGACCCAGTCGAGGGCCTTGAGCAGGTCGATCGTCGGCAGTTTCAACTCGGCGGCGCACAGGTCGAGGATCAAGTTGGCCGTGCCGCGTTCGCACTGGCACAGGCCGGCCAGATACACCATGTCGTTCTCGATGATCACTTCGGCGGCGGCCGCCAGCCTATCGATGGCGTTCTCGATGGGCGCAATCTCGGCTTCGAGCAGTTCGGCGGCGGCCTGGATGAGCCGGTCGCGCGGCAAACAGGTGTGGCCGTCGTCGGTCGCGTGCTCCAACGTGTGCCGGACGCCCGCCTGCAGCCGATGGACCGAGTCTTTGGCGATGCCCAGCCGGGCCGCAATACCGTCGGCGGTCTTGAACCCGATGCCGGTGATGTCTTGGGCGAGCCGATACGGGTTCTCCTGCACGAGAGCGATGGCGTTTTCGCCGTACTGCCGGTAAATCTTCGCGGCATGCGCGCTGCCGATGCCGTGGCCCTGCAGGAAAATCATGATGTCGCGCACGCTCTTCTGCGCCGTCCACGCGTCCTTGATGCGTTTGGCGCGTTCGGGCCCGATGCCGTCCACTTCCCGGAGCCGGGCCGAGAAGTGGTCGATGATCTCGAACGTCTGTTCGCCGAAAGTCTCAACGATGCGGTCGGCAAACGTTTCCCCGATGCCCTTGATCAGTCCGCTGCCGAGGTACTTCTTGATGCCGACGACGGTCCGCGGCAGCACGCTTTCGAATTTCTCGATGGCGAACTGGCGGCCGAATTGTTTGTGCGTGGTCCAGCGGCCCTGGGCGCGGACGGTTTCGCCCACGTTGAGTGCGGCGAGGTTGCCGACGATGGTGATGGGTTGGGCCCGGCCCCGGGCGGTCGGGGTTTCGGGGACGAGTTGCGCGACGGTGTAATGGTTCTCCTCGTTGGAGTACACGATGCGTTCGACCGTGCCTTCGATCGATTCCAAGGATTGTGACGGTGTAGCCGCCATGGCGCGCCGGCCATCGTAGCAAACTGCGGTTGAGATTGCTCAACGAATCTCGGGCCAGGAGCCGCTGGCGACACGGATCGCTAGTTGCCAAACGGGATCACGAGCCGCACGCCGGCGTACGGTCTGCCATGCGTAAGGTCGAGATCGAGCTTCACGTGCGGGTCGTCCCGGGACCTTCCGAGCGGCGTTACCGGCGCGTGACGCAGGTGGCCCTGATCGAAGTTGAAGTCGGCATGGTCGCGGAGGCTCTTGACGAAACGATCGACGGCAAACACGGTCGTGTCGAGGACGTATTTGGCGGTCTCGATCTGGCGTTGGACAGGCGACGGACTCGGATGCTGTGGCCCAAATTCCGTCTCGAATTGCTCCCACGCTTCGCCGTCGGTCAGCGCGTGGGTCGGCTCGATGATGCGCGTGCTGATGGAATGGGTCAATCGCAACGCCTGATAGTTGGCCCGTTCGTGCGCGGTGGTCAGGAAGAATTCCGGCTGGATCGTAGAAATCGACAGCGAGGCCACCATGGTCGGGGACTCGGATTTCTGTGCGCGAGCGGATGGCACGACCGACCGCCAGGCAACACAGGTGAGCGTCACTGTCAGAGTCGAGCGCCAGTTGTTCAAGGCGCTTGGTTTGTGACCACGGCTCACTTCAATCACATCTTCCTCACCGCAGGACATTCTTTCCGGGCCTGGCGTGCATGCTATGACGATAGGCCGGGAAACCCGGCGGCGCTATGGAGTGTTCACCCCACCGGAGCCTTCATAAATCCAGCCCCGGCACGGCAGGGCGGCATAGCCGTGGGTTGAGTTGGGACGAGAGGGAAGAGCGCGGCGAGCCGCGGCACCTTGTCGGGATTGCGTGGTGGCCCTGGTCAACAACCAGCGGCTGGGTTCTGCGGCCTGCGAAGAGTTCTCAGGTAGCCGTAGCCTACCAGCTTGTGACGTTGTTCATCCCAGAGACGGAAGGTGAGTGATTTGAAGCTGGAGAACAGCGTAACGGGCAGCACGGTCTGAAACAGCGGCTCCGCTTGGTGGCATTTCTCGAGGTTGTAATTGGGGATTCGCGGGCTGAGATGATGAATGTGATGAAATCCAATATTCCCTGAGAACCACTGCAAGACCTTGGGCAATTTGTAGAACGAACTGCCCTCCAGCGCCGCGGCGAGGTAATTCCATTGGCCGTGGCGCTGCCAGTAGACTCCCTCGAATTGGTGCTGGACGTAAAACAACCACACCCCGGCCGAGCCGGCCACCATCACGACCGCCAACTGGATCAGCAGATACTCCTTGATGCCGAGAATCGAACTCAGCGCGGCGGCCATTCCTACAATCGCCAGATTCGTCCAATACACGGAGTGCCGCTCGCGACGGCTGGCCCTGGCCGAGGCAAACCGGTGCCTGACCAGAAACAGGAACAGCGGGGCAATCACGAACAACACGACCGGGTTGCGCGCCAGCCGATACGCGAACCGTTTCCAGCGGGATGACTCCAGGTACTCCTGCACGGTCAGCGTCCAGACCGAGCCCAGGTCGCGCCGATCCAGGTCGCCCGACCCCGAATGATGGATGGCATGTTCCCAGCGCCAGAGATAGTACGGCGTAAACGTCAGCACGCCGGTGAGGAACCCCCAAAAGTCATTGGCCTTCCGCGATCTGAAAAACGCGCCATGGCCACAGTCGTGGTGAATGATGAACACCCGGACCAGAAACCCTCCGGCGAGGATCGCCAACGGCAGCGTGATCCAATACGACACCGCCAGGCTCCGGTACATCAGATACCAGAGGACCGCGTACGGGACGAGCGTGTCCACGACCTGCCAGACACTGCGGCACAGAGAGGGCTGCTGGTATTTGGCGACGATTTCCTTCCAGGCCATGGTGTCGGACTGGTGTTCGCCGGCGGCCAAGCCCGAGCCGTTTCCCGCTGGGGGTGTATCCGCGGTCGGCACCGGCGAACGTGCGCCGGCTGACTCTTCATTTTGGCAGAGATCATTCACACCAAGACCATACGGCAGAATACCGGACGCACGCCATGGGGTGTTCACCCCAGGTGAGATTCCCGAGATCCAATCCCGACAAGAGTGCGTCGGCGCGGCGGAACTTCAGGAACTAGCGGATCGTCAACTGGACGCTGCTTTCGATGATTCCCGCTGCGATGGCATAGCGGGTGAGACCCGAGATCTCGTGGATGTCGAGCTTGGCCATGAGATTCTGCCGGTGTTTCTCGACCGTTTTGATGCTGATGCCCAATTCCGCCGCCACTTGTTTGTTGGCTTTGCCCTCGGCAATCAGTTGCAGCACCTCCATCTCGCGCGAACTCAGACGGGCGACAGTCTTCTTGAGTTGTCCCTTGCGACCCGGTGACTTCTGGCCGCGATTGCGAAGGCGCCGGGCGACGGAGGGGCTGAAGAACGTGTTTCCCCGGTGGGCTTCCCGGATCGCCGCGGACAGCACCTGGAGGGAGGTTTGTTTGAGCAGGTATCCCGCCGCGCCCAGCGCGATCACTTGATCGACGTACGCGTCATCGCTGTGTGCGGAAAGAATGATCACCCGGGTGGCGGGAACGGTCTTGAGAATCTGCCGGGTGGCTTCCAACCCATTGAGCAGCGGCATCGCGATGTCCATCACGACCACGGCCGGACGAAGTTTCTTTGTCAGGTGCACCGCTTGGCGGCCGGTCTGCGCTTCGCCGACCACCTCGATATCGTCCTCTTCCTTCAGTAACGACCGCAGCCCTTCGCGGACGATCATGTGATCTTCAGCCAGCAGGACGGTGATGCGGTTCATGGACACTGGTAAATCTTGCTCAACCAGTATCCATCAGCAAGTTTAAACCTTGGCGCCGTGGTTGAACGGTATCTCCGCCCGGATGAGGGTGCCCTGGCCCGGTGCGGATACGACGGCAAAGCTGCCGCCGACCATCTCCACCCGCTCGCGGGCGCCGAGCAGCCCCAATCGTTTGTGCCGTTTGGCGAACAACACGCGTTCCACTTCGAAGCCTTTGCCGTCGTCTTTGATTTCCATGCGAATCGCGCCGGGGATTTTCCGGATGCGCACCGTCACGCGGCCGGCGTTTGCGTGCTGGGCGGCATTGGTGAGCGCGGCCTGGGCGACGCGATAGAGCACCGTTCGCTTGACGCTATCCAATCGTTCCACTCCGGTGACCGCCGTGAAGTGAATGTGGATCCCCGTCCGTTTCGTAAACTCTTTCATGAAGGAATGGAGGGCGGGAATCAGTCCCAGGTCGTCCAGCACCGTCGGGCGCAATTCACGGGCGAACCGATGCACGATGTTCACCGACGTTTCCACCAACCGCTGCGTGCGGGCGATCTTTTTCGTGAGGCCCCGGGCATTGACCTTGGCCTCCTTGTTCAAAGTTGCCAGATGGACATTGATCCCCGTCAAGGTCTGGGCGATTTCGTCGTGCAGCTCGCGGCTGATCTTCCGGCGCTCGTCCTCCAGCGCCGAGAGAATCTGGCGGGCCAGTTGGCGCAATTGTTCCTGCTGGCGGCGCGACTGCTCCAACAGCCGGCTGTGGTGTTGTTCGCTGGTCCGGAGGGATTTCTCGACGGCCTTGCGCCGGGCAATTTCCCGTTTCAACTGCCGGTTTGCGGCCGCCAGTTCAACGGTGCGCTGGCGCAGCGTCCGGTTTGCCCGGCTCAGGTGGACGTTGGCCTTCCGCATGGCGCGATAAGTTTCCTCGATCGGCGTAATGGCCTCAACAAAAAACAGCTCCGCCCGTTTGATCAACCCATCTCTGGTTCCGGCGGAGTACCGCGGCGACACCAGTCTCACCAGCGCTTGCTCGTGAATTCTGGCCAGGTCCAACGTCTCCAGCCCGATGGCCACGGCCCGGCGTCCCAGTCCATCCGCGGGCTGCAGACTCCCCCGCGGCCCATGCTTCAGGTGTTTCCGCAACGCCGCCACATATTGTCGCGACAACCGGGTCAACTTGAATTTCATAGCGTCTCCAGACTTCGTGCGCCGCCGCGCACGATGCGTGATCCTCGTCGGCACGTCAGGCTTCGACTGCCACAATCTGACGGTTGTTCGAACCTGTCTATAGGGTGAAACCCTACCCACCAACCCGCTCGCTTGCTCCGCGGCGGCTGGACCAGTTTGCGCCGAGCACCTCCAATCACCAACGGTAGGGTTATACCCCATGGCGACAGATCCGCTCATCGCGTAGTCTGCATCGCCCACTGATGAAGCCCAAGAAACCACACAACGTCTTCAAGGTCACCCTGGCCAGCCTGGTGGGCGGGTTCCTGGCTGCGGCATCGGTCGCGACGGCGTCCGATCCCTGGAACGATGTGAAGAGCTTCAGCGAGTTCGCCGCCGCCGACCTCAACCGCGTGCTGGACGGCAACATTCTCGGTACACGCGGTTCGCTGATGAATTTCCCCAATGGTCTCTCGGCGCAGACCTGTTTCGTGACACCGGAGGCGGCGGCGGAGACGGCCAGGCGATTGCAGGATTGGGATCCGGCGCCGCACGAAACACTGAAGGTGTTCGCGTATCAAACAGTGGGCGCACCGTGTGCGGCCGCGGATTTCCAGAACCTGAATCTGGATTCCAACCAGAGCGCCATCCGCTGGCTGCTGGGCAAGACCCTCGCCACCACCGGCGACAAATCGGATCTCAACCTGACGCGCGCCGAGGCGCACCAACTCGCCAGTTGCGCCCGGAGCAATCCTGATCCCCAGGACGTCAGCGCCTGCTGGGTGGATTTGCTTCGCGAGCGTGTCGCGGTGTTCCAGCGCGATGGGTTCGACGGCCTGCTGCCGTACGAAGCCAACGGGAAGACGGTGTCGCCCGCCACACAACTTCGCGAGATGCTGCGCGACCAGCCCGCCGTGGCCCGTCAGTTTGCGACGCTGCTGCGGCAGAGCGGGCTATTCGGCGACCAGGGAACAGAGTCGCTCACGCCCACGCTGTACTGGACTTTGTTCGAGGCCAACCACCGCGCCACGTTGAGCCTCGGGGCCATCTACCTGTTGCCACAGGGCGATCACTACCAACTCATGGATACGCAATATTACGTCAGCGGCAAATACTACGCCGCCGCGACGCTGTGCGAGATCTGGCCGATCCGCGTTGACGAAAAACCGGGCGCGCTGGTGTGGCGGGGTGATTTCGTTGCGGCGCCGACGCTCGCGTTCACCAAGGGAACCGACCGGATCGTCTACGGCGCGATCCTGCTGCAGGAGATCAAAAAAGTGGTCCGCTGTTTCCAGGATGATTTGAAGGCGGATCACTAAGCCGGCACGGCGCCTGGGGCCGGTCATGTCCGCGGCATCGCCGGCGAACCTCAAAGGGCGTGAATCGTGCCCGTCTGGATGACCTTGACCGGGACGGACCGAACCGCCTTGGAGAGGGCGGCGCTCAAGTTCGTTGCCGCGGCAGAACTGTAGACTTCCAAGGCGGCTTGCGTTGGGTCGGAATCGCTGACGCCAATGCCCACCCCGACGACTCCGGGAGTTCGCAGCAGATCGGCTTCGACAGCTTGTTTGACGGACTGGCAAGCGGCGAATGATTGTGCCGAGACACGTCCCGCGACGGCGGATTGAGCGAGTGGAAGCGCCGCGACGCTCGAGGTCGACGTGCAACCCACCAGGCTCACCTTCAGTCGGCCGAGGACTTTGATGATCGGATTGGCGAACGTGTCGGAGTTGCCACCCGCAAAGAGGAGTCCGACGGGCCGCGGGCAGGAATCGACGTCCTCCACCACGAGAGACCCGGAGTCGCCGCCCTCGCTGAAATCTCCGAAACCGCCCGGCGTGATCCGGATCTGATGGACAAACAGGGCGACCCGGGTGCCGAGGCCGCACACCCGATCATAGTCAACCAGAATGGAGACATCGACGGCGGCGACGACGCCTTGCGTCACCCCGGAGGTGCGTCCACTTTTCTTGACGGCGAGCCCGACGGTCGCCGCAACGGGTTGGGCATTCAGGATGCCGATACCGAGAATGTTCCCATTGGTATCGACCTGTCCCGGTAGAATCTGGGCCAGGGCGCAATCGACGACGTTCCACTGGTCTCGGTCGAAGTGGAGCGCTTTGCGTCTTGTCAGCGTGGCGACCGCGTCACTGTCGCTCAGGGAGCAGTTGGCATCGACCAGTCCCGGCTGGGTAATCGGGTTGCCTTTTTGACCGCGGTTCGTTCGGGCCAGCACGTGGTTGTTGCTGAGGATGTACAGCCGGCCTTTCCGATCCTCCACCAGGGCTCCCAACGTGCCGCTGCAACAGTACGCATAAGATTGGTCTCTAATGTTGCCGCCCGACGTGCCCAACTGGATCGGGCGCGCTTGCGCGACCTGATGATCTGAGGGGTTATCCGCATAGATCGCGGTCAACAGACACATGCTGAGCCCGGTCGCGAGAACTATCTTGATACCGTTCACGAGGAGAGAACCTTACAGCGCACCGGCCCGCGATGCCAATTGAATTATCGGGCTGCGGCGGGCGCATCTGAACACTGTTACCATCGGTGGCAGCGTCAAGCTGCGCCCGGCTGCTCCCGTTTCAGGCAATTGCCTTGCGTCGGCTCGGGCCGGTCGGGTAGGGTTCGGCCGTCCGCAGGAGGTCCGCGTTGCGCACCTGTCGCACGGGCCCGCCGCGGTCCACTGGACTGCCATGGAAAACATCGAACAATTCTTCACTCGAGATCAGTACGCGAAGCATTCCGGGATCGAACTGTTGTCGGTCTCGCCCGGCCACGCGGTCGCGCAAATGGCGATACACCCACATCACCTGAACGCCGTGGGGAGCGTCCAGGGCGGGGCGATTTTCACGCTGGCAGACTTCGCGTTCGCGGCGGCCTCCAACGCTCACGGCAAGCTGGCCGTGGCCATCAACGTGAGCATTACCTACATGAAAGCGGTCAGCTCCGGCCGGTTGCGGGCGGAAGCCCGCGAGGTGTCGGTCAACCCCAAACTGGGCAGTTACACCGTCAACATCACCGACGAACACAACGCGCTCGTCGCCATTTTTCAGGGCCTGGTCTATCGCAAGGAGCAGACCCATGATTTTGCGCCGAAGGGGTGACGACCCCGGTTGGCAGGAAAGGAGGGTGACGACGCAAGGGTGAACGCGAGACATCGGATTCTCTTTCTCATGTTCTTCGTATCGGGTTGGTGTGGCTTGTTGTATCAGGTTGTCTGGGTCCGCATGGCCTTTGCCGCCTTCGGGATCATCACCCCGGTGCTGTCCGTGGTCATCTCCGTATTCATGCTGGGACTTTTCGTCGGGTCTTGGGCTGGCGGAAAATGGATCGGTCCTTTGACCGCCAAGACGCGCGCATCGGCGATCGTTTTCTATGGGACGAGTGAACTTTGCATCGGACTGGGCGCGTTTGCCGTCCCGAAACTGTTTTCACTCGGAGCGGCCACACTCTTGCCGTTGGGGAACATGGACTCATTGCGCTACTTGTTGCTGTCCGGCGTGGTCATCTCCCTGGCGATTTTGCCCTGGTGCGTTTGCATGGGCGCAACGTTCCCGTTGATGATGGCGTTCGTCAAAGAAACCGAGCCGTCCCGGGAGTTTCACGAGACGAGCTTCAGTTTTCTTTATTTGGCGAACGTCCTCGGGGCCATGTGCGGAACCATCGTCACCGCCTTGGTGTTGGTGGAGGTTTTCGGGTTCGCCCGCACTTTGTGGATCGCGGCCTTGTTCAATTTTCTCATCGCGATGTTGAGTTTTTGGCTGGGTCGTGACGTTGGCCGTCGTCCCCAACCTCAGACACGTCTCGTAAACCAGGCAGACCAGTCCGTGGCGGCAACCGTGCCGGCGGGGCCGGGCGGCACGGGCGATGGCCCGGTTTGGATGAACCCGCGACTCGTCGGCCTGATCCTGTTCACGACCGGGCTGGTGTCGATGGCGATGGAAGTGGTGTGGACCAGGGCGTTTACCCCGGTGTTGCGGACAACGATCTACGCTTTTGCCGCCCTGCTCGCGACGTATCTGTGCGCGACTTGGATTGGGTCATGGGTTTACCGCCGGCACCTGCAGAACGGCCGTCGCTGGACCGCCGCCGGGCTCTTGGGCTGTCTGGCGGTGGTATCCTTTCTCCCGATCGTGCTGAACGATCCTCGGCTATGGTCGAATCCTGTCATGGTATTGCTGAGTATCGTGCCGATTTGCGCTGCGTTGGGATATCTGACTCCAAAACTCATCGATCAGTACTCGGCCGGCTTTCCCCGGAGCGCGGGCCGGGGATATGCGATCAATATTCTGGGGTGCATTCTGGGGCCGCTGGTAGCCGGCTACGGTCTCTTGCCCTGGCTGGGCGTTCGGTTTTCGATGGTGTTGTTGGCAACCCCGTTCCTGGCGTTCGCTGCCGTTCACCTGCTCGCGAACCATCAGGCGAAGTACGTCGGCATGGGCGTCTTATCACTCGCGCTGCTGCTGGCTTCGGCTTTTGTCAGCGTCACGTACGAAGACGGCGGCTTGTATCCCGGTGAAGTGGTCCGCCGCGACTGCACGGCGACGGTTATTTCCTATGGCCAGGGCTTGGATAAGCGACTGCTCGTCAACGGCATCGGCATTACCTATCTGACGCCCACCACGAAACTGATGGCGCACTTGCCGCTGGCGTTTTGCCGCACGCGACCGCGGTCGGCCCTCGACATCTGTTTTGGCATGGGAACGACCTTCCGCTCGTTGATGAGTTGGGACATCGACGTAACGGCGGTCGAGTTGGTGCCCAGCGTGAAAGAGGCGTTTGGGTATTATTTTGCGGATGCGCCGACGCTGCTGCGGAATCCGAGAGGCCGGATCGTCATTGACGACGGGCGGCGATTCCTCAACCGCACCGCGCAACAGTTTGACGTCATCACAATCGATCCGCCGCCGCCGATCGAGGCGGCTGGATCCAGCCTGTTGTATTCCCGGGAATTCTACGAGTTGGCGAAGCGGCACCTGGCGACCAACGGCATTTTGCAGCAGTGGTTTCCGGGAGGCCAACAGGAAACAGCGTACGCGGTCGCGAACTCGCTCGCCCGGGTTTTCCCCTACGTCAAGATGTATCACTCGGCGGGGTTCGCGGGGGTTCACTTTCTAGCGGCCATGCAGCCGCTGCAAGCGCCGACCGCGGACGAGATGATTGCCCGGATGCCGGCGGCGGCACGGGCGGATTTCATGGAGTGGTTTCCTCAGAAGGATTGGTTTCCCCAGTACGACATGAAGCAGATCGTCGCCGTTGTCCTGGCCCAGCAAATCAAGTTTGGCGAATCGGCCTCGCGGTACAGCGATCTGATGGTGTCCGACGACCGTCCGTTCAATGAGTATTTTCTTCTGCGGACGCTGCGGGGCCTGCTGACCGGCAAGTTGTATTCCCTTCGGTAATCCGTCCCGAGGCGGTCGCGCGTCGGTCCGTAAGACAACGGCCGGCCGCCAGTCTAGCCGCGGCTGAACAACTCGACGGTGCCGACCGGGTTGATGCCGGCATCCTGCAGGACCTTCACCGCGGCATCGGGGTCCGTGAACCGGAAGACCAACATCGCCCGGTCGCCGCGTTTCTCGGTGAAGGCGTACATGTACTCGATGTTCAAGCCGGCGCGTTCCACGATTTCGAGGATCTGGGACAGGCCGCCGGGTTTGTCGGCGACCTCGATGGCCAGCACCTCGGTGATCTTCACGACGCAGCCGGCTTTTTCCAGTACGGCCCTCGCCTTCTGCCAGTCCTGAACGATCAGCCGCAGGATCCCGAATTGCGCGGTATCGGCCAGCGACAGCGTGACCATGTTGATCCGCGCGCGGCCCAACACGTCGCACGCCGTGCGCAACTGGCCCGGTTTGTTTTCCAGAAACACTGAAACCTGATGGATTTTCATGGCCGTGGTCCTCGTCACATTTTGCGTTTGTCGATGACGCGTTTGGCTTTGCCTTCGCTGCGTTGAATCGTGTGCGGTGCCACCAGCCGCACGGTCATGCGGAGCCCGGTGACGGTTTCGATGGACCGAACGAGTTTTTGTTGCAACTCTTCCAGTCCCCGCACCTCGTCGCTGAATACTTCGGACGTCACTTCCACCTGCACTTCCACTTGGTCGAGGTCGGCCTCGCGCGTCAGCAGGATCTGGTAGTGCGGCAACGTTCCCTCGACCCGCAACAGCGCCGCCTCGATCTGCGAGGGGAACAGGTTGATCCCGCGGATGATGACCATGTCGTCGCTGCGGCGTCCGATCCGCCGCATGCGGCGGATGGTCCGGCCACAGGGGCACGGCTCGGCGACGAACGCCGTGATGTCCCGGGTCCGATACCGAATCATCGGCATCGCGTCCTTGCTGAGCGTCGTCAGCACCAGTTCGCCCTCGGTCCCGTCGGGCACCTGTTCCAACGTCTCGGGGTTGATGATCTCGGCCAGGAAATGATCTTCGAACACGTGCAACCCGGACTGGTGGGGGCACTCGATGGCGACGCCGGGGCCGATGATTTCCGACAGACCGTAAATGTCGTAGGCCTTGAGACTGCTCTCGGCCTCGATGCGTTGGCGCATCCCTTCCGTCCACGGTTCCGCGCCGAACACGCCGGCCCGCAACGGCAGCTTCTTCATGTCGATGCCCATCTGCTGCGACGCGTCGATCAGATGCAGGAAATAACTCGGCGTGCAACAGATCGCCGTCACGCCGAAATCCTTCATCACCATCAACTGCCGTTCGGTGTTGCCGCCCGAAATGGGGATCACCGTCGCGCCCAGCGCCTCGGCGCCGTAATGCGCCCCGAGGCCGCCCGTGAACAAACCGTAGCCGTAGGCGTTCTGGATGATGTCACCGGCGTGCAGCCCGCACGCGGCAAAACTGCGCATCATGGTTTCCGTCCACACGTCGATGTCCGCCTGCGTGTAGGCGACGACGATTGGTTTGCCGGTCGTGCCACTCGAGGCGTGAAGGCGCACGATGTCTTTCATCGGGCTGGCGAACAAGCCGTACGGGTAGGCGTCGCGCAAGTCGGTCTTCACCGTGAACGGCAGCCGCCGCAGGTCGTCGAGCGACCGCAGGTCGGCCGGTTTCAGGCCGCGCTCGTCCATCCGTTTGCGGAACGGGGCCACGTGGTCGTAGGCCCGGCCCACCATCCGTTGGAGCCGGAAGAGTTGCGTGGCCCGCAATTCCTTGAGTGGCGTGAAATCGGGTGCGCTTGCCGGATGACGTTCCGTTTGATTCATGGGTCACACTCCTTTTCGTCCCAGCGCGAACGCCTGGAGGTTGGCGGCGTGCAGTTTCTCGGGGAACGCCGCGCGGATGGCGTCCAACCAGCGATTCTCATCGATCTCCAGATGCCGGCTCAACGCGCCGAGCAGCGCGACGTTGAAACTCCTCTTGTTGGCCAGTTTCTTCGCGTCTACCGCGTCGGGCCCGATCAACGTGCCGCCGGACCGGAGCTGATGGCGGTTGATCTCCACCTGGTCGGGCGCCACCACCACGAGGAAATCCGCCTCGCCCGTCGGCACCATCGGACTGAACACCTCGGGGCCGAACCGCACGTCGCTCGATACCGAGCCGCCCCGCTGGCTCATGCCGTGCAGCTCGCTCTGTTTCACGTCGAACCCGCTGCGAAACGCCGCGTCGGACACAATTCCTGACGCCTTGAGGACGCCTTGACCGCCGAGCCCGGCGATGACGATGTTGGTGACGTGGTCGTTCATGGTTCTTCCGCGAGCGCTTCGGTGCAGGTTTGCGACGCGGCCCGGTCGTATTCCTTGATCTTGCCGGCAATGAGCAGACAGGGCCGCCGGGCGATGACGACGTTGAGTTGACGGTTGGCGAGACAATCCCGCAGCAGGCGCGTCAACCCCGCCGGGTCCGTCGACGGATCCACGACGTGGACGTTGTCGATGCCGAGCGACCGCGCCAGGTGTTCGAACGACAGTTTGCCGGTCGGTTCGTGGTCCAATGTCCGGCCCGTGCCGGGATGTTCCTGGTGGCCGGTCATGGCCGTGGTGCTGTTGTCGAGGATCAGCAACACGTGGCCCGTCGGCGGTGGATTGTAAACCATCTCCACCAGGCCGGTGATCCCGCCGTGCACGAACGTGCTGTCGCCGATCACGCTCACGACCCGGCGCGCTTGTTCGGGCGGCAACACGTGACGCAGTCCCAGACCGACGCCGATGCTGGCGCCCATGCACACGCAACTGTCCATCGCCTCGAACGGCGGCAACACGCCCAACGTGTAACAGCCGATGTCCCCCGCCACGATGCAATCGAGTTTGTGCAGCGCTTCGAATACGTACCGATGCGAACAGCCCGGGCAAAGTTGCGGCGGTTTGCCGGGGACCGGAGCCGGTTCGGTCGAGGTGTCGCCGGCCAAAATGCGCCGGACCCGGGCTACGTTCAATTCGCCGAACCGGTACATCTCCGGCTTGCTCTCGACGGTCGCGCCGGCGGCCCGGATGGCTTCGGCCAGGTACGGATCGCCTTCTTCGATCACCAGGCAGCGTTTCACGCCGGCGGCGAACGCGCGGATCTTTTCCAGCGGCAACGGATACGTGAGACTCAATTTCAGCACGCTGGCTTGCGGCGCCGCCTCGCGAACGTGCATGAAGGAAATGCCCGAGGTAATGATGCCGAGCGACTTGTCGCCGTCGACCACCCGGTTCAGCGGACAGGTCTCGTTCCACGCCTGGATCTCCGAGAGCTTCTGCCGGAGCCGGCGGCCGGCGGGCCGGGCATAGGCGGGAATCATCACCCGGCCCCGGATGTCCCGCTCGAAATTCGGCGGCCGGGTGGGCGGGGTTGCCGGGTGCGGACGAACGATGGTCCGGCTGTGGCAGACCCGCGTGGTCAGACGCAACAGGACGGGAATCTTCCAGCGCTCGGAAATCTCGACGGCCTGGAGGGTGAGATCGTAGGCCTCCTGCGAATCCGACGGCTCGAGCATCGGCACGCCGGCGGCGACGGCGTAATGCCGGTTGTCCTGTTCGTTCTGGCTGGAGGCCATGCCGGGATCGTCGGCCGACACCACGATCAACGCGCCGGTCACGCCTGTGTACGTCGCGGTGAACAACGGGTCGGCGGCGACGTTGAGGCCGACGTGTTTCATGGTGGCGATGGCGCGGGCACCGCCGAACGCGGCTCCGAGGGCGACTTCGAGGGCGACTTTTTCGTTCGGGGCCCACTGGGCGTGTCCGCCGAGCTCAGAAAAATGTTCGAGGATTTCCGTGGACGGCGTGCCGGGGTAACCCGTGCCCAGCGCGACACCCGCGTCAAACGCGGCTTGCGCCACCGCTTCGTCCCCGCTCAATAATGCCCGGTCCAACTCGCTCATCGAAAAGCTCGCGGTTATGTTTTAGCCGCTGGCGGCTGTTTGGGAAAGGAAATTTGGCCTCGATTTTGTCGAACTGACCGTCACGCGGCCTTGCAGCGGGTGCCTTGGGTGTTCCCCGTCCCCTGGTCGTCATGCTGAGCTTGTCGAAGCATCTCTCTCTTTGGTTGGGGCTCCACGATGTGAACCGGTCGTTCTTTGGCAGCAACGTAGCCGCAGGCTTCAGCCTGCGTTCGAAGCGCACCCGTGAAGGGTGCGGCTACATACATTCGTTCCATCAGCGCGTACCCGAAGGGGCACGGCTACGTACTTCCGCTCTCACAGTTGCAATATTTCTTCCTGGGACAGCAGACGCAGAGGTTGGTTGGCCAGAATTTGGCGGGCTTTGGCCACGTCTTGCACCTCGATGAGCAGCACCGCGCGGTTGTTGGAAACGAACCCCGAGGAATTCTCGACGTTGATTTTGTTGCGGGCCAGGCAGTCGGCCACGGCGTGCAACCCGCCCGGTTTATCTTCCACCTCGATGGCCAGCACTTCCACGAGCGATACCGTCCATCCCTTCTCATGGAGGCGTTGGTGCGCCAGGTCGCACTTGTCCACGAGGAACTTGATGACCCCGAGCGTCTCGTTGGTGGCAATCGTGACCCAGCGGATGTTGACGCTCGCGTCGGCCAGCACCTTGGTGATCCGCGCCATTTGGCCCAGTTGGTTTTCGGCGAATACCGCGATCAGATTGACGGCGCTCATGATCTCGCTCCTTTCGTCCGCAATTACAGCGACCGTTTGTCGATGACGCGCTTGGCTTTGCCTTCGCTGACCGGCAGCGTGCCCGGCGGCACGAGGTGCACTTTGGGTTTCGTGAGGATTTCCGTCCGCAACCGGTCGGCGATCTCCGCTTGCAGCCGCGTCAGGTGCTCGACGTGACCATCGAACCGGGCTTCGGCCAGTTCGACGTTGACGGTCATCTCGTCGAGACCTTCGAGCACGATCTGGTAGTTGCGGCCGACGGCAGGCAGGCTCATCAGGACACGTTCGATTTGTTGCGGGTAGATGTTGACGCCGCGCACGACCAACATGTCGTCGGCCCGGCCGGTGATGCGGTGGAGGCGCCGGTGGGTGCGGCCGCACCGGCACGGCCCGGGGATGACCGACGTAATGTCGCGCGAGCGGTATCGCAGCAGGGGCATGGCTTCGCGGCACAGCGTGGTCAGGACCAGTTCGCCCGTTTGTCCATCCGGCAACGGTTCGCCGGTGGTCGGATCCACAATTTCCAGCAGGTAATTGTCCTCCCACAGGTGCATGCCGCATTTGTGTTCGCATTCGAAGGCCACGCCGGGGCCGTTCATTTCCGACAGCCCGTACGAATTGTACACGTCGATCCCGAGGGCCTGCTCGATTTTGCGCCGCGTTTCCTCCGTGTAAGGTTCGGCGCCGACGAACGCCTTGCGCAGCGCGAGATCGCGGCGGGGATCCACGCCTTTCTTTTCGAGGAAATCGGCGAGGTAGAGCGCGTAGCTTGGCGTGACGTGGATGACGGTGGTCCGGAAATCCTGCATCAGCAGCAGTTGCTTTTCGGAGTTGCCCGGCCCGGCGGGGATGACCAGGCAGCCGACCTTTTCGGCGCCGTAATGCATGACCAATGCGCCGGTGAACAAACCGTAGGTCATCATGTTCTGGAACACGTCGCGCCGGGTCACGCCGGTCATCACCAGACAGCGGGCGATCAACTCGGCGGCGTTGTCGACGTCCCGGGCGGTGAAGTACAGCGCCTTGGGTTTGCCGGTGGTGCCGCTGGACGTGTGCAACCGCAACACGTCGTCGGGCGCAACCGCCAGCAGGCCTGCGGGATAGCTGGCTTGCAGATCGGCGTTGGTGGAGAACGGCAACCGGCGCACGTCGGCCAGCGAGCGGATGTCGCGCGGCTTGACGCCGGAGTCAGCGAGTTTCTGTTGATACCGCGGGACGTTGCGGGCGACGCGGCGCACGGTCGCCTGGAGGCGCTTCAACTGAAGCGCCTCCAACGCGGCGCGTTCCATGGTTTCGGTTTTCTCGTCCCAGAACATTGGCGTCGCAACATCGCCCTGGTGGTCAGCCACAAATCATTCGATGGCCAGGGCGCGCGGACTCAGCGCGCCGCTCGCCGCCGGCCTGCGGACGGCTCGGAGAACCGTCCCGGCCGACAGCCTATCGAATAAAGCGGGTCTTACCATCAGAAACTGAACATCACTTCGGCGCGCAGGAACGACAGCACATCGCGGTGCGAGTAGTAATCGCCCTCCCAAATCCACTCGCCCCAGAGGTGCGCGCTGACGTTCTTGTTGAACTGGTGTTTCAGCACGGCCTGGAGGTAGTGGCCGCGGAACCGGCCGTCCTTGCTGAATTCGGCGTCGGCCCCGGCGCTGGGGGTCCGGGTCGGAGTATCTTCGGGAGCAAACAGTGCGTTGTACGTGACGCTGGCGGTCAAGCCCTTGGTGGGGTTGCAGGTCCAACTGGGGCCGAACCGGATCAGGTTGTTCATCTGGGCGAATTTACCGCTGGTCTCGGTTGCATACGAATAGATGTACAACTCGCTCCAGCGGGGCCAGCGTCCCCACAGGAGGTCGAACATCTCGTCCTTGCCGGTGGTCTTGGGGTTATCGCCGGAGAGAAATTCGCCGTTCAGGCTGAGCTGGCAATTGTATTTGTCGTTGAACAGGTAGGTGAGTTTGGCTTTGCCGCCGTAGGCGTCGATGTCGCGCTGCGCGAAGGTCAGGACGTCGTCCTCTCGGACGTTGTCTTCTTTCGTGCCGAACTGGTAGGCGCCTTCGGCCGAGTACTGCCAGTTCTCCATCGGCGTACCGGTGATCTTGCCGCCCAGGGTATAGATGTTGGCGTTATCGCCCATGGGAGTCGTGACGCCGAGCCGTTCGAATCTTTGCCGGTTATCGCGTTTGTAGATGAAGTAGCCGTCGATCTTGGTCTTGTCGATCGAGCTGTTGGATACATACGCGACGACGCCCTGCTCGTTCTGCTCGGTCAGTTGGTAATCGGTGCGGGCGTTGAGGTCGGGGTGCACGAAGCTGGTGCTCCCAATGGTCGGCATCCACTCGTCGGGTTGGGCGTTCTGTTGGATGTAGATCAGGTCGAACTTCGTTTGGATTCCCTTGGCTTCGGCGGTCGCCCGGATACTGTCCAGAAAGAGCGTCCAAGAACCGTCGTCGGGCGTACCGTCGACCACCAACCACCAATCATAGTAATCACCCAACATGATGTCCTGTCGCCCGGCCGTCAAACTGATCGGCTGGTCGAAGATGTTGCTCCATTTCACGTTCAGGGTGTCCACGATGCCGTAGCGCCATTCCATGCCGCTGTTCCCGACGTCGGATGCGGTGAAGGCCGGTTTGACCCACAGTCGTGGTTCCGCCGCGACCCGGCCGTTGAAGCTGAGGTTGGTCAGCGGGGTGAGAGACGCCCAGAGCCGGCCGCGGTAACGGACCACGTCTTGCTCGTTCAGCGGGGCGTCCTTGCTCAGGCTGACGGTGTTGGGGTAGTACTCATTGCGGACCCGAAAATCGCCGCCCCAGTTGAGCCAGTCGGTAGGGTGCTTGATCTCTTTGATGCAATCGGCCACCGTCCGGGGCTGCGCCGTTTGTTCGGCAGGGTCGCCGGTGCCGGATAGACCGGCGACGTTCGACACGACCGGCGTCTGGGCCCGGGCGGCAGCCACGAGCGCGACGAGCGCTACCAGGGCCGCGGTGGTTTGGAATCTTCTGATTCTCATGACAGCATGTCCTTTCGTTGGTCTGAAACTTCGGTTCAGGGTCTTGGGTTGGTTGATTGGTTCACCGTCGCGAAGGGGAAACACTTCGCCAGATGCGCCTCGTCGGGAGCCGGCGTGAACAGGCTCACGACCAGAATCACGAGGGCGGAGACCGGGAGCGCGACGAACAACGGATCCACCACCGGCCAGTTGGGTGCGTCGGCGAGGATGCTTTTCTTGACGAGGCCGATGACCTGGCACTCGGGCACTTTTACGAACGCCAGCCAGAACGCGGAGATCAGGAACCCGGCGAACATCGACGCAATGGCGCCGGTCCTGGTGGCACGTTTGAAGAACAGGCCGCCGACGAACGTCGGCAGGAACGTGCTGGCGCACAAGCCGAAGAAAATGGCGGTAGCCCGCGCGATGATGCTGACCATGGCCTGTTCCTTCTTGGCGTAGTAGCCCACGGTCACGGCCAGCACCAGGCCCAGCAGGATGGCCACTCGCACGATGAAGATGGTGCGGTTGGAACCGGCCTGCGGCTTGTGCCCGGCCAATCTCTCAAACACGTCGCGGCCGGCCGCCGTGCCGAGCGTATGGAACTGGCTCGACAACGTGCTCATGGCCGCCGCCAGCAACGTGAGCAGAAACACGAGGCCGAACCATTTCGGCATGGCCGTCGTGATAAACGTGGGGATGATCTGGTCCGATACGCCCTTGGCGTACACCACGGAAATGCTGCGCCCTTGGGCGATCTGGTTGGACCCGATTTTTTCCCGCAGATACGGCTGCACCGCGTCCAGCACGACCGGCACCACGACGCCTTCCCGGACCGTGCCGTTGCCGCCGGTCTCCTTCGCCACCGGCAGCCAGTGGCCGTCGGCATCGGTCCGGACCGGGGCGCTGCTGTTGACCACTTTGCCGTCCTTGCCGGTTTCCTTGATGGCGTCGAGCCACCCGCCGTCGGGTGTGGGCTTCATGATCTGCAGGAGCGCGTGGGTCTTCTCGGCATTGACCGTCTTGATGACGCGGCCCTGGAACAGGGGGCCGTGTTGGGCGAAGAACACATTCGAGAGCGCGCCGGCAGTGAAGGCCACGCCGGTCATGGCGAGAATGAAGACGCCGCCGACGCCCACGGCGCGGTTCAACTCGCGTTTGCTCTTGACGGTCATGAAGCGCACGGCCAGTTGCGGTTGCGCGAGCACGCCGATGCCGACACCCATCACGATTGTCGAGACCACGATCCACCAGAGGTTGTATTTGGCGTTGCCAAAACCGAACTCCGGCATGGCCGTCCAGCCGCGATGCCCGATGGCCGTCAACGCCGGCGGCGCGAGATCTTTCAGATCGGTCAACGCCCGGTGGCCGGCGACGAAGCCGCCGACCTTGGTGTAGGTGTAGCCGATCAGCACGGCCATGCCGACGAACATGATCGTGCCCTGCAGGGCATCGGTGTACATCACGCCTTTCAGTCCGCCGTAAAACACGTACGCCGCCACGATCACGGCGAACATCAGCAGCGCGGCGTAGTAATCGAGGCCGAACGCCGTGCTGATGAATTCCGTGCCGCCGATCAACACCGCCGCGCTGTACAACGGCATGAACAGCGTGATGACAATGCCGGCAAACACCTGGATGAACGCGCTCTGGTACCGCCGTCCGAGCAGTTCGGGGAACGTGTGCGCGTCCAGATGATGTCCCATGCGCCGGGTCGGCCCGCCCAAAAAGATGAACGCGATGAAGATGCCGACGAAGATGTTGCAGAACGTCAGCCACAGCAGGCTCATCCCGAACATCCCGGCGACGCCACCAAAGCCGACAATGGCGCTGGTCGAAATGAACGTGGCCCCGTAACTCAACGCCATGACGAACGGATGCACCTGGCGTCCCGCCACCAGATAGTCGGCGGTGGACCGGGTGCCCCGGTACCCGAGCCATCCGAGGAACGCGGTCAGAAACAGGTAGAGCAAAACGACGCTGATATCCAACAGATTGACCTCTGCCAGCATCATGGTGGTTCTCCTTTCGCGGGAACCCGCCCGCTCACAGTTTCTGTTCCGCCTGGTCCTCTTCCTTGGCCCACTTCACGTCGTCGGGTTCGACGGGCTCGTCGCCCCGATTCCAGTTGCGCCACGCGTAGACGACACACAACAGCGAACTGGCGATGCACAAGACATACGCCAGTGCCACGATGGGATCCTGAATGCCTAACATCGAACACCTTTCCTTTCTTCATCCCCGGTTCGGGGGAGACCGATCCTGCGGGTGACGGGAAAACACCGGCGCAAATGCGCCTCGTCCGGCGTCGTCGTCACCAGGCTCACCACGACCGCCACCAGGATTGAGATCGGCAGGGCAACAAACAACGGGTCCACGACGGGCCAATTGGGCGCGTCGGCCAGAATGCTTTTCCGGACCAAACCGATCACCTGGCACTCGGGCACCTTGACGAACGCCAGCCAGAAAGCGCTCGCGGCAAAACCGCTCAGCATGGAAGCGATCGCGCCGGGCCGGGTCATCCGCCGCCAGAACAGGCCGCCGACGAACGCCGGCAGGAACGTGCTCGCACACAGCCCGAAGAAGATCGCCGTGGCCCGGGCGATCATGCTGACCAGGGCGCGTTCCTTTTTTGCGTAGTAGCCAATGGCCACCGCGGCCACCAGCCCCAGCAGGATCGCCACGCGAACGACATAGATGGTCCGGTCAGCCCCGGCCTTGGTGCTGGAACCCGCCAGCCGTTCGAACACGTCCCGGCCCGCGGCGGTGCCGATCGTATGGAACTGGCTCGACAAGGTGCTCATCGCGGCCGCCAGCAACGTGAGCAGGAACACGAGACCAAACCATTTCGGCATCGCGGTGGTGATAAACGTCGGAATGATCTGGTCGGAAACGCCTTTCGCGTACACGATCGAGATGCTGCGGCCCTGGGCGATCTGGTTCGGACCGATCTTCTCCGGCAGATACGGTTGCGCCTCGTCGAGCAAGACCGGCACCACGACGCCTTCCGTGACCACGCCGGCGCCACTGGTCTCCTTCGCCACCGTCAGCCAGTGGCCATCAGCATCGGTGCGGACGGGGGCCGTGGTGTTGACCACAGTGCCGTCCTTGCCGGTTTCGTTGATGACGTCGAGCCACTCGCCGGCGGGACTCTGTTTCATGACCTGCAGCAGCGCGTGGTTCTTCTGCGGGTTGACGAACTTGATCACCCGGCCTTGAAAGAGCGGGCCGTGATGGGCGAAGTACGCATTGGAGAGCGAGCCGGTCATGTAGGCGACGCCCACCATGGCGAGGATGAACACGCCGCCCACGCCCACCGCCCGGTTCAGCTCGCGTTTGCTTCTGACCGTCATGAACCGCACCGCCAGTTGGGGCTGCGCCAGCACGCCGATGCCGACGCCCATGACGATGGTCGAGACGATGATCCACCACAGATTGTACTTCGTGCTGCCAAAACCGAACTCGGGCATTGCGGTCCAGCCGCGATGACCAATGGCCGTCAAGGACGACGGCACGAGGTCGGCGAGGTCGGTCAATGCCTGGTGACCGCTCACGATGCCGCCCACTTTGGCGTACGTGTAGGTGATCAGCACGGTCATGCCGACGAACATGATCGTACCCTGCAGCGCATCGGTGTACATCACCCCTTTGAGTCCGCCGTAAAACACATACGCCGCCACGATCACCGCGAACAACAACAGCGCCGCGTTGTAGTCCATCCCGAACGCGGTGCTGAGGAATTCCGTGCCACCGATCAATACCGCCGCACCGTACAACGGCATGAACAACGCAATCACCAGACCGGCGAACACCTGGATGAACGTGCTTTGGTACCGCCGTCCGAGCAGTTCGGGAAACGTGTGCGCGTCCAGCCGGTGCCCGATCCGCCGCGTCGGTTCGCCCAGGAAAATGAACGCGATGAAGATGCCGACGAAGATGTTGCAGAACGTCAGCCACAACAGACTCATCCCAAACATGGCCGCCACGCCGCCGAAGCCGACGATGGCGCTGGTGGAGATGAACGTGGCTCCGTAACTCAGCGCCATGACGAACGGATGCACCTGGCGTCCCGCCACCAGATAATCGGTCGTGGTCTTTGTCCCGCGGTACCCCAACCAGCCGAGGCAGGCCGTGAGGAACAGGTAGAGCAGAACGACGCTGATATCGAAGAAGTTGACCTGGGCCAGAAACATATGGGGATCCTTCAGGTGGAGAGAGTTCGTTCAGCGTCGAACAACTGGGCCAACCACGCCGGCGGACGGATCGGTTTGCCGCCGGGATCGATGAAGGCGTGAACGGTGTAGCCGCGCGCGACAGGTGCGCCGCCTTCGGCTTGGACAATCTCCACGTCGATCCGCAACCGCACCTTGCCGACGAGCGAGGGGCGACTCGTCATTTTCAGGAGGTCATCGTACCGGGCGCGACCGCGGTATTCGACGTGCGCCTCGACCACCGGCAAGAACACTCCGCGGCGTTCCATCTCGGCATAGGGCAGACCCATGGCCCGCAGCAGTTCCGTGCGTCCGCACTCGAACCATTCCAGGGCGCGCGAATTGTAAAACGTGCCCATCTGGTCGGTCTCGCTGTAACGGACCCGGAACAAAACGGTATGCTCCATCTGAGACAGCTTGACGGATCTCCTACGGGGTGAAGACTGGACCTAGGTACCAAACGCCACGCAAAAAGCAAGCTTTGTTATCC
>DATJBF010000081.1:0-5726 GCA_035515475.1 Verrucomicrobiia bacterium
CCGTCCGCCCATTCAATCGTGATGGCCGCACCGGTAAACAGCGTGTAACACACCGGCACCTGACAATAGGTGAACGCCAGACTTTCGGGGGGCAGTTCCCAAATCCAGTCCTCGCCGTGCAAATCGACGTAGGGGAATGAATGCGCCTCCTTCGCAAATTCCGAAAGATGCAGCAGACGCGGGGCGAACCGCAGGCAACCATCCTTGACGTCAATGCCGAGTTCCCCCCAGCGGGTGAGGATTTCTTCCTTCACCTGGCCCGTCATGCCGGGCTGTTGCGCGCCGCGATGACGTGGCGTGTGGGAGTACGGATCGGTCGGGAACGCGCCGTAGACTTCCGGCGTTTTGCGGAAGCCCAGGCCGTCGCGGATATCATCATACGCCGCGGCGAGTGCCTCCACGGCCGCGGGATCGGCGCCGGTGGCGAGCGCCTGATAATAGTTCTCCTGCGTGGCCAGCAGCAGCTTGGCCACCATGTGCCAGTAAATGGAGCCGAGTCCCTCGAACATGAAGAAGGTTCCGCTACGGCCCGTGAACTCGCTGTGGCGGAACGTGGTCTCCCAGAGTTCGAGCGTCGCTTCGCGCACGGGCGCGTCCACGCCGAGTTTTTCCAGGCGCTCGCCGAGTTCGGCGGCATTGCGCAGGTCGGCTTGGAAATGCCATTGGCCATGATCATCCCGGACAAAGACAGAGCGGTCGTCCAGCGGTGGCGGACCGGCCAGCGTATTTCGCTGCAGGAACGTTGGCAGCTCACGATCCGGATACAAAATGTAGCTGTTTTGATCGGGGCGATACAGATCGCTGGCCCGCAGCGCGCGCAGTAGCGTGAGCACATCCTCAGGACCGAGCATCCCCGAACTCAACACAGCGACCTGGCCTTCGAGCATCGGATACAGGTGCGAAACCGACGCTTGCTCGCCTCCCTTGATGTGCAAGATGTTGTAGCTGTGATATAGACCATCCTCGCGCCGATTCGCCCGAATCGTCTCCGCAACTAGCGGCAGCGCCGCCGCCACGAATTCGCGCAGGGCTTTCAACGGCACGGTCCGACGCTCCCCGAGCTGCTCCTGGTACACGGCATGACGATGCGCCTCGCCGGCGTGTCCGAGGGCAGCGAGCACCCGAAAGCGGGCGGGATCATCGAATCCACGGTTCGCCTGCTTGGACGCGTTGCGGAGGACGGACGTCAAATCGGTGAGGAACTTGGCGACCGGCTTGGAGAGAGAAACTTCGTCAGTGTCGCTGGCGGCGAACACCTGTTCGCAGAACTTGAGATACCGATGGACGTAACATACCGTGACCATCGACAGTCCCCAACCCGCCAGCGCGTTGTTGGCATCGTTCCACTCCGGGCGCTGGGTATTGATCCAGATGCCGCCTTCCGGAACAAAGTTGCTGAGCTTGACCAACAGCGGCACAAGCAGCTTTTCGGCGAGCGAGACCAGCAACACGTCCCCAAGCTCGTCGGCCACAAGTTTGCCATCGGAACCGAACTCGCGCGCACGCCCCATCAGGCGCTCGTGGAGCCGATGGTTGAAGGTGATGGTATTGCGCGGGTCGGCCAGGAGCCTGTTGAATCCGGCAATTTCGTAGGGGACATGGGCGTAGGCGTACGCATCCTTGTTGAGCTGGGCCGCAAGGCGGCCCGGGGCGAACCGCTCGAAGCTCTCCAGCAACCGCAGCAGATAGATGATCTGGTGATCACCCCAGTAGCCGATGTAGCTCCAGGGATCGCGCGGGTCGCTCACCTCCCAGTCCACGCCGTTGCGCGTGATGCGATAGGGGTTGTAGCCATCGGCGGTCGAGGCGTTGAGAAAGACGGTGATCATCTGTTCGAGAAACGCGGGATAGCTCTGCGCCAGGCTCTCCCAATTCTGGAAGATGTCGCGCCAATTGCCCTGGTAGTTGAATACCGGGTCGCCATGTTCGCTCTTGAGATGGATCGAGAAACGGTTCCACGGTCGGCTGGGATCACCGTGGCGGCGGCTGAATGTCAGCGGCAGGTATTCGTGGGCGAGCCGCACGAGCTGGCGGTCGTTGCGGCCGGCGACTTGCCGGTGCAGCTCGTCGAGCGCCAGCGACTCGGGAAGCTTCTCCGCCCAGTCTCGATGGTGCGCGAACACACTCTTGTTGCGCGTGCGCAGAAACAGGCGGAAATCCGCGCTGGGAAAATGGTAGGAGTCGGTCAGCGTGCCGCCGCGCATGCAATTGAACAACACATTGGCGAAATGATGAATGCTGGCGGCACGGTCTGCAGTTTGCTGGAGTCCGTCGGCGGCGGCGATGCGGCGGCGCAAGCCTTCCTCGTTGGCCCGCACACCGGCGCGCAGCGCCGCCTCGAGTTCGGATGGATTGGCCAGCTCGTCGTGGAGCCGGACGATCGCGGCATGGTCGAGCGCGGTATCGGCAACGGTGAACCAGGTGTGGGGCTGGCCTGCGGCCAACGTGACCCCATCCGACACCAGATGCGCGCCGAGTTCGCCACGCACCTCGCGTTCCGGTTGGACATACTCGCCATGGCGAAACGCATCCACCTGCCGGTCAGACAGCAAAATGACGGGGTGCGGATGACCGAGCGACCACCCGACCGCGGCGCGCAATGATTCGCAGGGTTCGGCGCGATCCGACATGCCGGCGTTCAAGGCGTAGATCCCGAGGGGCCGATCGGGCAGGCAGTTGTGGCGCATGTACCCGATGGCGAGATAACTGAGACGCGTGTAGCTTTCCAACCTGATGTTCGGGGCGAGAATCTGATGCCAGCCGTCGAGGTAACGGACCTCTGTCGGTTTATCGCCGAGGTTGTCGAGTGTGCACTGGCGTACGAGACCATAGCGCTCACAGGTGGACAGGCTGCAGCGAAAGCGCAGGCGAAGATCGTCATTGGTCTCTTCGAAGATGACGGTCGTGCCGTACGCGTGTTTGTAGAGGTTGCGTTGGAGGCGATAGACGCGTCCACTTGGCTGCCACGGCTCCCACAGCGACCACCGGGCGCCTTGCCGAACCAGAAACACCGTCAACGCGCCGCTGGTGTCGGGATGTCGCAGAATTTTATCGACGGTCTGGTAGGGGAACAATGCTGTATCCGGGTCCACGCGTCCCGCGGTAAAGGGCGAATTGCTGCCAACGAACAACCAGAGGTCGCTGTCGCTGACGATGGACATCAAGAATGGGGCGAGCCGGTCGACATTGCGGATGCAGCAATAGGACTGGCCATCGATATGCGTGAACTCGCCGCGGATCGGTTCCTCGGCCCGCTGATAGGTTGCGTCTCCCAGCGAAATCAGGTCTCGTTTCATGAGTTCTGTCGTCCCTCGGCCAACGCCAGCGATTCTGGCTGGACAGAGAAGCCAATACAAAGTATTTCACCATACTACTGTCAACTCTGATTACTGGAAAGCTACAAATCGACCCATGATGGCCTACGCGCTGGCGCGACATTATTTGACCGCCCGAGATAACGATAACCGCCTCAAGCTGCAAGGCACGCTTCCCTTGCAAGAAAAACTCGGCGGAGGCCCCGCCACGGTATTCGTCGACCCCGCGAGGCAGTTTCAGGTCATCGAAGGCTTCGGCGGCGCGTTTACCGAGGCGTCGGCGGTCACGCTGCAAAAACTGAGCCCAGCCAACCGCGAGCGGGTCCTGCGGGCGTACTTTGACCCGAAAGAAGGTCATGCCTACTCGCTGTGCCGGACGCATATCAATAGCTGCGATTTCTCGCTGGGCAACTATGCGTACGACGAGGTGCCGGGCGACACGGAGTTGAAACATTTCTCGATTGCCCGTGACCGCCGCGCGTTGCTGCCGATGATCAAGGACGCCCAGAAAATTGCCGGCGGGAACATCAAGCTGTTTGCGTCGCCGTGGAGTCCGCCGGCGTGGATGAAAACGAACGGCCAGATGAACGGCGGGGGCAAGTTGAAGCCGGAGTCTCGTGACGCGTGGGCCCGGTACTACGTGCGTTTTATCCAGGAATACGCCAAAGAAGGAGTGCCGATTTGGGGGCTCACGGTCCAAAACGAACCCGCCGCCGTGCAGCCCTGGGATTCGTGCGTGTACACAGCCGAAGAAGAAAGTGATTTCGTGCGCGACCACCTCGGCCCGACCCTTCACGGCGCGGGTCTGAGCCACGTCAAGGTCATGATTTGGGATCACAACCGTGATCTGATCGTGGAACGGGTCTGCCCAGCCTACGAGGATCCGGCCGCCGCCCGATACATATGGGGTGCGGGCTTCCATTGGTATGGACGCGACAAATTCGAAAACATCCAGCTCGTTCACGATGCCTGGCCTGACAAGCAGTTGTTGTTTACGGAGGGATGCCAGGAGGGCGGCCCGCATATCGGGGACTGGGGGCTGGGCGAACGCTACGCGCGCTCCATGATCAACGACCTGAACCGCTGGGCGGTCGGCTGGGTGGATTGGAACATGGTCCTCGACGAGACCGGCGGACCCAACCACGTCGGGAATTTCTGCAGCGCGCCAATCATTGCCGACACGAAGAAGGACGAACTGCTGTTCCAAAGCTCGTACTACTACATTGGGCATTTCAGCCGGTTCATTCGCCCGGGTGCGCAACGGGTCCTGTGTTCCACGAATCGCGACGACGTGGAAGCCGCCGCCTTTGACAACCCTGATGGCACCCTCGCCGTCATCGTATTGAATCGCACCGACGTGGGCCACAAATTCACCCTGAACCTCAACGGTCGCTCAGCCGACAGTACCATCCCGTCACACTCGATTTCGACCTACGTGATTGATTGATCGGGTTCAGAGATGAACGATCAGGCCACACTTGCGGTTGGCATACCGGCGGTGGGCGGGCTCCTGGCGTTGGTGTGCCTGTTCTTCGCGTTGCGCGCGGCAAAACGCCAGCGCCTCATCGACAACCTGCCGATTTCCAAGACCAGCGGCGTGTTTATCGGCCTCGTGGAACTCAAGGGCACTGCCGAGGCCGAGAAGCCTCTGACCGGCCGTCTCACGGGACAGAACTGCGTGTATTACCGCTGGAACGTTGATGAACACTGGTCACGCACCGTCACCGAAACGTACACGGATGAAAAGGGCCAAACACAAACCCGGACGCGTACGGAGTCGGGGTGGACGACCGTGGCCAGCGGCGGCGAGGAGATCCCATTCTATTTGAAAGACGACTCTGGGATTGTCCAGGTCCAGCCGGCCAAGGCGAAAGTCGAACCAGCGACGACCATGGATCATACTTGCGGGATCAGTGACCCGTTGTACTACGGAAAGGGGCCGGCGGGGGCAATCGGTAATTCTGATTTTCGTCGCCGCTTCATCGAGCGGGCGATTGCGTTGCACGCGCGACTCTATGTGATGGGATATGCGCGTGAACGCGACGACATTGTTGCGCCCGAGATTGCCTACGATCCGAAGGAAGAAATGTTCCTGATCTCAACGCGGTCCGAAGAACAGGTGAGCAAGGGGCTGCACTGGCAGTTTTACCTGCTTGGCGTGCTGGGCCTCGCGTTGGCCGTGGGCGGGTTCGTGGTGCGCGACGCGCAGTTGGGGCACGCGCTCGATGAATACATCCCCACCTACGTCGCAGTCGGGCTCGCGTTTCTTGTCGCGTGGGTGCTGGGGTGGGTGTGGATGGCGTACAACAGCATGGTCGATCTCCGCCAGCGGGTACAGCAGGCATGGGCAAACGTGGACGTGCAATTGAAACGGCGCGCCGACCTGATTCCGAATCTCGTCAGCGCCGTGCA
>DATJBF010000082.1:0-65765 GCA_035515475.1 Verrucomicrobiia bacterium
CCCATTGAAGCGCCATGAGCAACGAGATTCCCCCCGCAGTAAGTTTATTTCCGCGCTCACGTGAGCGCGGCCCCATTGAAGCAGACCGAAGGCGCTGCTGTGCACCGCGCGCGTATCGCATTTCCGCGCTCACGTGAGCGCGGCCCCATTGAAGCTTCAAAGGCCAAGGCGGACTACGCGTCCACTTTGCCAATTTCCGGGCTCACGTGAGCGCGGCCCCATTGAAGCAACCCAAAGATTTGATGATGATGCCTGCTAGAGTGGCGTATTTCCGCGCTCACGTGAGCGCGGCCCCATTGAAGCTCATATTTTCCCTGCTCCTGCTGACCGGCTGCGCGGCATTTCCGCGCTCACGTGAGCGCGGCCCCATTGAAGCTGACTGTTCGCAAGGAGGAAAAACCTGTGCTGCTTATTTCCGCGCTCGGCTGAAACGGTAACGCTGGCTGAAAACCACCCTCGCACCCGCACCTTGCGAAGCGGTGCCTGCCGTGTTTTTAGTGCCAGCGATGGATGGAACCCGGTCGCGGTCGGGCCTGATCCACTGCCCGACACACGCATCCACATGCGCCAAGGCCTATTCGTCGCGCTTGCCTTGGCCGGCACCGATAACTACACTCCGTGTTCTGACGGAACCGAATTTGGCTATCGGAAAATCGAAAGTGGAAAGGAGTGTGGAATCACTGGGAAACCACGAATGCAGGTGGCGCGGTTTGCGTTGAATTCGACGGTCCTGCCACCGGTGACAGAAACGTTGCCAGTGGCCGAATCTGCGCGGCGAACGCTGATGGGATTATTCGGGCGACTGTTCCCAAATACTGATGGAACGAAGGGTCGCTCGGCTACCTTTTCAGGTAAGGATGCCGATGGTGAACCTTTGCAGGGACATCGCCATGCTTTTTACCTGCCTACTGATGAAGATGAGGACGGTCGACTTGACCATCTGACGATCTTCGCCGCCGAGGGCTTCTTGCCACACGAAATCAGCTCGATCGAAGGGCTTCGCCATCTGGCGAGCCGAGAAGGGAGTAGAAACTGCGGACCACTACGTGCGTTGCTGCTTGGCCTAGGTTGTTGCGAGGATTACCAGCCTGGGCCACTCACGCCGGCGCGCGTCTGGATTAGTGGCACGCCTTTCCTTGCGCCGCGTTTTCTCAAGAAGCGCGGTACCAAACGCGACATGATCGAGTTGTGGGACAACCCAGCAGCTTTCCTCGTCACTGTGTTGCGCGAGGAACTGGCGCGGCTAATCGCACGTTCGCACCCTGGGTTTTCGAGTATAACATTGGAAGCTATCCGCATCGAATCATTGGTGGATGCTGTTGGCAACTTTCGCCTTGGTCGGCAGCAGCTACGCCTGTTTCAGTTCAAACGCAACCGTCGGAAGACCAACGACGACGGCGGCAAACGAGTAGCCGGTGCCTTCCGCATCGAGCTCCCGCACTCAGTGTGCGGGCCAATCTGTCTTGGACATTCATCCCACTTCGGCCTTGGTCTGTTTATGCCGGAGGTGAGAACATGATAGTAGCAGGAGCGATTTCCGGAATTCAGGAGTATTTGTTTGATGTGGCCGACGAAGGCGGCGGGCAAGCGCGACGGCTACGGGCGCGGTCGTTTTTCATCCAACTGCTGGCAGAAGCCGCGTCGCTGCGAGCGATGAGCGCGCTGGGTTGGTCGCGAGCCGGTGTGCGGTCGCTCCTGTCCGGCGCAGGAAAGTTTGTTCTCTCCGGGCCGATTGTCGATCAGGCATCTCAGAAACTGCGCGTGGCGGAGCAGGCGATGAGCCGCTGGTTGCTACAGCAGTTGCGCGGTGAACTGAGGTTATCGTTGGGATGGTCGGAAATGGGTGACGAAGTGATCGCTTACTCCGAAGCGATGGGAATGCTGCAAAAGGCGAAGTCACGTGGATGGTCTTCTGTGGCGATAACGGCAAACGGTTGGGACCCTTCCGCATTGGTGTTGCCGCCGTTAGACCAGCCTTGCAGCCTCTGCGCTCATCAGACCGCCGAGTATGACGAATATGACCAAGAAACAAGCCAAACCAAACGCGTGTGCCGGCGTTGCACACAAGACCGCGCATTGGGTCAGATGCTGCCACGTGCGCGGTGGCTGACCATCTCGGATTCCCCCGATCAAGATGAGTTGGATTTGTTCGGCTTGGGAGCGGCGCTATCTTCTGACGAGACTGTGCCTCTTACCCGTCGAACAGTCACGGTTACCAATCTGGTTCGACCCGACGTTATCCTTGTCGGTTGTCCGCCGGACATTTTTCTACCACGACAGCTGATGAGCTATATCCCGGTGCAAAATCAGCAACCAATCATGTTCGTGGACTTGGCGCGTAAGGCGCGTGGAGATTGCCTCTTAGGCGTACTGAAAGCTGACGCGGATTCGCTGGGGCTGAAGATTAACCGGTTGCTACAACACGCGACAAGTTTACAGCCGGTGGCTTCGCTAAGCGGAAGGCTGGATCGCTTTTTCACCGGGCGGCTTAAGCAGGAATTGGAAGCCGGCGCCAATCAGCGGTTTCGTCTGATTTACACTGTGTTTGCCGGCGGTGATGATCTGTTACTCGTAGGCCCCTGGGATGTGATGTTGGATTTTGCCGGACGCGTCAACGAATTATTCCAAGCCGAATTTAGCGACCTCGGTTTGTCCATCAGTGGTGGACTCGCGATCATGAAACCCAAGCGTCCCATCAAGCACGCAGTGGCAGAAGCCAGCCGACTTCTGGACGAAGCTAAACAAGTCATTGTGCATGGCGAAGTTTCGGCCAAGGATCAGTTGGCCGCCTTCGGCGAGATTTGGAAATGGAAACATCACGCCGCAATCCTGCAAAGCGCCATGCGCCTTGCTGATTGGGTGGCCAATCGCGACGCCGAGCGAGGTTGGTTGCACACCTGGCTGAAGTTGACCGAGGCGAGCCGTGCTGCTCAACCAGATTCGATTGCAATCTCCAGACTTGCGGCTCATATCGCACGTAACTGCAGGCGTGGCTCAGCCATCCGAGAATGGGCGGAGAGCTTGGTGGAGGATTTCGATGATACCCACCGCGTGGAGACAAGATACTTACCGGGAATACTGCGCTACGCGCTCACTGCCACTAGAACGCCAACCCAGGAGGAATAAATGGCTGCACCTCTTCAAAGACCTCCAAACTCCGCAGGCGGGGCCGGCCATCGCGTTGATCATTCGCACGATGTGCCGCGAGAGCCGTTGCTGGATGAACTTTGGCCCAATTATCTTCAAGGTGGATACCTTGATCAGTCGGGCAATTTGAAACTCGAATACGTCGCACGAGAAAAGGTTATGAGTCTCATCCGCGAAATGGATCGGGCACGCCCTCGTCTGACGATGCATCAAGTGCGGCGATTCTTCCAGCACTGCCGGGCCATTGAGGCGAGGCTCAGGGCAAGGTCTTCAAGCTGGTCTGCCGAGGAGTCGGCCTTCCGTAAACTTGATGTCGCTGCGGCCGACGGGTTTGGCAAGAGCAATCCTAAGATTCCAAAGCTGTTTCATGATTTCATCCAGCGCAATGTCGCGATGGTCAAGACCGAGCAGGATTTCCTGAAGGGCTTCCTGCCCCACTTCGAGGCGCTGGTGGGCTTCGGTGCGCAGATGTTACAACCACGAGAAAGGAACTAACTGACATGAAAAAGATCGCTCATCGCGAAATCACCGGGACAATCCACTGCGTCAGCGGTCTCCGCATCGGTGGAAGCGAAGAACTCCTGCAAATTGGCGGCTCGGACCTGGCCTGCATCAAGCACCCAATCACGCTCAAGCCGTACCTTCCCGGGTCGTCCCTCAAGGGCAAGATGCGTTCGGAGTTGGAGAGAGCACAGGGGAAATTTGGCGGAAAGGGCAACAATGAACCATGTGGTTGTGGAAAAGAAGATTGTTTGATTTGTAGGGTCTTCGGGCCTCACAAGAAGCCACAACATAATCTCGGTCCGACTCGCATAATCGTGCGCGACTCCCAAGTGCTGAGGGGTGGCGAGACTGAATTCAAATCTGAAAACGTCATCGACCGCAAAACGGGCACAGCCTTACACCCTCGCAAGGTGGAACGCGTTGTCAGTGGTTCACAGTTTTCGCTGCGCGTTGGTATCCAAATTTGGGACATCGACAATAGTTGTTCTTTCAAGAGCAAGTCAGGTGGAGACGCTCTTGTGGAATTCATCAAGGACGGGCTTCGTGCCTTGCAGCAGACCGGCATCGGTTCAGGCGTCAGCAAAGGCTCCGGCGAGATCATATTCGAAGACCTAAGCCTCGATGGTCAACCGTTCTCGCTTTAGCGATAATCGCGCCGATGGAATTGTTTAGCTTCACAATAGTCCCCGAATCTCCCTGGGCGACGCCCTGGCAGGCAGACACACTGGCGGGGCTGTTGTGTTGGGCTTGCGCTCGCAACTTCGGTGCGGAGACGCTGAGGCGGGATATTCTCGACCCATGTGCCGCCGCCCGCCCGCCGTTTGTCTTGTCGGACGCGTTCCCCGGAGACTCTCTGCCCCTACCACAAGCCTTGCGAGCAAGGCGCTGGCCCCCCGAACTGCGCAAGACCATCAAACGAGCTCGTTGGATTAGGCGAGAGACATTCCAGCGGCTTCAGCGAGGCGAACCCCTGCAGGTTGATGATCTAGTGATGTCGACCGGCTGGCGTTCTTACACGCAACTCCGCAACACTGTCAGCCGTGCCACCAATACGACAGGTGACGCCGGGTCGCTGTTCCCAAAAGAAGAATGGATCAGTGACAATTGTACGGATCATCTGACCGTTTATGTGCGCTTTGAACCGCAGTTTAAGGGGATGTTCTGGGAGTTAATCGAGAAGCTAGCACAGTCGGGTTTCGGAGCAGATATCTCAGCCGGAAAGGGACAGTTTCGGTTGCATTCTACTTTGCAGAGTGCCGCGGATTTGGACCAACCAGCGGATGCGCCACATAGTGTTGTGCTCTCAACCTTTCAGCCGTCAGCCCAGAACCCGACGCAGGGCTATTGGGAGTCTTTCACTAAGTATGGCAAATTGGGACCGGACTTTGGCTTGGACAACGTCTTCAAGCGGCCTCTTATCATGCTGAGGCCTGGCGCGTGTTTCCGAGGAAACCCTCCCTGCCGCTGGCTGGGGCGAGCCGTGCCGATGACGGAATTGCTTTCCCGGGAAGTTGCCGAAGCCCTGACCCGCCGGCGGGTGGACATCGCACATTTGGCGTTCGGCCTTGCAGTCCCAGCCAAACTTAACTTGGAGGAAGGTTATGGCTAAAGTCGTTGCATCCTCTTTGAACATTGGACGACATAGAGCTGCATTCACTGTAGGAACTAGCCAGAGCAAAGGGATGAGCATCCGCCATGAGGATTCTGGACAAGAAGTGGTGCGTTTGCATTGGGAAGGTTGGGTGAGGGGCAGCTACTCAGCCGACTGCTCAGGAGCAGTGTTCGTCTCGATGCGCCCGTTATCTGTTGGAAGCGCGACCCATGAAACCCTAGGCTCTCTTGGGTGCTCGATGTGCCTTGCCGACGGCTGTTAAGGGCATGGCACCTGATCTTTGTCGTAAGGTTCTTTGACAGCAGATTAGATGCGACCCAAGCTCCGTGCCCGTGCTGGCGCGGTCCCATTGAAGTTCGTCGATAGTATGCGAGAATTCTCCGATCATCATTTGCCCATATCCGCACCCAAGTGGGCGCGGCCCTATTGCAGGCGTAAGATTTATTGGAGGGTGCCCACACACGTACTCATTTCCGCGCTCGCACGAGCGCGGCCCCATTCAGGCATCCTCGGTGAGTACCGGCACGCTGCCTTGTCTAGCCCGACCCTACGACTGGCTTCTTCCGATCGGGGTGATGATGATAGAAGCGACGAAGGGTCTCCCGTGGTCGAGATCGGCGTAGCGTTTGGACAGTACATGCACCGTGGCGAGGTCGTTTTCGCGGAGCAGGTCGGCTAGCCGTCCAAGACGCCAGCCCAGAATCACCACATCGGCAGTCGAAAACGCGATTGTGAGCTTTTGCGGTGGAGCATTCTTGTCCTCACCGGCATCCGGATTCGGTTCGAGCTTGTAATGAATCAACTGGCCGGTGTGGAAACCATGCCGGCATTTCTCGTTGAGGTGGAACTCAATACACGGACAGTACTTGCCGGAAGATGTGTAGCAGTCCTCTTTCGTTAGCGATATGGATCGCTCCTTAGTTGATGTCTGTTGATAGGAAAATTTCATATATGGATTCCGTGAGAGTGGTCTGTGTCGTGTGATGGCGTGATCCCGCGACCCAGCTTGCGACGAAAAGATCCGTCTTGCTGGACTGCTTCCTTGGACGCAAGTGACCGTTTGATTGCCGTCACAGGCTTCACGGACTCAGTCTGTTTGACCGACTCCGGCTGTTTGAACGTGTCCGTCACCGTTCTCTCTTGCCCGACGCCGAAGTGCTCGTCGAGCCACCGGCGCACATCTTCCACCGTCCGCGCGATGCGTTGCACTGGCGACAGGCGCGTCGGGCGGAACACCCGCGCCGCCTGCCGCATTGGGCGCGCTGCCCGGAAATCCTGCCGCACCCCGCCTGAGGGAGCGGTGTTCTCTTGCTGTTGCTGGGTTTTTCGGATGAAACCGAGCTTTGCGAGGTCATCGCGCAGAGCTTCGAGTTCGATGGCGGCTTTCCGTTCGTGCGAATCACCGACCCGACGCGCGAGCAACTCAGCATCGTCTGTGAACACGTGAACGCCTTTGCGTCCACGAGAAATCGAAACGTAAAACTGTTCCCGGTTCACCGCGCCAAACGAGCGTGACGAGGCAACCACGAGCACATCATCAACGGTCTTGCTCTGCGACGAGTGCGACGTGACAGCGTAACCATGCGTGAACGCGTTGAACATATCCGGTAATTCCCGCCCATCTGCCAGCGCGATCCGACCGCGATGAATTTCCCGCACTTCGACACGCTCACCATTCACGAAGCCGGGAGCATTGGCTTGCAACAGCAGCCAGTCGCCAGCCGCCACTTGCAGTTCCCGCGCGGCACCCACGTCAAACGATGAGGCAACCGTGTGAGGTATGAAATCCACTTCGGTTCCATCGGCACGACATACCCGCAAGCCGCTTTCCATAGTGCCGATCACTTCGACCGTTTCGCCCCGGTTGAACAATTTGGTTTTGCAGATGAACCGCAGTCGCTGACCGGGTTCGTACTGGTTCGAGTTCTTCTTTTGGGCTTCCGTCCACGAGAAGGAGTCGAAGACGGACACAGTTTCGTCATTCCCGCCAACGACACCATCGGTTTTCAGGCGCTCACGCACCTTCTCGGTGACGGCTTCAATCTCGGCCCAAGTGGGCGACACCAACAGCGCTGACCGGCCCTGCTTCGTCGCCGACAGGTAGGCGTCAGACGCCCGCTGGTAGAGTCGTCCGTCATCCGTGGGCGCTTCCGTCACCGCGCCCAATTCCACGAGCTTGGCAAATGCCCGGTCGGTTTGTTTGGAAGCAGCCAGTTCAACAACCTGACGGAAGGCAGCGTGCTTCTGCCGGCGGATTGTGGTCAATTCGCTGAACCGGTAGCCCGAATGCTGTTCGAGGATGCGCAGGGCATCGCCACGAGCCACCGAGGCGTGCTGGCCGGTATCCCCGGACAGCACGACGCGGGCACCGGTGATTTCCGCCAAGTTGAACAGGTTCACCATGTCGTCGAGGCCAACGGCGCCGGCTTCATCCAGCACAATTACGCTACGCCGGGATAACGTGCGCTGGGTATTTCCGGTGAAGAGCAGCCGGGCGAGCGTTATAGCCGGTAGGTTATCTTTACGCAGTGTGTCGGCGGCAGCAGCGGTCGGTGCGCAAAATACCAGCTCGAATCCCTCGTGTTCGAGCACGCGGGCCAGTTCGCCGAGTACCGTACTCTTGCCGGTGCCGGCCAGACCGCGAAAACCGGTGAACCGGTCACTGCTGGAGAGCACATGCGACAGCGCGTTGCGCTGGTCGGGACCGAGTCGGCTAGAGGGTTCATACCGGCTAGTGATCGGAGCGACGGCATCGAGGCCGGCGTTGACGGTGCGAATCAAATGCAATTCCTTGGTGAGAATGTCCCGCGTGGAAAACTCTGAGCCGACGTGAACCAACTCGGAATGTTCAGTCAATCGTGCTTTGAGCGGTGCCAGTTCAAGCTGGCCTCCGCTTTTTATCAGAGCCGCTTCCAAAATTTTATGTTCCGGCGCAACCGACTGGCGCTCGAAAACGTGCTGGACGCCATGCTCGATAGCAGCCTCAACGGTCACGGATTGCGCAAGGTCGCGGGACGGACCATTGGCCGCTTCGACCAGTTTGCGTAACGCCCGCTTCTCAAAAATGCCAATTTCGCCGAGTTGCTGTTGCCGGACTTGCTCATCCGTCGCGCCCTTAATCTTCTTGGGGCGGGTCTGGTGAACGACATGGGCAATTTCATTGCGGCTGAGTCTTCTACCGAGACGTTGTTCCGCGCGAGCCACGGCAGCATCCCGTTCCCGCGACCGTTTCGAGAACTGGTCAATGAGCGCCGGCGATACACCCTCGATCTCGAAGGCCGACCCGGTCCGCCGGAGCGAGTATCCGAACTCGCGCAGCCGCCGGGCCAGTTCATTGCGATAGACGGCGGTGCCGTACCGAATGGCGTCGAACATGACGGAGGTTTGCAGCGCCTTCCAGCGGTGCTCGGCGTTGTCCCACGTGCAGTTGAACAGAACGAAGTGCGTGTGCAATTGCGGGTCGAGCGCGCGGGAGGACGTGTGCAGAAAGGTCGCACCGACCAAGTTGCCAGTGACGCGATCCCGATCCTCAATGCCGCCCTTCCGGATGCGCGTGCCGGCATACTGCTCCAGTTCCTGGAGCGCAAACTCGGATGCTTCCCGGTGCGCTTCGAGGATGCGCCGGTCGTCCATCGTGACGGCCAGAATGGACACCGACTTGGGCGGAGCGCACTGGAAGTCGAAGAAGATCCGCCGGTCCCGACGATGTTCCGGTGTGAGATGTTCCTCGGTCTCCGGATGCACGTTGTCACAGAGATTGAGAAACGCATCGCGCGTCACGACTTCTCCTGGCATCAGCCCCAACCGTTCTGCTCCTTGACCAATCCAGTGGCCGGCTTGGGACTCGTTCTGAGCGTAGTAGTCGTTGTGCGACAGATGCTCGTCGAAATAAGTCGTCGCAGCGGCTCGGTGCTTCTGTGGTTTGGCCGTGAACATGGCGACTCAGGGTAGCGATCACTGGCCGCCGCATTGTTCCCAAACGGGAACCATCTGGCGTGTTCTCTGTGCTGGTATGCCGGTGATGCAATGGCGTTTCATCATTGGTGCGGACTCTGCCACGAACACCGGTTCAGCCTGTGTATGGGACACACAAACGAATGAACTCGGCTGGGCTATAACGCCACCGATGTCAATGGGTCTCATGCCGAGCACTGTAGCCGGGATCACCGGGCAACTTGTTCGCAAGCGCGAACGAACTGACCGGACCAATCGTGGTAGTGAAAGCGAAGAAATGGCTATGACACCAACCCCTCCTCGCTACGATGAGGAAGCTGCTCGGCCGGTGCCGGCCGGGCCACGCACAGGACAACTCCTTGCCGCGTCGCGGACTGACGAGCGGATGCCGCGCGGATGCTGTTCGGATGTCGCTCGGATGTTTGTGGGATGTCGGCGCGGACACCGCCCGACTGCCGGCAGGATGCCGCGTGACTGAACGAGGGACAATCACCAATCAAACCAAGGAAACAATCATGACCACACCAATTGACTACACGAAGCTGGCCGCGTCACTCGATTACGCGGTGCTCAATCGAAAGCTCACACAGTTGGCAGAACGGCGACCAACAAGAAAGCGCAAGACTGTCGCCGACGTGTTGGAGCCATTGCGCGAGCGGTTGCTGGCGTTGCACGCCAAAGGATGGACCAGCGGCGATCTGGCCGAAGAGCTGAAGGCTGCCGGCGTGCCGGTCAACCCGGCGCGCCTGCGCGAATGCCTGAGTCGCTGGATCGAGGGCGACGGGGCCGCCGCACGGAAGCGCGCCCGTCGTCGCCCGACGCGTGCGGCGGCAAACGCCCAACCGACGAGTCCGTTGCGTCACGACGAATGAAGCAGTAATGGCCAGACACCGGTGAGTCTGCCGACGCGCTGAACGCGCCAGCGACCAAACCTTCACCGCTCACTCGCGGATGCAATGCGGGCAGACCCGGCGGGGCGGACGCTCATCTTGCGTTCCGCCCGCCGCGTCTGTCGCGCTTCCGAGTTGCACCGACCACGCGTCGCTGTCCGTGACTGCGCGCTGCTTGGGCTGGTGGCCCCCGCGCTGCTCGCCACCGACAGCCGGAGGTAACCGACTGTTGCCGGTCAACCGGCCACCGCATGAACAGGTGAAATGCCGGGATGTGTCCGCGTACTGGTCGCTGGAAAGACTCGCCACGCCCACGCAGACGACATTTTCCTGTCCATCGCAGCAGACTGTCCGCTAACAGTCCGTGGTCACGGACATTCCCTGTACACGGATCGGTCGCAACCAGGCATTGTCCACGCCATTTTATCTCGCTGACCCGGTTATTCCGCCCACTGTCCGCAGAAATTCTCGCGGCGTTTGCTCAATATCTTGTGTCGCACCTACACGGTCGCGCATCGCCATCGTGCTACCTCTGGTACGAATGATGACATTCGATCAGTCATCCACTGCGCGTGAAGCGGCGGCAGACGATTGTATGGCTCGCTGCGCGCCGTCAATGTATTGCTCGCGGGGCTGCGCTCCACATTGCACTGCGCGCGCTGCGCCACCGGCCTCGCCCCTAACATTTCACGCGCGGGCATTTCGCTTCGGAGAACAGAACCGGGCGACATCGAAAATCATGTCCAGCAGAAAATGGAGAAATTTACGCAAGCATAGCCAAAGGCGGAAGCCAGGGGATGCTTCCAGCAATGTTCGACTTCCGCACCCACCGGAATTTCGCATTTTGCCGTGCTACTTTCGCTCGCGTGATTAGGAAGAAATGCGTAGCTGCTGCCCGAGGGGCAAATGTTCGCAGAACCTCATGAACAAACCGGCAACAACGGATGACGAGAAGACCGAGACATCGTTCCCGCGCCTATATCTGAGGCCCGATGAAGCGGCGCGCGCGATCGGCGTTTCGCGTCGGACGCTGGCGTCGTGGCAGTCCACTCGTCTCATCGGTTTTCGCCGTGTCGGTCGCACGATCCTCTTTTCTATTGCAGACATCCAGGCGGCACTTGACCGCTTCCGCATCGCGCCCACCAGCGAGTTGCCAAGGCGTAGACGTCGAATGCAGCGGATCACACCAGAGCAAATCGCTCAGTAGTCGCACCGGCAGCCGGCAACGGCAACACCGGCAAGTTGCAGCACATCTACCAGAACCGCCCCACCGTCTCGTGCTGCGCTTCCCACTGGTTCGCTAAGGGCCAGAACCACCGTCGAAGAAGTGCCATCATGCGTGACTGAAAATCACGCACGAATCGAACCTGACCGGGAAAAGCTGCTGCCGGCGTGCGTGAATTTGCGTGACTTTCTTCCTCAATTAGACGCATTTGCTTGCATCTCTTTGCATAGTTGGAAATGTTGATTTCGACCAATAGAATCAGGCGTTTTAGCGTCATCACCAATGAAATCGCGAGAAAGTGAAAAGTGATGAAAAACAGCTTGGAAGGCTGGCGCATTACCACTATGCTACGCCCGCACCTACGCCCGCCACGCTATAACAGCGGTCTTGCCTCGTCAAGAGTGAGAACCGACGGGGCGGGTTGGGGGTGGTAACCGGACAAATTTTGGTTTTTGGCGACTGCCAATCGGCGTATAAGCCTTGATTCTACTGGGCTACGTCGCATTTTTCGAAAAACGACAGTTTTTGTAAGTTTTGTCTTGCTTTTCACAGGACGGCCAAATAACCTTGCGCCCACACTGGGAAGTGCACCAAGACGTGAGCTTCTAGAGCGGCTTGACCGGGTCGTGGCGGGCCGCAAAGAGTGGGAATTGTGCGAGAGGGAATAATGTTGTGAGTCACGATATGTGCATGGTCTGGGGCGCGAGAATTGTCTTGCAATCTCTCATAACGCAAGCTATTGTTTCGCCCATAGTTTGGAGAAGCAGACGAGGCAGTTTTGTGATCTCACACGTTGTCGTTGGTGTGAGGAGGGTATAGGGAATATGAAGCGATCTCATAAGACGCGAGGAGTTGTACGGGCGCTAACTGTAGCGGCTGTGTTGTCGTTGGCTGTCTTGCCATCTAAAGCGACAACCATAGGTTTGGTTCTGCCTGACCATCCGGATTTCTACGCGATTGATATAGGCGTCAACTACACTGCGTCCACTACCAAGTTCGAGGCGATCGGGACGACCGATACTTATATCGACCTCAGTAACACACCGAACTGGATTGGCGATCTTCCCGCAAGCTACAATCTGACAGCGTACATCACCAGTGCCGGAGAGTTGACCAACGGCACGGTCACGATTCAAGGGGACACCGACTACGACGAGATTGCAGAGACCCTGCTCACCGGCAACTTGACCACCGGGTTTGAAGGCTCGGCGTTCGGCGCCACGAGTACTGGAGACGCTGTATTTGAGTTTCTTTTTACGGTTACAGGTGGGAGCTACGCCAACGACTTTGGCGGCATTGGTGCCTCGGGGGGGATCGTTCTCTCCCCGGACGGCGGGAGTACCTTCACGGACACGTGGACGTCCGACTTCACCAACGGCGGCCATGGTTACGTTGATAATGCTCCCGTTCCCGAACCGTCTTCACTTCTACTTTTAGTGCTTGGTGCTGCTATGTGCGTGGCCACGCATCGCAGGCACAAGCACGCCCGCGTGCCCTAGATGGCATGATCCTGAGGTAAGCGCAGTTGTCGTACGGGTGGCTAGGGACAGGACATAGGCCAAAACAGCAAAAAGAAAGGGCTTCACCATGAAGTGTCGTGTTGTGTTCATAGCTTTGGGCGTCGCAGCCATAGCGTCAATCGCGACTCGTTCACGTGCTGATCTGATAGGCGTCAATCCCACCTATCCGCTAATCGCATATCTGAACAACTCTGTTACCGCCGTGTCGTACGATCCGGGCACTAAGATTTTCGCCATCGATGCCCCACCGACCTCGATGCGCTTCACCAGCACCGAGGCGGCCCGCCCGATCACCGGCACCAAAGACGTTTCAATTCGCATCCTTGTCGACAACTCCGGCGCCTTAATCGGCGGAGTACCGGCAAACGGTGGAAACGACCTGGTCGTTTCCGGCACGGTCCAACGCGTGGTTGGGACGGTAACCAATACATACTCAGGTGTGCTGTTGGCTGGTTCGATAATGGCCTTCGGTTATGCGGAGTCGGGGGCTACGGACCAATACGATCTGCGCTTTACCGTGGCTGTTACCGGCGGCGCACTGTCCAACTACTTCACCTGCGGCATCATCGGCGTCACCGTCAGCAGCGAAGCCTCCACGTTTACAGGCTCGTTCGCGACCGCTTTTCAAGGTCGAGCCAAGGGCAACGTCGGCTTGGAAGATATCACTCCGCCCGTTGTCACCTGCCCCGACACCATTGTGCAGGAGTGCAATGCGCATACGGGCGGAGCGCCTGGTGCGTACGTGACGTATCCACCCCCGGTGGCTACGGACAATTGTACGGATCCGTCTCTGTTGACGTACAGCTACTCGCCGCCGTCCGGCAGTTTCTTCCCGTTGGACCCGGGTAACATGTCCGAGGATTACCCGGTAACCCTCACGGTCACGGATCCGTCGGGTAACTCAACCTCGTGCACGTTCACTGTCACGATCAAGGACGATCAGGCACCAGCGTTTGACAACAATAGCAGTCCGCTGATTGAGCCGTGCGACACCGCGGCCTTGACGTTCCCCAACGATCCTGGTCTGTGTTCCGCAGTCGTTACCTTGATCAAGCCAACGGCCACGGATTGCTGCAGTGAATCGGTGTCCGTCAGCGTTTCCGCGGTGGATGCAAACAATCACGTCATCGTGTTGACGGATCTGGGCAACGGCATGGTCCAAGGCACGTTCCCCGGTGGCACCAACACAGTGACGGTTGTTGCCGATGACGGAAATGGCAACACAGCACAAAGCATCTGCCCGGTGGTCGTCAATGACGTGGAACCGCCCGTGATCGATTGTGAAGATCTGGTCGTGGTCGCCACGAACTGCGTGACCATCTGCAATCAGCATAACCCATGTGATCCATTCGACCGCGGTTGCGGTCGTAGGGGTGGGTGCTTCCTCCGACGCGCGTGTAACAAGTTCGGCGGCTGGTGGTGGGATAAGTGTCAGGATAAGTGCGAAATCGTCCAAGACGCTGTGGTCCCAGTTCCGGACGTCACCGATAACTGCGATGACGAGGTTGACGTAACGACCGATCCGCCTCCGGGCACGCAGCTCGGCGTCGGCGTCCATACGATCACTGCCACCGCAGTAGACGACGCTGGCAACACGAGCACGTGCACGTTCACGGTGACCGTGCTGGCCGGTGTCCAAGTGGTCTTCAACTGCTCGTTGCAGGACGACAACAAGCCGGACAATATTGAGACGGATGCCGACGCCCTCAACCGGTTCAGCGTTTGCAGCAAGATTCCGGTTTGCGTGAATCTGGTCGACCTGTGCACGAAGAAGGACATCACCGCATCATTGGCGTCGTCGGTCACGGTCATCCTCGATGTGAGCGAGCGGGCCGGTTCGTACAACGACTCGGTCTTGGTTCAGAACCTCGACGAGAACCCCAGTGACCCGGGAGATGACGGCACGATCATGGCCTACAAGTGCGGCCAGTTCTGCTATACGCTGAACACCAAGGGCTACGAGAAGGGGACACTCAACAACAACCACTTCTTCCGTGCCGACGTGCGGGTGTATTACAAGTCGAATCCGGACGTGCTGGTCGGTCGCGAGGACGCCTCGCTGGAGAGCACGGCCACCAGTTGCAGTTGCTACTAGCTAGACATTGCTGTAAATAGTAAACGCGAGCGATTCCTCCGCTCCGCAAGGGGCGGAGGAATCTGCCGTTTAATGGAGATGAAAAACAGGGGCGTTTTACTTGCCGTGGTGGGGCTGGTTGCCGCAGCCATCCTTGCTGTCTATTTGTTCAATAGGCAACAAACGCGTACCCGGCAGGCTGAAACAGCCGCTTCCTCAGCCGCTGCCGCTCGGTCAGCAACCGCTGCCAATCCCCGGGCGGAATCGGGTTCCCAGTCTCAATTTGAGCTCTCAACCCGCGCGTTGAAAGCGAATCCCAGTCGATCAAACGGGTTGGCACTGGCGACCGAACTGGCGCATGCGAAGGCCATCAAACTCCATCCCGGCCAGATCCTGGCCCGGGTCAACGGCGTGCCCATCACCCTGCGTGACCTGTTAGCCATCGACCCCTCGGCGCCCGCCAGCGCGGAACGCTCGATGTCGGAGGAGCAGTACAAGTACTTGCTCGATCGGGCTATCGACCGTGAATTGGCTTTTCAGGCGGCCCAACAACAAGGCGTCAAGCTCACCGAAGCCCAGCAGGCCGCGCTCGATCGAATCGAGCAAACCATCCGGGCCCGCGACACCGACAACTCAGGATTGGTGGCCTCGCACCTCAATAACCCGGCTTCGTTGGAAGCCATCATTGACTTTGAAAAGCGTGACGCGGCCGGCCTCCTCACGCAGGAAGCGTTGTTGGCGCATTCAGGAGGGCTGTCTCCCTACGTCACCGAGGACCAGGTGAAGCAGTACTACCAACAAAATATTCAGCGCTACGGGCCGCTTCCGACTTCACCAGCGGAACGCGACGCGGCGTGGCAGCAGATCGACGCGCAGATCCGAATTGAACTGAACGACAGCGCCCGTCAGGCGCATCAAGCTGCTCTGAACAACTACATGGATGGATTGAAAGCTGCCGCGCAAATCCAAGTCTCGGACGTTAAGGGCCAGAGCCCAAGCGTGACACAATAACCTCGTCGCCGCTCTCTCTGGCGGCTCCACTCAGCCCGCGGCGCTACGGCTGCGCACGGCAGGGTGCCATCACGGCATCCGGCATCCCATGCAGGATCTTCTTATCGGCGGGACAGACCGTGGCAAGAATCCCGGCGAGACGAGCGGCGTCTTCCACCACAAAGTAGTACGGGCACAGTCGCACCCGTGCTCGAAACGACCGTAACTCGTTCGCTTCAAAGTCAAAGTACGGCTGATCGAACGACCGGGACTTCTCGAACCGTTGCAGGATGAACGGGTGCGTCGCGAAACCGCCCAGCGCCTGCTGGATGGCTTCGCCCCATCCGCTGGCAGGCAAATCGTGGCCGACGTAGACGCCACGGCTACCCCAAGCGTGTTCGCTAAACCCCGATATTTTTAGAACCAGTTCGCGCTGCTTCTGCGAAAACCTTCCCATTTCATGCCAATCGTGGATTTTCAGTTCGGGAATCACCGCGTGCGGCGGCAAAGGCGTCGAGTCCACAATCCATGTGTAGGGGACCACCTCGCGCAACGCCGCGAGCGTCTCATCGCCAAGCTGCTCCCGCCAAAATGACCTCAGTGTGTCCATCCACAGAAAGGCAAATAACATCTTCTCTTCCAGTTGCGGCTTGATCGGCGGCGTCACCGTCACCTCGCCCCGGGCCGCGGCTTGCAGTAACGCGGACGCATTCGGCACGTTCGGCAAATCGAACAACTCGAAAAACCGGTAAACAGTAGACCGGGCGCCTCGCCCGCTCAGCACCTGCGCCATTTCTTCCGGCTTCATCACGCGAAACCCGAGTTCCTGTCCCAACCATTCCATCTCGGGACGATACGTGGCTGCCTCGTCCGACACGACGACGCTCACCGGCTTCTGAAACGCCGCGTCGAATCCCTCCAGCATCCCCCGCGCGCCACCGATGACGCCATCGCCGAGTGCCGCGTATGTCTCGCCGAGCCACCCCGTCAATCCGATACCGCCGGGCACGGAATCCAATTCGGTGATGAAAAAGTGATCATTCGTCAGAATTACGTCGGGCCGAATGACGCGCGGGATATCGCTCTTGAAGCGGCCGAGCCGCGAGAGCTCGATCAACTCACGGGGCTTGCCGGCATCGAGGTATTCGGCAATCCAGTGCGGGAGCGTGCCTTGCAGGCTGTGCCGGTACATCACGTTGCAGGCCCGGTAGAACGCCAACAACATCGGCCCTAGCGCTTCCAGCTTTGCGACGAGTTCCCGGGGAAGTGGAAAGGCTTCTGGCGAGATGCGCCACGTCGCGCCGGAGAACAACCCGTGTGCCGGAAAGCTCTCCCGAACATACCGCGCACGCTCGGCAGCAGAAGTTGAGATCATTCGCGCAACTGTCCGTCGCCAATCACCACAAACTTGTAGCTGGTCAACTCCTCCAGTCCCATTGGGCCGCGGGCATGAAATTTGTCGGTGGAAATGCCGATTTCGGCGCCGAACCCGTATTGCCCTCCGTCGGCCAAGCGCGTGCTCGCGTTCCAGAACACGCTGCTGCTGTCCACTTCACGCAGGAACCTTTCGGCAGTCGCCCGGTTGCGCGTGACGATGGCGTCGCTGTGCGCCGAACCGTATTTCGTGATGTGGTCGATGGCTTCCCCCACCCCGGTGACGACGCGCACGGCCAGGATCAAGTCGAGGTACTCAGCATACCAGTCGTCTTCGCTCGCGGGCTTCGCCTGGCCCACAAATCGCCGCGTTGTGTCGTCGCCGCGCAGTTCCACTTTCCGGTCCGTCAGCGCCTGGCCGATCCGCGGCAGGAACTTGTCGGCGATCTTCTCGTCCACCAGCAGCGTTTCCACCGCATTGCAGACGCCGGGGCGCTGGCACTTGGCATTGATGACGATCTTCTCCGCCATGTCGAGATCGGCTTCGCGGTCAACGTAGACGTGGCAGACGCCCTTGTAGTGCTTGATGACAGGTATCCGCGATTTCTCCGCGACCGCCCGGATGAGGCTTTCGCCTCCGCGCGGGATGCACAGATTGATCGAGTCGTCGAGCTTCAGGAGTTCATCGACCGCCGCGCGGTCGCTCGTGGGCACGACGGTCATGCTCTGCGGCGGCAAGCCCGTCACGCTCATGGCTTCGGCAATGGCGAGGTTCGACCGAATCGCCTCCGAGCCGCCCCGCAAGATGACGGCATTGCCCGCCTTGAAACACAGGCACGCGGCGTCGGCGGTCACGTTCGGACGCGACTCGTAAATGATGAGAATCACGCCCAGCGGTACGCGCACCTTCTGAATCCGCATGCCGTTCGGTTGTGTCCACTCGCTGATCGTCTTGCCGACGGGGTCGGCCAATTCAGCCACCGCCCGCACGCCTCTCGCCATCTCGGCAATGCGTTTTTCGGTGAGCGTTAAACGGTCGAGCATCGCCGGGGAGAGCTTCGCGTCGCGGCCCGCGGCGAGGTCCTTGGCGTTCGCGGACTTGATGCCCTCGGCATTGCTCTCAATGCCGTCCGCCATCGCCCGGAGCAGCGCGTTCTTGGCGCCGGCATCCAGTTTGGCCAACGCCCGCGCCGCCTCGCGCGAACGTTCGGCCAGCAATCGCATCTGTTGTTTCAGGTCCATTCTTCCACTTGTCACCAACGGGTTCCGCGGAGCGTTCCCCAGACCTCGTTTCGCTCAGATTGACACCACGCGGCCCCTACAAGATCACCAAGTCATCACGGTGAACCACCACACCCGAACCGGCGCCCAACTCGGCGCTGCCAACCTTCGCCAGGCCGCGCGCGAACTCAACCCGATCTTTGTCGCGGATACTGACCAGGTCGCCCTTCCCGAATTTTCCATCGGTTGAGACAATGCCCTTGGCCAGCAGGCTCTTGCCGTTCTGCCGGAGCGCCTGCACCGCGCCGTCGTCCACCACGACCGTGCCTGCCGGATGCTGAAAGAACGCAATCCAGCGCTTCCGGCTGGCCAGCTTCACTTCCTTGGGCAAAAACACCGTGCCAATGTCTTGGCCCGAGAGCAAATCCACGAGTGCGCCGGCGCGCTCGCCATTGGCGATCACCATCGGGATGCCCGCCCGGGTCACGATTCTCGCCGCTTCCACTTTGGATGCCATCCCGCCCACGCTGGTCGCACGATCCGTGTCGCCCGCCAGTTGCTCGATCTCGCGGGTGATTTCGGGTACGACCGAGATTACCCTGGACTCGGCGTCGAGCAGGCCTTCGACGTGCGACAGGATCACGAGCAGGTCGGCGTCGATCAGCGTTGCCGCCAGCGCCGCCAGGCGGTCATTGTCGCCAAACTTGATCTCGTCGACCGCGACGGTGTCGTTTTCGTTTATGATGGGCATGACCCCGCGCGCCAGCAGGACCCGGAGTGTGTTGCGGGCGTTAAGGTGTCTGTCCCGGTTCTTGAGATCATCGTGGGTCAGAAGCAACTGGGCGACAGGAACGCCGAACGTACCGAAGATGGCATCGTAAATGGACATCAGTTTCCCCTGCCCGATGGCGGCGGCGGCCTGGAGCTCCGGCAGGTTCTTGGGCCGCCGGACCATTCCCAAATGGCCCATGCCCGCGGCAATCGCCCCGGACGAGACCAGCACCACTTGCGTCTTCTTTCGGCTGAGATCTGCAAGTTGTCCACAGATCCGGCTGATCTTCGCTTTATCCAAAGCCCCTGCGGAGTTGGTGAGCAGGCCGGTCCCCAGCTTCACAACCATGCGCTGCGACCGGCCCAGAATCTCCTGTCGATAGTTCATCGTCTGCTTCAAGGCTAGCAGATCGCTTGGACCAAGTCGAGCAAGCTGGGTATGACATGGAAGGATGTGCGAGACCCGTCGAGCCGGCGACGCCACTGGCGAACCAGCGCCGCCCCCGCGTCCGCAACGCGCGCACCACGCGCGGGGGCGGTCCTTCGCCCCAATGGAGATGCTGATTTTCGGTTCTACGGCCGTTTGCTGGCCACCGGAGGCGCCGGCGCCGGCGTCAGCTCAATCTTCACTTCGTGGAAGATGATCTTCGAAGCCGTGGAACTCATTCCCGATGGCCGGAGCGCGATTCCGTCAAAGCTGGAGTTGGTAGCGACTCCATCGGTCACTGAAGTCGTCATAGTCGCGCCGTTGACCGTGTTCGACCAAGTGGCGTCGATTGCGACCGAGTTCGTTCCTGTGCGCTGCACGGCAAACTGCAAGACGTACGGGGTCCCCTCGGCAAAGCCGGGAAAGGCATCCGTAGTGCCAGGGCCGGTGCCCAGCGACGTCCAATCATCGCTCGTTGACATAAGCGTATAGCTCAAGTTCGTGCGCTTGCGAATGTCCATCGGCGCAGACTTGTGGAACGTTGCCCCCATGTTTTGAAACAGCGCGTACCCGGTAACCCCAAACCCTTGCGAACTGGTGCTGAACTTGTCCGCACTCACGCGCTTGGGCGAATTCTTCGAGTCGCCGAAGTCGAACAGCCCCAATCTGAACCCCGTCGATTTGTTCTCGGCGGCCACTTTGTTGAGGGTCAGTGTGAAACTGGCCGTAAGTTTGTCTCCCACGTTCAGGCGCACGGGACTCGCGTCATTGGTGGTAAAGTATGTGATCACCATGACCGAGCCCGTGCTGACCGAGAGCGTCATGGAGTTGGCCGTGGCCGTCAGCAGTGAGCCCTTCGATGAATACCAAGCCGACTTGGTTGGGGGTTTCTGGTCGGAGCGCGTTCCGTCACCCCAGGTGTCATCAAGGATAACCCCGCCGCGCGCGGGCAGGGCCAACCCGAGCGCAACCGTGAGAATGAGTGTCAACCGACGCGTCAGTTTCATATGAGTTTTCATTATGGGTATCGTCATTTGTTTGTTAGGGACGTGTTGTCCGTTGCTTCCGATTTCTAAACCACAAGCCTCTATGGAACAAGCCGAATTCGATAGTAGCGGGCGGGCACGTTGGTGGCGCCGCCGACGTCGATGTAATTGGTGGCCACATCCACATCGTTGCTTGGGATGACGATCCATCCGCTAACGTCGATGAAGTTTGTGGAATAGCCGCCGCTCCCATCGCCTGCGCTCGCCTGCACCACGTTGGTCCGCCCACCCCCTGTGGTCCAGTCGATCACGATGTTCATGCCCTGCTGCACCGCAGAGGTGATCCGCAACGCCGAGGTGCTCTTGGTCGGATCGGTACCGGCCAGGAACTCCGCTTCGTTGTCCATGCCGTCACCGTCAGGGTCCGCCGTTGCGTACGCCGGCGCGCAATCGGTGCAGCCGAAATACCGGATTTGCCAATCTTGGAACGGCGTTGACTCCGTAGGGAGACTGAGCGTGGCCGAGCCGCTGGTGGCGGTGCCCGCGCCGTTGCTGACGACCACGGAGTACGTGCCGAGGTCCGGCGCCTGGACGCTGGTGATTACGAATGTCGCGTTGGTGGCGTTGGCCACCGGGACGGTCGCGTTGAAGTACCATTGGTATCGCAACGGTGCGCTCCCGAACGCGAGCACGGTAAATGTGGCGCTTTGGCCATTGGTAACCGTCTGGCTATGCGGATCGGCGGTGATGATGGGTGCCGACGGAGCGTAGGCCGTCACCAGCCAGTTTGATTTTGCCCAGGTGAGCACGCCGGCGCCCGCGCCGGCCGTGGGGCTGGTCACAATGGATTCGAGTTGGGCCGGATCATCCATGGTGTAGGTATACGGCAGTTGGTTGCCGGGCAGGTTCCAGGAAAAGTCCTTGATCGCCGCTTGGAACGGCCCCAGCGGGTTGCCGGGGTCGGTGCTATCACCGCGAACCACCGTGCTATCCATTTGATAGATTGTGTCGAGCGCCTTGATCTTGCCGGTGTAGGCCGGGTTCGAAGGGTCGGTCTGATTGTTGCGCAAAGGTGTGAGACAGTCGATGTACACCGATTTTTCGACAAGGATCGCGCCGTCCTCCGTGGAGATGGTGCCGTTGAGGAATGGTTTGAAGCTGTACTTGTTTTCCAGTGTGCCCTGGTTGGCAATGGGCATGGCGGCCTTCCGCGCATCGCGCAACCGCCTTGCCGCCAATCCCACCGTATCGTCCACATAGATGTTGTAATCGTGCACGTTGCCGCCGCGCAGCCGGGGCAATCGATCCCACGGATTCATCCACCACTGATGGTGGAAGGTGGCGGAGAGATTGGCGTTCTCCGAATCCATGGGGTTTGCGCCCATCAAATGCGTCTTGTCGTGGCCCTGGATGATTGTGACGATGTCAGTGGTGCTGAACCCGTTGCTGCGGAGGAAGTTGTACATCGGATAACTCGACGGGCTTTGTTCCAGATAGTCGATCTGCTTCCAAACCCAACTATTCATGTTGGTGGCCCCGTCGTCACCGGTGTACTTGCACCAGGAGAACGTGATGTGGTTGCAGCCGCCTTTCATGTCGACCTCGCCATCGTAGGACTTCGTGAAGGTGCAGTGATCGATCCAAACGTTGGAAACCGTGCCGCCTCCGTTGCCGATCGTGATGAAATCCCAGTCGTTGCGATCGTAATCACCCTTGCTGTTCTCGTCCCACTCCCACAGTTCGTCGAACTTCAAATTGCGGATGATGATGTTGGACGTGTCTTTGATGTTGAGATTCGCGTGCCGGATCGTCGCGCCGTTCGCGGAAAAGATGGTCAAGCCGCTCTTGCTCTTGATGTCAATAATGCTGACGCCGTTTGTCAGGAGCGCTGGGTGCAGGAGCGGCCCGTTGCTCGGCGGGCGGAATGGATTTGAATCAAGTCCCTGCGCGGCCGCGCCGATTTCATTCCAACCGAGGTTGAGATCGTTCATGATCTCGATCACCTTGACCGAACCGGCGGTTTTGTTTGCCGAACGAATGGCATTCGCCAGATCCAGAGCGGTATAGACCTTCACGTAGGCGGGGTCGGTCTCGGGAATCACCCCGCCACCCGTAGTTGCCTGGCCGAACCCGACCAGATTATACTCCGTGTTGACCAGCGGAATGCTGGCCGTCACGGTCAGCAGGGCGGCATCGCTGGTCGCAGTCCCGACGCTGTTGGAGGCCGTTACGGTGTAACTGCCGTCGTCAGCGGACTGAACGTTTGTCAGCGTCAGTGTCGACGAGGCGGCGCCCGGAATCGGATTGCCGTTTTTGCTCCACTGATAGCTGATGGGCGCCGTACCGGCTGCCGCCGCAACGAAACTGGCCGTGCTGCCGGCCACCGCCACCTGCGAAGCCGGTTGAGTAACGAAGGACGGCGCCACGGGAGTGGTGTCGATGGTCAGAATCGCGTTGGAACTGGTGGCCGACCCGGCGACGTTGTTGACGATGACCGAGTAGTTGCCGGCATTGGCCATTTGAACGTTGGCGATGGTCAGTGTGGAGTCGGTGGCGCCGGTCAACAGAGTGCTGTTGTTGTAGTACCACTGGTAACTCAACGGTTCGCTGCCGCTGGCGGCCACGGAGAACATGGCTGTCCCGCCCGGCAAGACGTTGAGTTGATCTTGTGGTTGGCTGGTAATCGACGGGGCTACGGGAGTATTCACGGTCAATTGAGCCACCGCGCTCGTCACCGAGCCGTAGGCGTTGGACACGAGCACCGAGTAGCCACCTGCATATGATAGCTCGGCATTGGTGACGGTTAACGACGGACTGATGGCATTGGTGATCACCGAGTTGGTGTTGTAATACCACTGGTAGAACAACGGCAGCGTTCCGCTGGCTTGGACATTGAAAGTGGCATCCTCACCCACCAAAACAGATTGATCGACGGGGTCGGAGTCGATCGTGGGCGGCGTTGCACCCGGGATGAATTCAACTTTGAAGAGGGCGGTATCAAATGCGGAAGCCGACTTCGCCACCGTATTGGGACGGAAGGCGAACGTGTCGAACGAATAGCTATTACCGGTCGGAGCAGTATCCGTATAGGATGCCGACGCGACTCCCGGGTTCGTGCTGTTGAGGGTTCCTCCCATCATGGTGGCAACGACGTCCAACCCGTTGGTCGCGTTCCGCGTAATCGTCATTACGAAAGTGTACTGCGTGCCGCTGTCATACCCGTGGTTGCCGCTTGTAGCTCCATCAGCCAATGCAATCCATGGGGGATTTCCACTTGCACTCAGGAGGTCGTCATTGCTTCCGTCCCTCTTGACCAGTTGGAAAGGGTGGCTGTTGCCGAGCGTCTGGGCCATGTTCATGTATACGCCGTAACCAGTGTATGCCGCCTTGCCCGGCGAGACATCGCCGGTTAGCCGTGCGGCCGATGGGCTATCCACGACCGCGACTGGAAAACCCTGGCTGGTGCTGTTCGCATTGACGTTGGTGGGGGTAAAGATCCACGTGACCTTTAGTTGGTCTCCGACACTGGCCAAAACAACTGGATTCGCTTCCGGTGTGAAATAGGTTGTCCAAGATCCCGAGCTGCTACCCATGGTAAAGACCAAGTGGCCTGGGCTCGCAGTCGCCGAGGTGCCCGAGCCTCCATTAAACCAGGCACTCTCCAAATCACCATCATGATCGCCGTCGATCCCGTCCTCCGAATAAACTGGCGCGGCTGGATAGGTCCGGTCGCTGTCCTGCCATGTGTCGTTCACCAAAACCGTGGCGCGGACAGGCAAAACAAAGCTGGCCATTGCTGCGAAAACAAAGAAAGTACGACAGAGATGCTTCATTCGTGTGATTCTCCCCTGGTGGGCTGGGGCGCCTGCCAAGAAACAACAGAGTTCTTGCGGCAACTCATTGCTCTCGTGACGCGCTAACTCCAAGTCTTTGTATGCGACGTGACATACAGCGTTACAGCCGACCCCAATCCCTCCCAAGAAAACCCCACGAATGATTTGTTCGCGGGCTCAACCGGAGTGAAACCTAGCCGACTGCGGACGAAACTAGCACACGCCCCTCCCCTTGTCACGCCATCTTTCGGCCATCTTTCGGGCAAATAACCCTGAGAACTCCCGCTACCAACTGGCGGATGTGAGCATTCGGGGCGATTTGCCGAAGATTCGCGGCGCTTACTCCGCCGCCCCCGCTTATTTCGCCCGAGCGGCGGGTGGATTGACCACCGAAGCAGTGGAATTCGCCGTTGTAGAGGACGGCAGGCCAAGCATTTCCTGCAGTTCAATCCCGGCCAAAATGAATGGGCCAACGCCTTTGAGGTCGTTGTCCACAACAGGCTCCTTGACGTAATACTCATACGACCCGTCTCGGCCGTAACCAAGACCAGCCACCGAACAACATTGCGTCAACGAGACCCGTCCTTTGTCGTCTACCTTGATGAGTTTGTCGATAATGCCCCGGTAACCCTTCAGGACCGCAGCCCTATAGTCGCTGGAAAGGTATTTCCGGTTGACGCCCTTCGCCATCGTGTAGACGAACATGCTGGAAGCTGTGGCTTCGAGGTAGTTGCCGGGACGCCCCCCTTGATCCACGACCTGATACCAAAGCCCGGTCTGCGGGTCTTGATACTTCACGACGCCCGCACAAAGTTTCTGGAGTATCGCGATGATCTCCGGCCGCGCCGGATGGTCGTCTGGGAAAAAATCCAGTGCGTCCACCAACGCCATCCCGTACCACCCAATCGCGCGACCCCAAAAGTTTGGCGATGTGCCGGTGGCCTTGTTCGCCCATTCCTGCTGTTTGCTCTCGTCCCACCCGTGATAGAAGAGGCCGGTGGCCGGATCGTACGTGTGCGCGCTCATCAACCGGATCTGTTTCGCAACATCATCGAACGCCGCCGGCTCGTGGAAGAGTTTTGCGTACTGGGCATAAAATGGCGACGCCATGTAGAGGCCGTCCAACCACATCTGCCGTGGGTACCGCTTCTTGTGCCAGAAACCACCGTCGCTCGTGCGCGGCTGTGTGTCGAGTTGCTTGCGCAACAAATCGGCCGCCAGCTTGTAGCGCTCCTCCCGCGTCAACTCGTAGAGCGCCAACAGCGTCTTGCCGGGATTGATGTGGTCGAGTTGGTATTCCTCGGGTTTGTAGCCGTGGATCTTGCCGTCCGGTGCGATGAACGAACCGATTGTCGTCTCGACAAACTTGACGTAGCGCGGATCGTGCGCGTGCTCGGCGAGCTTCAACAGAGACAGCGTGAATAACCCCGTGGCGTAGTCCCATTTGGCGCTCCCGCCCTCCTTCCAGGCGAGTGTGTCGTCACGCCGCGCCACGTCGGAATCGGCCATGCGAACCGACCACTGCAACGGAGTCGCGCCGGCAAAACCGTGCGGTGCCGGCCGCACATCAGCGACGCAATCCGCCGCACCGGCAACCAGGGCGAAGCAACAAGGAACCAGATGGAAAACGATCCTCTTCACGCATCGATCCATGGAGGCACGCCTGCTTCGACTCCGCTATTTCGAAGCCTTCAGGCCCTCGACTTCCGCGTTCTTCACGATGAACGGAGGACCTTGCTTGGCCGTCACCCGGACGTCCTTGAGTTGAATCCCCTTGGCATCCACGATCTCCAGGCCAGTCGTGGCCGCCGTGATTCTGACGTTTTCCAGGACGACATTCGAAATCGAACTTTCCGGCAAGCCCTCGATGATGCCCGCCGATCGTTCGCAGGTCGCCGTGACATTGCTGATGCGAATATTGCGAAAGATCGGGGTCGTATCGGTTACCGGCTGCGGGGCGTCCGGCTTGGGAGCTGACCCTTGCACGGCGTCCCCGGCAGAGGTCCCGCCATAATTACAGCTCAAGGTAATGGCGGGATCAACGTTTTTCATGGTGATGTCGCTGTAGCTGATGTTCTCCACCACGCCGCCCTTGCCCCGCCGCGATTTGATGCGCAGGCCGTTCTCGGTGTTTTCGAACACGCAATTCCGTACCGTCACGTTGCGCACCCCGCCGACCACTTCGCTGCCGATCGACATGCCGTGGCCATGACGGAAAATGCAGTCGGTCACCGTGATATCCTCGCACGCGAACTCGTGCCCGGACACCTTGTGCCCAGACTTGATGGCAACGTTGTCGTCACCCACGTCAATGTCGCACTTCGTAATCAGCACGTGACGGCAGCGGCTGGGGTCGATGGCGTCCGTGTTCGCTGAGTGAGGCGGCGCCTTCACCGTCACGCCCTCGACCACCACGTCCTCGCAATCCGTCGGCACGAAATGGAATTTCGGCGAATTCTGCAGGGTGACCTTCTCCAATCGCAAATTCTTGCAGTACTGCAATACGATCAGATTCGGCCGCGGCAATGTATAGCCCGGTTTCTTGCGTCGAGCTTCTTCCGCCGGTCCCCACCAGTTCCCGCCGTTGCCGTCAATGATCCCTTTGCCGGTAATCGTAACGTCGGTGAGCCTCTTGCCGCTGATGAACGGCACGAAATCGCTGCTGCTCTCGGCGGCCAGCCAATCGGTTCCCTCCTTGAGAAAAGCGGATTGCTGACCCGTGGCCAGGAGTTCTGCGCCTTCTTCGAGCAGCACCGTCGTTTTGCTGCCCCGAATCGTAATCGGTTTGCTCAAGTAGGTCCCGGCCGGGAACCGCACGGTGCCGCCCGCTTGGCCGCATTCGTCCAGCGCCTTTTGGATGGCCTCGGTGTCCAGCGTTTTGCCGTCGCCTTTCGCCCCGAAGTCGCGAACGTCGAAAATCCCCGCCGCAGCCTTGGGAGCCGGGGCGGGAGCATCAGCGGCCCACACGCTCGAAGCGAACAACCATGGCACCATCAGAAGAATGTATTCTCGCTGCCATTTGATTGGATTTCTCATGGATTCATCCTGTCGTCAGTTGATTGAGTTGGTCATCGGGCGTACACCGAACCCTTACGCTCAGTCCCGATGCTTCCGGCACGAAATCCAAGACGCCGTAGTGATGGACGCTTTCCAGGCTGAAACATTCAACCACGGTCACCGAGAGCGATGGTCTTGCGGTTCTGCTTCCGAGTATGCGTCTGCGGTGGAGGCCATCATTCTCCAAGGATCCCAGCGTACGAACGGAGCTGTTATCTTCGATTGTCGAACGCGTGTCAAACCTCAATTCGGCGGGGCTGGGAACTGGAGGTAACGCCGTCAGCCGCCTCTCTTCTCGCCACCAAACAACGGTCTGGAGCGGAGACTGGTTGCCCCCTACGGTGTATACCGCACCCGATAAAATGCCTCGGTCGGCGATCCGCCTCCCGTATCCCTCACTTCAACAGCGCCGCCCGTTCCGGCAACGTCCGTGACAACGGGCAACCACACACGTCCGCCCAGGTCTTCACAGCGGTCCAACTGGTAGCGTCGGCCGGCGGCCGAGGCGAAGTTGACCACCGAATCGCCGCCGATGCGCGCGACAGAGATGATCCGCAAGCAATCGAGCGCGTTCGTGGGATCCGTACCGGCTTGGTACTCCGCGGCATTGGAAAATCCATCGCCATCGGGGTCCGCGTCGGCCGTCGCATTCGTAACGTTACCGAAATAGCGCGTCTCCCAAGCATCCGGCAAACCGTCGCCATCCGAATCGGCAGCCGGACGGATGACGACCAGTGAACTGTTGGGGCAGCCCACGAAATAGTCGGTCGATCCGGTCGGGAGCGTCACCACGACAACTTTGTCCGTGGGCACCAGCGCGGGATTGAGGAAAAGCTTCACCTTCTTCGCGCCGGCCGGGATCACCACCGAGCCGGGCAAAGTGGTGTAGTCGGTGCCCGGCACGGCGTCTCCACCGACAGCGTAATTGACGGCGAGCGGAGTGTTGGCGTCGCCCGAACGGGCGATCCACCATTCACCGAGCGTAGAACCGGCTTGGCAGCGGCTGACGTTGGCGTAGATATAAACGAGGGGAGTCGAACCGCCGTTCGGAGGAGTGTTGTTGATGTAATGTTCGATATTGGCGTAGCCGCTGGGCGTAATGGCCGTGCTGTCGGAGGCACTGTTGGGGTTCAGGCCAAACTGGGTCTCCCAGTAGTCGGGGATGCCGTCCGTGTCGGTATCGACGGGCGCGGGCAGTGAGCGATAGTCCGGCCAACGCTGCTCGGGTGGTAAATCGGTTTCCTTGTCGATGACGCGGCCGGTGCCGTTGATGACGTCGTTGACGATCCGCAGATCGACGGAATCTCGCGCCGGCAACGTGGCGCCGGCGTTTTCCAGCACGTTGCTGTAGGCAGCGAGCGCGGATTCGGTCGTTATGGGAGGCGCAACGAACTCGACGTTGGTGCGGACCTCGCTCTCGGTGATGCCGTCCTCGTAGGTTACCGCCAGCCAGTTGTTCGATGTCTTGGCCGCGTTCCCGAAGACGTAATTTCCGCTCAGATACAACTTGTTGTTGTGATCGTTCTGCATGTTGAAAACCACCTGATCGGCTGTTGGCAGCGTGCTGGGGCCGTTCTTGTAGAAATTGTTAATCCAGTTCATCCGCACCAACTGGCTGCCGGTGTGCGAGGTGCGCTCTTTGCAGTCGTAAATGACGCTGTCGCGAAAATCGTTGATGGGGGCATTGGTGAGGATGGTGTTGTCGAACGCTGTGGTGCGAGGGTTGCGCAGCCGATTATGCGCATACAACACGTGATGCATCGAAACGCGGCCGTTTGTCGCCGTCGTGCCCCAGAGCGAACCCTCCGAATGATTGGGTGGCGTTTGAGTTGAGTTGGTATAGTCCAGACCCTCGGACGCGATGCAAGACTGTACGGTTGAAAGGTTCGGACCGGTCATCGTGAGGTTTTCATCCGTGGCCCACGACGCGGACAGGTGGGCGAAGAGTATGTTGGTGGTCGTCGCGTCGGGATCGGCGGCGACGGAATCACCCTTGTCGCCGTCCTGGATGAATCCGCGGCGAAACCGCAGATGGGTCATGATCACGTTGTCGCTGCGGACGGCGATCGCGCCTCCTTTGAAGCAGATCCCTTCGCCCGGCGCCGTCTGGCCGGCAATGGTGAGATTGGGCTGGAGGATTTTGAACGTCTTGGCGTTGAGATCAATATAACCCGATACGGTAAAAACAATGATGCGGTTGGGTTGGCTGACGGCGTCGGCAAAGCTACCCGCGCCGGCGCTGTTCGTGGTCGTCACGCGGCAGACCGTGCCACCACGTCCACCAGAGGCAAATGCTCCCGCGCCCTCGGCGCCAGGAAACCCAGGGAGGAGATCGGCGGCTCCCCCACCGGGGTCGGTCAGCAAACCCACCAGCGCTCCCGCAATGGCAAGGCGACGAAATCCGTCGGTCAAGAGACAATCCACAAACCTTGAAGCCTAGCAAGAATCTGTGTCGATGGAAAGTCGCAAGCAGCAAGCCCTGCGAAGCCGGGACGAGCCTGTTTTGCTTGATATTTCTCTTCGACACACTCACCATAGCAACACCGTCACGAGGCGAGTGGAGGCAATTCCGATGACTGAGACGATCCCGACCGAGTTTATCCGAGCGATCCCGAAGACCGACCTGCATCTGCATCTGGACGGCTCGCTGCGTATCCCGACATTGATCGAGTTGGCGCGCAAACATCGGGTGAAGCTGCCGTCGTACACCGAGGACGGTCTGCGGCGGCTGGTGTTCAAGGACAGGTATGCCAACCTGCCCGAGTACTTGAGGGGATTCGCGTATACCTGTGCCGTGATGCAGACCGCCGAAAGCTTGGAACGCATCGCCTTCGAACTGGCTGAGGACAACCTCGCGGAGGGCGTTCGCTACATCGAAGTGCGGTATGCGCCGCAGCTGCATATCAATGATCGCCTGAGCATGGAACAGGTTGTCGGCGCCGTCTGCCATGGTTTGGCGCGCGCGCAGAAACGGCACAATCTGTCCAAAGCGGTCCGATTGGGCGCAGATGTTCCGTTTCACTTCGGCATTATCGCGTGCGCGTTGCGGTTTTTTGTGCCCCAGATGTCGCCGTACTACCGGCGCATGTTTGAAGTCATGCCCTACGCCTCCCCGAAACAGGTGTTCGCCGCGGCCTCGATGGAGTTGGCGCGCGCGGCCGTGGACCTGGCCCGTAACAAAGGGCTGCCGGTCGTCGGCTTCGACCTGGCGGGAGCCGAGGCGGGTTATCCCGCCGAGGATCACAGCGCGGCGTACCAGTATGCTCACTCCAACTTCATCCGGAAAACCGTACACGCTGGCGAAGCTTACGGGCCGGAGTCCATCTTCCAGGCCATCACGCGGTGTTACGCCAACCGGATTGGTCATGGGACGTGGCTGTTCGAGCACCAGATGATTCAGAACCCAAGCATCTCTGATCCTGTCGCATACAGCCAATATCTGGCCGAGTACGTCGCCAGCCAGCGGATCACCATCGAGGTTTGCCTCACCAGCAACGCCCAGACCCTGCCGCGGATGCGAAACCTGTCCCGCCATCCCCTGCGCCAGATGCTCGATCACGAGTTGTCCGTCTCCATCTGCACCGACAACCGACTGATGTCGAACACGAGCGTGACCGACGAGCTCTCGATTGCCATTGCCAAACTGAAGATGACCCCCCGCGAACTACGCAACGTCATCATCGCCGGTTTCAAGGGGAGCTTCTTTCCCGGCACGTATCGTGAGAAACGTCATTTCGTGCGGCAGGTGATCGATCGGTACGAGGCTTTGGCGCGACACCATCTGGATCGCGTCCGCAACGATCACCGGAAATAACATCCTCCCGGCCGCACCGTCACTTCGCCGCGTTCAATAGCGGAAACTGCTGTGCCCGATGAACTCGCGCAGGATCGACGTCGGCGGCACCAGGTGCTCGGAAACGCCGAGGAAGCTGGACAGGAAGTCCAACAGGCGGCGCGCCTCCGCGTACTGCGGGTGATACGGTTTGACCTCGGCCAGTAACGGCTCGACAAACGGCTTGAGCACGGCCAGCTCGTAGTCCAGAGCCGAATTGAACGCGATGTCGGCCTCCTGCTGGTAGGGGAAAATCCACGTCTTCTCGCCGCGGCGCACGTCGGGCCACATGTTGAGCGTCGCCAGCGCCGAGTTGCCGCGGAAATTGTTGTCCCGCACCATGCGTCGCACCAGACGGTTGTCCGTCGTGGAGACGCGATTGTTCGAATCCAGATTCAACTGGGTCAGGGCGCTGATATAGATCCGCATCTTGTGCGTGGGCGGCAGCGACTGGGTCAGCCGGGGATTCAACCCGTGAATCCCCTCGACCAGAACGATCTGATCGGGTTCGATCCGCAGCTTCCCGCCGTGATACTCGCGGCAGCCCTTCTCGAAGTTGAAGCTCGGCAATTCGACCTCTTCACCTCGGTCCAGCCGCATCAGGTGGTCGTTGAACAGCGTCAGGTCGACCGTCTCGATATTCTCGAAGTCGGGCTTGCCATTCTCGTCGAGCGGCGTCTGCTCGCGGTTCACGAAATAATTGTCCACCGAGATGGTCACCGGCCGCAGGCCGTTGACGCGCAACTGGACGGCCAACCGCTTGGCGAAAGTGGTCTTGCCGGAAGAGGATGGCCCGGCAATCAGGGCCCACTTGATCTCGTTCCGATGTTCGTAGATGTAATCCGCGATCTGCGCAATTTTCTTCTCATGGAACGCCTCGGCGATCTTGATGAATTCACTGATCTCCCGGCTCGCAATGATCTCGTTGAGCCGGCCCACCGTGTTGACGCCGAGGATGCGGCCCCATTCCTTGTGTTCCTTGAAGATCTGGAACAACTGCGGCTGCGGTTCGAACGGAGGCAGTTCCTTCGGGTTGTCCTGCGTCGGGATTTGCAGGACAAAGCCCGGCGGGTACGAAATCAGTTTGAACAAGGTCAGCACCCCCGTGCTCAGCGCCAACGGGCCGTGCGCCAGGTCGAAGAAATTCTCGCACCAGCACGTGGCGATCTTGGGCGGATTGCGGAAACGCAGCAGGTTGTACTTGTCCCATTGTTTCTCCTGCTCGAAACGGTGGACGGCCTCGGTGAAGGCGATCTTGCGTCGCTCGATCGGGACGTCACGCTCAACCGTGGCTCGCATCTGGCGGTCGATGCTCAGCAGCTGCTCGTCGGAGATGCCGGCTTTGCCATTCATCTCGAAGCTGCAGAAAAAGCCCGTACCCAGCGAGTGCTGCACCGCGAACCGGGCGTCGGGAAACAGTTCCTTGACCGTCTTGGCCAACAGGAAGCACACCGAGTGGTAGTAAATCTGGAATCCCTGCGGATCCCCACGGGTCAGCAGCACGACGTTGCTGTCCACCTCCACGGGATACGACAGAGAGACGGCGTCGTTGTTGACCAACGCGCCCAGGTAATCGAGCCCCTCGGGAGAGCGATGCTGCGGCAGTATATCGCGGACGGGGGTGTTGGCCGCGCACCGAACCTCGGCGCCATCGTCCAACGTGACGGTAATCGTATTGAGATTTGTATTCACTTCGATTCTTGGCGACATCCCGGAAAGCCACACCGTGGCTTGAAAAGCATGGTGTTTCCTAGACGGCGAAAAAACAGCCACCTTTCTTCCAATGTCCAGCACTACTTATACACGGCTTTCTAATGAATAGAAACCTTCTTTTCAAGCGATTGCTGCAGCGAAATCATTGATTGAATAGGCGCGTCTGCTCCATCGGCTCCACTTGCCGGGGCTGCGCCTGGCCCCCGCAGTCTCTTCCGCTGCGTCCCGCATTCCGTTCCCCTCCCATCAGCCGCGTTTCACTGAGACTGCGGAACGGGGCCGCGGCCGGCCGCCTGCATCCCAGCGCGCAAGGCCATGAGGATTTCGCAGTAGCGCCATGCGGCCGGAGCATCACGGTCTTGGTGATGATCGGGTTTGAGCACGAGATGACCCGTGGCAAGCAACACCTTTTGTACCTGGGGGTTCTGCCGCACCTTTTCGCGCGTCGCTTCAACGATCAACCGGTAGTGATCGCCCAGCACGGCCGGCCGGTACTCCATCCGTTTGCCTTCGAACGTGACCCACGTGATGCCCATCTTCTTCATGTTCTCGTTCGCCAGCTCGCCAGCATGCTTCGCGTCGAAGCCGGCGAGTTGGGACACCTATTCCCGGGTGTATTTCCATTCCAGGCCCGGAAACCTCGCGCGCACGTCGTTGCCGTTCTCCGGGTACTTCATCATTTGCCAAAAACCTTCCAGGCTTGCGTAGCGTTGGCCGTGAAAGGTGAACGGGGTGGGCGCGAGATTGGAGAGCAAACCCAGCTCGTTTCGTTTCGACAGGATCACTTCGCCGGGACCGGCTTCCTGCGGCAGGATTTCCCAAGCGGGCGCGCCAGCTTTGGGTACCGGCGTCCACCACCGTGCCGGGTAATCCGCGTCGCCCCGCACCGGGGCCGGGTCCGCCAACGCCGTTCCCACGCAGAGAACGATCGTCAGACCAGACAGCGCTCGAATCAACGTTGACCTGTGCACGGCCGCTTGCACTGTTCCGGCTTCTGACCGGGACTTATGCTCTTGCTCTCGATCTTTGGCCAACCGCCCCGATTGTCAAACTGATTGATGATGGCCCTCCCGTCGGATTCTTCAACCTTCATCTGGCCGAGCCAAAGTCCGCGCTGGCTCTTCAGGGCCTGGTCGACCCCGTCGCGTCGTGCGCCGCATCGAGTTCCTGTTCGACGCGCTTCTGCAAAAGAGGGTCCGCCAAGCGCCGCCATGTTTTCTCCAGCTTTCCGAGGTTCTCGGCGCGCTCCTGCTCCAGGTACAAAGCCAGCGCGCGCGGCGGCGTCGGCCCTTCATGCGCGAGGTGTTCGGTGGCCATGTCCAAGTCGTGGATGCGACCGAGGATCTGCTCGGTTTGACGCAACCGTTTCGTCAGCTTCGCCGTGCCGACGCCGAGCACCGGGTTGAAAAACTCGGCCCAATACCGCGCCTTGCGTAACCCGATCCGCAGTCGGTGGAGTTTCTTCGCCGACCTCGAGTGGCGGAGTTGACTTTTTTGCAGCGCCCGCCGCCATGCCTTGCGGAATTGCGTGGCGGCCAATCCGGGTAACGAGCCACACGGCTCCAGCTTGATGAGTTGCGGAAGCTCGGTCCGGAGTAGCCGGTTCATCTTGAGCCGTTGCGCGGCAAAGTGGGGTCCGCGCAGTGAGCGCCGCACGGTGGCGTGAACGAGTTGCCGGCGCTGTACGTGATGCCGGAGGTACGCCGGCCACAGCCGGCTCCGGGCGGTGAGCTGCCGTACCTGGTACGACTGCAGCAAATCCAACCATACATCGAGGTCACGGACGGGAGCCAGTTCCTCGCTCAGGTCATCCAATATGGCTTCCATTTCCTTTCGTGGTTCAGCGGGCAAATGTTTGCGGAACGCGCGCAGCAGGCTCCGCATGCGGCGGGTTGCCACCCGAATCCGGTGCACGGGCTCGCTCGTCTGGCCCTGCACGGCATCGTCGAGATTGGCCAAAATCGTCTTGAATTGGATCCACAACAGCCGCCGGGCGGCTTCCAGCACGGGAGTGTCGCGGCGAACCAGCGGCGCCGAACGATTCTTGGCCGGTGGCGCGGCCACGAACTGGATGTCATACGGAAAGACCGCCCGCCAGAGGTCGGCCTTGCGATTCGCCCGGATGAGACAGGGCGGAAAAGCGTCGCTGCGGACGGTTACATGAATCACGCGGCGCGTGCGGCGGACGCCGACGATCGTCGCCGTTTGGGCGTGGCTGTAATCGAGTCCATCACCGATCCGCAGGAACGCGGCGAGTTGCAGGAGTGGTTTTGGGGTCGAGTTGGGACGCCACTTTCCCGAATGGTTGACCATGATCTGGACGATCTGGTCGAGTTCGAGCTTGCGGAATCCCTTGATCCCTTCTTCCTGCACGATCTCGGCGCTGGCGTGAACGTGGTGGACGGGGTCGACGCTGTATCCGACGTCGTGCAAGCGTCCCGCAGCCTCCAGCAAGCGACGCGAGCGGGCCGGCAAACCGAGCCATTCCCGGGTGCGATCGAACAGGTCGAGCGCCAATTTGGTGACGTACTCGGTGTGCACGTCTTCGTTTTCGTAACTGGAGCACAACTCCTCCAGGGAGAGCCGGCCGATTCTGCGCAGGGGAACTACCATATCAATCGGGTACGTTTGCCGACGCGGGGCGCTCGGGAATGAAGGTCCGGTACCGATCCTGTTGGGCCTGCCTGGCCGCCTCTCGTGCCTGCTCGTAGAACAATTGCTGCGTTCGGACGGCTTTCAACGCGCCTCCGCGCGACAACCTTTCGTAGCGCCCGTCGGGAAGAAGCCGCCGCGCCTTGACGTTGTCTTGGAAGGTCAGTTTCAAGACCGAAATGAGCCGCGCCTGCAGCGCGACGTCCTCAACGGGCACGAGCAGCTCAACCCGCCGGTCGAGGTTTCGCGGCATCCAGTCGGCACTGGAGAGGAACACCAAGGGCTCGCCCCCGTGGTGGAAATACAGAATCCGGCTGTGTTCGAGGAATCGATCGACGATGCTGATGACCTCGATGTTCTGGCTCAACCGGGGCACGCCGGGCCGGAGGCAACAGATGCCGCGGACGTTGAGCTGAATTTGCACACCCTGCTGCGAGGCACGGTAGAGGGCTCGAATGATCTCGGCGTCCACCAGCGAGTTCAGTTTCGCCACGATGTGGCCCTGCTGTCCCTGCTTGCTGCGCTGGGTCTCGCTGTCGATCAACGACAACAACTGCGCGCGAAGCCCCGTGGGCGCGGCTTCGATTTTCCGATACCGGATCGGCTGCGAGTAGGCCGTGATCGTATTGAAGAACTGCGTGGCGTCGGCGCCAAAGTCCTCGTTGGAGGTCATGAAACTCACGTCACTGTACAATCGCGCGGTCACTTCGTTGTAGTTGCCGGTGCCAAAGTGCACGTACCGGCGCACGCCCGCCGGCTCACGCCGCACGATGATGCAAATCTTCGCGTGCACCTTCAGCCCACGCAGGCCATAGATGACCTGCACGCCGGATTGCTCGAGCGCCCGGGCCCAGTCGATGTTGCGGGCCTCGTCGAAGCGCGCCTTGAGTTCGACGACCGCCGTCACGTGTTTCCCCTTGCCGGCGGCCCGCGCCAGGGCGGCGACCACCGGGCTGTTGCTACTGGTCCGGTAAAGGATTTGCTTGATCGCCAACACGTCCGGGTCGTCGGCCGCCTGATCCAGCAAATGCAGGACCGGGTCAAAGCTTTCGTACGGGTGCACGAGCAGGACGTCGCGGCGCCCGAGGACTTCAAACATCGACTCGTTCGGCGCAATTTGGGGCGAGGGCTGCGGTGCCCATGGCTCGTACTTCAGCTCTTCAAATCCGGCCAGGGCTGCCGGTTCGCGGTACGACGTCAGATCCAACGGCCCCCCAATCGGATAGATCTGCGCCGCGTCCACCCGCAACGCGCTCCGCAGGAACGACAGCGCGGTTTTGGACGCACGCTCGCTGACTTCGAGGCGCACGCAGCCGCTGCGTTTGCGCGCGTCGAGCACCCCCCGCATCTGCGCCAACAAGTCGCCCGCGAGATCTTCGCGCACCATCAAGTCGGCGTTGCGGGTGATGCGAAACGGGAGACATTCGGTGATCGCCTCGCCGGGGAAAAGCCGCTCCCGGAACATGTTGACGACGTCTTCCAACAGGATGTAATCGTACCCATCCTGTCGCACGGGCACCGTGATGAACCGGCTCAGCCGCTTGGGCAGCGTGACGACGGCAAAGCGTGGCTTCCGCAAGGACGCGCTGGCGGGTTTTAGGCGCACCAGCAGCTCCAGACCCAAACCCGTCAGCAGCGGAAAGTCAGCCGGCGACCGGACGGCGCGCGGCGTGACGACCGGGTAAAGTTCGCGGTCGAACAACCGTTCCAGATACTCGGCGTGCTCGGGGCCGATTTGCTCGGGCGCCAGACGCCGGATGCCCGCTGCCGCGAGCTTCGGCTCGATGTCCTGTAGGAAACACGCGCATTGGTCGGCCACGAGCTGATGCGTCCGGGCGCTGATCTCGGCGAGTTGCTGGCGGGTGGTCATGCCCGCCGGGTCGAACCGGTTCTTACCTTCATCGAGCAACTGTTGGAGGCCACCCACCCGTACCATGAAGAACTCGTCGAGATTCGAGCTGGTGATGGACAGGAATTTGAGCCGTTCCAGCAACGGCACCGTCTGGTCCATCGCCTCCTCGAGCACGCGGCGATTGAATTCGAGCCAGCTCAGCTCGCGATTGAGGAACAAGTCACCGCCTCTACCCATCGGACACCAACCCCTTGTTCGATTCGCTGCTGCGTACAATGGCCTTCATTCCGAAGATTTCCTCGAACAGGTTGCCTTTCTCCCGCAAGGCAAGCCTGGCCAGCGTAAGATCGGCCGCGCCATTCCGAACGGTGATGACAAACTGCCCGGGCTCGCGGGCGAACGCCATCTCACCCGCCTGCTGCATGTGATCCCGGTCGAGCGCGTCGGCCACCCGCAGGATCGCGGCCATCTTCGCCACCGCGATGCGGCTGTCGCGGTCGAGCGACGTGTATTCTTCGTGGTACGGACGCGGGGTGGAGCGGCGATGGTACCGGGCGACCAGCGCGATCAGCATGATGTCCCGTTTCGTCAGCCCGAACAACTCGCTGTTCATGATAATGTACATCGAGTGCTTGTGGTGGCTGCGGTCCCCGATAAACATGCCGACTTCGTGTAACAGCGCGGCGATTCGCAACAGCAGCTCAAACCGTTTTTCGAGCCGATGTTCGGGCTGGAGTTCGCGAAACAACCGCACGCTCAACTCGGCGACCTGTTTCGAATGTTTCTCGTCGAACGAGTACTTCTCACCCAGCGCCAGCGCGGACTGAATCGCCTGTTCCGAGAACTCCTCCGTCCACGAGCCGCCCGCGGCCAGCTCTTTCAGCAGGCCCTCGCGGAGGCTCGATTTGGGCACGAGGATCTGCTTCACGTGGAACGCCCGGGCAAGGTGCTGGTAGGCGAGCAGCGTCGGGCCGACCGTTTCCGCTTCCTGATAGGGAATGTGATATCTGCCGACGAGTTCGTCCACGGGCACCGGGACAAGTTGCTCGGCGAGCGAAGAAAACGTCTTCACATCCACCACCGTGATCCGGGCGTCGGCCCATTCCCGCGAGAGCAGCGATGCGGCGAACTGCGCGTCCCCCGAGATGGCGACCATGTACTTGACCTTGTCGACGGGTACGTTGCGGTAGAGTTGGACGACGAGGCGGTGGATGTGCTGGTCAAGAATGGTCCGCGCCCGGTCGGCCGGGGCCCGAAAGGTTTCCAGCGACTCGCGCATCCGCAGCGAACCGAGCCGGTAACTGTTGGCGAAGGTGACGCTGCCGTTCTGGGTGAGCACCAACTCCGTGCTGCCGCCGCCGACATCGACGATGATCGCGTCGGCATTCTTGAGGACGTTCTCCTGCCGCAGCACGTCTTGGACGGCGATGTACGTCAATCGGTTCTCCTCGGCGCCTTCGATCACCTCGACGTTGATCTGGGTGGCCATGTACAGGCGATCGACAAACGCGTATCGGTTATCGGCCTCGCGCACGGCGCTGGTGGCGACCGCCCGAATCTGGTCGTCGCGCGTCACGCCATACTCCGTCATCACGCTCCGGAAACCCAGCAGCACCTTGATGCATTCTTCGATGGTGGCCGATTGAATGTGGCCCGTGCTAAACGTGTCTTTGCCCAGGCGAACGGCCTGTTGGAGGGATTCGAGGTTGCGCACCACCCCGTTCGTCCCGACTTCCGCAATGCGCATGCGGATGGCGCTGGCTCCGATGTCGATCACGGCCACGGGACGCGAGACGGGCGCGGCACGGAGGTCCGCGGACGGCTTGGGCGCTGTGGATCCAGAGTCAGCCACGACCTGCCTCACTGGTTCTTACCCGTGATCTCCGCAGCCGCCAGCGCGGCCGCGCCAATGGCCACGGCGTCGTCACCCAGCTTCGCCACGACGACCTTCAGTGATTTCGTATAGGGCCGCATCGCCTGCTTCTTGATGGTGGCGCGAACTCCTTGAACGTACAGACTTGGCATCGCCTCGACGAGGCCGCCCCCGAGCACGATCATGTCGGGAGCAAGCAGGTTGACCACACTGCCAACGGCGATTCCGAGATCCTTGGCGGCGTGACGAACGATGGCCTCGACGGCGCGGTCGCCCGCCTTGATCGCGGCCGCCAACGCGCCGCTGCGGGCCGCCGCCACATCGGTGCCGACCTGTTCGAGCAAGTGTGGCGCTTCGCCGCGATAAGCCGCTTCCGCCGCTTCGGCCGCGATGGCCAGACGGCTCGCAACGGTTTCCAAACACCCGCGCCGGCCGCAGCCACAGAGCCGGCCCTTTGGTTGCATGTGGATGTGGCCGATTTCCATGCACGAGCCGACGCGACCGCGGTAGAGTTTGCCTTCATACACGAGGCCGCCGCCGATGCCGGTGCCGGGAAAAACGCCGAGCAGGCACCGCACGCCCTGGCCGGCGCCAAATCGATACTCGCCGTAGGTGCCCGCGTCAACGTCGTTGGCGACGACGACTGGACAACCGAATTCCCTGCTGAGTTCTTTCTTCAGGGACACGTTGTGCAACCCGAGATTCGGCGCGAACAGAATCACTCCGCGATCGAGGTCGAGCCAGCCGGGGCAACCGAAGCCGATGGCACCCAGTTGCTTGGCGTTGAGGTGCGCCGCTTGCAACGCCTCCTCGATGGTCTCCCCGATGCGGCCGAGCAGGCCCTTGGCTCCGCGGCCGTCCTTGGTCTTCTTGCGGCGGTAGGCGACGATATTGAATTCCCTGTCGAAGACCGTGGCCATCATCTTGGTCCCGCCAAGGTCGAACCCCAGCCAATATCGGCTCTTGGAAGACGACTTCATCCGTTCTCCTTCTGTCGCGAACACGGCTGGTCCCGCTCGGAGCGGAACGACGGCCAGCGACGGTTGTCACGCGGCGGATTCGTTCTGGTGACGAATATCCCGCCCTTCGTACAGATAGACAATATCTTCCGCGATGTTGGTCGCGTGGTCGCCGATCCGCTCGAGGTTGTGCGCGATGCTCATCAGATTGAGGCACCGTGTGATGGTGTGCGGATCTTCGATCATGAAACTGGTCAGCTCGCGATGAAGTTGGCGGTTGAGCAAATCGACTTTTTCGTCACGCGCGATGACCTGCCGGGCCAGGTCGGGTTTGGCGTACACAAACGCATCCAGCGAATCGTGGATCATGCCCTGCGCGTGCTCGGCCATGCGCGGGATGTCCACCAGCGGTTTCAACAGCGGTTCCCTGTTTAGTTCCTCGGCGCGATGGGCGATATTGACCGCCTGGTCGCCGATCCGCTCCAGTTCGCTGGAAATCTTCATCGCCATCGTGATGAACCGCAGATCGGTGGCGATGGGCTGGCGCAGGGCCAACAGTTTGATGCAGCGGTCGTCGATCTCGATCTCCAACTTATCAATCTGTTCGTCGTCTTCGTCGACGGCTTTGGACAGCTCGTGATCGCGCTGGACGAGCGCCTTGAGCGATTGCGCGACGCTGCGCTCCGCCAGACCGGCCATGCGCAACAGAGCCTCCTTCAACCCCGCCAGTTCCTGGTCGAAATGCCGCTCCATCCTTATCCAAACCTTCCCGTCACGTAATCTTCAGTTTGTTTGTTGCTCGGGTTGGTGAAGATCTTCTCCGTCGTGTCCAATTCGATCAGTCGGCCCAGATAGAAAAACGCCGTGTGATCCGAGCAACGCGCCGCTTGTTGCATGTTGTGCGTCACGATAACAATCGTGTAGGTTTTCTTCAACTTCTGAATCAATTCCTCGATCTTCATCGTCGCGATCGGATCGAGCGCGGACGCCGGTTCGTCCATGAGCAACACGTCGGGCTGTACGGCGAGCGCGCGGGCGATGCACAGGCGCTGTTGCTGGCCGCCCGAGAGGCTCATCCCGGGCTTGTCGAGACGGTCTTTGACTTCCTCCCACAGCGCGGCCATCTGGAGCGCTTTCTCCATGCGCTCCTCGAGCACGGCGCGCTGGCGAATCCCGTTGAGACGCAGACCCACCGTGACGTTCTCGGCGATGGTCATGGTCGGAAACGGGTTGGATTTTTGAAAAACCATGCCGACGCGCCGCCGCACGATCGTGGCGTCGACCTGCGGTGCGTAGATGTTTTCGCCAAACAGGCGGATCTCGCCGTCGAGGCGGGCGCCGCGCACCAGTTCGTGCATCCGGTTCAGGCAGCGGAGGAAGGTGGATTTCCCACAGCCGCTCGGTCCGATGATTGCGGTCACTGCCGTCGCAGGGATTTGCAGGCTCACATCGGTGAGCGCTTGGAGTTGGCCGAACCAACCGTTCAGGCGACTGACGAAGAACGCGACCTCTGCGCACTCGCTTACGAGGCCGGCTCCACCGGGTTGTTCGGGCATGTTCATGGTCAGCAGGGCCCCTCCGAGGACCGGCGAGCGGCGGGGACGTGGCGCTCGATTCGCACGCTGTTTTTCCAACAGATCCCGCGTCATCGTCCCACTCCTGAAAATCGTCCCCGGGTGAGGACCCGCACACCAACGTTAATCGCGAGCACCATCAAGATCAACACGAGGGCGCCGGCCCAGGCCTGGCGATGCCAATCGTCGTACGGTGAAATGGCGTACGTGAAAATCTGCAGGGGCAACGCGGCAATGGGATTCTTGAGGTTGTGAGTCCAGAAGCGGTTGCCGAACGCCGTAAACAACAACGGCGCGGTTTCCCCGGCAATGCGGGCTGCGGCCAGCAGTACCCCCGTGGTGATTCCTTTGAATGCGGTTTTCATGACGATGCGGACGATGACTTTCCAGCGTGAGATCCCCAATGCCAAGGCCGCCTCGCGATGGCCGTTGGGCACCAGCAACAGCACTTCTTCCGTCGTCCGCATGATCAACGGAATCATCATGAATCCCAAAGCCACGCCGCCGGCGTACGCCGAGAAACTTCTCATGGGGATGACGACCAGCGCGTACGCCACGATCCCCCAGACGATCGACGGCACCCCGTTCAGAATGTCGGCCCCAAACCGGATCCACCAGTTGATCTTCTCACTGCCGTATTCGGAAAGGTAAACACCTCCCAGGACACCGATCGGGACGCCGATGAGCGAAGCGAGGCCGAGCAACACGAGCGTGCCCACGATCGCGTTGGCCATGCCCCCGCCGACTTCGCCGACGGGCTTCGGCAATTGCGTGAAAAACTTCCAGTCGACGGCGCCCGCGCCGGCTTGGATCAGGTAGAACAACACCAGACCCAAGGGAGCAATCACCAGCACCGCGCAAAGGAAGGATACGGCGGACATGATCAGACTCTTCAGTTTCCGCCACTGATGATAGGCATGGCTCGTTTGCATGGTCATTGCACCGCGCGGCTGGAGCGCGGACCTCCCATCGTGGCGATGAGCAGCTGCGCCAGAATGTTCGTCAAGATGGTGACGCCAAACAGCACCAAGCCGACCTCGAAGAGGGCGGAAAGATACATATCCGTGGTCGCTTCGGTGAACTCGTTGGCAATCACGCTGGCCAATGTGTACCCCGGCGCCAGCAGGGACGCGGCGATCTCGGGTCGATTGCCGATGACCATCGTGACCGCCATGGTTTCGCCCAGCGCGCGACCGAGGCCCAGGATCACGGCGCCGCACAACCCCCGTTTCGCGTAACTGAGCACGGCGATGCGTGTGACTTCCCAACGCGTAGCTCCCAGCCCGTAGGCCGCCTCCCGTTGGAGGTCGGGCACCGACCGTAGAATCTCGCGCGATACCGAGGTGATGATCGGCAAAATCATGATAGCGATGATGATCCCCGCGGCCAGCATGCTCACCCCATAAATGGGCCCGCGAAACAGGGGCAGGAATCCCAGAAACTTCTGCAGGCAGGGAAACAGATGCCCGCGCAGCCAGGGGATCATGACGAAAATGCCCCACAACCCAAAGATGACGCTGGGCACCGCCGCCAACATTTCGACGACGGAAACGATCGGCTGGCGAAGCCGCGGAGGCGCGAGTTCGGTCAGGTAAACTGCCGTGGCGATGCTCAACGGCACCGCGATGATCAACGCGATCAGCGAAGAAACCAACGTCCCGAAAATGAACGGCAGGGCGCCGAATTCTTCCCGCACGGGGTCCCACGTCGAACTCGCCAGGAAACCGAACCCGAACTTGTGGATGGCAAGCTGCGAGCCTTTCCACATCTGCCAGCCAACAACGACAATCAACACCGCCACGGAGGCCGCCATCAGCAATGTGACCCCCTTGAAGATGGCGTCGCCCATCCGCGAGGGCGGAGCCATCCGCGCCGCTTTGGCGACCCGGGGTTCAGGCGTTAGTGTGGTACTCATTGCTGTCTCGTGTTGTCTTCAACCAAGCGGCCTCGTGGCCACCCTGCTGCTGCCAGGAAATTGTAGCCGCGAGCCTGCTCGCGGTGAGCTGTTACTGAACTGCGAACCGGCGGCCGCGAGCAGGCTCGCAGCGACAACGCTCCTTCAGTCAGTACGTAATCTCTTGAATCCGCCGCCGCACGCGTTTTTGGAGGTTCGCCGGCAGCGGTGCGTAATCCAAATCTTTGGCCATTTTCTCGCCGTCCGTCAGTGCCCACTTCAGAAACTCCACGAGTTTCCTGCCTTTCGCCGCGTCTGTCTGGTGTTCGTACACGAGTAACCAAGTCGCCCCGGCGATCGGGTACGCCTCGGGTCCCGGAGCGTTGACCATCTTGAACCGAAAATCCTCGGGCACGGTCGCTGTGGCCATGGCCGCCGTGACGGATTCCAGTGAAGGCGTCACATACTTGCCGGCGGCGTTCATGAGATCGGCATACGCCAGTTTGTTTTGCAGGGCATAGATCAACTCGACGTAACCGATGGCGCCGGGTGTTTGTTTCACCAAACCGGCCACGCCCTCGTTGCCTTTGCCACCCAGTCCCGTGGGCCATTTAACCGAGGTGTTGTAGCCTACTTCCTGGCTCCACGGATTGCTGACGGTGCTCAGGTAACTCGTGAAAATATAGGTCGTGCCGCTGCCATCGGAGCGGTGCACGACGACGATGTCCTGATCGGGAAGACTGACGCCCGGGTTTTGGCGGGCAATCTTCGCGTCGTTCCACTTGGTGATCTTGCCCATGTAAATGCCGACGACCGTTGGGCCGTCCAGTTTGAGCTTGGGGTTACCTTCCAAATTGTAAGTGATGACGACGGCGCCGGCGACGGTGGGGATGTGCAGTAGTTTTCCCGGTGCTTTGGCGAGATTTTCATCGCTCATCGGACCGTCTGACGCCCCGAAATCGACCGTTTGCTCGAGAATCTGTTTCTGGCCGCCCCCCGAGCCGATGGACTGGTAATTGAAGCGCACCGACGGATCGACATGCGTGTAGGCATCGAACCATTTCGAGTAGATCGGATACGGAAACGTCGCGCCGGCGCCGTTCACCAGCAATTGCCCGGAAGCCCACGGAGTCAGTCCGAAAGCCACTGCGACGGTGAAAAAGACTCGGAACGCCTGTGTTAGCCTCATGATCCTCTCCCTTAACTGATTGCCGATTGTTGTTACGATTTGGTTACGGACGTGTTTCGTCCCCGTGATATCCCCCGGGGGCGGCCCCGGCATCGGACGGAGGCCGACACCGGGGCCGGGAGGACACGGTTAGAACCGGAACATCGAATCTGCCATCACATGCAGCCGGGTTTGGCCCTGAACACCTGGCTGCGCGTTTGCGCCGGTCCGTTGGGCATCGATCTTCCCGGTGATGTAGCTGGTGAAACCCAGTTGCCACCAGTCCAACAGGTTGTACGCCGCCTTGATGACGTGCCCCCTGCGGTCCGTGCCGCCCGCGCTGAAGTCGTCGTCGGTAATTGCGTCGAGCGTCGAGTTGGCTTCGAGTTGTTTGTACTGGTAGGCCACCAACCATTGGCCTTTTCTGGCTGCATCACCAAAACTGATCTGACCGGTCCACCCGCGCGTAGCATCGCCAAGAGGATTGTTTACGAACACGCTACTGACGTTCTTCAAATATTCGCCGGAGAACTTCAAGACCGCAGGTGTCCCCAGAAACGGTTCCGGCCGGATCTGCCACACCAGTTCGCCGACGCCGTACCAGTCGTTGAAGTTGCCCAGGTAGGTGCCGTTCGTGATGGTGTTGCCTGTGTTGCAGGACAGGTCGGCGTTGGTCGCGACGTTCTGCAGGTTGTGCGTCAGATAGTATCCGCCCGCGACGGTAATCGTCAGGGGAGCGAACCTGGCTTGGAAGCCCGCTTGTTGATCGAACATGTACGCATCGTTTGAATTTCCCGAGAACTCCGCCAAGACGTATTGCCCGCCATTCAGGAAGACCTTGTATTGGCCACGATCACCCAACGCCCATGCGAAGTTCTCGCCCGCACCCTCGACCGTGAGGTCGGGGTCGTACGTCAGGGGCGAATTAAACGGCGGCGCCCAGACCGGCGGGTTGATCTTGCCGCCGGTTACGCTCATCCACTCCACCACTGCGGGATGAATCGTCGCGTACGCCAAGTCAACATTAATGGGTTTCTTGGTGAACTCGCTGGTGAACGTCGTGTTGGCGCTGACGGCGTTGCCGGGGCTGGCCTCGCCCGTGGCCAGGCGGAACCCGATGTCCGCCCAGTCCTGCACCTTCATCTCCGCGCCGACGCGCAGCCGCATCCGCCAGCGGAGCCGGTCCGGCAGATTGAGGTCGGCTTCGAACGATTGATAATCGGACCGCAACCGGAAATCGCCATACCACTTCATTTGATCGATCCAACTGGCGACCTTCGTCTTGCCGGACTTGACGATCGCTTCCCGTTGCTGTTGGTCGTAGTACTTCCGCGCCTGCCGGGCTTCTTCGTGTGTAATCAATCCCTTGTGCTCCAGAAGATCCAGGATGGCATTCGGATCCTCGGCGCGGGCCGCGCGGCCCCACACCAAGGCCGCGCTCAGACCAAGCAGCATCACCGTGGATTTGAGATTCTCCAACTGCATCGCTTCTCCTTTTCCTGATTCAGTGCGATGGTCCGCACCTGTTTCATGAAACCACGGGGTGCAACTCAAGCCGTCGGAGGAATAGGGAAACTCTGTGACGAACGGACTTCGCCAAGATTACAGATTGGAAAAACTCACCGACGACCCGGCGGCTTCAATAACGACTCGATCCGGGCGAGCAATTCGGGAATCTCGAACGGCTTGGTCAGGTAATCGTTGGCGCCCAGGCTGAACCCCTGCACTTTGCTCTCGCTGGACGCCAGGGCCGTCAGCATGAACACGGGAATGTCGCGCGTGGACGGACTTTCCTTCAACATGCGGCACACTTCAAACCCGTGCAGCTTCGGCAACATCAGGTCGAGGATGATGAGATCCGGGTGCCGCTCGAAGGTGAGGTTCAACGCATGGAAGCCGTCCGCCGCCACCGTTGTGTGATACCCGCGCCGCTGCAGGTGGAACTGCAGCAGGTTTGCCGTGTCCGGCTCGTCTTCGGCGATCAGGATGACGCGTCGCCGCGGCATGACAGCGGTTACGACACCGGCTCAAATTCGCCAACGAGCAGTTCGGATTGGTCAGCCGCATCGAATGGAAGCTCACCGGCCGCCGCGGTCGCCTCCGACTCGGCTTGCTTCCAGTACACCAATTCGATGCGACCGTCGAAATGCTCGACCAGCGCCGTGCTGCTCTCCACCCAGTCGCCGATATTGTAGTACGCGAGGCCGCCGATGTGCTTGATGGCCGGCGTGTGAATGTGGCCGCACACGATGCCGTCGGCGTGGTAGAACTGCGCGTAGCGGGCCACGGCTGATTCAAACTGACTGATGAACTTCACTGCGTTCTTGACCTTACTCTTCGCGTAAGCGCTGAACGACCAGTACCCCAGCCCCAGACGCCGTCGCATCCAGTTCAACGGCCGATTGACCCGCAACAGAATCGTGTAGCCCATGTCGCCGAGATAGGCCAACCACCGGGCATGTTTCGTGACAGAGTCGAATTCGTGCCCATGCACCACCAGCAACCGTCGCCCGTCAACCGTGGTGTACACATCGTGGGTCTTGATCGTGGCGTTGCCGTACGTGCCGAGGAAGTTTCTGCAAAACTCGTCGTGATTGCCCGGGATGATGACGATCTCCGCGCCTTTGCGGCCTTTGCGCAGGATTTTCTGCACGACATCGTTATGCTCTTGCGGCCAGTAATGGTCCTTCTTCAGCCGCCAGAGATCGATCACGTCGCCCACCAGGTAGAGCCGCTCGAAATCGGTTTCACGAAGAAACTCGAGCAGGCCGAGTGCGTCGCAGCCGCGTGTGCCCAGATGCAGGTCCGAGATCCAGACGGTTTTGTAGCGCATGACACAACATTGCCCCGTCAGGCATCAAACAGGTGACAATCGTTTGACAAGAAAGCAAAACCTGACGCGCGGCGCGGCGGAGTCAAAGAACCAACTACTTCATCGGCTTGCGGGCGGTCACCGCCAGGCTTGTAATGTAATCTTTCGGTTCGGCGTCGGCCGGCAGATGCTCCATGATCTTCCGGTACAACGGATCGTTCCAGTCGGCCTTGGCTTGCACGTAATCCGGTTTGGAAACGAGCTGAATGTCCGTCAATCCCGCCTGGCGCATCATCCGCTCGGTTTCCTCGACCAACACCGCGCCAGCCACGCACCCGATGAGCGCCTCGACCATTTCACGAATCGCCGCCGGCAACGGCTTCAGCAACGCGAGGTCGGACACGGCCACCCGACCGCCCGGCTTGAGCACGCGCGCCATCTCACGCCAGACCTGCGGTTTGTCGGGGGAAAGATTGATGACGCAGTTCGAGATGACGACGTCCACACTGGCATCCGCCACGGGCAGATGTTCGATCTCGCCGAGCCGGAATTCGACGTTGTCGAGCCCGGTCCGCTTTCGATAGGCCTCGATGTTGCGGCGTGCTTTGACGAGCATCTCCGGTGTCATGTCCACGCCAATGGCGCGTCCCGTCGGGCCAACCTTGCTTCCCGCGACGAACACGTCGAACCCGCCGCCACTGCCGAGATCGACGACAACCTCGCCGGGCTGCAATGAGGCGATCGCGGTCGGATTGCCGCAGGACAAGCCCATGTTGGCGCCCTCGGGCACGACGCTGAGTTCCTCTGCGCCGTAGCCGATTTGCTGGACGAGGTCGTCCGAGCATTTTCGGCCGGGGCCGCAGCATGAGCCGCTGGTCCTGGCTATTTCACTGTAACCGGCACGCACCTTGGCGCGAACATTCTCCGCATCATTCACTGTCTTCGGTTTGCTCATACGGTCGTCTCCTTTGGAACCTCGGGAACGCGCGTGGCGATCGGTTGCATAACGTCGGGGAAATATCGTTTCTGGAAATACAATGCCACATTCACCAGGCCGATCAATACCGGCACTTCCACCAACGGGCCGATGACCGCGGCAAACGCCGCGCCGGAGTTGATGCCGAACACGGCGACCGCCACGGCAATGGCGAGTTCGAAATTGTTGCTGGCGGCGGTGAACGATAGGGTGGCGGTCTTGGAGTAATCCGCGCCCACCTTGCGACCGAGCCAGAAGCTCACGAAAAACATCACGACGAAGTAGATGACCAACGGCACGGCAATTCGCAGCACATCCAGCGGGATGCGCACGATCCGGTCACCTTTGAGGCTGAACATCACCAGAATTGTGAACAGCAGCGCCACCAACGTTAACGGACTGATCCGGGGGATGAACGTGTGCTCGTACCACGGCCGGCCTTTCAGCTTGAGCATGGTGAAGCGCGTCACCAGTCCGGCCAGAAACGGGATGCCGAGGTACACAAACACGCTTTTCGCAATCTGGGCCATGCTCACGTCCACCACGTTGCCGTGCAAGCCGAACAACGGCGGCAGCTTGGTGATAAAGATCCAGGCAAACAGACTGTAGAACAGCACCTGAAACACGCTGTTGAATGCCACCAGCCCGGCGCAATATTCGGTGTCCCCCCTGGCCAGTTCGTTCCAGACGATCACCATCGCAATGCAGCGGGCCAAGCCGATCATGATCAGCCCAACCATGTACTCGGGGTAATTGTGCAGAAAGATGATGGCCAGCGCGAACATCAACACCGGCCCGATCACCCAGTTCTGCAGGAGCGAGAGGCCGAGCACTTTCCAATTGCGGAACACGTCGCCCATCTCTTCATACTTCACCTTGGCCAGGGGCGGATACATCATCAGGATCAACCCGACGGCGATCGGGATGTTCGTCGTGCCGACCTGGAATTTATTGATGAACCCCTCGACGCCGGGTACGAAATAGCCAGCGGCCACGCCCAACCCCATCGCCAGAAAAATCCACAGGGTCAGGTACCGGTCGAGGAACGAAAGCTTGCGGGTAATGTGTTCCGTCATGGGTCACAACAAATGATCGGTTTCCGCTTCTTTCCTCGCTCGATGTCGCGTTTGAGGAAGTCGAACTCCCGAAAGCAACCCCGCACGCACTTCAACAGGGCCGCGTGCACCGGGTCGCCGGCATCGGCCAGAGAGTACATGATCATCTTGCCGTGGCGTTCAATCTCGACCAGCCCGCTGCGGCGCAGGTACGCCAGATGCCGCGAGATCGTCGGTTGCGGCACGCGTAAGATGCTCTGAAACTCGCAGACACAATGGTCGCGTTGCGCCAGCAGATTCAGAATCCGCACCCGTGTCTCATCCGAAAACGCCTTGAACAACTGGTTGGGCTTATCCACGAAGAAACTCCTCGACCCGTGCCCGGATTTCATCTCGCACGCGGCGAAAGACCTTCAGTTTCTCCTCTTCACTACCCGACGCGTGTGCCGGATCATCGAAACTCCAGTGCAACCGCCGGGCGGCGCCGGCATACGTGGGGCACGCTTCGCGGGCGTGGTCGCAAACGGTGATCAAGTAATCGAACTTCTGCCCGTCGAATACGTCGAGTGATTTGGACGTGTGGTTGGAGATGTCGATGTCGATCTCACGCATGACCTGGATCGCGAATGGATGGACGCATCCCGCTGGCTTCGCCCCGGCGCTGAACGCTTCGAATTTATCGCCACCCACCGCCCGCAGGAAACCCTCGGCCATCTGACTGCGGCACGAGTTGCCAGTGCACAGGAACAGGACCCGTGTCGTCTTCATCCGTCGTCCAACATATTCGCTTGTGCGAATATGTCAAGCGCCAAAAAGAGAGGGCTATTTCACCGCGAATCCACGCGAATGCTCTGTAGCGGCGGACGGCAACCGTCGACAATCTCGGACTTGGTGGCGCAAGCGCCTGCGCTGAGCGCTCTCGAAGCGACTCTGCCTGTGTTGAACCGCACCGCTAATCCCCTCCTGACTTCTGCTGCATTGACTGCCAAACCCATTCCGCCTAAACTATCGCCGCTTCGACCGTGTCCGTCGAAGCTCCAAGTACAAAGGCGGAGGCCAATGCCAACTCGACCGATGGAGACGCCCGTCAACAGATCGGACCTGTGCGCAACGACCACGGGGCGGAAAGACCGCACATATAAGGAATCGTGAAGCGGGAAGATCGGGTTGGTTTCGGTGACACCCTTTGCACCGGCTTGACAGGAACCGGCATGGACAAGAGCACACCTAAACCAAGCGTGGCGGTTCGGGAGCGGGAATCGCTCCTGCCGGTGCATGGCGGCTACCGGCGGTTGAAGAGCTTTCAGGTGGCGCAGTTGGTTTACGATGTGACGGTGCGGTTCTGCGAGCGGTACATCGACCGAAAGAGCCGCACGCGCGACCAGATGGTGCAGGCGGCGCGTTCGGGCGTGCAGAACATCGCCGAGGGTAGCCAGGCTTCGGGCACGTCGAAGAAAACCGAACTCAAGCTGACGAATGTAGCGCGCGCCAGCTTGGAGGAATTGCGGCTGGATTATGAGGACTTTCTCCGGCAGCGAGGCTTGGCGCTGTGGGCACACGAAGATGTGCGTCGGGCGGAACTGATCGCGCGGCGCTGCGCCACCGCCGAAGCCGTGGCCGAGTGGGTGCGGGAGATACACGAGAGGAAAGGCAGTCGACCAGATGGACAGCATGGACTTGGTGGACAGGATGGATGGCGGAAGGGCAACGCGAAGCCCGGCGAGTCCACTGCGTCCACTCAGTCCACCCCGTCCACATATCCGGAGATCGCTGCGAATGCGGCGCTGGTGCTGATCGCGGTGGCGGTGAGCCTGCTCGACCGACAGTTGGCGGCGCAGGCTGCCGCCTTCGAGAAGGAAGGCGGGTTTACCGAACGACTTTACCGCGTGCACAGCCAACGGCGCAGTTAACCGGCTCCCCGCGGCGGCAATTATTTGACCTCCGTCCGCAGCGCGCGTGCTTCACGCTCTCGGCAACGTGAAGTAGAACGTGCTGCCTTTCTCGAGTTGGCTTTCGGCCCAGACCCGGCCGCCGTGGGCTTGGACGATATGTTTGACGATGGAAAGGCCGAGGCCGGTGCCGCCGAGTTCCCGGCTGCGGGCCTTGTCGACGCGGTAGAACCGCTCGAAAATGTGCGGCAAATGCTCGGGCGCGATCCCCGGACCGTTGTCGCCGACGGCGGCCTCGATCACCCCGTCCTTCTCGTAGGCCGCAATCGTGACGCCACTACCGACCTGGGTGTATTTGACGGCATTGTCGAGCAGGTTGAACAGCACCTGGTGCAAGCGTTGCGCGTCGGCCCGCGCGGCAGGGAGTTGCTCGGGGATTTCCAGGGACACCGTGGTAGATTTCTTCTGGGCCTGACGGGCCAGCTCGTTCACGACCGATTGCGCCGCCGCCCGCAGGGAAATCGGTTCGAGGTTCAGGCGGGCCTGTTGTGATTCCAACGCGGAAATGCTCAGCAGATCGCCGATGAGCGCCTCCAATCGTTGGGAGTGACGCTGGATCGTCTGGAGGAATTGTTTGGCCGTGGCCGGGTCGGGCGGTTGACTGTCGAGCAACGTCTCGACGTACCCTTTGATGATCGACAGCGGTGTGCGCAGTTCGTGGCTGACGTTGGCCACGAACTCGCGGCGGGTGTTCTCGAACTGCCGCATCCGCGTGATGTCGTGGAACACGATGACGGCTCCCGTGAATGCGCCATCGTGGCCTTGCAGGCGCGTGGCGCTCAGTTCGTAAGCGCGCTCGTTGGGTGTCAGAAACGTCAGCTCGCGGTCCGAAACGTCGCCTTTTTGGACGACTTCCGTGACGAGTTCCTGCAGCGAAACGTTGCGAAATGCCTCCAACACCGTCTTGCCGGAAGCTTCCAAGCTGATTCCGAATTGACGCTGCAAAGCACGATTGGTCAGCCGAACCTTCCCGTCGGTCCCCACCACGAGAACGCCCTCGGTCATGCCGGCCAGGATCCCGCTCAACTCGGCTTTTTCTTCGCCCAGCTCGCGCAGCCGCGTTTCGAGCTGGGTGGACATGTTGTTGAGCGCCGCCGCCAGTTCGCTCAGTTCACCGGTGACGCGCGTCGGGGCCTTCTGTGAAAAATCGCCGCGTGCCACCCGCGCCGCGACTTCGCGCATCTGCAGAATCGGCCGCGTCACGCGCCGGGACATCCAAAACAGAAGGGGTATGGCGGCGAGTCCAACCACGATGCCCGACACGGCAACGGTGCGGAGGACGTGGGCGGTGGTGTGCCGGATCTCCACCAACGGGAGCGCCACGCGGACGATTCCGTCGAGTTTATCATTGCGAACCGGCACCGCTACGTACAGCAAATCAACGCCGATGGTGTGACTGTGGCGCGTGGTACTGCCAACGCCTTCGTGAATGGCCTGTTGGACCTCGGGTCGGGCCAGGTGGTTTTCGATATTCTTCAGTTCGCTCTCAGGCTTGTCGGATTCGCCAATCACCGTCCCGTCGGACGCGATCACCGTGATGCGGAGGCCGGACTCTTTCGAGAGATCGTGGCAGAGGTGGTTGATGTCCGCGAGGTTGGGTTGCGACGCCGCGAGCCGGGCCGCAAAGACGTCGCGCACGACGATGGCGTCGCGCTTCAGGTCTCCACGAATCTGCTGCACCAGATAGGGCGGCAACGTGATCCGAATGGCGACGTAGACCACCAGCAGCAAGTCCACCAGCAGGACCGCCAACCCGAAGAACCATTTCCATGGTAGTGACAAGTTCACGTTCCCGCCCCACGATAGCGGACGGCGTCGGCCGATTCAATGAAATCGGCAGCCTCCCAAAAAACGCTCCAGCAACTTGTTGCCATTCCCGCCGGATTCCGTTACACAATTGTAACACACTGACTGCGAGAGGGCCCCCATGCTGAAACAATTGATACCGCAAGAGTACGATTTCTTTAAGTCGTTCGATCTGGCCACCGAGCAAGCCGTCCGCGCGGCGAAACTGCTGTTGAAATTGACGGAAGATTACGCGAATGCCGACCCCATTGCGCGCGAGTTGAACGAGGTCGAGCACGCCTGCGACGACGTGGCTCATCGCACGATGGACCAGCTCAACAAGTCGTTCATCACGCCCCTGGATCGCGAGGACATCCACGTGATGATCCTGCGGATTGACGACGTGGTGGATTTGACCAACGCCTCCGCCAATCGCATGGCATTCTTCGGCATCAAGAAGCCCACGCAGCACGCTGTCAATCTGGCCAAGCAAATCGTGCGCGGCTGTGAGAAGCTTGCCGAAGCCGTCCACGGTATGCGCTCGACCAAAAGCTACCAGCAGGTCATGCGCGATTGCATCGTCGTGCATGAGGTTGAGAACGCCGCCGATGACATTCTCCACGCGGCGCTGGCGGAATTGTTTGCGACCGAGAAGAACGCCATCGAAGTCATCAAGTGGAAGGACATTTACGAAACGATGGAGAAGGTCACCGACCGCCTGGAGGACGTCGCCAACGTTCTGCAAGGGGTCATCGTCAAGATGAGTTGAGACCACGCGCGGCCACGGAAACCCAAATGTCAGCTTTCCTGCGCGACATCGCCCAGATCCTCCAGCACCCGTATGTTGCCCTGATTTTTTTCACCGCCCTGGCGTTCGATTTCATCAACGGATTCCACGACGCCGCCAACTCCATTGCCACGATCGTCGGCACGCGCGTCCTCCGACCATTCCAAGCAGTCGTCTGGGCGGCCTGGTGGAACTTCGCCGCAGCATGGTTCTTCGGCGTCCACGTGGCCAACGCCGTCGCCAACTGGGTCTACGCCGATTACGTCACCGTCGAAGTCATTTGGGCGGGTCTGCTCGGCGCCATCGTCTGGAACCTCATCACCTGGTACGCCGGGTTGCCGTCCAGTTCGTCGCACGCGTTGCTCGGCGGGTTCGGCGGGGCCGCCATCGTGCACGCGGGACAATGGCACGGCGTGCTGCATACCGCCAAGGTGGTCGCCACCGTGGAATTCATCGTGATCGCGCCGCTGATAGGCATGGTGCTCGGTCTCGTGTTTGTCTTCATTGTCATGTGGGTGTTCCGCAAGGTTTCCCCGATCAAGATCGACCGTTGGTTCCGGGTCGCTCAGCTCGGCTCAGCCGCCGCGTACAGCCTCGGGCACGGCACGAATGACGCGCAAAAGACGATGGGCATCATTGCGGCGTTGCTGTACGCCAGCATTTGGAGAGGACAACAGGCGGCGTTTGCCGCGGGCAAGATCGAATTCCCCTTCTGGGTCGTGACCGTCTGTTACCTGACGATTGCTCTCGGCACGATGGCGGGCGGTTGGCGCATCGTGAAGACCATGGGCATGCGCATCACCAAACTCCGACCCTACGACGGTGCCTGCGCCGAGGTCGCCGCGGCCACATCGCTGTTCACCTCCACGGCCATGGGCATCCCGGTGAGCACGACCCACGTGATTACCGGCGCGATTGTCGGCGTCGGCGCGGTACATCGACTCTCTGCGGTGCGCTGGGGTGTGGCGCGCCGGGTGGTCTGGGCGTGGGTGTTGACAGTCCCGTGCGCGGCCATCGTGGCGGCCGGAGTGTTCAGCGGCCTGAAGTTGATCCGCTAGACCAATTGCCTACGGCTGCGCGGTGAACCGATAGCCGACACCCCGCACCGTCTCGACGTAGTCGGCGGCCTTGCCGAGCTTTTCGCGCAGGCGACGCATGTGCGTGTCCACCGTGCGCGTGTCGACGTCGCCCTCGTAACCCCACACGTCCGTGAGCAATCGGTCCCGGGATTGAACGCGGCCTCGCCGTTCCATTAGCGTGGCGAGCAGTTTGAATTCGGTAACCGTCAACTCGATGACTTTGCCTTTGTGGCTGACCTCGTGTTTGCCAATGTCCACGGTCAGATCGCCAAACTTGAGCACCTCGGCGGGAGCGGCCTTGCCGCTGGCGCGGCGCAGCACCGTCTTCACCCGCAACACCATCTCTCGCGGACTGAACGGCTTGGTCACATAATCGTCGGCGCCCAACTCCAGGCCGACGACCCGGTCCACTTCCTCGGCCTTGGCCGTGAGCATGATGATGGGAATATGGGCGGTCTTGGAATCGGCTTTCAGTTGACGGCAGACCTCGGTGCCGTCCAGCTGCGGTAGCATCAGGTCGAGAATGATCAACGACGGCACTTCGTCCTGCGCTCTCTGCAGCGCCACGGCACCGTCCCGGGCGGTGACGGTCTTGTAACCCGCCTTCTGAAGGTTGTAGACGAGCAAATCCAGCACGTCTTGCTCATCGTCGACAATGAGTACGATCTCAGCCATGACGCCACGTTATGGCATGTCCGCGACGCCCGCGCAACGACTCTGTGACGATTCCGTGACGCGGCTACGCCAGGACCGCGCCCGAACTTGCGTTGGTCACGAGCCTCTGGTAACGCGCCAGCCAGCCGGTCAATTCACGCTTCACCGGCTGCCAGGTCTTCTTGCGTTCGGCCAACTCGGCCTCGGTAACGAGGATGTCGATCTTCCGATTCGGGAAATCAATCCGCAGCCGGTCACCGGCCCGCAACAGACCGATGGGACCCCCTTCCTCGGCTTCCGGGCTGACGTGTCCGATGCATGCCCCGGCCGTGCCGCCGCTGAATCGTCCGTCGGTGATCAACGCGACCTTATCGCCGAGCCCCATGCCGGCAATGTAACTGGTTGGCGACAGCATTTCCTGCATGCCGGGCCCGCCCCGCGGGCCTTCGTTGCGGATGATCACCACGTCGCCCGCCTTGACCTTGCCGGCGAGGATGCCCGCGCAAGCGTCCTCCTGACTTTCAAAGATGACGCACGGGCCTTCGAAGACGAAACTCTCGCCGCAGGACTTCTTGAACGCGTCGCTGATGCCGGCCGTTTTCACGACGCTGCCTTGCGGGGCGAGTTGGCCATAGAGAATCGCCAGGCCGCCGTCCTTGGTGTACGCATTCGTGCCGGGTCGGATGCAATCCTGGGCGTTGAACAGGAAGGCCGGGTCGTGTGGCATGAGACCCGACGGCTCCGCCCGGGCCAGTTTCTTCGGATCGATGATAAACTCGGCGCGATAAATGAAATCGCCCTTGAATTTCGTGACGCGCAGCAGGCCGTACCGGGTTTTCTCTCCGGTCTTGGCGTAGCGCCAGAACAACAGCGCAGGCTCCTTGCGGAACGTCGCCAACTCGGCCCGCACGAGACCTTGCGCGGCGCGCATCTGCTCTTCGATGGCGGGGCGGATCTCCGCGGGACCGGTCAGCACCTTACCGTCCGGCAGTTTCAACTTCGCCTTGAGCGCGTAAATGGCCATCTGCACGTCCACATCCCCAGCATTCCACGCCGCTGCGTCGCGCCAGAGCACGACGGCGCGCGGGTCGCCGGCATGGAACAACATCGGTTTCGGCGCGAGATTGCCGGACGCGGTCCGCGCGGCATGTCCCAGTTTGTCGGCCGGGTCCACCACAATGGCCGACGCGCCGGAAATACGCACGGCCCGGGCCACCAATGAACATTTCTCGCTGCGCACGTCCCATTCGTCGATGTTCTCGCCCATGGTCTTGCCGGTCACCGTCCGACACTCCAAATCGAGCGCCCCAAGGCGTTTCAATTCGCCAAGAATCGTGTAGATGCCGCCGGCGCGCATCACGTCTTGCACGTGGTAATCGGACGACGGCGAGACCTTGCACAGGCACGGCACGCGCCGCGAGATGGCGTCGATGCGCGCGATGTCGTACGGGATGCCGGCTTCGCGGGCAACGGCCAGCGTGTGCAGAACCGTGTTCGTCGAGCCGCCCATCGCGACGTCGAGCGCCAACGCATTGTCGAACGCGGCCAAGGTGGCGATGTCGCGCGGTTTGAGGTCCTGTTCGACGAGCTTCACGATCATTTCGGCCGCGCGCCGGTACAGCGCTTCGCGTTCCTTCGACACGGCGAGGATGGTGCCGTTGCCGGGCAGGGCCATGCCGAGCGCCTCGCACAGGCAGTTCATCGAATTGGCGGTGAACATGCCCGAGCACGAACCGCACGTCGGACAGGCGGATTGTTCGAGACGGGTGAGGTCGGCCTCGGTGATCTTGCCGGCCTGGAGTTCGCCGACCGCCTTGAACACGGAAATCAAATCGGATTTCTTGGCCGCCGCCTGCAAATGTTCCGGCAACTCGCCCTGCGCGGCGTGTTGGGCGATGCCGGCGGCCATCGGCCCGCCGCTGACGAAGATGGTCGGAATATTCAGCCGCATCGAGGCCATCAACATGCCGGGCACGATCTTGTCGCAATTCGGAATGCAGACCATACCGTCGAAACAATGCGCGCGGACCATGGTTTCGACGCTGTCGGCGATCAGTTCGCGCGACGGCAACGAGTATTTCATCCCGCCGTGTCCCATGGCGATGCCGTCGTCGACGCCGATCGTATTGAAGATGAACGGGACGCCGCCGGCTTCGCGCACGAGGCGTTTCACGAGCTGGCCGATCTCGTTGAGATGGGCGTGGCCGGGGATGCAATCGGTGTAGCTGTTGCAGATGGCGATGAACGGCTTATCGAAGTCGGCTTCGGACTCGATGCTCCCGGTCGCCCGCAGCAAACTTCGATGCGGGGCGCGCTCGGCGCCGCGTTTGACGGTGTCGGATCTCATAAGTGCGTCCTTTGTATTAACTGCAACCAGTGAAGACTATAGCGGTTCTTGCCGCGACTGTAAACCTCCGGCTCGATCTGGCCGGGGTGTATCTCGTTACCGCCGCCACCGGCCGGTATGTCACCCTGAGCTTGCCCCGAAAGCTTTCGGGGCGGGCGAAGGGTCTCTGTCGATACCCGCGCTCACAGTTTCAACTCATTTCGGATTTCCAAAGGCAGCTTGTCCTTTAAGTGTGGAAGCGTCTCGACCAGCCGAATAATGTCCACGCGATCTTTCTCCCGCTTGCTCCGCCGTCACTCTGGTTCTCGGTAGGCAGCGACCTTCAACAGGATCAAGTCTTCGGGGGCGGCCACGAACAGCTTACGCCCCAGCACGGTTGCCTCGCGTCGTCGCCCGAGGCAATCCTGCAACTCGTTGTCAGTCTGGACTTGGATGCGGACGTCGGAGCGGGGCGCGGTGAGGTTCAGGCTGTGCGGAAATCGTTCGACCTGGCAGATCGGATGAAGCGATTCCTCAAGTTCTGGCAGACGGGAGGTCACGACGATCACAGCGCAATCCAGCGTCACGACCGGCTCGGCATACGCGTTCACTGCCAGACCGCCGATCACGCAGTAGTCAATCTGGAGGGATGACAAAATTCCAAGAAAGCGGTCGAGAAAATCACTTTCATCGCGCGTCACCAGTTTCTGAAATTCTCTTGCGGTCATTCACGCAGAGCTTACGACGGAGCGGCAATGGTGACAATGTTGACTGCGGACCATGTCGTCCGCGTGAGATGAACGCGGAATATCGGGTTGTAGATGGCAGCGGTGATGCCGAGAATCCAGACCCAGCCTTGTTGGTTACGTGCGGCGGCGCGCACGGCCACGAACGCAAACGCACCGCAGCATACCGACCGAAGCAGGATGTAGTATCCATAAGGGCTGTCCGGGTATAGCGCCCCCAGCAACATGCAGGTCGCGACAGTCTGAGGAATCCAGAGTCGTTTCATCGTGTCACCGCCGAAACAAGTAGCCAATTCCAACGATGTATGTCATTAGAGTTCAGCCGCTTTCGTGCCATTTGGGTCTCATGGCGCAGTTGTGGGGCGGACATCCTCGGAACACTTGCTCCGTGCGAGAATTGACTGTGCAAGCCGGTATGATATTTTATCATGCCATGAGCACCGAGAAGATCGCCATCACCATCGAAGAACCGTTGTTGGCCAAAGTGGACAAGCTGGTGCGTGACGGTCTGTTCCCCAATCGCAGCCGCGCGATCGCTGCGGCCATCAAACAACTGACGCGCGATGAACGGCGCGCACGGTTTCGCCGGGAACTCGCCAGGCTCAATCCCAAGGAAGAACGAGCCATGGCGGCTGAGTTTGGTGACGGAGGAGTGCCGTGGCCCGAATACTGAGGGGCGAAATCTGGTGGGCGAATCTTGACCCGATACGCGGACGCGAGCAAGCCGGCCAGCGTCCCGTCTTGATCCTGAGCGTGGATGAATTCAACCGCGCTTCCGGGACCCCCATCGCCGTTCCGCTGACCAGTCAAGAACCGCGCGCTGGGTTTCCATTCACGATGGAAATTTGCTCCGTAAAACTGCCCAAACGGTCTTGGGTAAAAATCTCCCAGGTGAGGACGCTGGACTCGGCACGGTTTGGTTCGCGGATCGCAAAGTTAAGCGACGACGAAGTGCAAACCGTACTCGATGGACTCGACGAAATTCTTGGCAAAGTTCGTGAGTGAAACTGGTTGAACCGCTACGCTCCGTTGCCCACTGCATGAGCGGCATCCCCGCCGCGATTCCGCGCTGTCATTCTGAGCTTGTCGAAGAATCTCTGTCGTAAGTTTATTTAACAGGTGCTGCTACCGCTTGCCTCCGGCCGGGTGTCCCGCGTTACAGCTTGAAGGCGTGGGGCAACAGTTCCGAGAGGAGGTGAACGCGCACGCGGCGCAGGTTGCGGGAGTCGGCACAAATGACGACCATCTCGCCGAACTCGGCCAACACCTGGCGGCAGGCGCCGCACGGGCTGAGCGAGGCGCTCGGTGCGACGACGGCCAGCGCCCGGAATTTGCGGTGGCCGTCGCTGACGGCCTTGCCGACTGCGACGCGCTCGGCGCAATTCGTCAGGCCGTAGCTGGCGTTTTCGACGTTGACGCCGGTGTACACCTCGCCGCTCCTGGTCAGGAGCGCGGCGCCGACGCGGAACTTCGAATACGGCGCGTGGGCATTGCGTTGAGCCGCTTTGGCGGCGGCGATGAGGCTGTTGTAGCGGCGCTCTATGAGCGCCGAAGGTTTAAGGATACGTTTCGGACGGCGGTCGTAGACCGCCGCTACAGGCTTTGCGCGCTTTCGTTTCACAGCATTCCCAAGAATTCGCCGAGCAATTTTCCGAGTTTGTCCTGCGTGGCGCGGCCGACTTCCAGCACCTCGTCGTGCGAGAGTTTCTTGCTCGAGATTCCCGCCGCGAGGTTGGTGATGCACGAGAGGCCGGCGACCTCGATGTTGTGGTAGCGGGCCATGATGACTTCCGGAACGGTGCTCATGCCGACGGCGTCAGCTCCGATCCAGGCAAACGCCTTGATTTCCGCGGGAGTCTCGTAGCTCGGCCCCGTGGTCGCCAGATAAACACCCCGCCAGATGGGCATCTGCAGTTTCTCCGCCGCCGCGTCGAGTTTCTCGCGTAACCGCCCCGAGTAGGCCTGGGTCATGTCGATAAACTTGACGCCGTTTCCATTGGCGTTGCCGAGCAGCGGGTTGACCCCCATAAAATTGATGTGATCCTCGATGATCATCAGGTCGCCGGGTTTGTACTGGGGGTTGATGCCGCCCGCGGCGTTGGTGACGATCAATATCTTCACCCCCAGAGCGTCCACCACGTGAACGGGATAGGTGATTTCGGCAAGGCTGCGGCCCTCGTAGTAGTGAAACCGTCCGCTCAACACCATCAGCTTCTTGCCGGCGAATTCGCCAAAAATCATTTGGCCGGCATGGCCGGTGACCGTTGATTTCGGAAAGTGAGGGATGTCTCCGTACGGGATGGTGACCGGTTTGGCAATCTCCTTGGTGATCCCGCCGAGGCCCGATCCAATCACCAGGGCGACCTCGGGCTTGAGACTCCCGATCTTTGATTCCAAAAACTCTTTCGTCTCTTTGACGTCTGCCAGCATCTGGTCGAATTCCTCACTCGATCTTCGCGACAATAAGCTTGGGCCGGTCGGTCACGGTCTCCGTCGAAATGCCATACGCCTGTTGCACCATCCGCTCGGCTTCGGTCGCCTGTCCCGCGTCGTTGTAATGCATCACCATCAACGGCTCGCCCGATTTCACCGCGTCGCCAACTTTCTTCGGTTGCTCGAACCCGACTCCAAAATCGATCTTGTCGCTGGCCACTCTGCGTCCGCCGCCCAAGGCGATGACCGCGTACCCGATCTGGTCGCACTCGATCGAGCGCACATAACCCGACTTCGGTGCGGGGATGGGCCGCGTGTGCTTCGCCATCGGCAATCGCTTCACATCTTCGCAAACACGCGCGTCGCCTCCTTGCGCCGCGATCATCTCGGCAAATTTCCCGAGGGCTTCGTCGCTGGCGAGTTTCTTTTGCAGCATTTCGCGCGCGGCTGCAACATTTTTCGTCGCGCCGGCCATCAACAACATCTCCGCGGAGAGGGCAAGCGTGACTTCGAGGAGATCTTCGCAGGCAGGGACGCCTGTGCCACCGCCACCGCCGGCCATCAACTCGATGCACTCGCGCACTTCGAGCGCGTTGCCGATCTTCTGGCCGAGCGGTTGGTTCATGTCCGTTTGCAGCGCGCACATCTTCTTGCCGTAGCGTTTGCCGACTTCGACCATCGCTTTGGCGAGTTCGAGCGATGCCTCGCGCGTGCGCATGAACGCGCCGCTGCCCCATTTCACATCGAGCACCAAGCCATCCACATTCTCCGCCAGTTTCTTGCTCATGATGCTGGCCACGATGAGCGGCAGACACGATACCGTGGCCGTCACATCCCGTAGCGCGTACAACTTCTTGTCGGCGGGGGCGATTTCCGGCGTGGCGCCGATCATGCAACAGCCGACCTTGTTGGTGACGCGCCGAAATTCGTCGAGCGGAAGGTTCGTGCGAAAACCGGCGATGCTTTCGAGCTTGTCGAGCGTGCCGCCCGTCGGGCCGAGTCCACGCCCTGAAATCATCGGCACTCTCACGCCGCAGGCAGCCACCAACGGGGCAATGATGAGCGAGGTCTTGTCGCCGATCCCGCCCGTGCTGTGTTTGTCGGCGTAGAACGGTGCGATGGAGTGCTGGAGTTTTGGAGTGCTGGACGGTCGCCACTGGACGACCTGGCCGCTCTCGACCATCGCGCGAGTCAACCACATCGTCTCGTCGAAATTCATTCCCTGAAAACAAACGGCCATCGCCAGCGCTGACATCTGGTATTCCGGCAACTCGCCGCGCGTGAACCCGTCGATGAAGAAGCGGATCTCCTCTTCGGTCAACGCCTGTCCATCGCGCTTCTTCTGGATGATTTGAGCTGGCAGAAGCATAAAAGAGGAAGTTCTCGGCTGTCAGCCGCACCATTGACTTCTCGATTGCCAAAGAATCATGTCAAGGGTTCGCACTATGGTGATGCCTTCTAACTCCGGCAGTAGCGCGCATGTTTGGCGTAGGCAATCAAGGTTACGTGTCAAATCGTGGCGAATGAGTTTCAAAACGGCAACCAAGCTTTCGCCCGTGTCCTCGTATCCAAGTTTCTTTGCCATTTGGGTATCGACCGGCGGAATAAGGCGCGGCCTTTTCTTGTGGAGAATCTTCGTCGTTCTCGCGACGTCGATACCGGGAATACGCAGAAATTCGTTGAAAAGGCAGGCCATGATGTGCCAGTCCTGCTCCTCAATCTGCTCGTATAGGCTGGTATGGTTCGGTAACTGCGACAAAAGGGAGGCGATGGGGTTCGAAGCCGCTTGTAGTTGCGCGACATTTTTTCTGGTCAGACCGGCGCCCAAAAAATTGGGGACCCACCACTCTAACGGTCCAATGCAATTGTCCTGTGCCACCGGCGCCAAGTCGTATAAACGAATGTCCCGCTGGCTTAGGTAGTTTCGAACAAGCTGCACCGAGTCGCCGACGCAAACAGGGTTCGCCGTCCATGTCTTTACATAAATCTCTGGCATCGGATCATTTCAAAGCTCGGAGAAAGGTTCGAAGTTCACGCTCGGCTTGCATGCGTCCAGATTTAACCTTCAAGAGAAGTGAAGAGGTCGCCTCCGTTTCTTTGTTTAGCTGAGCAACTTCCGCCTTCGCGCTCCTAATCTCTGCGTCGGTCTGTGCCAATGACTGTCGCAGGGCTTCTCCGTATTGACCTCCCGGAGCTTGCGGAGAAGGAGGTGGGTCTTGTCTGCTGTTCTGTACAATTACCTGTGTTCCCCGCCGAAGTGGAAGGGTCGGGTAACGACCTGCGTTTGGGTCTCTCGGACTGGGAAAATAGGCGGGGGGCTTCGGTGATAAATCTTGGGAGAGCATCTCGCGGGAACGATTCAATTCAGAGATACGGTCATTTTGGAATTGGAGCCCTTTCCCCAGTTCCTTGCGTGTCTCCTCGAGCGAGGCTTCCCAGTCCCCGTATGCATTGGTGATCATTTGAGCTGCCTGCTTGAGATTGTCAGCAGGGATTTTCCCCATTCGCATTACAGCACGGCAGACATCGATTGCACGATCGTAGCGATTCGAGTCTACTGCTTGTGTCGCTTCTGCGAGAAGCTGTCGTGCTTGTTCCTCACCGTAATACCAGCGGTTATCTAACTTCACCGCCCCTGAAGCCACCTTCTCACGCTCGTTTTCCCATTCGTGCATCCTTCCACTAACCACTTCCGACAGCGGAGCACCCTTGTAGGCCACAATAAACTTCTGAAAGACGCCGTTGACGATTTTGTCGTAATAGGCTTGCGGATAACTGGAATTCTGAAGCTTGTACTTCTGCGCCTCCGCGAATTCTTCTAGCATCCTCTGTTCAGCTTTCATCTCAGGGGTGTCACGTTCGACCCACTGAATGTCGAATTTCGGGACAGTTCTGGTGCTGAAGATTGTGCGAGCCTTATTGGCGACTTCGATCTGAAGACCGTCCTTGTCTTCCGCCGTAATGACCCCCTCCAATGTCTCACCTGAATAGAGAATGACGCAATCCGCGAACACCATGGAGGCCGCGAGTAGCGAGCAACTTCCGAGGAGGCATAGAGATTTCATGTGCCTAGTCCACATTGTACACAAGAATCTGCTTTGAACTGAAGACAAATTGGAAAACCCTTTGGGAACCCAGTGGAAACACAGGGCTAAGTTGATCCAAGAAGAATCTAACCACCTCCGTGTCTCATAGGTCCACATCTCTTGTTTCTGTAAATGGTTTAGAGCGCCCAACAATACTGTAGCCGCAGGCTTTAGCCTGCGCGGGAAGAACGCACCCGTGAAGGGTGCGGCTACGGGATTGGGCGGTCTTGTTAGGCGCACTTAACCAACTCCGGCGGCGGTCGCCGAGCTTGGAGGTTCGACTCAGGCGGATTGCCCTTTTGGCGATAGACGGTAAACTCTGCGCCGATGCCAAGCATCTTTGAAAAGGATGGGTATCGGTTCTTTTTCTACAGCAACGAACATCGGCCGATCCATGTCCATGTACGCCGTGGTGGCGGCGAGGCGGTGTTCAACGTGGAAGAGGTCGTGGAGTTGCGGGAATCGCATGGGCTGAAGGTCGACGAATTGGCTCGGGCGGAGGAGCTTGCACTTGAGCATAGAGAGCTTATTATTAGGGCGTGGCATGAGCACCTTGACTGACGCGGTTCTGAAGGCAGTGTATACAGCGGGACATATCGTCGTCACGATGAAGAGTGGCGTCGAGATTCGTTTCCCGGTCGCCCAGAACCCGCGTCTGGCTCACGGGACCGAGCAGCAGCTCAACCGCATCGAGATTTCCCCTTTGGGGCTTCATTGGCCTGACCTCAACGAGGATCTATCCTTTCGTGGGATCATGGAGGGCGATTACGGCCAACATCAGAACGGTCGAACCAGTCGGTGAACCGAACACGGACTGGCGTCCGCGTCGGCTATCCTTAGCCGGAATTATGCAGTAGGCAAAAGGCCACCGGATGAGTTTGGATGGGTTTGATTATGCGAAACTCATCCTCAGCCCTTGGCGGGGTCGCTCACCAAACGGTGGCCGCTCCGATTCAACTGCACACAGGCACAAAG
>DATJBF010000083.1:0-16432 GCA_035515475.1 Verrucomicrobiia bacterium
GTAGGGCGGTGAGCTTCGGTTCGACCGCTGCGGTGTAATTGCGGGCCAGATATTCGCGCATCTTTTTGCGCATGAACATGCCGTTGGTGCAAACGTAAACGATCCGGCCCTGATCGAGAAGTCCATCGACGAGTTCCTCGATCTTGGGATAGATCAGCGGTTCGCCGCCGCAGATGGAAACCATCGGCGCATTGCACTCGGTGGCGGCGCCCAGGCAATCTTCCAGGCTCATCATGTCCTTGAGATTGGTCGAGTACTCGCGGATGCGGCCGCATCCCGTGCAGGTGAGGTTGCAGGTGTGCAACGGCTCGAGCTGGAGCACCAGCGCGAATTTCTCGACGCCCCGGAGCTGATTGGTGATGATGTGCCGGGCAATTTTCGCGCTGAGCGCAAACGGAAATCTCATGGGTTGTTCTCCCTATACCTCTCTCAGTTGGGCCAGTGTACGCAAACGCGCGACTTTGCGGAAAATACGGGGTTGCTTGAAGAACAACTGAATGACGCGCGATTTTTCGGATTCGCGCGGCACGGGCGAAAAGCTGTGCAAGGTGTGCCGCGCATACATCCCGAGCGCCATCAGCGGGAAATAATGCCGATAGTAATGGTAGCGCAGGTAGAACACCCGCGGGAACCCGGTGCCGGTGTACTGGCGTTCGTCCCACGTGCCGTCGAGTTCTTGATGGTTGAGCAGGTACTGGACGCCCGAGGCAACTTCGGGCGAATTCACTTCGCCCGCCGAGATCAGCGCCATGACGGCCCACGCCGTTTGCGACGCGGCACTCTTGCCGATGCCCTTGAACTGCGTGTCATCGTAGCACCGGAGCGACTCACCCCAGCCGCCGTCGGCGTTTCGCGCGGTCTTCAACCATGCCACGGCCCGACGAACGTACGGCAGGCGCATGTCTTCACCGATTACCCGCAGTCCACGGAGCACCTGCCACGTGCCGTAAATGTAATTGGCACCCCAGCGGCCAAACCACGAACCGTCGGCGCATTGATCGCGCCTGAGGAACCTGACGGCTTTGCGCACGCAGTCGTCTTCCATGGTGAACCCGAAGTGGCTGAGGCACTCCAATACGCGGGCAGTGATGTCTGCCGTGCTCGGGTCGATCATCGCGTTGTGGTCGGCAAACGGCACCTGCGTGAACAGCCACTTGTCGTTGTCCTTGTCGAAGCTGGCCCAGCCGCCGTCTTTGCCCTGCATGCCGAGCACCCAGCGGATGCCGCGACGGATCGCCGCCGATTTCTCGCGCTCGAACGGCGTGAGTGCGCGGTTGAGCGCCATCAACACCATGATGGTGTCGTCCACATCGGGATAAAACTCGTTGTGGTACTCGAAAAACCATGCGCCGACGGGTTTGTTCGGCTCGGTGTAACGATGGCTCTCGGAGTGTTTGATGCGCCAATCACCGGGACGGCGCACCTCTTTGTCGAGCAACCAGCGGGTTGCCGCCTGCAGCGATGCATGGTTGGCCGGCAGACCCGACTCGTGCAGCGCGTTGATGCTGATCGCCGTGTCCCACACGGGCGAGAAACAGGGCTGGAGGCGAAGCGTATCGCCTTCCTCGATTTCGAGTTTCTCCAGCTCGCGAATGCCGTGGGCCACGAGGTAACTCTCATTGGTGTACCCGAGGGTACAGAGCGACATCACATAGTTGGCCATCGCGGGAAAGATCGCGCCCAGTCCGCCCGGCGTGCGTCCGTGCTCGATCACCCAGCGCTCAGCCTTGCGCATCGCATGACGGCGTAACAGCGGCAAGGGATGGTGGTGGTGGAGGGATTTCAGAATGCGGTCGATGACAAGGAAGAAGTTCCGCCAGGTGAACGTGCGGGGGTCTCGCTTCAGGCGGATGTCGGCGTGTTCCCTTCCCCCGACCCAGAGCTCGTCGACTTGCCACTGCGCGGGGAGCGGTTTGACGGGCTCGCGAGAGCGAATGATCGCCAAGGGGACAAGCATGGCCCGGGACCAGGCCGACATGTTGTAAATACTGAAGCTGAACCACTTGGGGAGAAGAATCAGCTCTGGCGGAATGGCGGGACAACCGTCCCACGGATATAACCCAATCATCGCCAGGTAGATCTTTGTGAAGGTGTTGCAGCGTGTCACGCCGCCAGCCGCCAGAATCGCCTCGCGGCTGTTCATCATGTGCGGGGCATTCAGCGGGTCGCCCGCCATCTTCAGCGCGAGGTACGCCTTGACCGAGCCGCTAAGATCCATTGGCCCGCCGGGGTAGATCGACCAGCCGCCTTCTTGGAGAACCTTTGAACGAATATAATTGGCTGCTTTCCGAATCTTGGCAGGGTGTGGGTTGTCAATGAAATGGAGATAAATGAGGTACTCTGACTCCAAGATGGTGTCACCTTCCAATTCGGCGCACCAGTGCCCATCAGGCGCTTGTTGTGTCAGCAGCCAATCTTGCGCGTCCTCAATTGCACCTTCGAGGCGCTCAATCACTTGTGGAGACGAATGTTGCTTCGCTTGAATCATGCTTACCTGACAGTCCTATCCTCCTCAACCTGAGACAGAGCAAACTCTAACGCAAGGGGGCTGGCGATGTAAAGTCGATTAAGGTACCCGGTCTTGTCTAGGATTTTGCCCTATGCTGGCCCAGAATCCTGCCAATTCCGCCGCCAGATCATAACCAGCTCGCTCGTCGGCCATACTTTCAGACCAATCTGGCGGGAAAAGCGTTGAGTATTGCGGCTGCGCAAAGCGCTGGCACACAAGCACAGCGACCCCCCGGTCCGCTTCGCTCCTGATCAGCCGTCCAACCGACTGGATCACACGGTTCATCCCAGGGTAAAGGTAGGCGAACTCGAACCCCTTACCATAGTGATCCTCGTAGTACCGACGCATCAGTTCACGCTCGAAGCTCACTTGGGGCAGGGCCGGGCTCACGACGATCACGCCCGAAAGCGTTTCCCCGGGATAATCGATGCCCTCCGCGAACAGCCCGCCCTGAACGGCAAATACCAATTTCGGCGGGTGGATGTTTGTCAGTGCCCCGACCAACGCCTGCCGTTGCTGCTCGGTCATCTTCGGCTCCTGCACAATCAGATCCCAGTCCGAAGTCGTGTCATTCTGGTCCCGCCCTGACGGGAGAGGAATCCCGCTGTTGGGAGCGAGGCCCTTCGCTTCGCTCCGGGTGACCGCAGACAATGCGGTCAGCTTCGCCGCCACGCCCCGCATGAATTCGTAGCTCGGGAAGAGCGCCATGTAATTGCCCGGACGCGACGAGGCGGTCGTGACGATGACCCGGGCGATCTTCTCGTAGTGGGCGGCCCGGACGCGAAACGTGGTCGAAACGGTGGGAACGACAATGATGCGGCGGTTCTCCCTCGGAAAGGGCGAGGGGAAGCTCGCGCGGTCGGTGCGCTCGGGGTCGAACCCGAGCATTCGGGCGTAGAACTCGACCGGTTCCAGCGTTGCCGACATGGCGATCACGCTGTGGAACCCCTCCAATCGTTGCGCCAACTGGCGGGATGGGTCTTTGCACAGAATCTTCAGTGCCTCGCCATTGGTCGTATCGAACAGGTACGAGAATTCTTCCCCGTCCATCGCCAGCACGGCGCAGAATTGGCCGAACGCTGAAAAAAACTCGTCAACCGGATCGTCGGGAATGGCGCGTCCACTGGTCGTCTTGTCCAGCAGGTAGCGCATCGTCAATTTGTTGAACGTCGGCTTTAATTCGTCGAAGACTGCCCGGGGCGAATGGATGAGGAATTTGTCGGCGTCCTGTGCTTCGAGTTGGCTGTATTCGTCCGGTTGCCGGCGCGCCTGGTTGCGGAAAAAATCCTCGATCTGCTCCAGGAACTTTTTGAGTTCTTTCGCCAGCGACGGCTCGACGTGGCGCAGATTGCCCTTCAAATCGCGGATTTGCCGTCGCGACAAACTGGGCGAGTAATAGTCCATCGCCCGCTGGACGAGATTGTGGGCCTCGTCGATGATCAGGATGGCGTTCGAATAGTCGGCTTCCTGGAAAAAGCGGCGGAAGTACACCTGCGGGTCGAAAACGTAATTGTAATCGCAGACAATCACATCGGTCAGTTCCGCTTCGAGCAGCGCCAACTCGAACGGACACAAGCGGGTACCCCGCCCCGCCTCCATCATCGCCTCGGGCGTGATCAGCCGCTGGGCCAGCAACCGGTCGGCAACGCCGGTCGCCTGGAGCTTCGCCTTGAAATCGCGCAAGTGCTGACAGAATTCCTCGCGGCAGGCGTACACGTCGTTGATGCACATGGTTTCGCGGGCGCGGAAGAACACCGCCGTGGGGATGCCCAATTTCCGCAACGTCTCGACGACGATTTGCTGTTGCGTGTTCTTGGCGGTCACGAAGAACGCGCGCCGGTCGTTGGCCAACGCATGCCGCACCGCCGGATACAACGCCCCCGCCGTCTTGCCGATGCCCGACGGCGCTGAGACGAGCAAATGCCGGCCCTCCGTCAATGCACGCTCGACGGCGGCCATCATCTCGTCCTGATACTTCCGTGGATTGTCGTGCGGGAAACGCAACGCACCGGATTGCGTTCGGCGTTGTCCGTGCCGTTGTTGCTCCTCCTGGGCGAGGGCGATGAGCGCCCGCACACGCCCGGCGATCAACTGTGCGCAGTCGTCAAACGGCCCGCCGATTTCGACTTCCTTTGTCGTTCCATCCGCCGCGTTTACGAACACCAGCCGGCCGAGGATCTCATGATGCTGGGAGGGCGAACCTCCCGGTGAGCCATCAGGGGGTTCACGTGGCTCGGCAGGAGCCTCGCCCTCCCGGAGCAGAAAACAATACAGCCGCAATTGTTCGACGTAGTGCGGGTACGATTTCGCATCGAGGGCGGCGAACACGAGGGGCGGCGCGACAACCGACTTGATTTCCTCGACCACACACAGGCCGCCGTCGAGCGGCGGAAACACCCCGTCGATGCGCCCTTGGATGGTTACCGCAAAGTCGTCAACGGTGGTACTGTAGCGGACGACGATTTCGCGGGCATAACCCTCATGCAAGACGGCCTGTGAGCGCTGGCGGTTGACATGGGTTTCCCGCCCGAGCGCCAACCGGGTCCACATGCTCAACCCCGCTACGTGCTTCGCGTTCCCCAGTGGTTCGGCGACGAGATCGCCCACGCCGAGGGAGATCTTTCGCTTCGCCAAATCGATTTTGACAGCCATCCAAACAGCAGAATACAGTAGCCCGAATCCAGAATCCAGAATGAGACGACCACTTGCCATCCTCACCGCCGCGCTTCTGACTTCGGAGTTCTGGCTCTTGAATTCTGGGGCCCAAGGGTTACCCACTTTCGAAGACTTTCGTCGTGCGGACCGGGAACGCCGGGAGACCGGTCAATTTCAAACCATCGACTCGATGACTCTCATGCGGGTCGATCCGGAACGGCTCGCGCGCGTGGCGGCCGAGAACCGCCGCGACCCTGAGTTGTTGTTCGGTCTGGCCGAGTTGGGCGGCGATTGGCCGGCGGCGCTGGAAGCCAACGGCACCAACGCGATCGTCGCCCTCCGTTTTGCCTGCGCCCGGGCGGTCAAGCGCGACTACGACACGGCGCGGCGTTGGTTCCGGTACTGCCAGACCAGCGACTCCAACAATATTGTTCCGTGGCTGGGCGAACTCTGGGTGTTGCGCCAGCAGAACGAGTTGACCGATGCGTTTCATCCGCCCGAGCGGGCGACGGACTACCGCGACTACGCCGGGCCCGCCGCTCGGGCCCGGGTCCGCGTGCTGGAAAAAGCGGGTTACACGCCGTACGCGGCGCGGCGCATCACCCTCATGCAAAACACGTTGGTCGAGTCGATGGCGCAGTCCCTGAGCCGGGGCCCGGTGAGACAGCCGACCGTGCCGTTTCTCCTGGACGCGGCGCGGGCCATGCAGCGGCGTCCGACGTTTCTGTTGACGGAACTCGTGGGCCAGACGCTCGAACGCCGTGTGCTCGAGACCATGTCGAAGACCAACGAGGAGGCGATCGTGAAACGGTTGGACGAGATTGACGATCGACGCGAGGAAGTCAAGCGGCTGGTGTCGAACACCGAACGCAACGTCGTCGATCTTGCCACCGAATCGGAGATGGTGCAGTACTACGACGACGTGTTGGCCCTCGGCGAGGAGGCGGCGATGAGACGGCTGGCCGCGGCGGTACGCGGGAAATTGACCACGCCATAATTAATAATGTCCGGGTCGCCAACGCACCGGGATCCAATTGAACCTTTCCTCCTTCGCCGGATTCTACTGTGCGTAAGAACTGGTAGTGGCTGAACGCGAACAACTGCCCGTAAGAGAAGCGCGGGCCGGCAACGCCGAAGCTTGGGAGTTGCTCTTCAGGCGCTACCAGGTTTGCCGCGAACCACTGCCACAGTGATTGAATCGCAAAGGCGGCGAGCCCGACGGGAAGATTGGTTGTAAGGAAAGCCCACACTTTGTCACTATTCATGACGGAATGAATGTGCCCGAAGCAGCGAGCGAGGGCCGTCAGGCGTTGTTCAGTGCCTGGCTGAGCGAGCACGTCGGTCTGGTGTTCAAAGTGGCGCGCGCTTTCGCCCCCGCCGACGCGGACCGGCGGGACCTCATTCAGGACATTCTGCTGCAACTGTGGTGTTCGCTGCCGCGGTTTGAGGGTCGGGCCAAGGTGTCCACGTGGATTTACCGGGTGGCTTTCAACACCGCGCTCGCTTGGCGACGGAAGGAAACCAAACATCGCGCGCCCCAAATTCCGCTGATCGAGGTTGAGGAATTACCGGGAGCGGAGGAGGACACCGCTCGTCGGCTCGATCAGGAACAGATCGTCGCGCATCTGTACAGTGCCATTCATCAACTGCCCAAGGTGGACGCTGCGCTGGTGCTTCTTTATCTGGACGACCTCAGTTACCGGGAGATGGCCGAAGTCCTCGGCATTTCAGAAAATCATGTGGGTGTGAAATTGAATCGTGCCAGGAAAGCCCTCGCCGAACTGATGAAAGAGGTGACGTATGAACCCTGACGAATTGAAAGAATTATGGCACGACCAATTGGCCGGGCGGCGGCTGACGCTCGACGCCGGCATCGTGCTTCGCCAAATCGAGCAATCCAAGCGGGACTTTGAAGCGACAATGTTCTGGCGGGATGTGCGCGAGGTGGGGGCGGCCCTTTTGGCCGCGGCGTTCTTCCTGTGGTTCGGGATCAAGGATGGTATCTGGCCACTGCTTGTGGCGGCGGCGCTGACTGCAGGTGTTGGGGTCTTCATGGTTGTGGACCGGTACCTTCAGCGAAGGCGGCGCCCGCCGTATTCCGATCCGCTTCTGGCCTGTGCGGAGGAATCGTTGGCCCAGATCGATCACCAAATCTGGCTCCTGAAGAACGTGTTCTGGTGGTGTCTGCTGCCGTTGGGCTTAGGCTGCGTATTGTTTTGGGGCCAATCCTCCTGGACGTTGCTCAAAGCGGGGCTGTGGAGGTTGAAGGATCTCGAGTTCCCGGTGGGTTGTGTCCTTCTCTACTGGGGTGTCTATCATCTGAATCAATACGCCGTGAAGAAGGCCTTCGAACCGCGACGGCAGGAAACGGAAGCGCTGCTCCAAAACCTCAAGTCGAATGCCGAATAGGTGCCTGGGCAACTCCGCTTCGCGCGCCTAACCCTTGGTGGCCGGTTCTCGAACGCTATCCGCCGCAGGCGCAGCTCGCGCCGATAACATCTGCTCGCGAATGCGCCCGGAGGCGCGCCTTCATATATTCATTCCGAGCTTTATCCGCCGAAGCCTCGGCGTAGGCAGATTGTCGAGACCGCTGCGGGCGCCGCCGGTGGCGGCGTGCTGGTCGGCTATTGTCAGAAGGAAGTTTTGAGATTAGGCTTCTCGCGGCGACAATTCCATCGAGAGCGATCTCGCAGCACCGGGATGGAATGCTCAATGACTCTGCGGAGACCTTATGGCAGTTGAATTCAAGGATTACTACGAGATTCTTGGTGTACCGCGCACGGCCAGCCAGGATGATATTCATCGGGCTTTCCGCAAGCTGGCACTGAAGCACCATCCCGACGTTGCCAAGGACAAGACGAACGCCGAGGAGCGGTTCAAGGAAATCAATGAAGCCAACGAGGTCCTGAGCGATCCCGAAAAGCGGAAGAAATACGACGCGCTCGGGGCGAACTGGAAGCAAGGCGAAGAGTTTCGACCGCCGCCCGACTGGCAGGAACGGTATGGCGAGCAAGCCTGGAGCGAGGGCGCGCCAACCGAGTTCGAATTCCATTTCGGCGGCACCGGGTTCAGCGATTTCTTTGAGAATCTCTTTGGAATGCACGGTGGCGGAGTGGGATCGTCGCACCGCGGGGCGGACGGCGGCGAAGCATTTACCCAACACGGACGCGACGTCGAAGCCGATCTCATGGTCACCCTGGAGGAAGCCTTGCGCGGTTCGACCCGGGCGGTTTCGCTTCAGCGGCTTGTTCCCTGCGAGAAATGTGGCGGGACAGGCCGCATCAACCAGAAGATCTGTCCCGAATGCAACGGAGGACGCCGGGTCGCACGGACCGAAACGTACCAGGTGAAGATTCCAGCCGGCGTTTACCGGGGGCAGCTCCTGCGGTTGAGCGGTCAAGGAGAGCGCGGCGCTGGCGACGGACAGTCGGGAGACTTGTTCTTGCGTATCCGCTTCGCGAAACATCCGGATTATCGGGCTGAGAATGATGACCTGTACTACGATCTGGATGTCGCGCCATGGGATGCTGTGTTGGGGACGACGGTCTCGATCCCATTGCTGGATGGGCAGGCGAATCTGAAAATACCCGCCGGCGCCCGAAACGGACAGCGCTTCCGGTTGCGCGGGAAAGGCGTCCCGCGGCGAGGAGGCGGGCGTGGCGATCTGTTTGCCGTTCTCCATATCCAGGTTCCCGAGCGGGTGGGCGAACACGAGCGCGCGTTATGGGAACAACTCCGTCGCGAATCTGCGTCCAGCGTGAAAGGATGATACCATGAATGGATCCAGTTCCAGTCGGTTAACCATTGTGCGGCTGCACATTCACTCTCCCTCCCCGGGGGCGCTGTACGATCTGGAAACGCTGGCCCGCCTCGCGGGGGTCCATCCCGCGCTCGTCTCCAAGTATATTCGATTGGGGCTGGTCGACCCCGTGGTGGGAGAAGGACGCGGTGAACAGGAGTGGCGATTTGATGATAGCACTCTTCACACCCTCCGCAGAATCCAGCGACTTCGGAGCGATCTGGGCATCAACATCAACGGCGTGGCCGCCGTCCTGGAACTACTGCGACAGATCGACGGCCTTCAACGGGAACTGACCCATCCTCCCGACGGGAGAAATGTCGAGTAAAGTGGAGGATTCATTTAGCCCCGAAGGCACCCGCTCGCGAATCCATTCGGAGTTCGGAGTTCCCCCAAGCTGTCATGCTGAGCTTGCCCGCCTACGGCGGGCTTGTCGAAGGGTCTCATTCGCGCTACGTAGCCAAAGTCCTCGTGCCCCACTTCTCGGATAGTAATTTGGTAACTTGGTCAATAGCATTCATATTTCAGCAGAACGACGTGCGTGAGAGGCGGGGACCAGCTGCCACTGAAGCACGATTTGGAGGTGAGCTGACCGGCTGGCCCCGTCCGCTCCACGCAAGGGGTCGGCCCGACCTCAGGGCTGTAATTCATCCTTCGGACAGAGTGTATTCTGCACAACCTTCCCGTCAATGTGAGCCACCAATGCATGGATGCTATTACGGGCCTTGATCATCTCAGGGTAATCCAACGAGAATTCGTCGCCCTCGTGCAAATTGAACTGCGGGTGCTTTGCCGCAAATTCACGGTCAATCTTGCCATCCCTGTGAACGAGGATGTGCCTCAGCTCGAGGTAAGGGAGTGCCGCTTCGATGATGGAACTGTCAAGCTGAAGGTTGAGCTTTGTCCCCAACGAAGCTATCAGCTTGGCCGTGCTTCGCTCGTTCTCTAGCCGTCGGAAGAGCTCAGCAGAAAAATGCTCCAGCACAGCAACAGGGGGGCAGTTTGCGACTTGAACAGAAGATAACGAAGACAACGAAGTTCTTCGCAACCTTTGTTAACTTCTGTGAAAACCCTCCGTGTTCATCCGTGGATGATTGTCCTTCGTGGCTCACTTCAGATCGCCACGACGTGATCGGCGGCGTTGTGGCCCCGCCAGAGGCGGGCAAGCTCGGCGCGTTCACCGCCAAGCTCACAGGTGCACGTCAGTTTTCACACAGTCTCGCGATTTGTTAGACTACATGGTTTTCACGTCTGTGGCTCCGATGAATAATGATAGACCATATGACAAACACCAAACTTGCGGCGAAAAGAATCGGCACCGCGCTAAACGATAAAACCCACAAAGCAGACTCGAACCCGTCATCGAATACCCTCGGCAGCATCAACACAGCCGGCCAGATGACAGAAATTCCCAAAAACGGAAACCGTGCAGGTGCGATGGTGGCTCCGAGCATAATGCAGATGACCATTCGCCAGCCCCATGACCGCTGAACCAACTTTCGGGTGAAAAACCACGTGACCGCGCAGATGCTCCCGCCAACTGCGAACACAAAAAGAAAAGCTTGGGCAGTCCTCATAGAATGTGGCCTACCGACCAACTGAGCCACGACGGGGCTGTGATGTCAGCGCCAAGACGGCCTCGCATTCAGAATCAACCTTCATCGCTGCCCGTGGTTCGCTCCGGTGATTTTGTTAGCCACTGCTTGATCATGTTGGCTTTGTCTATCCTGCCAAGTATTCGATACGCAGTTTCTTCGTAATCCAGAGACAGGACCGGCAACTTCATGCCATCGAACTCAACGAAGCGACGATGCTCCCGAACCTCGACTGGTGACTCCCATTCGCCGGAGGGAAGCCTCTTCTGCACTGCTCCCATGATCTCGACCTTCACTCCAAGGATTCTCAGCTCGCCGAAGTGCGATCTGATCGCTTTTGCTTCTGAAAAAGCGACGTTCTTGATCGCGTGGTCGCGGAAGACATCCTGGATTTTGTAAGCACCTTCCCGGTCCGTCTGCAAATCAATGTCACTGACAGGAACGTCCATGCCGTGAAGGGCAAAACCAAGACTCCCTGTGATTGCCCAAGGAGAATCCAAGTCCATGAGACGTTCATAGATGGTGCGAAGCACTTTGCGATGCTTCTGTGAGATCATTTGATGGCTAACTTATGTTTACACGGCCAAATCGCCGTGTATTGAAGCTCCTCTTGGGAGGGGATTGTCTTGCGTTTTTGCTGAAGATCAAGCCTTTGCGCGAACCGAGGTCAGCGTATTGGACAGGAAAAGACGGCACTGTAGAGGTGCTATGAGTCTTCCGCAGGCTAGCTGCGAACGCCTTAAAGGAGAACGGTAAACGGGCAAGATGCCCGTTCAACTATGACGGAACCATGCTTCGTGACCCCGCCATGGCGGGTAAACTTCGTGCACTTCGTGGTGAATGTTGATTCGTGCCCATTCGCGTTGATTCGCGGGCAAAACTGGTCGCTCCCCCAAACTGCTACAGTTCTGAAACTGACGCACCACCTGACTCGGCGCTCGTTTTCTTTGTCACCTTTTGATAGAATCCGACCACAGATACGGTGACCATGAAAACAACTTTGGGAACCGAATCAGCGACCGACGCGCAGCTCGTGGAATGGAGCCTGACAGGTGACCGCGAGGCGTTCGGGCGGATCGTCGAGAAGTATCAATCTCTCGTGTGCTCGATCACCTATGGCGCGACGGGCAGCTTGACCCTGAGCGAAGATATTGCCCAGGAAACCTTTCTCACCGCTTGGCGGCAACTGACCGCACTGCATGACGCAGCCAAGCTGCGCGCGTGGTTGTGCGGCATTGCCCGCAATCTCACGAACAACTTTCTCCGTCGCGGACAACGCGAACCAGCTCAGACCGCTGAAGCGTTGGAGGCGATTGCCGAAGTGCCGGCGACGGAGCCGTCGCCGTCGGCGCAGGCCGTCAGCCGTGAGGAAGAAGCAATTCTGTGGCGTGCGCTCGAGCGGATTCCCGACACCTACCGCGAGCCGTTGATTCTGTTTTACCGTGAACAACAGTCGGTCGAGCGGGTGGCGACTGAGTTGGAGTTGAGCGAGGACGCGGTGAAACAGCGGTTATCGCGTGGACGGAAACTGCTGGCCGACGAGGTCACTGCATTTGTTGAGGGCACGCTGCAGCGCACGACGCCGGGCAAGGCGTTCACGGTGGGCGTGTTGGCTGCATTGCCGGCGCTCGCGGTGCCAGCCAAAGCAGCGGTAACCGTCGGCGCGGCAACGGCGGGTGCCGGGACGGCGGCAAAAGGAACCACCGCGGCAAAATCGGGCGGCTTGTTGGCCCTTCTCGGGTCGTGGCTGACGCCGATGATCTGCATCGTCGGTAGCCTCGTGGCCCAGTGGTTGATTGTTCGGGCTGCTCCGACTCCTCGCGAACGCCGGGTCAAAAAGTTCGCGTTTATCGCTCTTTGGATTTTCGCGTTGGCTTGGGCTTGGGCCGGGCAACTTGCGCTGCGCGCTTTGGCCCAACGTGGGGAGTGGACTGACCGGACGTTCTTCGGCGCGATGGCAGGTTTCTGGTGGTTCTACACCGTCGTCATCGCCACCGTGATGGTCGTGTTGTTTCGGCAGATGCTGGCCATCCGGCGACAATCCGAGAAGGAAATCGGGACCCCGCAGGCATCTGGGACTCAGTTGACGTTGGGGACACGTCTGGTCGTGGTTCTCGGCATCTATCTGTCGGCGTTTTTGTGGCTGATCGATCTGGCGTGGCGTGCTCGTGACCTTCTATCGGCCGGATTTATGACCGCAGCGATGTTGGTGCTGGGCATTTCGCATTTCTTTCAGGTCCGGCGGCGAACCGGTGTGGCGGCAGCGCAAGCGGCTATCGCGCATGTGACTTTGGCTTGGGCCGTGATTCTAGTGACATTGAACTGTCGCTTGGATGTGTGGATGGCGGCCCGCTGCGAAACTGATCTCGCCGAAATACACCGCCTCCTGCCTGCGTGGGTCATTCCCGTGCTCACGCTTGCCTTGGTGATCTGGACCGGACTGGTCTGGAGTGTCGCAAAACCAAAACCCCAGCCCTAGGCGTTCTGCCGGCGGGCGTGGACACGGTGGAACATTATGAAAAGAATCCCCATGTTGATAACCCTTGTAGTGTGTCTTCTGACTTCCCTCTGCCCGACGATGGGTCAGAGCCAGACACCATTGGCCGAGAAACCGCCGCAGACAGATGCCGCGATACCGGATCAGTTCCGCCCGTTGTACCAAGAGCTGGATGAAACTCTTCGCCAAGCCAGATCCGCCTATCCGTTCAAGAAAGGCGACGCGCGTCCACTGGTTGCCCCAAGCCTGGTAATGGCATCCAGCATGTTTAGCCCAGCCGCGCCCGATTCGCAGCGCTGGAAAGATCTGCTGGCCACGCTCGACGCATTTAAAGCCATGGGAATGAACGCGGCACACGTCTTGATTCTGGCCCCGGATCTGACCCTGGGCGACCCCAGGGCATTCATCGACTTCTACCAGCGCCTTGGCCGGGAAATCCATTCGCGCAACATGAAGTTTTACGTGGAACATTTTGTCAACATGCCCTTCGAACCCAACATCCGGTCCAGCCCGCCCGCTCACGTACGCCTGCAAGACGATCCTCGGGGGAGGCAAGACTTTCTGAAAATGAAGGAGCAGGAAGTCACGCTGATTTACCGGGAAATCAAGCCCGATTACCTCAGCATCCTTACCGAACCGATAACGATCATCCAAGGGTTGCATCTCTCTTATTCGGCGGACGAGTTGGCAAATTGGGTCGGGCAGGTCACCACGCATCTGAAGAGCACCGGCGCAAGTCCCAACACTCTCCTGGGTGCTGGGGCGTGGACGTATGAGTCGGAGGAGTTTCTCCTCAAGTTTGCACAACAGACGAACCTGGATTACGTGGACATCCACTTGTACGGATTGAAGCTGAAAGGCGAAGACCAGGTGGCGAAGTTGGCAACCTTGGTTCGGAAGGTGCGAGAGGCACGACCGAATATGAAGATCACGATTGGCGAAACGTGGCTCCTCAAACACGGCAAGCAGGGGCCGAAACTGACGACGTACCAGACGACGTTCCAGGAGATCTTTTTTCGGAATATCTTTAGTTTCTGGAGCCCGCTGGATGAACAATTCTTGAGTCTCGTAATGGGAATTGCACAAAAGGAGAACATCTCCGTCGTTGTTCCATTTTTCAGCCAGCACTTCTTTACCTACTACACGTACGGAGATGCGGAGTCCAGCAGGCTGTCCCCGTCGTCATGGTCTAGCAGCGTTTCTGAGCCCTGCAACAAGGCCCTCGACGCAATACGAAATCACCGGCTTTCGTCCACCGGCAAAGCCATGAGCACGCTGCTCGATCCCAGTGGGAAGTGATGACCATGGAGAAGTGGCCCAGAGACGGGAACAGCCTCAGGACCAATGCCCGACGTGGATGCCGCGCCGTGACTCGCAATGTTATCGCCCAGCTTGGCTGGAGATCGGGAGAAATAATGGAGTATGCTGGATAGAACCGCCGTAATTCTGCTCTGGTTCTTGCCGATCGCGCTTAGCCTGCATGTATTCGAGGAATTTGCCTTCCCGGGTGGATTAAAACAATGGATCAAACACTACAAACCAGAAAAGCCAAAGAGCAGTTTCTATTACTTCATCGTAAACGCGCTGGGACTCGTGTGGGCTTTCTTCATTGCCTTCAAGGTGACTGGTATTCCCACGTTCCGCATCTATCTCTATTTCGTGGCCATTATGGGAGCCAATGCTGCATCCCATATCCGCGGGACAATTCAAAAGAAACGATATTGCCCCGGCACTGTGACCGGCGGTCTACTGCTCCTTCCCCTCTTCATTGTCAGCTATTGGTATTCCCTCAACACGGGTAAGGTCGATTTGCCTTCCGCCATTGTCTGCATCTGTGTCGGCTTTGTCATCGGATTCTACGTCTGGGGCATGGATATGAGAAAAAAGAATCCCAACTATCGCCTCGCCATTCTCTTCGTCCTTTTGTTGTTGGGGGTTGCGATCGTCAGGCGTCTCGGGGACTGGCAGAAGGCTTACTACGGGGTGCAACTCTACCAGTTAAAGAAACAAGTCCTGGCGCTTGAAAGAGACGGCCAGAACACGCGTTGCGCCCGCCAGATTCTTACCGAAACCGGCTGGCTCCTGCATTATGCACCGCATGATTTTGAGCGAATCGCCGGGCGCATTACGGCGCTTCGAGGCGTCTTGAACGATCCCGCAAGCCTGAGCGCTCCCGACGAACAGTCGGAGATCGATGGCAGTTGGGGAAGATGCTATACGGAATGGTTCTTCAAGCTGGATACTTCTTACGATGAGATCGCCGCGCTGGCCGAGAAGGGCCAGGTGCCCAGGTTCCCCACGCGCTTCCTGGACCGAATCAATTCACCCGAAAAACTGACCAACCATTTCAATCACCTGCTCATTTCGGATCTGAAGGCGGATGGCGTGGACCGCCGTCGGGAATTGAATGAGACGGTCGCGGACCTCATGCGGCTGATCCTCCGCCAACAACCGAAGAATTACGCCTACGATCCAAGACTCAAGGCGGCGCTGCTGGATTGGCTATTAAAAACCGCTCGCAACCCGGACACCGGATACTGGGGACCTTGGTATCGCCGGCCAACTGACGGCACAATTTTCAAGGACGCTGACCTCAGTATGACGTTTCACATTGTCAGTTATTTGAAGGGAAACGTGCCGGATTGGCCGAAGATCATCGCGACCACCTTGGCGAACAAAAACCAAAAATACCCGCACGGCTGGCTCGAAGAAAGCGGGTATGTGAACCATCATAACATGGATGTGGTTCAGCTTTTCCGCCTGGGGTGGAACCAGGCCACACCGGCCCAACGGGAGGCCATGCGCGTCGAAATCCGGAAGATGCTCCACTGGTGCATCACCGAATCACTCCAACCGGACGGGTCGTTTAAGGTTCAGATCCACGATGATTCTCTGGAAACGAGCGTTCATTTTGGAGCTTCTTTCCTTGCGCGCCTGGGTTACTTCGATCGATCGAAGCGGTTCTGGACCGACGAGGACTTTCCCGAGGCCGCCGAGGTCCGAACACATATCGTTCAGTTCGTCCGCGCCCACATCCACTCCGGCGGTGAAGGTGGAATTTATTACCGCGATACGCTCAAGGAATTCGGCGCTCCCGTGTCCGGGTAAGAACGCCTAACAAAACTGGCCATTTCAATTGTAGCCGTGGCGCTCCGTCGCCGCGCCTTCTTTACCGGCGAGCGTTGCCGCCCCACGCCGACAGAGCGGCGTGGCTACCAGAATCGGTTTGTTAGTCGCTCTAAGCCGGAATTATGCAGTAGGCAAAAGGCCACCGGATGAGTTTGGATGGGTTTGATTATGCGAAACTCATCCTCAGCCCTTGGCGGGGTCGCTCACCAAACGGTGGCCGCTCCGATTCAACTGCACACAGGCACAAA
>DATJBF010000084.1:0-35205 GCA_035515475.1 Verrucomicrobiia bacterium
TTTGTGCCTGTGTGCAGTTGAATCGGAGCGGCCACCGTTTGGTGAGCGACCCCGCCAAGGGCTGAGGATGAGTTTCGCATAATCAAACCCATCCAAACTCATCCGGTGGCCTTTTGCCTACTGCATAATTCCGGCTAAGAGTTCTTCCTAGTGCTCCGTCAACGTTCATCAGAAGCGTGCGGGGAGGGCGAAGTTTACCCGCCTCTGGCGGCGCCGCAGGCGACCAAGGCTCCTGCTGAGCCGCGGCGTTGACGGTGAGAACGGTCGGCTCGCCGGGAGGCTCGCCCTCCCAATCAAGGTTGACCGGGCACTAGGCGGAACGTGACCCGACGCTGGTGTTGGGAACCCCGATGCTCGGATCAGAAATCGGGCGGATAAACGCGCGCCGCGGCGCTGTCGCGTCTGCGTCGTTTGGCCGATGGCCAAATCGGAAGTTCTGCCGATTGAGCGGCGGGCCGCGATACCGCACATTGCAGCAACCAGAACCAGATCGGGAGGGAAATGCTCATGCCGAGAGATGGACATCTGCGCGGCGTCAGCCGCAAAGAACAGCGCATGTACGAGCACATCAAGCGGAGTGCGGCACGTTCGGGCCGTTATGGCCACCGGGCGAAAGAGGTCGCCGCGCGCACGGTGTTGAAGCATCACCGGCGCCACGGCCATCGCGTCGGCCACTAGCCGCGTGTTTGAGGAACGGCGATGAAACGAACCAACTGGTTGCGGAGGCGCCGGGTCCGCCCGAGTGGGCGGTGGCGGTGGTTCGATGCGCTGGCCAAGGCGGGCGCCCGCGCGACCGGGCATCCGCTGGGGTTTGGGTTGGCGGTGTTGGTCATCGCTGCTTGGGCGTTGACAGGGCCGATGTTCGGATTTAGCGACACGTGGCAGTTGGTCATCAACACCGCGACAACAATCGTCACGTTCTTGATGGTGTTCCTGATCCAGAACACGCAGAACCGCGACAGCGCGGCGATGCAGATCAAGCTCGACGAATTGATTCGCGCGACCCAATCAGCGCACAATGCCTTGCTGGATCTGGAGGAACTCTCCCAGGAAGAATTGGATCGGTTCCACGAAAAGTACGAAGCGTTGGCGCGGCGCGCCCGGAAGGAATTGCACCAGGGGCTGGGCGACGACGGTTCGCCTGATGTGGACGCCGCGCCGGGCGCCAGGCCCCGGGGATCGCAAACCGCGTGAGGCCTGCCGTTGTGACGGTGGGAGAACGGCCGGGTACGGGCCGTCACGTGCGGGTCTTGACTGGCTGGGGCCGATCGCCCCGGGCCCAGTGGATCGCGAACCGCGCGAGGGCACGCGTGCTCGAGAGCGAGAGCTTGCGCTTGATGTGCTCCGTGTGCGTCGCAACGGTCTTGGTGCTGAGATGAAGTCTGGCGGCGATCTCGTGCGCGCCGTACCCGTCGCCGACCAGCCGAAACACTTCCAGCTCGCGGTCGCTCAATTCGTCAATCGGTGATGCGATCTCGTCCCCACCACCGCCGGCGACCCGGTTGAGGATCTTGGCCGACACGCGTTCGGTTACGAACACCTGGCCGCTTCGGACCCGGCGGATGGCCTGTACGAGCACGTCGGCGTTCTCCTGCTTCATCACGTAGCCGCGGGCACCCGCCCACAGGGCGCGTTCGGCGTACAACGATTCATCGTAAACGGAAAGCACGATCACCGGCAGCCGCGGGTGACGCACCTTGAGGTCCTTGACCAGTTCAATGCCGTTCTTGCCCACCATGGCAACGTCCACGATGATCATATCGGGGTTCTGTTTCGGGATCGCTTCCAACGCCTCAGCCGCGGTCGCGGCCTCCGCGCAAACGGCCAGGTCCGACTCGCGGTTGATGCGTTGCCGGACGCCGTCCCGCATCAGCGGGTGGTCGTCCACAATCAGGATCCGCGTCTTCGAGTCGTCCGGTTTGGATTGTTTGGGCGGCATCGGCTCGTTCCGTTACGGATTGCTGTCTTTCGAAGGGAACCGGCACGTCACCAGAGTTCCCCCGTTGTTCGCCGCACCGACACGCAATTGCCCGCCAATGGACCGGGCGCGATGCTTCATGATCTCCAGGCCGATTCCGTCCGCAGACGATCGGCGATTGTCGATGCCCTGGCCATCGTCGGTCACGCTCAGCGTCGTCGACCCGCCGGCGGCCGACAACGAAATCGTGATGCGGGTGGCCTCGCCGTGGGTGATCGCGTTGTTGATCGCCTCCTGCGCGATCCGATACAGGTGAATCGCCGTTTCCGGATTGTGGACCCGGACCGGCCGTGGGCAACGGAAGCGGCACGAAATGGAGAACAGCGTGGCAATGGTAGACGCCAATTCCGCCAACGCGGTCTGAAGGCCGGCGGCATCCAACCGCACGGGATTCAAGCCGCGCGCCAGTTGACGGGCGTCGTCGATCGCGTGACGGAGCAGGTCGGCAACCCGGCCGGCCTCGTCGGCCTCCCGCAGGGATTGTTCGGCGAGCACTCCCCGTAAGTTGTCACACATGTACGCGGCGGCGGTTAGCTGCTGACAAAGTCCGTCGTGCAAGTCCTGTCCGATGCGTTGTTGTTCCCGCTCGCTGATCTCCAACAATCTCCGCTCGACACGGCGTCGTCCCATGACCTGGCCGATCTGGCTGCAAATCGCTTCCAACACCCGCAGTAACTGTTTGTCGGGACGACGAATCTCGCGGCTGTAAATCGCGATCACGCCGAGCACCTCGCCGCCCAGGCGAATGGGAAACGCGAACGCCGATCGCAGGCCGGACCGGAGCAGGAGTGCCCGACGCCGCAATCGCCGGTCATGGGCAATCTCTGTCACCCAAACCGGTTTGTTCCGACTCCAAACCTGGCCGGGCAGGTCTTCGCCCCGGGCGCAGGTGAACGCCAGTGCCAGTTTTTCAAGGCCCCGCCGACGCCGGACTCGCGCCCGCCACGTCTGCGTGCACCGCAGGGTCTGCGACTCGGCATCGACGCGCCATAACTCGCTCCAGTCACAGCCCAGACTCTCGCAGATCGTCCGGAATATCCGGGGTGCCGCCTCCGTCATACTGGATGCGTTGGCCAGGGCTTGGGTGGTCGCATATTGCAGATGGAGTTGTTGCTCGACCCGCCGGCGTTTGCGGACGTCCCTGGCCAGGATCAGGTAACAGTTCGCTCCCCGCTGGCGGACAAGTGTCACGCCAATCTCTACGTCGATGATCGACCCGTCCTTGCGGCAATGCTGAAACACTCCGTCCACGCCGTCGTCCATCACTGCCTGACGACGCCGGGCGCGGCGGCAATAGCCCAGGAACTTCACCACGTTGTCCGCCGGACACAATTCCTTGAGGGACAGCCGGGCAAATTCTTCGCGGGAATAACCATACAACGCCACGGCGGCTTCGTTGACCGCCAGGAACCGGAGCGTCCGGCAATCACAGATGAATCGCGGATAGGGTGTCTTCTCGAAAAAAAGCCGGTGCTGTTTCTCCGTGGCCCGCAGCGTCTCCATCTCACGCTGGACATGCACCAGCGTCTTGCGCGCGCTCTTCAACGCCGTCAGTTCGTCACTCCCCAAAGGACGGACGCGCACGTCTTCCAGCAACATGCGGCTCGCTGACCGTGTCGGGGTTAACGCTCTCACGCCGCTCAAATGTATGATAGAAAAACTGGTTTGCAAGTCAGCCGATGTGCGTGAGCCGCCCGCATCTGGATGCGAGCGGCTCCACACGTCTGCACCGGCTTCATTGGGCCGGCCCGCCGGTCGGAGGCTGGTTTGTATCCGTCGCCGCCGGCTGGTTCTCGCCACTTGTGCTCGGAGCGGGTTGGCTCGACCCGGGCGCCTGCGGCTGTGTCTCCCCACTCATAGATGGAGCGGGAGCATTGGTCGCTGACGCCTCAGGACGCGTTGCGCCGCCCATTGGCTGGGCCGGCGGCTGCTCTTGACAGCCTACCAGCACCGACGCCGCCAAGCACGCGGCGAGAACGATGATGATGCTCCTGCGTTTCATTGGCCCTCCTTTCCATTCGTTCACGCCCGCCTGATCAAACCCAGTGCGAGCGTGACCACGAAGACGATCAGAATCATCAGCAATAAAATCTTGCCAGCGGCGGCAGCGGCGGCGGGTCCGCCGAAGCCGAGCGCCGCCACCACCGCCGCAATTACGAAGAACACGGCTGACCAGTGCCACGTCCGGACCTCCTCTCGTGTCGGACGGACGCACTTCCGCCCGTCGTTGCGTCCCCTAGGTCTCATTCGCCGATTCCGGGTCGCGGCCGTTGTGACCCCCCTCCATCGCGTCGAGTTGCGACGAGAGGTCGCCCAACGAAACGGCCCCCAACAGTTGCTCGTCGCGACTGATGACCCAGATTTGCGTCACACGGTTTTTCCTCATCAACCGGATCGCCTCGTGCGGGTCGGCGTCCTCGAAGCAGCGCACGACCCTGGCGTTCATCACCTCGCTGACTGTCGCCAGCGTGGGATCACGGCCCTCCGAGGTCGTCCGCCAGATCAGATCGCGCACGCTCAAGACCCCGACCAACCGTCCGTCGCGGCACACCGGCAGAGCATTTGTGCGCTGGGCGATCATCTTCCGGGCCACATCGGTCAGCCGCGTGTCCGGCGTCACCGCATCGACGCGTCGTTTGAGAACTTGCGAGAGCTGCATCCCAATCACCATAGGTGAACGGTAGGTCCGGTCAGCCGACCGGACAATTGCCGGCCCTACTGACGGTGCCATCAGCCGATCGATTGAGGCGGGCTCGGAACAATCTCCGACCCCGCGACCAGACATTCCGACAATTGAGCGCGACCCGGTCTCACTCTAGGTTTTCGCGCGGCAGGAAATGCCCAACCCAACAATCGGAGGAATCGGAACGATGAAAATGAAGCACATGATCGCGTGGGCCGCCGCGATGGCCATCAGCCTTCAGGCGAGTGCGGCGTTCGCCACGTCTGAGACGGATGAGCGCATCGAAAGCGCGGCCAGGAGAACGTACGTGTATCGAACGTACTTGAAGGACGACGCCATCAACATCCGGTCCGAGGACGGCATCGTGACCCTCACGGGCACGGTTAGCGACCCGTCGCACAAAGGTCTCGCCGAAGACACCGTCGAGGGGTTGCCGGGGGTGAAACGGGTCGTCGATCAATTGGAAGTCCAGAGCCCGCCGCCGTCGGCGCGATCCGATGATTGGATCAGCGCCAAAGTGAAGGCGGCTCTGATGTTCCATCGGAGCGTCAGCGGCCGAACACAGGTGTACGTCAAGGACGGCGTCGCGACCCTCAAGGGTACGGCGGCCAGCCAGGCTCAGAAAGATCTGACGACCGAATATGCTCGCGACGTCGACGGCGTCAAAGGCGTCGTCAACGACATGACCGTCGCGACGAACGCCGTGCCGGAGGCGACCCTCAGTGACCGGATCGACGACGCCTCGGTCACGGCCCAGGTGAAGATGACCCTGTTGTTCCACCGCTCCACCAGCGCGCTGCATACGGGCGTGGAAACGACCGGCGGCGTGGTGACGCTCACGGGCACGGCAAAGAATCAGGCGGAAAAGGATCTCGTTACCAAGCTGGTGATGGACATCAAGGGCGTAAAAGACGTCCACAACAATATGACGATCGGAGGTTGAAGCAGGAATGGCCGATGGCGTCGGCCCGGGGCGGCCGACTCCACCGGCTGGGGAGCCGGCAACCGAAAGGAACCGTGTTATGTTGATGACCTTGTTTGTCATTCTACTGCTGATGTGGCTGGTGGGGATGATCAGTTCCTACACGTTCGGCGGGTTCATCCACATCCTGTTACTGGTGGCGCTGGTGGTGGTGCTCATTCGCATCATCGAAGGGCGCCGGCCACTCTGATCGCCGCCAACCACCAGAAAGGAGACCTCATCATGAGCCAACTACGCAGCAGCGGCCTCGCGCTGATCGTGCTCGGCATTCTGTCGTTCTCCTATCAGGGGTTCATCACCTACCGGACCCGCGAGAAAGTGATCGATGCCGGTCCGGTCCAGATAACGACCAGCAAGACCCACAAGATTCGCGTACCGGAACTGGCCGGGGCCATTGCGTTGATTGGTGGCGTCTCAATTCTGGTAGCGTCCGTGAAGAAGACGTAAAGCAAACGCAAACAAACCAAAAAAGAGAAGGAGATCGATCATGACGACCCGACACGCAGGCATTATGGAAAACACCAAAGACACGATCGTCGCCGCGATCAAAGGCACGGGCGACGTCGCCGAGGCGGCGCTGCACGCCATCAGCCAAACCGCCCAAGCCGGGATTCGAGAGACGGCCGACGTGGGTGGCGAACTTGGAACCGCGGCGACCCGCCTCGTCGAAGGGGCAATCGGTGCCGCCAAGGAACTGGGACTCAGCGTTGAGGACGCGGCGTCCGCCGCGGCAAACGGGGCCTTGAGCGCAGCCGAAAAGGTGGGTTCGAAGGCCCTCGGCACGGTTCGCAACGCCCTGACCCAGACCATCTCCGGCGTCAAAGTCGTGCTGAAAGAACCGTTCAGCAACAAATAGCGCGCTGTGGCAGGCGCGAGCCGGGCTTAATCGACTCGCGCCGGGCGCGGCTGATCACGGCCGGGGCCAGAGAAACTGGCCGTTCTTCAGGAAGTGCTCGATCTGCTGAATCGTCTGCTCGGCTTTGCGGTCGACCGATTCGCGCGTGTTGAACGCGTTGTGCGGCGTGAGAATGACGTGGGGGCGACCGGCCAACGGATACGTCCCCTGCCCTGCGCGCAACGCCGCCGCCAACTGCGGTTCGTTTTCGTACACGTCCAGCGCCAACCCGCCGAGACGCTCTTCGTCGAGAAGTCGAACCAGATCGGCCGTCGGGGCGTGTTCGCCCCGGGCAACATTGACGAAGATCACGCCCCGCTTCGCTTGCTTGAGTCGGTCGTAGTTGAAGTAGCCGACATTTTCGGCGGTCAGGTTCATCGCACAGACAACGACGTCGGCCCACGGCAACCCGTCGTGGATCGAGACGTACGTGACGAGCGGGTGCTTCTGGAGGATGTCCACGCCGCGGACGTCCATGCCGAGTCCCAATCCGATCTTCGCGATTTCGGACCCGATGTTGCCAACGCCGACGACGAGCAGTTTCTTCCCGGAGCATTCTTGGCCGGTCAGACCGTCGCGATTGAACCGGGCGAAATGCTCCAACTGCTGCGGCAGTTTGCGGAGGAGCGTCATCCAGAATAAGGCCGCTTGTTCCGCCACCGCCTGGCCGCAGTACGCTGGCAGATAACCGCAGGGAACGTTCAGCTTGATGAGGTGATCGTAGCCGGTCGTCCGCGATACGATGCCGGAGAGCTTGTTCCCCCACCCTTTCGGGACAATCGACTGCGTCCGCATGCTGATCAAGGATGCGGGAGGCACGGCATCGCCGGTTTCCTGAATCGTCTTTCCCGTGAACTCCGCACGGATGTCGGCCGGCAAATGCCGCCGGAGCGCTTCGACCTCTTCCTCGAAAGCCTCGTAGAAGTAAACATCCAGCTTTGACGCCGCGCTCACGGCGCGAAGTCAATCATCCCATGCGTCGCGAGTCAATCGGATTGGTTCCCGAATCTTTCCTCCGCGTCAGCTCGCATCTGCATGGTCGGGTTCTCGGATGGTGAATCGTTTGAGGGTGACGCAGCATCCAACCCATGGGTCGTCAGATTCCATTTATGAAGATACGCTACTGGCATGTGACCGTGTTGGCTGCGATGGTGGCAACGGGTTGCGCGCGGTCGGTCGGCGAACCGGAGGAGAAAGCCCAGCCTATGAATCAGAAGGTGGCGATTGCGGAGTTTAATGATGCCGGAAAAGAAACGGGCGTCGTGACGGTCGATCGGATTGTCAAGACCGACGCCGAATGGCGCAAGCAATTGACGCCCGAGCAGTACCGGGTCACGCGCGGGAGCGGGACCGAACCGCCGTTCTGCGGCGGTTATCTGAACGAGCACGAGCCGGGCATCTACCGCTGCGTTTGCTGCGGCACGGCACTGTTCCGGTCCGATGCGAAGTTTGAGTCGGGGACGGGCTGGCCGAGTTTCTTTCAGCCCATCGCCAAGGAGAACATCGAGGAGCGGCCCGACAATTCCTTGGGAATGCATCGCACGGAATTGCTTTGCGCGCGTTGCGGCGCGCACCTGGGCCACGTATTCGACGACGGGCCCAAGCCGACCGGTTCGCGCTACTGCATCAACTCGGTCGCGCTGAAGTTCGTGCCGTACAAGCGGCCATGAAGATATTCGGCAAACACGAACTGCACGTCGCCGTCGGTTTCACGGCGATCAGCGCCCTGGCGCACCTGGTGTGGAACCCGATTGTTGATTACTGGCAGTTCGTCCTGACGACGCTGGCGTTCGTCGCCGGCCTGAGTTTCTGGCTGTTCAAAGAATGGCGGCGCCTGGAATTGTTCATCACAAAGTTTTACTGTCTGGTGGTGATCTTCGACGTATTTGCGGAGGGCCTGCTGCAACCGTTCCACAAGTGCACCCTCGACAACATCCTGTGCACGGGCCGATTGTTTCTGGTCTTCTTTGTTTTCTGGCTTGTGCTGCATCCCGTGGAGCGCTGGCTGGCGGGACGCAGAATGCAGAACGAATCATGAATGACATCATATCAGTCGTTGGTAGGGCGCGACCGCCGGGCGCGCCGCGTTCTGGCAACGATTCGGACGGCCCGGCGGTCCGTCCCTACCGGTCGAAGATCGGAATCGTGACCGCACTCATCCTGTTTCTCGGAGGCGTAATGACCATGAGTTCAAATGCCGCAAGTTCCTCACCCACCGAAACCATTACACTCGGCGGCGGCTGTTTCTGGTGCACGGAAGCCGTGTTCGAGGAGTTGAAAGGCGTGACGCAAGTGGAATCGGGCTACTCGGGCGGCACCGTGCCGAATCCGTCGTACGAACAGGTCTGCTCGGGCGTCACGGGGCACGCCGAAGTGAGCCAGGTCACCTTTGACCCGAAGATCATTTCGTTGAAGCAAATTCTCGAGGTCTTCTTCACCGTCCACGATCCGACGACCCTGAACCGCCAGGGCAACGACGTCGGCACGCAGTATCGATCGGTGATCTTCTACCGGAACGACGAACAAAAGGCCGTCGCCCAGGAAGTGATCAAGGAAATCGAGGCCGAAAAGCTCTGGGACGGGAAGATCGTGACCGAACTCGCGCCGTTCAAAGCCTTCTATAAGGCCGAAGACTATCACCAGGAGTACTATCGTCTCCACGGCGCCCAGCCATATTGCCAGTTCGTCATCGCCCCGAAAGTGGCGAAGTTCCGCAGGAAATTCCAGTCGTTACTCAAGAGCGATTGAGCTCCACCGCGCGGCCATCACGCTTTTCCGCCAAAGCTCACGTAGTCATCGAGGTCGAGCAGGTCAAACCAGCCCACCACGTCGTCCCGTTTCTTGCTGAGTTTGGCCAGCGTGGTCGTGAAATACTCATGCGACTCCGCGTCGGTCGGGCCCCGTTCACTTTGGTGGGCGCTCCATTGCGTGATTTCCCACGGCTGCGGCTTCGTGGTTGAGTGCTTGGCGATCCACTCGAGGATCTCGCCGTCGCCTTTCCCAAGAGCCAGTTGTTTCTTCAGCGCGTCGGCTTTGATTCCCGCAAATTGGAGCAAGTGTTGGTCGAGCGGGCAGTTGAACTGGTATTCGCCCTGTTGGCCTGCCAACGTCGCGCGCCCTTTATCCAAACAACGGGCGAGGATGACATACCCGCCCAGCCGGACTCGCGGACTGCGGGGCGGTCGCTTGGTGAGGTCGGGTGCGTTGTGCAGTTTGGATTTCATTGTTGGTACGTTTCCTCCTGACGCTGTTTGACGGTAGGATGCCCGAACCGTCTCCGGGGTTGCTCGAGGGCCCAGTTGACACTCGCTTTCTCGCCCGGTACTATGCGCGTGGCGGCACGGGCGTTTAGCTCAGTTGGCTAGAGCGCTTCCTTGACATGGAAGAGGTCAGAGGTTCAAGTCCTCTAACGCCCACCAGCCTTCAAGAAGCATATTGGATGGCAATCGCCGCGCAAGCAGCCGAGCGAAGGCTGCCCGCCGAAGCCGCGCCGTCGCCAAAGCGCTAGGGCGCGTCGGCGACTTGGCGAAGGTGGGCCAAGAACTACACGGGCAACTTTACCACGTTTACATCATTCGCAGCATCCCCGATCCAGGCCAGCACTATGTCGGATTTACTGAGGACATGAAGCAACGCCTGTCTGGCCACAATGCCGGCGATTGCCCGTACACAAGTAAGCACCGACCCTGGGAAATTGTCAGTGTTATCTCATTTGCTGGCCGTGAACGGGTGCTGGATTTCGAGCGTTACTTGAAGTCTGGCTCCGGGCGGGCGTTTGCCGCGCGGCACCTTCGGTGAAGCTTGCGGGTTTTGGATTGTTTTGGCATAACTCACGCAGGCGTAGTTTGGCGGATTCTAATAACATCGAATACGGAGGAATTCACATGGCATTAAAAGCTGGCGATAAAGCACCGGATTTCGAACTCACAACCAAGGCGGCGGACGGTCCGAAGAAGCTCAAGCTCAGCAGCAATTTCGGCAGGACGAACACGGTGTTGCTGTTCTTCCCCATGGCGTTCACGGGCGTGTGCACCAAGGAGATGTGCGAAGTGAGCCAGGGACTGAACGCCTACACGGGTCTCAACGCCGAGGTGTGGGGCGTCAGCGGCGACAACCCGTTTGCCCAGGCCGCCTGGGCCGAGAAGGAAAAGATCACGGTGCCGTTGCTCGCCGATTACGAACACAAGACCGCGCGAGCCTACGGCATTGCCTACGATAGTTTCTTGCCGCAAAAGAATCTCGGCATGGCCGGCGTCGCCAAGCGTTCCGCGTTCGTCGTCGACAAGCAGGGCGTCATCCGCTACGCCGAATCCAGCGACGACCCCGCGCAACTGCCGAATTTCGAAAAGATCAAGCAGACGCTGGCAACGCTGAAGTAGTGCCGCCTGCTGTTTCACGCCGACGCCCCGGCCCCCTGAGCCGGGGCGTCGTTTCATTTTTCTCTGCTTGGCCACTTGTCCCGGCGCGTTGTCCGTGACATGATGCAGTTGTGGAACAGATGCTCGATCGGGTCGCTGTCGTGGGAGATTATCTGCCGCGCCGCTGCGGGATCGCGACTTTTACCGCCGATTTGTGCGAAGCGCTGGCGGCACAACACCCCGAAACGACCTATTTTGCCGTGCCCGTCAACGACATCGAGCAGGGTTACCCTTACCCCGCCCGGGTCCGGTTCGAAATGGCCGAGCGCGACCTCGAGTCCTACCGCCGGGCCGCCGATTTCCTGAACATCACCAATGTCGACGTCGTCTCCCTACAGCACGAATTCGGTCTGTTCGGCGGGCCCGCCGGGAGCCACATCTTGGCGCTGGTTCGTGAACTGCACATGCCCGTGGTTACGACGCTGCACACGGTCCTGCGCGAGCCGGACCCGCAACAACGCAAGGTCATGAAGGAGTTGGCCGAGTGGTCGGACCGGCTGGTGGCGCTGAGCCAGCGCGCCCAGCAGTTCCTCCAGCAGGTCTACGGTGTGTGCGCGGAGAAGATCGATCTCATCTCACACGGCATCCCCGACGTGCCATTCGTTGACCCGAATTTTTACAAGGACCGTTTCAGTGTCGAAGGCAAGCTGGTGTTGTTGACCTTCGGTTTGCTGTCGCCGAACAAGGGCATTGAATACGTCATCGAGGCCCTGCCCAACATCGTGGCTGCCAATCCCGGCGCCGTGTATATCGTCCTCGGCGCGACGCATCCGCACGTCAAACGGAACGAGGGCGAGACCTACCGCGTGATGTTGCAACAACTGGCCCGGGACAAGGGCGTCGAGCAACACGTGATCTTTCACAACCGGTTCGTCAGCCTCGAAGAACTGGTCGAGTTCATCGGAGCGGCGGACATCTATGTCACACCGTACCTCAACCGCGAACAGGTCGTGTCCGGCACCCTGGCTTACGCCGTGGGGGCGGGCAAGGCGGTGGTTTCCACGCCGTACTGGCACGCCGAAGAAATGCTGGCGGATGGCCGCGGCGTGCTCGTGCCGTTCCGCGACGCGTCGGCCATCGCCAAGGCCGTGGTCGGCCTGATCAACGACGAGACCGAACGCCACGCCATGCGCAAGCGTGCGTACCTGTTTGGACGCCAGATGGTCTGGTCGAACGTCGCCGGACTCTACATGAAGAGTTTCGACAAGGCACGCACCCGGCGCCGGGGCGCCTCGCGGTCCGTCGCCGCGGCCCGCGCGCAGGAAAAACGTCCCACCGAATTGCCCACGCTCAATCTCGACCACCTGCGCCGGCTCAGTGACGACACCGGCATGTTGCAGCACGCCGTGTTTACCGTGCCGAGCTATCCGGATGGCTACTGCACCGACGATAATGCCCGCGCGTTGATCGCCACTGTGTTACTCGAAGAACTGGGCGAATCAGAAGCGACCAAGGGTCTGGCCTCGGTCTACATGGCGTTCTTGTGGTACGCGTTCAATTTGAAGACCGGCCGATTTCGCAACTTCCTGTCCTTTGAACGTCAATGGCGCGAGGAGCGGGGCTCGGACGACAGCCACGGGCGCGCGCTGTGGGCGTTGGGCACGGTTTTGGGGCGCTCGGAGAAAGGCGGCTTGTGCGGCACCGCCAGCCGATTGTTTGAGTTGGCGCTGCCGCCGATTCTCGAAACCAGCAGTCCGCGCGCGTGGGCCTTCGCGCTCCTCGGCATTCACGAGTATCTGCGGCGTTACGCGGGAGATCGCACCGCCCAGAACGCGCGCGAGATACTGGCGCAACGGCTGCTCGATTTGTATCGGGCTCACAGTTCACCCGACTGGCGCTGGTTCGAAGACAACCTCAGTTACTGCAACGCTGTCCTGCCGCACGCGCTTCTGTTGAGCGGCCATTTCCTGCCCCGCAGCGACATGTCGGAGGCGGCGTTTACCGCGCTGGGCTGGCTGGCCGACGTCCAACGCGCAAAGGGGGACCACTTTGTTCCCGTCGGCTCCAACGGCTTTTATGCGCGCGGTGGGGAACGGGCGCGCTTCGACCAGCAACCGGTGGAAGCCCACGCCATGATCATTGCCTGTCGCGAGGCCTACCGCCAGACCAATGACCGGCGGTGGCAGGCCGAGGCTCAACTCGCGTTCGAATGGTTCCTCGGCCGGAACGACCTGCGTCTGCCGCTCTACGACCCTGCCACGGGCGGTTGCCGCGACGGGCTGCACCCCGACCGCGTGAACCAGAATCAAGGGGCGGAGGCCACGCTGTCCTATCTCCTGTCCCTATTGGAACTGCGGCTGTCAGAACAGGCACTCAACTCAACGGGCGGAGGCTAAAAACCATGCGCGGCCAACATGAAGTTCTCTTCCACCGCGACCATCGAAATCCGATTCTCACGGCGCTGGATTGGCCCTATCCGATCAATACCGTGTTCAACGCGGGCGCGACGCTCTTGCCCGAGGGCACCACATTGTTGTTCTGCCGCGCGGAAGATCGCCGCGGAATCTCCCATCTTTGTGCCGCCCGATCACGCAACGGCGTGGACGGCTGGGAGGTCGATCCTCAACCGACGTTTCCGCCCGACCCCGAAGGCCACCCGGAAGAAATCTGGGGCGTGGAAGACCCGCGCATCACGTTTGTTCCCGAGCTCAAAAAGTACGCCGTTGTCTACACTTCGTACTCGCGTGGCGGCCCTGGCGTGTCGCTGGCCGTGACCGAGGACTTTCACGGTTTCGAGCGTCTGGGGGTGATCATGCCGCCGGAGGACAAGGATGCGGCCTTGTTTCCGCATCGCATCGGCGGCAACTGGGCGTTGATCCATCGGCCCGTCACGCCGATGGGCGCCCACATGTGGATTTCCTACTCGCCCGACCTGCGTCACTGGGGCAGTCACAAGATGATTCTGCAAGCGCGCCGCGGCGCGTGGTGGGATGCCAACAAGATCGGATTGTCGCCGCCACCGATCGAAACCCGTGAGGGGTGGCTGATCATCTATCACGGCGTGCGGCCAACCCCGGCCGGTAGCCTGTACCGGCTCGGGCTGGCATTGTTCGACCTGCAAACGCCCGAGCGTTGCCTGTTGCGCGGGGACACCTGGATCTTCGGCCCCGAAGAACCTTACGAACGCGAAGGCGACGTAAGTAACGTCGTCTTCCCGTGTGGCTTCACGATTGCCCCCGACGGCGACACCTTGCGCCTGTATTACGGCGCGGCTGATACTTCAATCGCGATGGCCACAGCCAGTATTCGCGTGCTGGTTGATTGGCTCAAACGGAACGGGAAACCGAGTGGCATGAGCCCGGCGTGAGCGGCCAACTGCTCCCGGTTTCCCCGTTGTAGGACGGCTGATGCGGGCCCCGGGTTTGGGGACTGAAACACCCGTCCTCCGCCGCTGAAATAACGAATTCTTTCCGCCAGTTCCTCACGGCTCGAGTGCGTTTCCGCTGTATTTCCCTCTACATCAACAACCTTGGAAGCCAGAAAAAACAAGGCTTCCAAGGCAGTGCATCACTTGCAATGCAGCCAATTCTGTGGTAGGAATTGGGGTTCGCGTCCGACCAGTTCCAAGGAGATTGGGAGGACGCTCTAAACAAGCCGTATAGGGTAATCAACAGGGAGACGTATGGGGACCAAGCATGTTGTATGGGGTAGTCTATTCCTATTGGGATTCTGCACCGCCACGGCGACGTTTGCTGATGCGATTACTGGATCAGGCGGCGCCTCGTTTCAGATCTGGTCGGCCAGTCAGTTGAATCACAACGGCAAACCCTATTGGGACAACAAGTCGCTGGACGGGACGAATAAGACACAGAAGAACACGAGCAACGTCGGCTTTTACCTCACAGGTTCCGAGGACAACCCGGCGTATACGTTAGAGGACGGGCCAGACAGTCTGCTCCCGATGCCTTACTGGGGCAAGAGCATCAAGAATTCAAAAAAGAAGACCGGCGGCAACGCCGACCTGAGCTTCTACTTCGACGGCTCCGATAGGCTGAGCCTAACCAATCCGTCCGCCCCCACCCTCAAGGCCGAGTTAAACCTGGAAGCCACGCCTGCCGCCACCGCCGATGTCGATGAATTCGGCTGGTACGACATCTCAAACCCGTTGGATTTGCATCCGATCTTCGTCGGTTCCGATTCGCCGGGTGCGGAGGACATGTTTTCTCCCAGCCCGCAATATGGCTTCTACCTGAAGCGTAGAGGTCAGCCCACGTTCTACACCCAGTCGTCACTGAATCCGTACAAAGACACGTCGCACCAACACTTCGTCGTCTTCGAAGAATCAGCGACATCGGGAGCCGAAATCTACTGGATCGGCATCGAAAACAGCACCCGTCTTGAACTGAACGGAAAAGAAGGCGGTCTCGGCGACTACAACGATATGCTGATCCGGATCACCAGCCTGTCATCCCCCCTCCCCGTGCCAGAACCGTCCGCCGCGGTTTTGGTACTGAGCGGCACCTCTTTCATACTCGTGCTGCTCGAACGCCGCCGTAAGTAATCGCCATCGACAAAGGCCAACTCGCCCCCGCCCCGAAAGCCCCGAGCCGTACGCTCGGGGCTTTCCATTTCCGACCGATCGTCCGGACATCCTGACCGGCGTTTGACCGCGCCGCTTGCCTAAACCATGGGGCCTCGTATAATGCCTTACGGCATGGGCACCGCACACAATCTATTCGATTCCCTCCAGAATTTCGAGCTTGCCGCCGGCAAGCGGGGTAAGTTCTATTCACTCCCCGCCTTGGAGGCGGCGGGCGTTGGGAACATCTCGCGGTTGCCCGTCAGCATCCGCATCGTGCTGGAATCGGTCTTGCGGAACGTGGACGGACAGAAGGTCACCGAGCGGGACGTCCGCGGGTTGGCCAACTGGAACGCCCAATCGCCAGCACCAGTGGAGATCCCGTTCGTTGTCGCGCGCATCGTTCTCCAAGATTTCACGGGCGTACCACTGTTGGTCGACCTCGCCGCGATGCGGTCGGCGGTTGCGCGTCTCAAGCGCGACCCGAAAATCGTCGAACCGCTCGTGCCGGTCGATCTCGTGGTCGATCACTCGGTCCAAGTGGACTTCTTCGGCACGCCGGAGGCGCTGAAGCTGAATCTCGAAATGGAATTCCAGCGCAACCGCGAACGCTATCAACTGTTGAAATGGGGCCAGCAGGCGTTCAAGACGTTCAAGGTCGTACCGCCCGGCATTGGCATCGTACATCAGGTGAACCTCGAGTATCTCGCCAAGGGCGTTTTGAGCACACCGCTCTCCGGACTCGACTCGTCGCTTTTTTACCCCGACACGCTGGTCGGCACCGACTCGCACACTACGATGATCAATGGTTTGGGGGTCGTCGGCTGGGGCGTCGGCGGCATCGAGGCTGAGGCGGGCATGCTCGGCCAACCCGTTTATTTCCTCACGCCGGAAGTCGTCGGCGTTCACATGACGGGCGCGCTGCGGGAAGGCGTGACGGCCACCGATCTCGCCTTGCACGTCACCCAAATGCTGCGAGCGGCCAAGGTGGTCGGCAAGTTCGTCGAATTCTTCGGTCCCGGCGCCGCGGCGCTGCCGGTGGCCGACCGCGCCACCATCGCCAACATGGCTCCCGAGTACGGCGCCACGATGGGCTTCTTTCCCGTGGATTCGGCCAGCGTCGACTATCTGCGTGCCACCGGCCGCAGCGAGGAATTGGTGACCGCGTTCGCCAACTATTTCCAGGCGCAAAACATGTTCGGCATTCCCCAGCGGGGCCAGATCGATTACAGCGTCGAACTCGATCTCGATCTGGCCACCGTGCAATCCAGCGTGGCCGGTCCGAAACGCCCGCAGGACCGGATCGACCTCCCGAAACTCAGAGATGCTTTCCTGGCGATCCTGCAGAAGCCCGTTGCGGAATCGGGCTACGGTAAGACCGGCGCGGAATTGAACACACGCGCGACCGTTCGTTTCGGGTTGCTCGCGCCGGTGGCCGCGACGGAGAAACCCTACGGCTTCCAAAAGGACCACGTCTCGCCCAGCGAGTCGGAGATGCGCGATCAGCACCCGGCACCGGACCACCTCGCCGCGTTTATCACGACACACGGCGGCTCGTTTGAGCTGGGTCACGGCGCCGTCGTGATCGCCGCCATCACCAGTTGCACGAATACGTCGAATCCAACTGTGATGCTCGGGGCCGGGCTCCTGGCCAAGAAGGCCGTCGAGCGCGGCCTGAAAGTGCCGGGCCACGTCAAGACGTCGCTGGCACCAGGTTCGCGCGTCGTCAGCAACTACCTAGCGAAGACGGGACTCCAACGTTATCTCGACGCCCTCGGCTTCCATCTGGTCGGCTACGGCTGCACCACCTGCATCGGCAACTCCGGGCCACTGCCGGCGCCCGTGGAGGAAGCAATCACGAAGAACGACCTGGTCGTGGCGGCCGTTCTCAGCGGGAACCGAAACTTCGAAGCGCGCATCCATCAGAACGTGAAGGCGAATTTCCTCATGTCGCCGCCGCTGGTCGTGGCCTTCGCGCTGGCGGGACGCGTGGACATCGATCTGACAAAGCAGCCCATCGGCAAGGGCAAGGACGGGGCTGACGTCTACCTGCGGGACCTGTGGCCGACGCTGGCCGAGATTCGTGATGCAATGCACCGCGCCCTGACCCCCGATGTCTTCCGCGCCTTGTACAAGGACTTCGCGGCACAGAATCCCGCCTGGAACGAGATCCCGCCCTCCTTTGGGGCGACGTACCATTGGGATGCCAGCAGCACGTACATTCAAGAGCCGCCGTTCTTCGGACAGCTCTTGATGCAGCCGGGAACCATCGCCGATATCACGGGCGCCCGGCCCCTGGGCATTTTTGGCGATTCAGTGACGACCGACCACATTTCGCCCGCGGGCAGCATCAAGAAGGATTCCCCGGCGGGCAAGTACCTGATCGAGCACGGTGTTCTTCCCGCCGATTTCAACAGCTACGGTTCACGCCGCGGTAATGACCGCGTGATGACTCGCGGCACGTTCGCCAACGTGCGGATCAAGAACCTGATGGTGCCCGGGGCCGAAGGCGGCGTAACCAAGTGCGACGGCGCGATCCTGCCCATTTTCGACGCCGCCCTGAAGTACCAACAACATCACGTTCCCCTCATCGTTTTTGCCGGTGCGGAATACGGCACCGGTAGCTCGCGCGATTGGGCGGCCAAAGGGACGCAATTGCTCGGCGTACGCGCAGTGGTGGCCACGAGTTTCGAGCGTATCCACCGCTCCAACCTCGTCGGTATGGGCGTGCTGCCCTGCCAGTTCAAGAGCGGAACAACTGCCCAGACCCTGGCCCTCGACGGCTCGGAGACCTTCGATATTCTCGGCCTCGGCGAAGACTTGCATCCCCTGCAGGAACTGACGCTGGTGGTTCGCCGCGTCGACCACGCCGAAGAATCCGTGCCGATCATTGCGCGGGTGGACACCCCCATCGAAGTCGAATACTACCGCCACGGCGGGATCCTCCCGTTTGTGTTGCGCCAACTGCTGGCCAAGACATAGCCCTTCGAGTGTGCTGCGGGTCAGGCCCGCGCCGCCTCCGTCGGGGGTTCCGACGGGGCAACCCGGGTCGAAGCCGAAACATCAACTGCCACCAGACAGATATCGTCGGGCAACGTAGCCGAGCCGGTGAACCGATTCACGGCTCCGATCACGGATTGGGTGAGTTCGGCCACCGGATGCTCGATCTGTTGGCTCAGCACCTGGACGAGCCGCTCGCGTCCAAATTCCTCGCCCACGGCATTGGCCGCCTCCACAATCCCGTCCGTGTACAACAAGAATGCATCGTCGGCACCCACAAAACTGGCAAACCGCGTGTACTGCGCGTCCGAAATCAGGCCGAGCGCCGGATTGTTCTCCAGCCGGTGAATCAAGGGACGCACATTTCGCCGGGACCGCTCGACCAGCAACGGCGACGGGTGACCGGCCGAGGCGTACATCGCCAGGCCCTTCTGGGTGTCAATGATCAGATAGAACGCCGACGCGAAAATAACCTGTTTGCTGGGTTGGAGAATCTCGCAAAAGCGGCGGTTGAGCAACCCGAGCAACTGAGCGGGGTCGTCGGCCCAGCGCGACAAGTCGTGCAGCAACGTGCGCAAAATCGCCGTGACCAGCGCCGAGCGTGCGCCGTGGCCCATCACGTCCGCGATAAAGATCCCGGCCCGCAGATCGTCCAGCTTTAGCACGTCGAAGAAGTCGCCGCCGACCGAACTGGTGGGTCTGTAGACGTGGTGAAAGTTGAGCGCCAAGGACGCATCGCGAGGTTCGGTTGGGACCCGCGGATAACTCCGGGGCATCAAGGCTTCCTGAAACTCCCGGGCGAACCGCAGGTCCCGTTGGATCTGCGCCGTCTTGTGCTGAATCTCCTCTTCGAGTTGTTCGTGATAACGCAGGACGCGCACTGCCATCGCGAGAAAGTCCTGTGCAAGGCTCTGGATCTCGTCGGACGTGCGAATCTGGCGGACTTCTTCAAGCGCGGCGGCGGATGCGATTGAATCATCCATCGACGCCGTTGTCGGGTGGACGGGCTCCGATTCGGTCAGTTTCGCCGACGAGGCGACCCGTTGGGCGGCCGTCCGCAGGCGCTGGATCGGTTCGATGATCCTTCGATTGGTAATGTAAAGTCCTGTGAGCGTGAAGCCAAGGATAACCAGCCCGCTCGCGGCGCAGAGCACCCGCAATTGTCGCCGCACAGGCGCGAGCACGGCGCTGGCGTCGTCGTATACGATCACGTACAGCGGCTTGAGCCCCGTTGAGATCGTTTCGCCGATCAGCCGGCTCGTGGGACGGATGGGCGCATAGCCCACCAGTTTGAGCGGGCCGTTGTCGACCTTGGCGAACGCCCAGCCGGGCTGGTTTTGCAGGAGGTCGGGAAGCAACGATGGCGAGATCCTGTCTTTCATGGGAACGATGTGCCCACCAGATAGGTCGGCCAGAATCCGGCCATCGCCAAGCACCACTCGCTGCACGCCATGCTCGGAAGACGGAATTGGTTGCGCCGAGGCGAACAGCGGGGAAGCATTCAGGACGCCCTTGAGCACGCCAACTGCCGGTTCTTTGAGCCGCGCCACGTTGCGTACGGGAACCGCCACGTCCACAGAGTAGACTGCGGCGCTCTCGTCAAAGTTGATTCCTTCAAGATGAGCCTGGCTGGCTGCAAGCGGAAGGGTCTGTTGCCACCAGTCTTCGTCGGCCTGCCAATAGTCCGACGTCTTGCCCGTAGCTCCAACAAGTTGGCCCTTGATGTCGGTTACGAGGATCTCGGCGAAGAGCGGACATACGGACTGGAACGCTTTGAGTTGGCGTGAGATGTCGTTGGTCAGTATGCGTTCCAACTCCGGAGACGCGCGATCCAGCGTCGGCCAGCAGGCCTCAACATCCTGGATGTGCGCCAGAAATTGTTCGCGCGTGAGATCGGGGAGGTGCCTGTTGATGTCCTTGATCCGCGACGTGAGATCGGACAGCAACAGCCAATCACTCAATTCCTCAATCTCCTTTCCGAGGGTCATGTCGAGGCTTTCTGCCAAGTGCGTCGCCGAATCTTGAAAGAGGGCGCCCTTGTCTCTCCGATAGTAATGATCCCCCAGAACCCAGATCGTGACGATGGCTATGGCGAATGGCACGACTGCCGCAACCACCAAGATGCCGATGAACTTTGTTCTGATGCCCAGATGCATGAGCCCGTCGCCGCGCTCGTTCGGAGCGCGCCCCTCCGAATATCACATCGGCATTCATAAAACAACCTGCCACCCAACCCGGCATTGACGCTTGACACCGTCAATGAGGAGGATATAGTGGAGTTGTAATCGGACATATTTTGTCGGATTAACCGGGCGCTTGGTTCAACCAGAGGAAGATGAGATATGGCTGACACATTCGAGATTCAGGAACTGCACGTTAACATCGACGATAAGCCCATTCTAAAGGGCGTGAACCTCGTTGTTCGCAAGGGCGAAGTCCATGCGCTCATGGGCCCGAATGGCTCGGGCAAAAGCACATTGGCCAACGCCATCATGGGCCACCCGAAGTACACCGTCACGAGCGGGCGGATTCTCATGGCGGGCGAAAACATTCTGGAGATGGACACTGACGAACGGGCCCGCAAAGGTTTGTTCCTTGCCTTTCAATACCCCTGCGAAGTTCCCGGCGTCCGCATGAGTAATTTCCTGCGGCTGGCCTGCAACGCGCGCGCGGGACACGACCTCGACGTCATGGAGTTTTACAGCAAACTCGAAGAGAAGATGAAGCTACTCGATATCGACGAGAAGTTCATGAAGCGTTATCTCAACGAAGGTTTTTCCGGTGGCGAGAAGAAGCGCAACGAGATTTTGCAAATGATGATGCTGGAGCCAAAATTCGCCGTGATGGACGAAACCGACTCGGGCCTCGATATCGACGCGCTGAAGGTCGTCTCGCGCGGCGTTAACGAACTGCGCGGGCCCGATCTGGGGATTCTGATTATCACACATTACGAACGCATCCTGCGCTACATCAATCCCGACTTTGTCCACATATTGGTCGACGGCAAGATTGTGAAGTCGGGCGGCCCTGACCTCGCGGCCCACCTCGAGGAACATGGCTACGATTGGATCACCAAGGAAGCCGACCCGGTTGAGCCGACGCGAGGCAAGTCATGACGGCCACCGGCGAACAAATCCTTCGCGGCCAATACAAGGAAGGGTTTCACGACGACATCAAGGCCGTCCACAAGGTGCCGAAGGGGCTGAAACATGAGGTCGTGGACTACATGTGCGACGTCAAGGCCGAGCCCGATTGGATGCGCGCGTTTCGTCACCGCAGCCTGGACCTGTTCACCCGGCAGGAATTGCCGGCCTGGCTGCCGGGACTGCGTGACGAAATCGACTACAACGACATCACGTATTACATCAGCCCTGTGGACAAGCCCGCCAACCGCTGGGAAGACGTTCCCGAGGAAATCCGGCGCACGTACGACAAACTGGGCATCGCCAAGGAAGAACAAAAACTCCTGGGAGGCCTCGGTGCCCAGATCGACAGCGAGATGGCGTACCACAACATTCAGGAGTCCCTCACCAAACAAGGGGTCGTGTTCCTGAGTTGCGACGACGGACTCAAGCAGTATCCCGAGATCTTCCGCGAGCACTTCGCCAAGGTCATCCCGCCCGAGGACAACAAGTTTGCCGCGCTGAACTCCGCCTTCTGGAGCGGCGGCTCGTTCGTCTACATCCCCAAGGGCGTGAAGTGCGACATTCCGCTCTCGGTTTATTTCCGCATCAATGCCGAACAATTTGGGCAATTCGAACGCACGCTCATCATCGTGGAAGACGACGCGTTCTGCCATTATGTCGAAGGGTGCAGCGCCCCGATCTACACCACGAACTCGCTGCACGCCGCCGTGGTGGAAATCTTTGTCAAGAAGCACGCCCGCTGCCGGTACACCACCATCCAGAATTGGTCCACGGACGTTTATAACCTCGTGACCAAGCGGTCCTTCGTCGACTCGCGCGGAGTCATGGAATGGGTGGACGGCAACCTCGGCTCAAAGCGCACGGTGAAATACCCGTCGTGCTACATGATCGGCGAAGGCGCCCACGGCGAGATTCTCTCCCTCGCTTCCGCCGACAAAGGCATGTGGCAGGACGCCGGCGCGAAACTCGTCTTTTACGCGCCGAACTGTACGGGCCGCATCAATTCCAAGTCCATTAGCGGCCACGGCGGGCGCGCGTCGTACCGCGGCCTGGTGCAGGTCAACCCGCAGGCAGAGAACTGCCGCGTCCAGGTCAACTGCGACGCGCTGATCCTCGACGAACGCAGCCGGACTGACACGTATCCGACGATGGAAGTGGACGGCGACCTCGCCACGGTCGAGCACGAAGCCAGCGTCTCGAACGTTTCGGAAGAGCAGCTGTTTTATCTGATGAGCCGCGGCGTCAAGAAGGAAGACGCCGTCTCGATGATCGTCAACGGCTTCATCGAGCCGATCGTCAAGGAGCTTCCGATGGAGTTCGCCGTCGAAATCAATCGCCTGATCAACCTGCAAATGGAAGGCAGCGTTGGCTAGCGGCGCTGGGTCAAGCGGTTTGGAACCGTTGAAGCAGCGGCGCGATCGGACTGAAAAGGTTAACATTTTTGACGACTCCCATGACAAGCGCATTCACTCAACAGACCCTCGAAGCGATCGCTTCGGGCGAACCCGGGTGGCTTAAGTCGCAGCGGCTCGCCGCGTGGCGCACCTTCGAGAAACTACCGTTGCCGACCAAGCGCGACCTGGAATGGCAGCGGTTCGATCTGCGCGGGCTGAAGCTCGACCAGGTGTCCGTGCCCGACGACCACGCGACGATTGCGGAGAAACTCGCCCCGTTGCCGCGCGAACTCGCGGCCCGGGGCGTCGTGTTCTGCGACATGCAGACCGCCATCGTCAAGCACGGCGACCTCGTCCGCGAATACCTCGGGCGGAACATCGCGCCCGACGAACCGCGCAAGTTTGCCGCGCTGCACGCCGCGCTCTGGCGAACGGGCACGTTCCTGTACGTCCCGTCGGGCGTGAAAATCCCCCACCCCCTCGAAGCCATCCACGAATTCGGCGGACAAGCCGTCGCGGGATTTCCGCACACGCTCGTCGTCGTCGAGCCCGGTGCGGAAGCGACGCTCGTGCAGAAATTCGTCGGCGGACCGGCGGTGGGCTCCAACGGCGTGCCCAGCGTTCACGCCAGCGGCACGGAACTCTTCGTCAAAGAAGGCGCGCACCTCCACTACGTCAGCTTGCAGAACTTTTCGCCGAACGTGTTCGATTTCACGCTGAAACGCGCCCACGTGGGCCGGGACGCGGAGATCGATTGGGTGCTGGGCATGTTCGGGGCCTCGTTCCAGCGTTACGACGTCGAATGCGTCATGGACGGCGAAGGCGGCACGAGCTTCATGTACGCCGTTGGGGTGGTCGACGACCATCAGCAGTTCGGCCAGTTCACGAAGCAGCATCACCGAACCGGCAACACGGTCAGCGACCTGATGTTCAAGAACGTGCTGCGCGATTCCGCGGTGACCAATTACGCCGGCATGATCAAGGTCGAGAAGAACGCCAACGGCACCAACGCGTATCAAGCCAATCGCAACCTCGTCCTCAGCGACAAGGTCAAGTGCGACACCAAGCCAATTCTGGAAATCGAATCGAACCAGTTGCGCTGCACACACGGCGCCACCGTGGGTCGGCTCGAGCAACAACAACTGTTCTATCTGCGCAGCCGGGGCCTGACGGAAGCGCAGGCGCGCGACGTGTTGATCGAGGCGTTTCTCGATCCCGTGCTGGCTCGAATCCGGGTTGACGACGTCCGCAACGAATTTGCTAATCTGGTGCACCGAAAGGTCGTCCGACAGAAATGATCGAGGTGCTTGACGCGGTTGAGTTGGAGGAGATCCGTGACGATTTTCCGGTCCTGCGGCAGAAAGTCCACGGCAAGCCGCTGGTCTATTTTGACAACGCTGCCACCTCGCAAAAACCGCGCGTGGTCATCGATGCCCTGAACGATTACTACCAGCGCTACAACGCCAACGTTCATCGGGGCCTTCATGCCCTGGCCGAGCGGGCCACGAAGGAATACGAACGGGCCCGCGAAAAGGTCGCGAAATTCATCAACGCCGACTCGCTTGAGTGCGTCATCTTCACCCGCGGCACCACCGAGGCAATCAACCTCGTGGCGTATTCTTGGGCGCGTCACAATCTCCAGAAGGGCGACGAGATCCTCACCACCTGGATGGAACACCACAGCAATACCGTGCCCTGGTATCAGGTGTGCGAGCAGACCGGCGCGGTCATCAAACGCCTCGAGTTAAACCCTGACGGCACGCTGCGGCTCGACGATCTCGATAAGCTGATCACCTACCGGACCAAACTCGTGGCCGTCACGCAATGCTCGAATGTCCTCGGCACGATCAACCCGGTCCGCCAGATCGCCGATGCCGCCCACCAGAAGGGCGCGCTCACGCTGGTGGACGGGGCGCAAAGCGTTCCCCACATGGCCGTGGACGTGCAGGCGCTCGACGCCGACTTCTTCATGTTCAGCGGCCACAAGATGTGCGGCCCGACTGCCAGCGGCGTTCTCTACGGCAAACGCGCACTGCTCGAAGCGATGCCGCCGTTCATGGGCGGCGGTGAGATGATCCGCGAGGTCTGGTTCGACCACGCCAACTACAACGATCTGCCGTACAAATTTGAGGCGGGCACACCCAACATCGCTGAATCGATCGGGCTCGGCATCGCCATCGATTACCTGCAAAAAATCGGCATGGACAAGATTCGGCAGCACGAAAAACAAATCACGCAGTACGCACTCGCGCGGCTCCGGGAGTTTCCCGAGGTCATCCTCTACGGCCCGCTCGACGTCCAGAAACGGGGCGGCCTCGTATCCTTCACGTTCAGCGACATCCATCCACACGACATCGCCACGTTCCTCGACCAAGAGGGCGTGGCCATTCGTGCTGGCCATCACTGCGCGATGCCGCTGCACAAAAAGCTCGATATCGCCGCTACGGCCCGCGCCAGCTTCTACCTCTACAACACGCGTGAAGAAGTGGACGTGTTTATCGCCGCGCTGCAGAAGGCCAAGAAATTCTTCGGGGCCTGCCCGACGGGCCGAGCGATGGGATATTGAGAACCGGCGGACGGTGTATCTCGAGTATTGGAGCGAGGGTGCGGCGAGCGTTGTGTGCTCAACCTTGGATGTTGAGGCCCCGATTCCTGCTGTCGAGACAGCCTACTGCTCGTCCGGAGGATACTGTTGTCGAGCTGATCTGCCCGCGAACTCGGCTTCCCGACGTTTGGCAAGTCGTTGATCGCGTAGTCGACCTTCCTCTTCCGCCAAACGCAGGAGCACCCGGTGCGCGGTGAACCGGCTGATCAGGAATCCGACGACCAAGAAAGCAGCAACGCCGGCCGCGAGCCACTTCCAGTTCTCATCAAGCCACGATTTCGGCGGAGGGGGTGGTGGCGGCGCGGGCGGAGCCTCAGTAACTTCTTGATGCGGAACGGCAGCCGCAGCCTCAACGGGCGGCTGGTTCGACCTGGCGAGCGCAGCTTCATGTGCCTCTTCTATCTGCTGAAGCTCGCTCCTCGTGCCGCGGATTTTGGCGTCGAGACTGGCCAACGTCACCCTGCCCGAAGCAATGGATTGCTGACAGGACTTGAGGTCCGCGTTGGCTTTTTCCCATTCGCCGTTCGATTCGGTTCTGTACTCTTTTAGCCATGACACGGAATAGTGATGCCGTCCAGGCCCAGGTCCTGAATCATAGACGGGATGTTGGACGGTTGGCGGAAGAGATTGAACTTTATTCTGTAGGGCCGGTAAGCTTGCTTCCGCGCCCGCGACACCGGCGGCCAACGAATCCCGTTGTCGCTGAAGGTCCGCAAGGTATTTCTTGAGTACCAATGGCTTCTTTTCGTCGGGAATCATCCATTTATCAGCGAATTTCACTTCACCCCGCTCGACGTGTGACAACTCGTCCTTCCACAGCGCCAAGCGTCTTTGGACATCGCCGGCGAATTTCGATTCCGGGTACCTCGAGAGGTAATTGGTGAATGCCTCGATCCCGTTTTCGTAATCGGCCTTGCTGAACTCACGATTTGGGTCAAGGCGGAGCCGGTCCTCCAGTGCTTCGTAGGCTCGCCGTTCCACCTTCTGCTGGGTCGATTCCCGCTCGACGGCTTTGATGTCAGACTTGAGGATCGTCCGGCGGCTGGTGATCGTCCGGTTGTAATTGACCGCCATCATGACGAGTTCCGTGTCGGTTTCGGAAAGGATGTCGCCTTGGACGACCTCGCCGGTGTTCAACGTAACGGAGTCGGGGCAGGCTTGAGGCATGCTGAGGAGCAACGCCGCCAAGACGAGAAGCGAGACTTTCATGGTCCCTCCCACTGGAAGTGGTTCACGGTTTCACGACTGTTCCTAGCCTCGCGCAGACGGGGCGCGTGCAGGGCCGAATGCATCGACCCCGACGGGGTGATGAACGACCTTCTAGGGAAGCGGGTCTGAAACATCAAGCAAATTCGGGCCCTGCAGGGATTCTCGGCGCTACGCGTGCAACATCGACTCTTTGGCAGTCCTCTGAAACTGCCCGAGCCGACCGCCGGCCCCGCTCAGCGATAGCGGGTCTGATCGCTGACACCGTCCTGATACGGCGCAAGCCCGTACGGGGCACGTCAGATGCAGTGCCACCGACACTCGTGTCTGGTCGCGGCCAAGCACATGTGGACGCGAAGCCGACGCGACGCACGATCCGCCACCACTCAGGCAGATGTCTTGGCCTGGGCGCACACAATCAAGCGCCAGCGAATTGTGCCCTGACCCTCGCTGTGTCGATGGTGGTTTTGAGGCGGCAAGGGGTCCCCTTCCTTGGACGTCACTTCATGCCCGCAGCCTTCGCAACGATAAACCCCCGAATGAGGCGTGGCCGCGCCAGGCTTATGAATGGCCTCGAACGCGCGGTCGTTAGAATTTATCAGGAATTGAGCGTATCGATAAAGGGCCATGTATCCCCTCCCTTGATTCCAACGAACTTGAGGCGGAATCTGCCCCTCCACGGGAGGAGAGATTCCACCCCCGCACTGGGACTAAACTACCAAAAAACCATCCCCTATCGTCCATACAGTAAAGCCTGTATTTTTGTGACGGCGTCCTTATGAACCAAACAACCGTCACTGTGCATCTAAACTAGTGGACGACAGGTCAGACTGGAGGTGATAAGTGTATGGAGCGATACCTCTGGAAAGCAGTTTTGGTGGCAGGGATACTGTCGATAGCCGCTCCGACGGACGCTGCCATGATGTCGGGTCGTGCGCGAGGATTTTCGGGAGTGTCCGCGCGCGGCGAATTCGGACCTTCCGGCGATTTTCGTGGGCCGCACCTTGGCCACGGTCAACTATTCGGGCACGACCGGGGCTTCGGGCATCACCGGTTCTTCGGGCGGGGCCACTCCTTTTTCTTTTTCGACTTCGGCTATCCGTTTTACGACTACCCCGATTACTATTACGATTACCCGCCGCCCTACTATTACTACTACCCGGCCTATCCCTATAGCGGGACTTCGTATCCGGCTCCCGTGGACGGGCGGACGTATCTCGTTCTCGGTCATGACTGGGGGAAAGATCTGCGGTTGGACATCGTGGCGTGGAACCAGTTCGTTACGTACGTGAAGGCGTACATTACGAATGCGCCGGCTGGGGCGCGCGATGACTTCCGTCGTGGGTTCGTCTCCGGCTACGGTAGGAACGCCGAGGCAACCTTCGCGAAAGCCGTCAAAGCGGCGCGCGCATCCGAACCCAAACCTGCGGCGTCCCAGTCATCTGACTTTGGCGAGAACCATCACTAGCCGGGTGACCGGACGACGGAGAAGCCAGGTCGTGTGCTTCAGATGATGGGGGACCGTCGTCGTCGCGGCGTTGAATGATTTTGAGCAGGGGACTCCAGTCAACCGGGGCAGCAACGCGACTCGTTACTCCCCTCCAGAGGCAGCGCAGACGAACGGAAATGAACTTGACTTAAGGGGTTTGTGCGGGCGTAATCTGGCGCAAAGAAGAAGCGAACCTTCACCTCGGAAGGGGCATGCCGATTAGCCGGCGTAAGCGGGACAATCAGCATCGTATGCCAGACTGGGTTACTCCTGATCACGAGACGTGTGTCGGGGGCGAATAGGCAGAATTGGCGCGCGTTGGATGACTGGCCATCATCCTGCCGTTGTTCGGGTCGCAACTGGGCGGGCGCGTAGATGCGAGACGAACAACGCACTGTTTTGGTCACCAGCTCAAGTTGGTGCACGGCTTCTTCTATCTTCGTCGAGCCAACGGTTCGTAGTCTCTACAGCTTTCCTGGTGTACGAGTTTCCGGCTCACGGTCTACGACGCTGGCGCTTAGAGAACTAGTGAATGATCGAGGAGCGCCGCCATCGATCTCTGGCGGATGAGCGGGAACGGGAAACGCGTGAGAGTTCATAGCCAGTCCGCTCGCACAGAACCTTCATTGTATCCCGTCCCTTTGCGAGGCACAGGAACGGGTTCTGATCAGTTGTCCTGGGTGCATACCAGTGTCGTCCTGACAATGGTCGTCTTGCTCGGTGGAGGCTGCGCTGCCGCCCCCCAGGTGCAGGAGCGATTGCGAGCGGAGTTCGCCCGGCCAGATTCGTACATTGAGCGAGCGACGAATACGAGCGGACAGATCACTTTTACAGACGCCAGTCGGCGGTGGGCCGAACACGACTCGGACACCATGCAGCAGATTACGACGGCCATGTCCGAAAGCGTGGACGTTGCCGAGGCGAGAAGCTGGGTCTGGCCCCGCGCCGATCTGGAATTCGGCGCGGCGGGTGCCATTGACCGGAGAAGTGGTTCTCGGCACGCTTCGCCGTTCGGCGGGCTGGTTCTCAATTACGACTTCACGAGGCTCCTGTTCCGCTCGGACGCGGCGGCGGTCTCGGCAGCAGGCCGCGATCTGTGTCTTCAACGCGCGCGGCTGGCGATCGATTCCGCGACGGGTCGACTCGAAGACTTGATTATTGAGTGGTATCATCTCCGCCAAGCCGTACCGCTCGAGAACCGGCACATCGCCGAGTTTCACCGCCTGATGGCGTCGGTGCGCCTGCTCGACCGGCTGGGGACGCTTCCGCCCGGCAGCTTCGCGGAATGGAACCACCGCGCACAGGTGGCCGTGCGCGAACAACAGGAGACCCTGCAACGACTGGAAAGCGTGCGGCAGTTGCTCAGAACCGGGTTGGGCTTGACGAGCGATGCCGAGCCGGACTTCGGTAGCCTCGATCTCCTGCTCGATGTCCCTCCTTTTCCGAAGGGATCGCCGGGCGAGGCGGAGGTGCAGGAATGGCTACCTGGCGTTTGGCGATCTCATCCGGCCTGTCGGATTGCGGAACTTGAGTTGTTCCAAGCGGAGATGGGGGTAATCGATGCAAGACGGGAGCGGCTGCCGCGACTAACCGGCTCAATCGGCTTGGGCGATATCGATACCCGGGTTGGTGGTGACATTGTGGAGGCCAGTGCCTCCGCCGAAGTAGCTCTCTCGATACCCGTGTTCGACGCCGGCACGATCAGGCGCAGGGTCCAGAAGGCAAGTCTGCGTGGCGACATGGCTCGACGCAACATGAGAATCCTGGCCCAGTCGCTGGCCCGCGAAGTGCAAAGTGCGTCGGCCGCGTTGCGCATCGCACATGGGGAAGCGGATCACCGTCAAGCAGAGGCCGAAGAAGTCGGCCGGTTGGCTGATGTCGCCGGGTGCAGTACCGGACTTGGGCAGGGAGACCCGCTGTTGCCGTTCGCGCTGCGGGTCTATCAGGTGGAAGCTGAGCTGGGCGCCTTGGAAGCGAAGATGAAGTTGGCCAAGGCGTGGCGGGACTATCGGGCGTCCTTGGGCGAAGAGCCGGTGCCGGGTTTGTCATCCACGATTCTTGACGGATTGATCGGCGACCTGCGCAACAAACAATCGGAAAGCAAATGAGAGTGGGTTCATATCTTGCCGGAGCCAACGACATGGCGGTGCCGGACCTGCTTGGTACGGAGGGCCAGGCCTCGCCGGCCGCTCACCTGGCGACACTTCGGCCCGCCGAACTCTCCTTCTTGCTCGCGACCCTTTCCAGCTGGACAGGCACTGAACCGCCCGCTTTCCCAGCGGGGGGTGATGCTGCGTTGCTTTGGGAGTACTTTGATCGTCACGGGACCGGCGGGGTCTTGGGGGCATGCGCGGAGCGGGTGGCGGGTTTGCCTTCCGGCATGGCGGAGGCCGCGCGCCACCGTTATTGGAGCAACTCCCTGCACGGCGAGCAGGCTCGCCGACGGTGTGCGGTTCTGTTGGAGGCCGGGCGACGGGAAGGTCTCACCGTTTTCTTCGCAAAAGGACCTGCCATCGTTGAGCAAGGCTATGGGGACTACGGAGTCCGCGGGTTCTCCGATCTTGATCTTTTCACGGCCTCCGCCGAGCAGGCGCGCCTGTTGGTTCGCGCGTCCGGCGCCCGGTTACTGATTGACTCCGAACAGCAGAGTATTGCCTGTCAGGTTTGGGATCCCAGCCGGCTCGTGGCTAAACTCGACGGCTGGACCTTGGAGATACGCTTCCCAGCGCCCGGATGGCACGGGCCGTTGTTCGACCTGTTTCCGGAGGGACGACTGCCCGAACTGGAATGCACAACGAGTGGGTTGATTGTGCCCCAGCCAGAGTGGCACCTCGTGTATCTGCTTCAGCACCTCATGATTCATCATTTCTTTGGGCGACTTATCTGGTTGCTCGACCTGGCGGCGCTGGCCGCTGGCCGACGTACCGGGCTGGACTGGGAGCGAGTGATCAATGAATCCAAGCGCATGGGCTTGTTCGAGGGGTTGGCGGCCGCCGCGGCATTCTGTCGGGAGCATCTGGATCCCCGGTTCCCCGAGGTTTGCTCGCCGCGCGGCCGCGTGTGGAACCGCCCGTTCATCAGGAAGCTGGTGGCCCCACCCGTCATCGCCTCGACCAAGTGGACCACTGAATGGGACACGCTGCCCGTCTCGCCCGTCAACCGGGTTCGGACCTTCCTTTACGAAGTGGCCGTTTTCTTTCTGTTGACGGACGTGCCGGCGACCGGACGACCATGGGACGGTCGCGGGTGGCAATGGATGGCCGATCGCGTGGGGTATCCACTGGCCAATCGCTGGTGCGGAAAGTGGGGAAGACGGTTGGGGCGCTGGCTATCATCGCTCGTGCCCTGGTTCGTCTATCCCCTCGCACGTCTGCTGGCTTGGATTCCAACGAGGAGGAGGTCACTGCGATGAATTGCGGCAAGCGAATCGTACTCCGGAGCGCGATGATCGGCGGGATCGCTGGGTACGTTATGTTCAACTTTCCCATTGTCTCCCGGGCCGAGCCGACCCCGAAAACGCCGCTCGTGATCGAGTGCCGAGGGATCGTTAAACCCTGTCGGGAATTGAGCCTGCGCCTTCGTCCAGGTGAGCGGCTCCTGACCGTCTACGCAGCCAAGGGCGAAAACGTGAAAGCCGGTCGCCCACTGGCCGAAATCCTTGATGGGGAGGGCTGGACCCGGCTCTTGGAACTCAAGTCTCAGAAACAGGCCCGTTTCGAACTGGCGTCAAAGGAGAATCGGCTCGCCCGTTTGGAGGCCGAACTGAATACCCAGCTCCGATTGTGGAAAGATATCGAGCCGGATTCGGCCGACCGTCGCGTGGGGGTACTGCGCGACAAACGAGACGAACTCAAAGAGCGGGTGGAACTTCTGCGCATTCAAGTCGCCGATCCAGCCAGTTCTGCCGACACCATACGGTCGCTGGCTCTTGCCGTCGATGCCGAAACCACAGAATTGGAAACGCAACTGTCGTCTCCGCTTATTGTTGCTCCCTTCGACGGGCAAGTCGTTTATCTCGCGCCTGATCCCGGTCGACTGGGGACCGGTGAGACCGTGTTGGAAGTTTGGAGCACGAACGTCTTGATTCGGGGGGAGGTTTTGCAGCAACAACTCAAGTACATCGCGAGAGGATGTCGTGCAGAAATTTCGCTGGATTTCTCAGACGAGAAACCGGTGAGCGCAACCGTCGAACGCGTGGAAAGCCGGCCGGAACCGCAAACCGGAGAGGCTTATCCCACGTTCGGTGTCGAGTTGACCCTGGGAGCCGCAGCCGGCCCGCTCAAACCCGGCATGCGGGTCTCGGTGCACATTTACCCGCAGGAGCCAAGATCCGATTGACTGCGCCCGTGCATGCCGCTGCTCCATTGGTTTCATTGCGACAGGTCAGCAAGTCGTATGCGACCGGCCCCCAGCGGATTCCTGTACTTCGCGGCATTACATTGGACGTGCGGCGGGGCGAGAGCGTAGCCGTGGTGGGGCCGTCGGGAGCCGGAAAATCGACCTTGCTGCATATTCTGGCCTTGTTGACGCCGGTTGACACCGGCGAGGTGTGGATGGATGGCCAGCGGCTGGGTTTGGACGATTGGTGGAACACTGCCCGGCGACGGCAGATCGGGATGGTGTTCCAAGATGGGAAGCTTCTCCCCAACTTGGACGTAGTTGACAATGTCTGCGTGCCCCTCGTCCATCGTGGACTCTGGCCAACTCACCAGCGGGAGCGAGCCGCCGATGCCTTGAGGTTGGTGGGGCTTGAGCACCGGTTGCGACATTATCCCAACCAGTTGAGCGGCGGAGAACTGATGCGTGTTGCCATCGCCCGTGCGCTGGTCACCGCTCCCCGGTTGATCTTGGCGGACGAGCCGACAGGGACCTTGGATTCGGCGAATGGCGAGCAGGTTGCCCGGTTGTTGCTGGACCTGGTCACTTCCGAGCGTGCCCTCGTGTTGGTTACCCATCACGCCCCACTGGCCGCCCAGGCCAACCGCATTATCAGACTCAAGGATGGATGGATCGATTATGGATGAGCCGGTCCAGGCGGTCGGAGCATCGGGCGACCGTGGCAACCCTGCCTGCCTCGAAAGCGACGGAAGAGCGGCACGATGTTGGTGTTTTGCCAGCCTTACGCTGCAGGGGATCTATTCGAGCCCGTTTCAATTGGTACTAACGGTGTTGACAATGTCGGTGGGAGCGATGGCTCTGGCACTGACATTGTTCGTCGGGCGAGGAGCAACCGAACGGGTCTGGCAAGACGTGGAACAGATGATGGGGCAGTGGGTGATCGCCTATTGCGACGCCGGCCTCGACCCCCAGTGGTTGGGAGGGCGGCCCCGACCGGATTTCACGGAATCAGAACTCCGGGAATTGAAGAACTACCTGCCGGAAGCGAAATGGGTTTGTCCCATCTACATGAGCGCACTTCCGGTCGTGTATGGCAGACGGAAGGTCGTCTTGCCGGTGGACGGTATCACTGACGAGGTCGCTGAAGAGCCGTTGTTTCGGCCACTGCGAGGACCGGGATTCTCCGCGTCGGCTCGGGCGGGTATGGCTTGGGAATGCATGGTGACCGAAACGGCCTCGCGGGAGTTTGGGATCGATATCGACCACCAACCGCTGCTGCTGGTGGGCGGTCAACCCTATCACGTTGTGGGCGTGGTACCGGATCCGCCGCGGATCGACACACGTTTTCAGGGCCGGGTGGTCGTGCCGTACCGGTCGGCCCGCATCTTGTGGATTCCGGTGGGCACGGTCGGTCACATTCTCGTCGCTTGGCGTCGGGTCCAAGACATGGACCGGATCGCCGCTCGTCTCCGAAAAGGCCTGGATGAAATCCGCGGCCCCAACACTTATTACCTCTCGTCGTCGCAGTTTAGCATCGAGAAGAGCAAGGATCTGGTGGCGAACTTCATGTTGCTTGGGGCGGCTGAGTCGTTCTTCTGTATTCTGGTGGCCTCCATCGGGGTCCTCAACGTGATGCTCACCAGTGTCACCCGCCGCGCACACGAGTTCTCCATCCGCCTTGCCATGGGGGCCAGCCGCCGTCAAATCCTCGGGTCGGTCATGCTCGAGAGCATCTTGATTGGCCTGTCTGGGGCCTTCCTTGGCGTTGCCGTTGCCGTGGCGGTGGCGCCACATTTGACCCGGTTGCTGGCGGCCCGGCTGCCGGAGGCCAGCCTGCTGGCCCCGTGCTATTGCAGCTCGGGCTTCCTTTACCCGTTGTGGGTGTGCTGCGTCTGCGGATTGGCAGCCGGCGTGTTGCCCGCGTTGCGGGCCGGCCAAGTGGATGTGCTGGCCACGCTGCGCACCGAAGGTTGACTCCATGAAGAACTACTGGCGTCTTCTTGGTTATCTCCGCCCGCACCTCCCGGCCGCGGGGTTTGTCGTTCTGCTGACCCTGGTGTCCGTCGCGGCACAGGGCGTGGAAATTTGGATCGCCGCGGACTTCCTCCAGAAGCTCCTGGCGGGCTCGTCCCTGTCAACGCAGACCTCAGGGGACTGGACTCTGCTTCGTCCGCTGGACGATCTGGCGAACGCCGTCCTGGCGCAACCAACGCCGTTCGGCACGATCGTCGCCGCCTCGGTGGCGTTGATCGCGACCCGTTTGGTAATTGGCGGCTTGCAAGTCTTGACGTATGTGATCATCTCCAGTGTCAGCCAGTCCATCCTGGCCAGAATCCGGAACAGCTTGTTTGATCGGCTGACGCGGCTGGACCTGTCGTTTTCCCAGCGCACGCGGCCGGGTGAGGTAGCCACCGTCTTTCTCCGAGATGTTGACCAGTTAAACGAGGCGATCTTCGACGTTTTGGATCGTGCGGCCATGCACCCGGTGCGGTTGGTCGCGGTCGTAATCATCATGCTGTCGCAATCCTGGATCTTGACGCTTTGGATGGCGG
>DATJBF010000085.1:0-4227 GCA_035515475.1 Verrucomicrobiia bacterium
ACATGACCCGGGCAAGGGCGGAGATTACACTGGCAGCCTCATCGTGACCTCGTCGGGCGACGACCAGTACAGCGGCAAGTTCACCCACGACTTCCAGGACGGATCGTCGGTTTCCGGCACGACCGAGGCTATCCTCTATGCGAAATTCCAGTGGCGCGGACATGCGCAGGTTGGCGACAGCACTGAGGTCGAGATCTTCTTTGGCAACGAGAACGGCACCTCGATGCACGGGCGGCGGTTGCTGACGCCGATCGGCGACCTCGGAATGGACGAGACGCTGTACAAGGCCGCAGGCGGAGCGAGCCTACTTACGACGATCCCGAAAGCGATCCAGGCCGGGCAGACGACCAAGGTGCGGCTGTTCGGGATGAATCTGCCGGCCAATGTCAGCGCGTCGGCGATAAGCCTCGGCGACGGAGTAAAGGTCAAGTCGGTCAGCCAACCCGACGACAGCACAGTTATCGCCGAGGTCACGGCTGACTCCGACGCCCAGGTTGGGCCGCGAACGGCCAGGATAGCTGGCGTCGCCGGCGAGCTTCCCGTCTATCTCTACAAGACCGTCGATTACATCGCGATCACTCCGGAGCGCGGTTTCGGCCGCCCCGGCGGAGAGCGCGGACCGAAGGTCCAGCAGCAATTCGAGGCAGAAGGCTTCACACACGGCCCCGATGGCAAGCCGGTGAATATCGGGCGGGTCGGGCCACTTAAATGGGACACGGCCGAGCGAGTCAGCAGGATTAGCGACGACGACGTGCTCTACGTCGGCCACGTCAATCAGTACGGAACCTTTATCCCGAACATGGACGGCCCGAACCCTGAGCGCATTCACAGCGAGTCCAACGTGGGCGACGTATGGGTCGAGGCATGGTTCCAGCCCGACCCCCCCAAGCTCCCGATGGGGGCGCGGGCGTTCATGCTGTTGATGCCGCCGAAGTTCGTGTTTTACCCGATAAACTGATACGTTGGGGGTAGAGGCCCTCCTTTATGCGCCCTGACGAACTGGAATTCCGGCCCGAGAATGCGCACGTGGTCAACCACTGCGGGATGACGGTGCTGGTGGCCGCGAAGACCATGTCGTTGTTCACGATGGATCCGCTGTCCGAGGCGGTTCTCAAGTATTGCGAAACCAGACGGCGCTTCACCCTCGAAGAAATCACCAACAAGCTCTCCAACGACTTCGTCCCCGAAGACGTCGCCGGCGTCGTGCAGGAATTCATGAACGTCGACGTCCTGGTCGGCGGACAGAGCAGCAAACCGCTCGCGCTGCCGTTCGTCGACACCGAGCAGTTTCCGCTGAGCTCGCTGGTTCTCAACGTAACCAATAAGTGCAACCTCCATTGCACCTATTGCTACGAACCGGACGCGGCCAAGTACGGCCCGGCGCCGGTCCGGATGGAATGGGAGACGGCGCGCGCCAGCGTCGATTTTCTATTTGAGAAGGCAGGTAGAAACCGCGAGGTCAATATCGTTTTCTTCGGCGGCGAGGCGCTGCTCAACTTCAAGTTGATGAAGCAGGTTGTCGACTACGCCGAGAAGAAGGGTGTGGCTGCCGGCAAAAAGGTCGACTTCTCGATCACGACGAACGGCACGATGCTGGTCGATGAGATCATCGACTTCCTGCAGGAGCATCGTTTCGGCGTGACAATCAGCATCGACGGGCCCAAAGAAATCCACGACCGCCGCCGTTTCTTTCTCAGCAACACCGGCGAAAAGAAAGGCTCATACGACCAAATCATGAGCCGCGTCGGGCGCCTGCTCGAACGTTACACTGCGCGCCCGATCGTCGCCCGCGTGACGGTTACCAAGGGCGCCGTCGAAATCGTACGCATCTACGAACATCTGAGCGGTCTCGGATTCTTCGAAGTCGGCTTCTCCCCTGTGACCGCCAAACCCGGGCTCGATTACGGCCTGGAGGCGGCCGACCTGCGCGAGGTCCTGGGCGGTTTCAAAGAACTCGGCGGACGCTATGTCGAGCGCGCGATCAACAGCCAATACACGGGATTTTCCAATCTCAGTACGATGCTTACGGACCTGCACCTCGGGACCAACAAGATGTTCCCGTGCGGTGCCGGGCTCGGACTGCTTGACGTGGACGGCAACGGCGACATCTACCTATGCCATCGCTTTCCGGGCGTTGAGGAGCAAAAGTACGGCAACGTGAAGCAGGGCGGACTCGAGTACGGCCGGCTGACCGAATTCGTCAACAGCGTCCAGGTGGGCAACAAGCCGGTCTGCCAGACCTGCTGGATCCGCGGGATTTGCGGCGGGGGGTGCTACCATGAGGCGTTGCAGGAATTTGGCGAGGCCGCCCTGCCAAATCTCCACTATTGCGTCTTTTTGCGCGAATGGACCGAATATGGTATCGGGGTGTTTACCGAGCTTGAGCAAAGGAACCCGGGATTTGTTGAGAAATTTATCGTACGAAGCCGGGGGGACGTGCCGAAGGAACTGAGCTAGTGACGGCCGGAAGCGAACTCTGAGGGCCGCTCCGGATCCGTTCCAGGAGGAGTGACATGAAGCACCTGAAGGCGGCGAACCGTAAGGCCCGCGCGGTCGAAGCGGTGCGCACGGGAGGGGACGTGGTCGGGATGGTGCAGCCGATGGGCTGTACTACGATTTTCAACCCCGGCTGGGAAGCCGATCCGTGGGGCGGCGCACATGCGATGTGCAGCCCGACCGAGGCTGACCTGGCGGGATGTTCGGGAGTCTGCTGGTGGCCGGCGCAGGTGCCGGACAGCTTGCAGAACTATCCGGAATGGGCGAAGGGATGCTCCGGCGTTAACATGGAAGACTGGCGCAGCTTGGCCGTGGAGTATCCGAAGGTCAAGTAGCAAGCTTCGTCCGTCGTCCGGCCCGTTCATTTTTACGATCGATGTAAATCGCGCCGTCGTGTTGCGACCGCAGCGCAAGGCGGGGACGTATGTGCGCGTAGAGACGCGCCTCACCGGAGTTGATTGCCATGGCAAAGTTGGACGCTAACCCACTGCGCCTTTGCTGTTCAGTTGCTCTTGCGCTCGTGATGAGTCTCCCCGCCGCTAGCGCGTGGGCCAAGTGGTACATGGTCGTCGGCACGTTGCCCAACAACGTCGAGGTCGTCGACACCACTACTGACAAGGTAGTCAGAACCGTGCCGCTTGAAGGGCAGGGTCCGGTGCTCCAGATTGCGACCAACTCGGCCACTCCGCGCTACGCCTATGCGACTACCAACCTCGATCAGGCCGTCGCCGTCGTCGACCTCGAGCAGGGCAAACAAGTCGCAACCATAAAGCTCTCCAGCGACACCGAGACGGTGCGGGTTTCCGGGACCAACCTCAATCCCAAGGGCGACCGCCTGTATATCAGCGAATTGCCGCTTAAGGTCAGTCTCGGCCGCTACCAGCACGAAGAGCCGCGGTTCCGAGTGGTGGACACCGCCACCAACAAGACGATCAAGATGATCCCGGCGCCGCCGCAGACCATGTCGTTCGGCTTCTCGCCCGACGGCAAGAAGATTTACACCTTCTGCGTTGGGCAGGACGTCCTCGTGCTCGATGCGGAGGACGGCCATCTGCTGGATACCATTCCCCTGGCGCATCGCAATATTACGGGCATTCGAGCGACCTACGGCTTGCCGCTGCTTTTGAACTACGAGGAGCAGAACTATCTCGTGACCTTCGCCATAATCGTCGAAGATTCGATAACCGGCACCGATACGCTGTCGCTCGGCGTGCTCGACCTGAAGCAGGAGCATCCGAAGCTTGACGTCGTCGAGACCGAGCCCTTCGTCGAGGACTGGTACACGGTCGAAGGAATCGGCACGACGCCCGATCTGCACAAGGCGTACTTCGTATGGAACGACCTGTGGAAGATCGATTACAAGACGAGAAAGAGGGAAGCCCAGGTTTCGATGTCTAACAGCCAGGCGGTGCCGCTCATTCATCCTGACGGCAAAAAGGTCTATTGCGGCGGGCAATGGCACGCGCTCGCCGTGTATGACGCCGACACCCTCAAGCATCTCGCCGACGTTGAACTCGGCCACTCGATGGCTGGAATCGGGATGCGCTTCGTCAACAACGACAAGGATCTCTCCGCGCCAGGAGCAACGAGCCAGGATCCCTGAGCCGGAGCACATAAGCGGCATCCGGGAAAGCCATTCGCCGGTGAGCAGGGCCAAAGGCCGAACCGGCACGGGTAAGGCCGCACGCGGCCGCGCGCCGGCCCGCGGCGCAGTCAGTACACCACCTGATT
>DATJBF010000086.1:0-4822 GCA_035515475.1 Verrucomicrobiia bacterium
CGGTAGTTGCGCGACTGATCGAGGCCAGGCAGCGGGCGCGGCGACGGATGCGCCCGGAAGTGAATCGCGCCGTCCGCAACGTATTGATACTCGCTCCATGAGCAGCCGTCGCTCGCGGCCACGCCGAAGACGCCGTCGAGCGCCGCCGGCAGCATTTCCGGACCCTCCGGAGGCGACGAAGCCGCGATCAGAGTGCCGGCGCGGCCAGCGCGCGCGGCGATCCGCGCCACCCGCGTGCGATGCTCCGGATTGGCCGTGCCCAGGCTCAGGTTCACGACGTGCATCTTCTGCTCTATCGCCCAGCGAAGCGCGGCTTCGAGAACCTCGATCGAGGTCACCAGGCGATCGGTGAAAATCCTGACCGCGAACAACTCCGCATCCGGCGCCTTGAATTTGAGAATTCCGGCGAGCGCGGTGCCGTGCCCGAGCGTATCGCGAAAATCCGAACTCTGGAGCACCTCGCCACCGCGACCGGCGCTGAACGCCACACCGCCGGCGATCGGGCCAACATGCGAATGTCCGGGGTTGACTCCGCTGTCGATAAGCGCGATGCGGATGCCTGCACCGGTGCGAATGCCTAAGGACCCCGGCTCAAAATCAGGTGCTGTACTGACTGCGCCGCGGGCCGGCGCGCGGCCGCGTGCGGCCTTACCCGTGCCGGTCCGGCCTTTGGCCCTGCTCACCGGCGAATGGCTTTCCCGGATGCCGCGATGCGCTCCGGCTCAGGGATCCTGGTTCGTTGATCCCGGCGCGGAGAGGTCCTTGTCGTTGTTGACGAAGCGCATCCCGAGTCCGGCCATCGAGTGGCCAAGTTCAACGTCGTCGAGATGCTTGAGGGTATCGGCATCATACACGGCGAGCGCGTGCCATTGCCCGCCGCAATAGACTTTCTTACCGTCAGGATGGATGAGCGGCACCGCCTGGCTGTTGGGCATCGAAACCTGGGCGTCTCTTTTTCTCGTCTTGTAATCGACCTTCCAGAGATCATTCCATACGAAGAACGCCTTGTGCAGGTCGGGCGTGGTACCGATCCCCTCGACCGAGTACCAATCCTCGACGAAGGGCTCGGTCTCGACAACGTCGAGCTTCGGATGCTCCTGCTTCAGGTCGAGCACGCCGAGCGACAACGTATCGGTGCCCGTTATGGAATCTTCGACAATTATCGCGAAGGTCACAAAGTAATTCTGCTCCTCGTAGTTCAAAAGCAGCGGCAGGCCGTAAGTCGCACGAATGCCGGTAATATTGCGATGCGCCAAGGGAATCGTATCCAGCAGATGGCCGTCTTCCGCATCGAGCACGAGGATGTCCTGGCCCACGCAGAACGTGTAAAGCTTCTTGCCGTCGGGCGAGAAGCCGAACGACATGGTCTGCTGCGGCGCCGGGAACGTCTTGATCGTCTTGTTGGTGGCGGTGTCGACCACCCGGAACCGCGGTTCTTCGTGCTGGTAGCGGCCGAGACTGACCTTAAGCGGCAATTCGCTGATATACAGCCGGTCGCCCTTGGGATTGAGGTTGGTCGCGGAAACCCGCACCGTCTCGGTGTCGCTGGAGAGCTTTATGGTTGCGACTTGTTTGCCCTGCTCGAGGTCAACGACGGCGACGGCCTGATCGAGGTTGGTAGTCGCGTAGGCGTAGCGCGGAGTGGCCGAGTTGGTCGCAATCTGGAGCACCGGGCCCTGCCCTTCAAGCGGCACGGTTCTGACAACCTTGTCAGTGGTGGTGTCGACGACCTCGACGTTGTTGGGCAACGTGCCGACGACCATGTACCACTTGGCCCACGCGCTAGCGGCGGGGAGACTCATCAAGAGCGCGAGAGCGGTTGAACAGCAAAGACGCAGGCGGCGAGCGTCCAACTTTGCCATGACAATCAACTCCGGTGAGGCGCGCCTCTACGCGCGCGTGCGGCCACGCCCTTGCGCCGCGGTAGCAGCGCGACGGCGCGATTTACATCGATCGTAAAAATGAACGGCCGGGCGACGGACGGAGCGTGTTACTTGATCTTCGGATACTCCACGGCCAAGCTGCGCCAGTCTTCCATGTTAACGCCGGAGCATCCCTTCGCCCATTCCGGATAGTTCTGCAAGCTGTCAGGCACCTGCGCCGGCCACCAGCAGACTCCGGAACATCCCGCTAGGTCAGCCTCGGTCGGACTGCACATCGCATGTGCGCCGCCCCAGGGATCGGCTTCCCAGCCGGGGTTGAAAATCGTGGTACAGCCCATCGGCTGCACCATCCCGACCACGTCCCCTCCCGTGCGCACCGCTTCGACTGCGCGGGCCTTGCGATTCGCCGCCTTCAGGTGCTTCATGTCACTCCTCCTGGTACGGATCCGGAGCGGCCCTCTAAAGTTCGCTCCCGGCCGTCGCTAGCTCAGTTCCTTCGGCACGTCCCCCCGGCTTCGTACGATAAATTTCTCTACAAATCCTGGGTTCTTTTGCTCAAGCTCGGTAAATACCCCGATACCATACTCGGTCCATTCGCGCAAAAAGACGCAATAATGGAGATTTGGCAGCGCGGCTTCGCCAAATTCCTGCAGCGCCTCGTGGTAGCAGCCCCCGCCGCAAATCCCGCGGATCCAGCAGGTCTGGCAGACCGGCTTGTTGCCCACCTGGACGCTGTTGACGAATTCGGTCAACCGGCCATACTCGAGTCCGCCCTGCTTCACGTTGCCGTACTTTTGCTCCTCGACGCCCGGAAAGCGATGGCACAGGTAGATGTCGCCGTTGCCGTCCACGTCAAGCAGTCCGAGCCCGGCGCCGCACGGGAACATCTTGTTGGTCCCGAGGTGCAGGTCCGTAAGCATCGTGCTGAGATTGGAAAATCCCGTGTATTGGTTGTTGATCGCGCGCTCGACATAGCGTCCGCCGAGTTCCTTGAAACCGCCCAGGACCTCGCGCAGATCGGCCGCCTCCAGGCCGTAATCGAGCCCGGGTTTGGCGGTCACAGGGGAGAAGCCGACTTCGAAGAATCCAAGACCGCTCAGATGTTCGTAGATGCGTACGATTTCGACGGCGCCCTTGGTAACCGTCACGCGGGCGACGATCGGGCGCGCAGTGTAACGTTCGAGCAGGCGCCCGACGCGGCTCATGATTTGATCGTATGAGCCTTTCTTTTCGCCGGTGTTGCTGAGAAAGAAACGGCGGCGGTCGTGGATTTCCTTGGGCCCGTCGATGCTGATCGTCACGCCGAAACGATGCTCCTGCAGGAAGTCGATGATCTCATCGACCAGCATCGTGCCGTTGGTCGTGATCGAGAAGTCGACCTTTTTGCTGACAGCCGCGCCCTTGTTCTCGGCGTAGTCGACAACCTGCTTCATCAATTTGAAGTTGAGCAGCGCCTCGCCGCCGAAAAAAACGATGTTGACCTCGCGGTTTCTACCTGCCTTCTCGAATAGAAAATCGACGCTGGACCGCGCCGTCTCCCACTCCATCCGGACCGGCGCCGGGCCGTACTTGGCTGCGTCCGGCTCGTAGCAATAGGTGCAGTGAAGGTTGCACTTGTTGGTTACGTTGAGGACCAGCGAGCTTAGCGGAAACTGCTCGGTGTCAACGAAGGGCAGCGCGATCGGTTTGCTGCTCTGTCCGCCGACCAGGACGTCGACGTTCATGAATTCCCGCACGACACCGGCGACGTCTTCGGGGACGAAATCGTTGGAGAGCTGGTTGACGACTTCTTCGAGCGTGAAGCGCCGCCTGGTTTCGCAATACTTGAGGACCGCCTCGGACAGCGGATCCATCGTGAACAACGACATGGTCTTCGCGGCCACCAGCACCGTCATCCCGCAGTGGTTGACCACGTGCGCATTCTCGGGCCGGAATTCCAGTTCGTCAGGGCGCATGAAGGGCCTTTACCTTCAACAACCTATCAGTTTATCGGGTAAAACACGAACTTCGGCGGCATCAGCAGCATGAACGCCCGCGCCCCCATCGGGAGCTTGGAGGGGTCGGGCTGGTACCATGCCTCGACCCATACGTCACCCACGTTGGACTCGCTGTGAATGCGCTCAGGGTTCGGGCCGTCCGTGTTCGGGATAAAGGTTCCGTACTGATTGACGTGGCCAACGTAGAGCACGTCGTCGTCGCTAATCCTGCTGACTCGCTCGGCCGTGTCCCATTTGAGCGGCCCGACCCGCCCGATATTCACCGGCTTGCCGTCGGGGCCGTGCGTGAAGCCTTCTGCCTCGAACTGCTGCTGGACCTTCGGTCCGCGCTCTCCGCCGGGGCGGCCGAAACCACGCTCCGGAGTGATCGCGATGTAATCGACGGTCTTGTAGAGATAGACGGGAAGCTCGCCGGCGACGCCGGCTATCTTGGCCGTTCGCGGCCCAACCTGGGCGTCGGAGTCAGCCGTGACCTCGGCGATAACCGTGCTGTCGTCGGGTTGGCTGACCGACTTGACCTTTACTCCGTCGCCGAGGCTTATCGCCGACGCGCTGACATTGGCCGGCAGATTCATCCCGAACAGCCGCACTTTGGTCGTCTGCCCGGCCTGGATCGCTTTCGGGATCGTCGTAAGTAGCCTCGCTCCGCCGGCGGCCTTGTACAGCGTCTCGTCCATTCCGAGGTCGCCGATCGGCGTCAGCAACCGCCGCCCGTGCATCGAGGTGCCGTTCTCGTTGCCGAAGAAGATCTCGACCTCAGTGCTGTCGCCAACCTGCGCATGTCCGCGCCACTGGAATTTTGCATAGAGGATAGCCTCGGTCGTGCCGGAAACCGACGATCCGTCCTGGAAGTCGTGGGTGAACTTGCCGCTGTACTGGTCGTCGCCCGACGAGGTCACGATGAGGCTGCCAGTGTAATCTCCGCCCTTGCCCGGGTCATGT
>DATJBF010000087.1:0-56285 GCA_035515475.1 Verrucomicrobiia bacterium
ACTGGTCGATCGCCTGATCTCGCTGGCCCGCTTGCTCCAGGGCCACCCCGAAATTGAAATGCGCTTGGGCGTCATTGGGCTCGATCTGTAGCGCCTGCTCGTAGTGCTTGATCGCCCCTTGGAGGTCGCCTTCCTGCAACAGGGCAGTTCCCAGATTACTGTGCGCATCGGCATAGTCGGGCTTCAGCCGCAGCGCCTGCTCGAAATGTCCGATCGCTTCCTGGAATCTGCCCATCCGCCCCAAGGCAATCCCAACGCTGCTCTGCGCTCTGGGGTTGTCGGGGCGCTTGGCCACGGTATCCCGCCAGATGGCGAGTTCACTGCGGTAATCCTGATTGCGCCGCGCCGAAAGAAAAACAAATCCGATGGCCGCCGCCACAAATACGACTGCGCTTCGCCGGCCTGCCAGCGAATACAGTCCGATCACCAGGAGAGTCACTACGGCGACCAACGGTAGGTACATGCGATGTTCAAATGCCGGGCTGTCGAGCGGTATAAAGCTCGAACTCGGAGCAAGAATCAGAAAGAACCAGGCACCTAAGAAGCCCCAGGTGGTTTTCGTTTTCCATGCCCAGCCGGTTGCTCCCAGCAGAATCACCATTACCAGCGCCGCCGGCAGGGCGCTCGTCCACGTTCTGGCAATCGGCCATCCGTAATAGTCGAAACACAACGGCTGTGGCCAGAGAGAGAGGCGCAGGTAATGCAGAATCACTCCGGGCTCCGTCAGCAAGTACATCCACCACGTGACCCCCTTCGACTGGGTGTTGATCCATGAATGGCCAAGGCTTCTGGCTTGCGAGTAACTCAGGAGAACCCAGGTGGCCGATAGCCCCAGGTACAACGGCCACCGGCGTCGCCACGTCTCCCGAAACGACGCGGAAACAAATGCGCGGTCGTAGAGTAGCACCATCACCGGTGCGGAAATCATCACCTCTTTACTGACCATCCCCAACGCGCAGGTGGAGAGGCACAAGCCGTACCATACGCCGGTTCGCCGCGAATTGACTGCGCGGATGAAGCAGTAAAGCGTGAGCAGATAAGATAATCCCATGATCACCTCAGCCCGCTGGATCACATAGGTCACCGACTCGGTTTGCAGCGGATGAACCGTCCAGAGGACCGCCGTGGCCAGCGCCAATCCGTCGGCCGATGCGCCGAACCGCTCACGGAGCCTCGGCGATCGCAGGGTCCGACGAACGATGCCCAGCAAGGTCAGCCCCGCAAGAAGATGAACAGTCAGATTCAAGGCGTGATATCCCCAGACTTCGTAGCCGCCCAACGCATAGTTAATGGCGAGGGAGAGGTTAACAATCGGCCGACCTTCGACCGTCAGCCTGCCGCGATGCGGCGTGGACAACGGCCCCCAGATCGGCCACAAATGGCGGATGGTTGGGTTGTCTTGAATGGATGGCACATCGTCGAAAATGAACGGCCCCGTGAAACTGTTGTGGTAAGCCAGCAGGCCCGCGGCGATCAGCACCAACGGGATCAACTTCCGCGCTTTCATCAAGAGCGCAGTCTATTCGAAAGACCGGGTTGCAGCCAGCCTCGAAAACCTTCACGGCCAACTTGGCTTGTCTGCATTTACGGGATGACCCGTTCGCTTGCCGCAATCAGCCGCCTCCGGGTTGCAGCCAGCGTTATTATACGGAAAGCAGAATCAGGTTGACGTGGAGCCCCGTCAAAACGCTTAGTCCCATTCACCGGTCCAGAGTCGGAGCCAGTTTGAGCACGGAGGGAACTGAGTTCACCCGACGGGATGAGGCTCACACTCACGTGCCACGACGGGGTCATCGATTCACGGCGTTGGATCCGGCTTGGCCGATACACCGGCAGGGAATGCTGTCAAAGTCGTATTCGAGCCGGAAAACGTCCCACGCCCAGGGGAGTAACAAAAATGTCAATTGGGAACTGTACTGGCCGCGCGCAATCGGCCGTTGTCTCGTGTAACAAGCGGTCGCAGATGGCTCTATTCGTATTCGGCGTAATGGTTGATTGGCGCTGATGCAAAAGTATGGTTGATGCACCTCAGAAGTGATTCACGGCGATCAATCTGGGGCACGTCCGCGAGGAAATCCCCTTTGTTTCTGATTGCGGCGTCAGAGGGGACGAAGACCGTTTCATGGAATGCGCCCGGTCAACGGAACAAATCTTGCGTTCTGGAATCTGAAACTTTGAGGGGAGACCCATGAAAACCCTGGTATGTGCGTTGTCGGTGCCGGCTGTTGTCGGGGGACCATCGGTGGTAGCCGGAGCCGATGGCTATGCGAGCTGGGAGGGCGTCACAAACTATATCGTCACGGGTGGCCCAAATGGCCCGCCAACCACCGTCACAAGCAACAAGGCCATCCTTGGTCCGGGCACGGATGCAACGTTGGTTGGAGATTTCAGGATCTTCTATGCGACCAACGTGCCAGCGCGGTTCTATCGCATCCGATTGGTGCCCTGAGAGAACGCGATTCCATGAGTCCATCATTGACATACCCCAATGGGATCTGCTACAAGATTCGGGGTAAACTCCCGTTCTTGCGGACGGGGGTGGTGCAGTGTGTAGTAATGGGACAATCTAGCCGATTTTCGCCGCGGTATGCTGGCCCCAACTTGCTGGCGGCGGCTCTACAAGACATCACATCCATGAGATGCGGAGGGAACGCATAATGAAACGCTTATTCGCAATGATCGCAGCTTCCGTTGCCCTGCTCGGGTTGACCGGGGCCGCTCACGCCATCATTTATCTCGACGACACCTGGGCCGACGGAACGCGCAATAACCTGAACATACCGACGGACTCGCCGTGGTTCACGTCGTCGTCAAGCAATGGCCCCCTCAGTGCAAATGTCGGGAGCATGCTGATGCGCGTGACCGGCGGTAGTTCAGCCATGATCGTTACCTATTTCACCACCAACAGCACCCCGCCTATCCAATTGAACGTGGGAGACACGCTGACGGCGTCGTTCAAGCTGAGTTTCAACGGGATTTCGACGCTTCTGACCAACGCTCAGGCTTTCAGGATCGGGCTGTTCAACTTTGCCGGTTCGACGGACAGTCGTGTAACCAACGATGGCTCCTTCAGCAGCAGCGGTTTGGGAGATTACACCGAAGGGTACGCGCTGTTCGGGAAAGTTTATACGCAATTGTCCGACGATACGCCCATCGACATTCGCAAGCGCACTACTGTGCCCGACGGAAATCTGATGGGGTCGAGCGGAGACTGGACTTCGATCGGCAAGGACAGCCTGGATACGAATGTGTTTTACGGGTTTGACAACGGTACAAATTACATCCTGCAAATGGCCTTTTACCGGACCAATCTGAGCACGATGGCGATCACGATGACGTGGTCCAACCTCTCAAATGGGGCCGCTCTTTCCGACTCGACGGTCGATGACAGCGCGACCAATTTCGCCTTCGACGGAATCGCTTATCGTCCACAGAATAACGTAGTCGCACCCATGTCGAACTTTTTTAAAGAGGCGAAGATCGTGGTGACCTCCGCGCCCATCCCTCCCTCGATCATCACGCAGCCGCAGGACCAGGACGTCGCGTCGGGGGCGGATGTCACGTTTACGGCGGTCGTCAATGGCACGTTGCCGTTGTATTACCAGTGGTACTACAACACCAGCACGCTGGTGACCAATGGCATCATCACTTTCCCACCAGCGCACACGCCGACTGCCAATCCCACGTTGGTCAAATCCAATGCGCAAACGTCCGCGGCCGGCACTTATTCCGTCGTTGTATCCAACGACTATGGCTCGGTCACGAGCTCCGTGGCCACGTTGTTGGTGGCCGACGTCCCCCCGGGGATCGCCGTGCAACCGACGAATGTAACGGTCATACCGGGCCAGTTCGCTACGTTCAGCGTAATGGCGACCGGTAGCATGCCATTGACTTATCAATGGTACTACAACGACACCGCGCCGCTGTCCGGCGCCTCCGCGACGACAGCGTCGTTGACGCTGAGCAACGTTCAGCCTGCCGACGCAGGCAACTACTCCGTGATCGTCAGTAATCCCATCGACGGCGTTACCAGTTCCAACGCCGTTCTCACCGTCGACACGAGTCCCTCAGCACCGGTCTTCATTTGGCAACCCGCGTCAATCACGGTACGAGCCGGCGACAGCGCCAGCCTCAGCGGGCAGGCAGTGGGCGACCAACCGATCAGCTATCAGTGGTCCACCAACGGGGTCCCCATCCCCGGCGCAACCTCGCCCACGTTGGACTTTCCCAGCGCCCAACTCGCAGATGCCGGCACCTACCTGCTGTTGGCCAGTAATGCGGTTGGCACGACGGCCAGCTCCAATGCAATCCTGACCGTCACGTCCCGAACGCCTCCGTTGCCGGTGATCCCAGCGACCAACTTCTTCGTCACCGATTTTGGGGCGTATGGTGACGGCATTTCCAACAATGCCGCCGCCATTCAGGCCACCGTTAGCGCCGCCGCATCGGTTACCGGTGGCGTTGTCGTCATCCCCGCAGACGGTACGTTGAGCACCTACATGAGCGGGCCGATCGTTCTGACCGACCGAATCGATCTGCAAATCGACAGTAACGCGACGCTGAAGATGCTCCCGCGCTTCGCCACGCCGACCATCACCAATTGGCCCAGCGCGAGCCAACCCTTGATCGACATCGGTGGGCACCACGACGTCGCCATTACCGGCTCGGGGACCATCGATGGCAACGCCGGGTTTGGCTCCAGCAACTGGTGGCAATCACCGACGCTCGATGAGTCCGCGCGGCCAAAGCTCATCAACATTCATAACGGTTCATCCAATATTCTGGTCAGAGGCGTCACGCTTCAGAATTCTCCCGTGTTCCACATCCTGTGCAAAGGCGGCAACGTCGGCGTCACCATCGATGGCGTGACCTGGAGCACTCCCGGAAACTCGCCCAACACGGATGGGATGGACCTGGCCTCAACGAATATGTTGATCCAGAATTGCACCATCAACGTCGGAGACGACAACATTGAAATCGGCGGCAGTGCCGACGCGGCGGCGGACATCACGATTTCCAACTGCACGTTCGGCACCGGACACGGCGTGTCGGTGGGCAGTCAGGTGTATGGAGGCGGACTCGGGGTTCATGAAGTGCTCGTCAGCAACTGTTGGTGGAGCGGTACCGACAACGGCATTCGCCTGAAATCAGACCGTGACGGCGATGGCGGCTTGGTGCAGAACCTCCGGTATCTGGATCTCAGCATGACCAACGTTGGATACCCGATCGTCATTTACAGTTACTACAACCAGTCGTTCAATAACATCAGCCCGACGGCGGCCGCCGCGAAGCCCATCACCAACGACGTTATCCCCGCGACACCCATCTGGCGCAACGTAACCATCAGCAACCTGACGGCAACCGCACTCACGGGAAGCCAAATCGCCGGCACAATCTGGGGCCTGCCAGAAATGCTCGTTTCCAATGTCACCTTGTACAACGTGAACATTTCGGCTCCCACCAAGACGTTCAACATCTACAACGCACGCGGCATCCGGATCATCGATTCGAACCTCACGGCGCCCAATACCACGACGAACACGTTGAACCTGTACAATGCCGACGTCATCGTTACCAACTCCGCGCCCAACGCCAATTTGGTGACGCTGGGTGGATTGGCGAAGCCGGGAACCAACAACAGCATCGCCTTCGTGAACGCCCAGGCCGCGATTACGGATCCGACCATGCTGGGCACGGGTCCGATTACCCTGGCCAACAGCACGCTCACGTTCACTCCGGCGTCTGTGAATTCCTCGAATACACCGATCACGGTGACGGACGCGAGCACGGTGGCGTTCACCAGTGGCAACAACACGTTGAATGGGGCGCTGAGCGGCTCCGGCGCGTTGACGCTCAGTCTGCCGTCGAGCACGGTGTTGACCTTGCAAGGTGATAGTTCCAGCTACGATGGGTCGCTGGTCGTCTCCAACAACGGCACACTGCTGGTCAACAATGCCACCGGCAGCGGAACCGGCACCGGCGCGCTCACGGTGCAGAGCACTGCGACCCTGGGCGGCAACGGAAGCATCGGCGGCCCCGTGACGGTGGACGGAACAGTGGCCCCCGGCACCAGCCCCGGCACGCTGACGATCAACAATGATTTGACAGTCGATAGTGGGGCCGTGCTGCAGTACGAACTGGGCACGAGCAGCGACCTGCTGTCAGTGAGCGGCAACCTGACCCTGGGCGGCACGCTCAATGTCGCCGACTCCGGCGGTTTTACCCACAACATGGCATACACCCTGTTTTCCTACGGCGGTGGCCTGACCTATCACGGACTGACCGTCAATACGACGCCCAACCCGGCTTTCAATTACACGGTTGACGTCGGCACGCCGGGAATCGTCAAACTGGATGTCTACACCCCGTTTGAGCAGTGGCAGGTTCAATACTTCGGTTCGACCACCAATCCGGCGGCGGGTGGAGACGTTGATGCCGACGGCGACGGCATCAGTAACACGAACGAATTCCTGGCCGGCACGAATCCGACCAACAGCCGGTCAGGACTGCGCATCATCTCCGCCGTACGCCAAGGGGCCAACGTGGTGATTACCTGGTCAACGGCGGGCGGACGCACCAACGTCGTGCAGGCGGCTGCGGGTGGCGTGAACGGCAGTTACAGCACCAACAACTTCCTGGACATTGCCGGCTCGACGACCATCATCCCCGGCAGCGGCGACGCCACGACCAATTACATAGACGTCGCCGGGGCGACCAATGCGCCGACCCGGTTCTATCGGATCCGTCTCACGCCGTAAGAGAACCCGGGTTCGAAGCCACCCCGCGGAGCCAAGCAAAGACAGATGGTGGTCTTGGCCGTCAACGCACGTCGGCGTCCGTGACGCGTGGTTCCCGTTATCATCCATTGTTTATTTCCCGAATAGCGACGAGGGGAGCTTATGCGACGATTGGCGAGCCTGAGCAAGGGGCGCCGGCAGCTCAAGCGCGGAAGTCGACGACACTCTTGCCGCGGTTTGGGGGACGGAATACACTCGCGGCCTAACGAGATCGATTCAGAGAGGATGGCGCGCTGCGGCCGGCGCCGCGGCTTGAGCCCGACGATGTCGGGGTGCGCACCAGCTTGCGGCTGGCTCGGCAGGTTCTGGCGAAACTGCACGAGCGTGAAGCCGCGGGACAAAGATGATCGACAGCAGGCCAGATTGCGGGAGGGCCGAGATGCCCAAAGGAAAGTCCCGGTGGATGGAACGCGGAATCTTGGCCGCGGTGTGTGCGTTGGTCATCGGGACTTACGCTGGCACGGCACGGTCGGGCCTGTTGGAACTGTTGAGCCTGAATGCGGCTGACACGTACTACAATTCGTTGGTGCAGGGTTTCCGTGCCGGCCAACTCAGTCTGAGAAAAGAGGTGCCGCCCGGGTTTACGCAACTTACTGACCCCTACGATCCAGACGCCAATGCTCCCTACCGGGCACCGCCCTACCGGATGCTCGACATGAGTTACTACAAGGGACGGCTCTACCTCTACTTCGGGGTGACGCCCGCCCTGTTATTGTTTTGGCCGTTCGCTGCCTTGACCGGCCACTACCTCTTTCACCGGCAAGCCGTGGTGATCTTCTGCGCCATCGGCTTTCTGGCCAGCGTTGGCTTGGTGCAGGCACTGTGGCGACGCTACTTCGCGGAAGTGAGCGTTCGCGTAGTGGCGGCCGGCGTGCTCGCGCTCGGCCTGGCAACGGGTGTGCCAGTGATGTTGCAGCGGTCCGATGTTTACGAAGTGCCGATCAGTTGCGGGTATATGCTGACGATGCTGGCGCTGGGGGCAATTTGGTGCTCGTTATGCAAGCCGGAACGAAGGGGCCGGTGGTTGGCGGCGGCGAGTGTGGCGTACGGGCTGGCGGTCGGGGCACGGCCTTCCTTGCTGGTGGGCGCGGCAATCCTGCTCGTGCCGGTGGCTCAGGCGTGGCGTAAGCGGCAACGAATTGGGGCTCTGCTGTTGGCGGCGGTCGGCCCGATCACGTTGATCGGATTGGGGCTGATGCTTTACAATTATCTGCGCTTCGACAATCCGTTCGAATTCGGCTGGCGCTACGAATTGGCCGGCGATCATGGCCAAGGCATCATGCGCCACTTCAGCTTGCGTTACCTCTGGTTCAACTTCCGCGTCTATTTTCTGGAGCCGGCGCCTTGGAGCAGTCATTTCCCGTTTGTGCGTGAAATCACCGCGCCACCCTCGCCAGCCGGCCAGGGGTGGTTTGAGATTCCCTTCGGCGTGCTGACCAACATTCCGGTTGTATGGCTGGCGCTGGCCATGCCGATGGGCCGACGGGACCGGTCGATGGAGGAGCGCTCCATCCTGCGCGGGATCGTGACGGCAGTGGCCCTGTTCTTTGGGATTTGCGCGTTTATGGCTTGCCTCTTCTTCTCCGCGTGCATCCGTTATGAGGTGGAGTTCTTGGCTCCACTCGTGCTGTTGGCTGTGGTTGGCATCCTCGGGTTGGAGCGCACGCTAGCCACGCCCGGTGCCTGGCTGGCTGGCCGGCCGGCCCGGCGGCTTGCGGCGCGCTGGACTTGGGGCCTGCTGCTGAGCGTTTCGGTGGCGTTTAACCTGCTGACGTGCGTCCTCTACCGCGCGGATGGGCGCTATTGGATGGGCGTCCTGCTGGCACAACAAGGCCATGTGTCCGAAGCCATCCAGATCTATGAGGACGTGCTGCGAATCAGACCCGATTTCGCCCAGGCACACAACAACCTCGGAGCTGCCTTGGAAAAAATCGGGAGACGCCAAGAGGCGATGGGGCAATACGAGCAGGCGGTGCACATCAAGCCCGATTACGCGTTGGCACACTACAATTTGGGAGTCGCCTTGGGGCAAGCCGGCAAAACTCAGGAGGCAATCCTGCACCTAAAATTGGCGTTGCAGCTCAAGCCCGACTACGCTGAGGCGCACTACAGCCTCGGGCTGGCCATGGCCCATCTGGGGAGGATACAGGAGGCGATTGGACATTGGCAGCAGGCGTTACGGATTCGGCCCGATCTCGTTAATGCAGATTACTATTTGGGAGTCGCCCTGGAGCAGGCGGGCCGGGTGCAAGAGGCCATTGGGTATTATGAGCAGGCGCTGCGAATCAAGCCTGATTTCGCCGAGGCACGGGACCGGCTGGCGCGGCTGCGGGCCGGTCAATGAATGGTTGGCTTGGGGATCGCCAATCGGAGAGTTCGCAAATCATTCAACGTGGGACGTTTCTGGTCTGGAAACCGCAGAATGCGCCGCATTTCTCCGTTGTTCTCCTCAGGGGATCTCGATGGGCCCGATTTGTGGAACCAGCAGGTGGAAGATCAACCAGGTGACAAGGTACGCGGCGCCGCACAGCAGCAGGATTTGATCGTACGCACCGGTGCTTTGGAGAATGTGGCCGACGAGCCATGAAAATCCCATGGCGGACACTGAAGAGAACATGCCCCCGAGCCCGACCACCGACGCAACCGCACGTTTGGGGAAAATGTCAGAGACGACCGTATACATCGTGGCCGACCACCCCTGGTTTGCCGCCGTAGCCAGCGCAAAGAAGCTTGTCGCCAACCAAACACTTCGTGTGTGCGTCGCCAGTGCGACGGGCACCGCGCCGCAAGCGCAGGCCAACGCGGCGGTCTTCCTTGCCCAGTTCAGCGACCAGCCGCGTTGGAGAAGCCAGCCCGACAACCCGCCCCCCGCAATGCTCCCCAAGCCGGTCACCAGGTAAACCGCCACAAGCGGCGGCCCGAAATCCTTGAGGTTCAGCCCGAATTGCTTGTTGAAAAAATCCGGCAGCCAGAAGAGGTAAAACCACCACACCGGCGCGGTGATGAGACCGCAAACTACGTACGCCCACGTTTGGCGGTAGCCGAGAACCTTTTTCCACGGCAATCTCTCCGGAAGGAACGCCTGTCCGTCGCCTCGAACGAAAGCGCGTTCATTCGGTTTCAGCCGGCGCGATCTCTCGGGCAGGTCGTAGAACGCGAACCAGAACAGCAGCCAGACGAATCCACTGGCACCCAGAACAGCAAACGCGGTCCGCCAGCCGAATTCCAGCGTCAGCCAGGGGACGAGAACCGGCGCGACGATGACGCCCACGCTCGAGCCGGTGTTGAAAATACCCGTCGCCAGCGAGCGCTCCTGTTGCGGGAACCATTCCGTGACGGATTGGATGGCTGTGGGGAAGTTCCCGGACTCGGCCAAACCCAGGCCGAATCGCACGCTGCCGAAGCCCAACACCGACCTTGCCAGTGCGTGGGCCATGGCCGCCAAACTCCAGAACCCGACCGAAAGCGCGTAGGCGTTCTTCGTCCCGACCCACTCAATGAACGGACCCGTGAGCACTTGCCCGACGGCGTACGCGGCGTGGAACGCCATGACGATGTGGCCGTAGTCCTCCTCGCTCCAATGGAATAGCGTCGAAAGATGCGGCTTGAGGATCCCAATGATTTGCCGGTCCATGTAGTTGATCAGCGTCGCGAAAAACAGCAGCGCACAGACTGTCCAACGGAACTTCCCGACCCGGGGATGGGGCCGGGCAAGACTCGGAGCGGCCATGGCGAATGGTTTCGTGCCCAATTGATCTGCGCTTCTCGTGATAACCAGATTGACCCGATTTGGAGTTGGAAGACAAGGCTCGCGTCGTCAAAACTCTAGCGTGGTGACTGGACGACGACAAGTGGAAGTTTCTGCGGCAACCACTGAAAAAACTGCGTCAGGGATATGGGCGTTACACGCTTGAAAAAACGTCAGTGGCCGCTTCATTCTAATCGCATGCGAAAGCGCCAACGCCGAGTCTTATTGGTGATGGGCTTCTACGACTACCGGCTTCAGCGGGGCATCGAGAGGTACGCGCAGGAGCACGGCTGGCACCTGTCGCCCCAGGTGACGCGGGAACGGGTGATTCCTTGGGGATGGAACGGAGATGGCATCCTGGCGTGGCTGGCGGCGGGCGATGACCTGGCGGAATTCGTCGTCCGCGCCAAGAAACCGACGGTCGATTTCAGTTTCCGCCGGCCCCACTTGAAATTCGCTCGCGTGCTTACCGATCACGCGAAAATATCGCAGCTCGTGGCCGATCATTTCCTGTCCCGCGGGTTCAGGAATTACATCTTCTACAGCAACTACGAGAATTGGTCCTTTGCGGAACGGGGCGACGCATTCATCAACGCCCTGCAGCAGGCCGGTCAGAAATGCATCTGGCTGCGCTGGAACGAGCAGACCGCTTACCACCCGGCAGGACGCTATGAAAAATGGAGATACAAGCGCAAATGGCTGGCGACGCAACTTAAAAAGGCGCCCAAACCGCTCGCGGTCTTTGCGGCTACGGATTGGATGGCGGTCGACGTACTGGAAACCTGTGAGGCGGCCGGACTGAGCGTGCCGGAGGAAGTTGCCATCGTCGGCTCCGACAACTTCCTGCTGGCTGTGGAAACCATGCGGACCCCAATTTCCACGGTGGAACCCAATTTGGAAGGAATGGGATATCGGGGCGCCGCTTTGTTGGAGGACCTGATGGATGGCCAGCCGCCGCCCAAGGAACCGATTCGCTGGCCGCCGTCAGGGTTGATTGTGCGCAAGAGCAGCGATCTGTTCGCCGTGAATCACGAGGGCATTGCCCGGAGCCTGCGCTTCATCTGGAAACACTATCACGAGCCGATTGCTGTTGGTGATCTGGCCCGCGTGGCCGCCATGTCACTGCGCGGGTTTCATCAGGCGTTTCTGGAGCACATCGGCCGGCCACCCGGTGCCGAATTGCAGCGCGTCCGCATCGAACGAGCGAAACACCTGTTGACCTCGTCCACCGAGAAAACGGAAGATGTCGCCGCCCGATGCGGTTACCAGAGCGTCAATAGTTTTTGGGTCGCCTTTCGGAAGGCCACGGGAATGTCGCCCAAACAATATCGCCAGAAGTACGGCTATCATCCAGCGGTCTAAGCGGGAGCCGATCGCTCCATGCCTCGGTTCTGGCCGTGGTTGTATGCTTGAAAAAACCTGCCGATCAACGCATTCTAATCCAGTGCGAAAGCGTCAGCGGCGGGTGCTCCTCGTGTTGGGCTGGTATGACTACCGGCTTCAGTGCGGTATCGAGAAGTACGCCCAAGAGCACCGCTGGCACCTGTCGCCCAAGGTGACGCGCGAACGGGTGATTCCTTGGGGATGGGATGGAGATGGCATCCTGGCCTGGCTGGCAGAGGGCGATGATCTGGCGGAGTTCGTCGTCCGGGCCAGGAAACCAACGGTCGATTTCAGTTTCCGCCGGCCGCACTTGAAGTTTCCCCGGGTCCTCTATGATCACGCCCAATCCGCGCGGCTCGTTGCCGAACATTTCCTGTCTCGCGGTTTCACCCATTTCATCTATTACGAAGATTTTGATAATTGGTCGTTTGAAGAACGAGGCCGGGCGTTCGTCGACGCGTTGAATCGCGCCGGAAAAGAATGCCGCTGGTTGCGCTGGCGTCGGCCGGCAACCTCGTCCCCTGCTGGCCGTTATCACGAATGGAAACGCAAACGCAAATGGTTGGCGGCCGAGTTGATCAACTCGCCGAAACCCGTGGCGGTGTTTGCGCCCAGCGACTGGATGGCGGTGGACATCCTGGAAACATGTGAGAGCGTTGCGCTGCCGGTGCCGGAGCAAGTCGCCATTGTCGGGGCTGACAACCTCTTGTTGGCGGCCGACACCATGCGAACGCCCATTACCACCGTGGATCCCAACCTCGAAGCCATGGGGTATCAGGGAGCCGCCCTGCTGGACGAGTTGATGGATGGCAAGCCGCCCCCCAAAGAACCGATCCGCGTGCCGCCGGTCGGTTTGATTGTGCGCAAGAGCAGCGATCTGTTTGCCGTGAATCACGAAGGTGTCGCCCGCAGTCTGCGCTTCATGGGGAAACACTACCACGAGCCGATTGGCGTCAGTGATCTGGCCCGCGTGGCCGCCATGTCATTGCGCGGGTTTCACCAGGCGTTTCTCGATCACATCGGCCGGTCGCCCGGCGGCGAATTGCAGCGGGTCCGCATCGAGCGGGCGAAAGAACTGCTGACCTCTTCCGCCGAGAAGACCGAGATCGTTGCCGCCAAGAGCGGTTACCAAAGCGTCAACAGTTTCTGGGTCGCCTTTCGCAAGGCGACCGGAATGTCCCCCAACCAGTATCGCCGGAAGTTCAGTCGTCACCTGGAAAGTTGAAGGCGGCGCGGCCGACCGACCAAGTCTCGCCCCGCCGGCTCTTGTCGCTCGGCACACATTATTCAAATTGTTTTGCAGGATTGCCAAATTGACGCCTCGCGACAGAAGTCCTTATTATCCCGAGGGTGTGGGAACGCGGGTCCGAGCTGTCTGGTAACACTGGTTCCCGGTCATGGGGCCAACGTGTGCGACGGCCGGAGCGAGTCCAAATTTGGACAATCCAGCGTTTTCTGAGAATGGGATCGGCGCTCACGAGCGCGGCCGTGACGGGAAAGAGCAACAGGATGACTAACAAAAGTTGCCTGCATTCACGACTCGGTGAATTCTGTCCCCGCGACCGCGCTCCTAGTTTTCGTATCGATGAGATGGCATAGAGTTGGCTTCTTGTCACCGATCAGCTTCAGGTGGCAGGAGGACCCGTGGGAACAAGCGTCAGCACGGTAGGACACCGGTGGAATCAAGAGAGGAATCAGGAGCCGTCATGAACTCGATGAGTAATTCACGAAGAATTCGGCGTACGCTGCATCAATCAACCAGACACTTCGCTATCGGGGTGTTGACCCTCACGTTGGGGTTGCTGCTGGGCGCAGGCAACAGCCGTGCGGCTACTTCTTATACCTGGACCAATACCACTGCCGGGACCGACTACTGGCAGGACGCCAACGCGTGGAGCCCGGTCGGTGTCCCCGGAGCAAGCGACACGGCAACCTTTGCCTTCTCGGGCACGTTGGACGTGATCGTCACCAACAGCGTTCTAAATGTTGCCAACTTCAATTTCGGCAGCAGTGCGGCTGCCGCCAGTCTCGCCGTTCTGACGCTGGACCTGGGCACGAATGCCGTGACCGGTACCAGCGGCGATACGACCAGTGCCTCGAACTTCGTCATCGGCCAGAGTTCCGGGGGCGGCACGACGATTGTTTACGTTGCGGGCTCCCCTCTTCCGGGCGGGCTGTTGTGCACCAACGCGGGTGGCACTCCCCGGATGATCATCGGCCGAAATGCACCGGGCCAGCTATGGATCACCAATGGTGCCGCGGTCAGTGGCAACACAATCTTCGGAAACGCCGCCGGCGCAAATGGCTCGAAATTGGTGGTCAGCGGCACTTCGTATTTCACGAATTCTGGTACCTTTTCAGTCGGCAACTCGGGGGGAGTCGGCGGTCACTCGATCGTGATCTGCAATGGGGCTTCCATGACTCTGATGCAGAATTTCGCCCTCTCGGCCCAGTCCTCCAGCTACAACTCATTTCTTGTGGACTCGAACGGAACGCTGTTCACCAAGAACATCGCCGGAGCCAAGGTTGGCGCCATCGGTGTGACAAGTAGTTCATCGAACGACACGATGACGGTCCAAAATGGCAGCATCTGGGATAATGGCAACGGCGGCATCGCGATCGGGGCCATTGCTGCTAATCAAGCAAACAATGCGCTGATCGTTGGCAATAACGGAGTCGTCTCCAACGCTACGTTCGTGAACATCGGGACGGCAAGCTCACTGATTATTTCAGGTGGTGTTCTCAGCATATCGGCCGGCGTTACCAACAACTCGGGCACGGTCCAGGGCTACGGCACCATTAACGGCAACACCTTCTTCACGGGGACAGGAACATTGACGCCCGGCTTCGGCACCTCGGTCGGGACGCTCGCTATCTCCAACAGCGTGACGCTCGTCTCCGGCTCGACGACGGTCATCAAGCTGGACAAAGCGCAAGCCGGCAGTAACGATTTGCTGAACGTCTTCGGCACCCTTTCGGAGGCTGGAGCGTTGACGGTCAACAACGTTGGCGCGGCGCTGGTCGGTGGTGATACGTTCAAGATCTTCGCCTTCGGAAGCGAGTCCGGCGATTTCGGCACGACCAACCTGCCGTCGTTGAGCGGCACGCTGATCTGGGACACCTCGCAGTTAGGGCCTCAAGGCACGATCTCCGTGATTCTCCCGGCCAGCATCACCGGCCCGGATAATCAGGCCGTGCTCACCAACACCGACGTCACCATCAGCACGGTGGCGACCGGCGTGCCCGCCCCCAGCTTGCAGTGGCAACTGGGCGGCGTCAACTTGACGGATGGCGCCACCGGCAACGGCTCGACGATTTCCGGCAGCACGAGCGAAGCGTTGACGATTCTCAATGCCCAGGTTGCTGACAGCGGGCAATACTGTTTGATCGCCAATAACAGCGGCGGCGCGGTGACCAACTGCATGATGTTGACAGTCGCCGAGAGTAACGCCGTTTGCACGGTCGGCGGTCCGACAGACCAATACGTGCTTTTGGGCAACGACGCCGTGTTCAGCGCCTCGGTCGCCGGCATCCCCACTTGCGATCTGCAATGGCAGGAAAATGGCGTTGATATTCTCGGCGCCACAGAACCTTCGATTACCGTGCCCAATGTCCAGTTGGCGCAGGATGGGTACATCTATTCCATCATTGCGAGCAACAGCGAGGGTTCGGCAACCAACAGCGCCACGTTGCATGTCATAGTCCCGATCGCCATCACGGGGCAGCCGCAAAGTCTCGTGGTCACACAATCTCAGGCCGCGTCGTTCACGGTAACGGCCACCGGTACCAATCCGAACTACCAGTGGAAGAAGAACAACGTGTCGATCAACAACGCCACCAACGACACCTACATGATTGCCAGCGCCCAACCGTCGGATATGGGCAACTATTCGGTGTACGTCTACAACGTCGACAGTTCGGCCACCAGCAGCAATGCATCGCTGACCGTTAATTCGGTCATGACGCCCTCGGTCACGCCGTCCAACGGGGTTTCGGGAGTGTGTTACGACACGCCGTTGTACATGGCCTTTGACCGGCCGGTGGTCTTAAACAACTCGGGCAAGATCCAGATCTTCAACGTGACCAGCACCAACCCCGTGGATACGCTCGATATGAGCCTGAACGACGCCAACGGCGCGCAACCACGGACCATCGCCAACGACACCAGCTACTCCTACAACGTCTTCCCAGTGATCATCACGGGCACCACCGCGGCAATCTACCCGCATGCGGGAGCGATGACGTCGAACCAGACGTATTATGTCACCGTGGATCCCGGCACGTTCGCCGAGACCAACGGGGCGCTGTTTGCTGGGGTCACCGACACCAACGCGTGGCGATTTACCACCAAGTCTGCCCCGTCGAATCCGAATAATGTGGTTGTGGCTGCCGATGGCAGCGGTGACTTCTGCACGGTGCAGGGTGTGTTGGACTCTCTGCCCACGGGCAACACCACCCCGACATTGGCCAACATTCACAATGGCACCTACACGGAACTCATCGACACCCGGTACAAGAACAACGTCACGTTCCGCGGCCAGGATCGTTACCAGACGATTATCAAGTACGCCAACAACAGCGCCCTCAATGGCAGCACGCATAACCGCATCGTGATCAAAGTGTTCTCCAATGACATCGTGTTTGACAACCTCACCGTGACCAACAGCACGGTCAGCCATAGCGCGCAGGCCGAGTGCTTCATGCTCGAGGCGAACATCAAACACTTCATTCTGAACAACGCCGAGGCCCATAGCTATCTGGACACGATCGACAGCAACACCGGCGGCACACAGGGGTACATCAACAACTGCTTGGTCCGGGGCGATCAGGATGTCATCTGGGGGAACGGCAATCTGTTCATCAATAACAGCGAAATCAGAACTCTGGCGGCCAACGGATCCTCTACTCAGGCACGAACCGATAACCCGGGCTCCGGGTCGAACGGCATGTCGTTCGTACATTGCCGGATCACGGAGGACAGCGGCAGTGTCACCAATTGCCTCTTGGGCCGGTCCCTGGGCAACAACGACGGCAACGTGGTCTATAGCTACTGCAACTTCGGCACCAACTTGATCGGCTGGACGGATGGCGCGACTTCCCGTTATTGGGAATATGCGAACAGCAATCTGGACGGCACGGCCGCGGCTCCAGTGTGGGCGCCAGCCAACCAGCCAACTGAGTACTTGACCAACGGTGATTCCAGGCTGGCTTGTGCCCTAAATCCTTCGTGCTGGTTGAACGGCTGGAACCCGTCACTGGCCCCCAATATCCTGAGCTCACCCACGAACCTGACCGTCAATTCCGGTCAGCCGGCGGCGTTCAGTGTGACCGCCACCGGCATCCCGGACCCAACGTATCAATGGCTCCACGTGGGGACCAATTTGGTCGGGGCAACCGCCGCCACGCTCTCGATCGCGAGCGCGGTTCCTGACGATGCCGGCGTGTACTCCGTAATCGTATCGACCACGGGTGGCAGCGTCACCAACAGCGCCACCCTGACCGTGATACCCACGGCGTTCGAGTCGTGGCAGCTTGCGCACTTCGGGTGCACCATCTGTCCGCAGGCGTTACCCACGGCGGACCCCGATGGTGATGGCCAGGACAACGAGGCCGAATACCTGGCGGGCACCGACCCCATGAGTAGCGCGTCGGCACTGCGGATCACCTCCGCCGCACGCGCGGGTGATAACGTGGCCATCACATGGACGACGTCCGGTGGGCATACCAACGTTGTGCAGGTCACCGCGGGCGATGGGAACGGCAACTTCGCCACCAACGACTTTGCCGATATTGCTGGATCAACGGCGATCATTCCCGGCAGCGGCGATGCGACGAACAACTACACCGACGTGGGCGGCGCAACCAATGCGCCATCCCGCTTCTATCGAATCCGGCTGGTACCGTAGGATGCCCTGAAAGTCAGCGTCCGGGTTCGCGTGTAAGTATCGTCGGAGCTGGGTCTTGTGCTCCTGCGCCGGAGTTGTGCGCTGTCCCTTCACTCGGGCCAGCCCCGTCCAACAGCCTTGGCAATGAGCTTGCCAACGAATCTGCCAGAGTGCTAAAATCCAAGGCGCATTCGAGGTGAGTTAGGGCGGGATTGATCTCTCGAGGCTGTCAGTCATGAAAAGCGCAGTGCGGTTGAGCTTGGCTTTGCTGGTGGTGAACACGTTGGCGCGCGCCGCCGTGCCTGTCTTGCCGACAATTCCGACCAACCAATACAACGTCCTGAACTACGGCGCGTACGGTGACGGCAATTCCAATTGTACGGCGGCAATTCAGGCGGCCATCAGCGCGGCCGCAGGGGCCGGCGGCGGCACGGTCGTGATACCGGCAAACGGCACCTTGAGCACTTATCTAAGCAACCCGCTCGCGCTGGCCAATAAGATCAACTTACGAATCGACAGCGGCGCGATGCTGAAGGCGCTGCCGATGGCTCAATTCACGAGTACCGATCACTTTATTTACGCCGCGGGTGTGAGTGATGTCGAAATCAGCGGGTCGGGCACCATCGATGGCAACGGGGCCGATTGGTGGGAGGCATTCGCCAACGACAGCAGTATATCGAGGCCCTACATGATCTACTTCAATGGCAACTGCCATCGGGTGCTGATGCAGGACGTCACGTTGCAGAACCCGCCGAAGATGCACCTCGTGTTTAAGGGAGCTGATGACAACATCACCATTCAGAGGATTCTCATCAACACGACGACCGAAGAACCTTATCCCGCAAAAAACACTGATGGGATTGATCTGGTCGGGAACCACTGTCTGGTTCAGAACTGCGTCATCAACTCCGGAGACGACAACATCGCATTGGGGAGCAGCAGCGGTTCAGCGGTTTCGACCGACATTCTGATTACCAATTGCACCTTTGGTGTCGGGCATGGCGTGTCGATTGGCAGCAATACCGCCGGCGGGGTGTCGAACCTCACCGTGACCAGTTGCTCCTTCGACGGCACGGACTACGGCATTCGCATGAAGTCCGATGACCGCACCAGCGGTGGCAGCGGACAGGGCGGCGTGGCGCAGAACCTCACGTACTCCAACATCACGATGACCAACATCGTCTATGGAGCGATTGTCCTGTACAGCTACTACAAGGATTATGGAACACCCACCAGTATCGATCCGTCGACGGCAGCGTCGCAAACGGTCGGCTCGGTCCTCTATCCGATCTGGCGCAACATCACGATCAGCAATGTGACCGCGTCAGTGGCCGACGGAGGTATTGCGGGCATTATCTGGGGACGCAAGGAGGTGCCCTTCACCAATGTCGTACTCCACAGCGTCAACATCACCGCCCCGTCGTCATTCGACATCTACAACGCGCAAGGCGTCCAGCTCATCAACTCGTACTTCACCATCCCCGGCACCAACACGTTGAATCTCTACAATGCCGAGGTCACCATCACCAACAGTACGGCGGTCACCAATCTGGTGACGTTGGGCGGGTTGGCGTCGCCACTGACCAACAACGTGCTGACGTTCTTCAACGCGCAGGCCGCTGTCGCTGAAGCCAGTATGCTTGGTGCGGGCTCGATCACGCTGGGCAACAGCACGCTCGCGTTTATCCCCGACTCGGTCAGTTTCTCCAACAGCCTCAGCGTTGCCGACGATAGCACGCTCGTCTTCGCCAGCGGCAACAACGCGTTCAGCGGCGCGTTGAGCGGTTCCGGCGCACTGACACTCAGTCTGCTGGCGAACAGCCGGTTGTCATTGCAAGGCAACTCCTCGGGCTACGCTGGCAATGTGACGGTGAGCAACGGGACGTTGCTGGTTGACAACACCGCGGGCAGCGGGACCGGCGCGGGCGCGGTCACCGTGCTCACGGGCGCGACGCTGGGCGGCGATGGCATTGTCGGAGGACCGGTCACCGTCAACGGAACCTTGGCGCCCGGCGACGGCCCCGGCACGCTGGCCATCGGCAACAATCTCGCACTCAGCGACGCGGCGGAGTTGCAGTATGGGTTGGGAACCAACAGCGATCTGGCTGCGGTGGGCGGGAACCTGACGCTGGATGGCACGCTCAATATTACCGACACCGGCGGCTTCACCAACGGCACGTATACGCTGTTCACTTACGGCGGAATGCTGACCACCAACGGCAGTCGCAGCATCCTGAGAATCGGTGCGACGCCAAGTCCGAACCTGGACTATGTGGTGGATATCAGTTCCATTGGTCATGTGAACCTGATCGTCACCGTGCCGTGCTACACTTTGTCGGCGACGAACGCGAGCTTCGGGGCCGCAGGAGGAAACGGAACGGTGTCGGTGACCGCGTCAACGGATGCCTGTTCTTGGACCGCGTACAGCAACGACGACTGGATTCAAATCGCTGGCGGCAGCGTCAGCGCCACGGGCAGCGCGGTCGTTGCCTACACCGTTTTGCCGACCACAAGCAGCAGCACCCGCACGGGTACGATGACTCTTGGCAATCGTACGTTCACCGTGACGCAGGCAGGCGATGCGGAAGCGCCGTCGGTGGCTTTGACATCGCCAACTTCCGGTATCGTAAGCAACACGATCGTCGTGAGCGCGACTGCCACCGACAACGGCGGGGTGGCGAAGGTGGACTTCTACCGCGATGGCGGCATCCTGCTCGACTCCGTCAGTTCGCCACCATATAGCGTTAGCTTCAACACGATCGCCGCGGGCGACGGATTACACTGTTTCTACGCCGAGGCGTATGACGCCGCCAACAACGTGAGCAGTTCGGCCACCAATTGCGTGATCGTGGTCAACCATCCGCCATCCGTGCCGAAGCTGACGGCCACGTCGGTTTCCACCAACGAGATCGATTTGAGCTGGACGCCAGCCATCGACGCCGGCGCGGGTGTGGCCGGTTACTACCTGTTTCGCGGGGAAACGCAGATTGCCGTGCTCGCCGGTACCAACTATTCCGACTCTGGTTTGGCGGGCGCGACGGAGTATTGTTACCGGGTCTCGGCGTTCGACAACATCGGCCGCGCCTCGGCCCGAAGCGCCGAGGCCTGCGAGCAGACGTTCACCACACTCGAGGCCATGCTGGGCACGTACAACGGCCTCGTCATCCAAACCAATGCGCCGTCCCCTGCCAGTTCGGGGTCGGTCCGGTTCGTGGTTCGCAAGGGGGGGGCGTTCGCTGCCAAACTGGCCATCGGCGGCACGCGCGTCGCGTTCGGCGGACAGTTCGACGCCGCGGGCAACGCGACGAACTCGGTCGCGCGCCGCGGACTGGATCCATTGGAGATTGTGTTGCATCTGGACCTGGCTGGCACCGATCAAATCACGGGAACAGTCTCGAACAACACGTTCACGTCTGAGCTGTTGGCGGATCGTGCCACCGTGTACAGCGGCACGAACCGGTGTCCATGGGCCGGCCGGTTCGCGGTGGTGTTGGAACCGCCCGAGGGGGCCGATCTGAACGTTCCGCAAGGATTCGGATACGGGACGTTGACGGTAGCCGCATCCGGCCGCGGACGATTGACCGGCGCTCTGGGTGACGGCGCCAAGGTCCACGTCACGGTCCCGGTGTCCAAGTACGGCACGTGGCCCTTGTATGAACCGCTATACAAGAGCCAAGGTGCATCCATTGGTTGGGTTACGTTCGACACGAATGGCACAGCGGCAGCAACCGTGGATTGGTTTCGACCGGCGGCGCCAGCTTCTCCCTACTATCCGGATGGGTTTGCGACCAACGTGACCCTGACCGGACAGGAGTATGTCCCGCCGCCGCCGCTCAACAGCCCGAGTGGCGTGCCGAACCGGCAGATTACTCTGGGAGGCGGCGATCTGGCGAGCGACATCGTAGGTCATCTGTATGTTTTCGAGCTGGGCAATGTGGTCGTGTTGCCTCCAAACAGCGACGGCCTGCAGATCAGAATTGATCCGGCTACGGGCATTTTCCGTGGCAGCTTCAAGCATCCGGGACTGGGCAAGACGATCCACTTCAAGGGCTCGGCCGTGGACTTCGACGGCTTGTGGGCCGGGTGTTTTCTGGGAGCCGACTCCAGCGGCTACGTAATTGTGGAACCAAGCCCGTGACTGTTAATCCGTCTGGCTGGAGAACTGCGGACGGGATGCATTGGTTCGAGGGTGTAGAGTGGGCCAATCTGTGCGCCGGCCACACGGTCGCTGTGGCCGCGGATCGGGCTCAAGGCGTGGGTGCCCGATTGAAAAATACCCCTGCGGCGCAGGCATACTGTACGTAGCCGCAAGAATGGGAGCGAAAGGGAAAGCTGATGCAAAAGACACACCTGACGTTTGTTGCCGCGGCCCTGATGGGTTTGGGGCCGCAACTGTGCCGCGCGCAGTTGTTGAAGATCGATATCAACGCATCCACTGGAAGAGCGGACACCACCGCGCCCGGGTACACGAGATGGGACATCAATGGCGACCTGACGGGAGATAAACGGGTCGCGACGCGCGCGTTTACGAACGCGGCCTCTGAGATCATCACCTGTACGATCGCCCAGACTGTTCCGACAAACGTTGACTCCACGATCTATCTTTTTGCCAACTGGCTGAACAAGGACGGCACCAGTACCAGCCCCGATCCCAACGCGGGCTGGCGGCTGGCGTTTGACGGCGTGTGGGTGCACAACAAGGATGACAGCATCTCGGTGGATCGGCCGTGTACCAATGGAGCCATCAGCCTGACCATTTCGAATCTCAGCGCCGGCCCGCACACGATCACTACCTACCACAACGATATCTGGTACACGAACAAGACCTACGGCACGATGAGCAAATGCAACATCATCGCCGACGGCGACTTGGTGGCCACGGTCGCGCCGTCCTTGCAGGTCCACCACGACTATGACTGCGGGTTCGCCTTCTTCAGCGTCAATGCTGTTGCCGGCCAGCCCGTGGTCATCAACTTTGAACCCGACCACAGTTCCGCGTTCGACAACGTTATCCTCAACGGGTTCGAGATCGACCGCGCCACCGCTCCCGGTTTCAACGCGGTCGCGGCGGTCCCCGGTGACGGCGATGAACACGTGTTCGCCAACAACGACGAACCCGTTCCCGGTTCGGCGGGAACCGGTTCGACCACACTGAGCTGGACCCCATCGCAGTTCGCAGCCACGAACGACGTGTATTTCGGGACCAATAGCAATGCCGTCAACACCGCCACGCACGCGTCTCCCGAGTTCAAGGGCAGCCAGACGAACAACACGTGGAACGCCACGAATCTCGACAGTGCGCTGACGTACTATTGGCGCATCGACGAGGTGGACGCAACGAACGGCGTGTTCAAAGGCGATGTCTGGCGATTTCGCACGCGGCACCTGGCCTTTCCCGGAGCGGAAGGCTATGGCCGCTTTGCGCGTGGCGGCCGCGGTGGACGAGTGATTGAAGTGACCAACCTCCTCGATTACGACGCAACGCTGGGCGAGCCGGTCATTCCCGGTAGCTATCGAGCAGCCATCGAAGCCACGGGACCGCGCACCGTTGTCTTTCGCGTCTCGGGGTTAATCCGTCTCAAGCGCCCGTGCACCATCAACAGCACCAATGGCTATTTGACCGTGGCGGGCCAGACCGCCCCGGGCGAGGGGATATGCCTGAGCCAATGGCGGGCGGGCATCACCAGCTGCAGCGACGTAATCATACGGTTCATCCGCTGCCGGCTGGGAGATTACAGCCAACAGGCCATGGACGGGATTGGCCTGGGCAATTCCAACCATTCCATCATCGACCATTGTTCGATCAGCTGGACCATGGACGAAGCCACCAGTTCGCGCCAGAGTGGAGCCGTCGGCAGCGGGTCGGCGAACATTACCTTCCAACACAATCTCATCTCGGAAGCGCTCGATCACTCCTACCACTACGACGATTCGCAGACGGATTGCACCAACTGCTACCAGCGACATGCCTTTGCCGCATCCATCAGCGGCGAGATCGGCAGCTACCATCACAACCTCATCGCCCATTGCACACAGCGGAATTGGAGTCTGGCGGGCGGACTCGACCAAAGCAGCCATTACGCGGGCTCCCTCGATATCCGCAACAACGTCGTTTACAACTGGGCCTCGAAAACCACGGACGGCGGCGTGGCGCGAGCCAACTACGTGAACAATTACTACAAGCCCTACACCAACGGGTCGTATTCCGTGGTCTGGCTGTTGAGACTCGATAACCTCAATCCTGCCTGGGGCACCGAAACCTATTACATGGATGGCAATGTCATGGAGGGAAAGGACTACGACACAAACAATTGGGCGTCGCCGGCTTTCTACAACGGGACCGATGTGATGAATCAGGTCCGCACCAACCAGGAGGTGTTCCCCTCGTACGTCACGACGCAATCCGCTCGCGATGCGTTCAAGACCGTTTTGTCGGACGTCGGATGCAACCTGCCCGTGCCCGACGTGATCGATCAACGCGTGATCCAGGAGGTTCTGTACAAGACCACGCACTACATCGGCACAAACGGTCCCAACTACACCATCAATGGCGTGCCCCAACCCGGCAGTCCCAACTATCCCGGCATCATCGACACACAAACCGACGTGCATGACGTGCCCACCAATTCGCCAAATTTCCCCTGGCCAGCCTACAACACGTTCGATGTCCCGCTGGACACCGACCATGACGGCCTGCCCGACTGGTGGGAAGCCATCCACGGCACGGACACCAACTCGCCGCCGGGCGATTACTCCGATAGCAACGCCGACCCGGACGGCGACGGTTACACGGATTTGGAGGACTACCTGAATTGGATGGCCGCGCCGCACGTGTTTTGTGGCACGAATTCGCTCGTCGATGTCGATCTCAGTCAGTTCACAGTTGGTTTCACGAACGCGCCGGTCTACGGAGTGTCCGATCCGACCAATGGCACCGTCTCCTTGCTGGAAGATGGCAAAACCGCTTGCTTCGTTCCCACTACGGGTTTCACTGGATTGGGTAGTTTTCGCTTCACCGTGGTCGATGCCGACGGGAGCACGCTGACAAATATGATCGGCGTGGCAGTGGCGTCGATCCCGCAGGTCCCCAATCTGTCCGCCTTCGAACAATGGCAGACCGACTACTTTGGTTCGACCACCAACGCCGCCGCCGATCCCAATGCGGACCCGGATGGCGATGGACAAAACAACATGGCGGAGTTCCTGTCCGGCACCAATCCGACCAACAATCTCTCGTCCCTCCGGATCATCTCCGCGGTGCGGCAAAGCAACGACGTAATCATCACTTGGACGACAGCCGGCGGCCGAACCAACGCGGTCCAAACAACGTCGGGCAACGGGACCGGCGGGTATGGCACCAACTTCACCGACCTCGGCGGCCCAATCATCGTATCGGGCATCGGCGACGTGACGACCAACTACGTGGATGGCAGCGGGGCCACAAATGCTCCCGCGCGTTACTACCGCGTGCGACTTGTCCCTTAGGGCCAGCGGCGTAATTGGCTTGAAATCAGCGGGTTGCGGCCGAGCCTTTACATGCGGGGCGATTCCGATTACAATCATTACTCGGGTAACGGCATTACCGAAGTCTCAAACAGGAGTGTCGCCACAGGCACGAAAATCGAATAGCCATGTCCTGCTGTCGCCGGGAAAACGAGCATCGACGCTGGGAATTACTGTGAACATACGAATGGGATCTGCCGGCAGGTACACATGGGCCTTGTGCTTCGTGCTCTCCAGCTTGCCCATGTGGTTTCCGATCATCGTTCCCGCATCAGCGCAACAGCTGGCCTTTCCGGGCGCAGAAGGTTTTGGGGCTTACGCCTTGGGTGGACGTGGCGGTACCGTTTACCACGTCACCAACCTCAACGACTCCGGATCGGGCAGTTTCCGCGATGCCGTCAGCCAGCCGAACCGCACCGTCGTTTTCGATGTCTCCGGCACAATCAATATGGCATCCAGTATCGGCATCGCCAGCTCCAACCTGACCATCGCAGGCCAGACGGCACCCGGCGACGGCATCACGCTCAAGGGATGGCTGACCTCGGTGCACGACACGCACGACGTTATCGTCCGCTACATCCGATGTCGCCCGGGCGATATCAACTGTTCGAGCTTTCAAGACGACGCGTTCCACTTCGATAATTGCGACAACGTGATTGCCGACCACGTCTCCGCCTCGTGGAGCGAGGATGAGGCGCTGTCGGTGACCTGGTCGGACGGCGTCACCGTCCAGTGGTCGATCATCTCGGAACCACTCAATTTCTCATGCCGCAACGAAGGCTCCGGGATCGAGAATCACGGCTATGGTTCGCTCTTGCGTTATGGCAGTGGTGGGCTGAGTTTTCACCACAACCTGTACGCCCACTGCTGGAGCCGCAACCCGCGCCTGGGTGACAGCATTCATCTCGATTGGGTGAACAACGTACTCTACAACTGGTCGAACCAAGCGGGCTACAATGCCGACGATGGTGCCCAGGTCCAGTATCTCAATTACGTCCAGAACTACCTGATCGGCGGCACGAACACGGACTTCGGTACCAAAATAAGCCGCGCGTTCAGTTCGAGTGTGACCGACCCTTCCTATTGTCAGATCTACCAGTCCAACAACCTGATGGATACGAATAGGAATGGCCTCCTCGACGGGGTCGATCGCGGTTGGGCCGCCTTTCAGGGGACCTACACGGCGAATTCCAACCGGTTCGCCTTTCCTCAGGTCAGCACCGAGGGCGCGACCTCGGCCTATGTACGCGTCCTCTCATTCGCGGGCGCTTCGGTGGCCCGCGACGCCGTCGACGCCCGCATCGTCAGCAACGTTGCCAACCAGACTGGCGCCATCATCAATTCGCAAACCGAAGTGGGCGGCTGGCCGACACTGAACTCCCTGCCCGCGCCCTTGGACACCGACCAGGACGGCATGCCCGATTTTTGGGAAGCGGCGCTCGGCTCGGATATGAATAATGCGGCCGACCGGAACAACCTGACTCCGGATGGCTACACGCGCTTGGAAGGCTACCTCAACTGGCTGGCCGCTCCGCACGCCCGCGTCACAAATTGCTGCGTGAATGTGGATTTGCTGCAGTACTCCGCCGGCTTGGAAAACGCAAGCTGCGGGGTCTCCAGCCCCACCAACGGCACCGTCACCCTGCTCGGGGACGGCCACACCGCGAAGTTTGCGCCCACCCCGGGCTTCTCCGGCTTGGCGAGCTTTTTGTTCACCGCCAGCGGGTACCCGGGGACCTTGACCGGGACCGTCAGCGTTTTGGTGTCGCCCGGGGCCGTGCCGCCGTTGACGCCCTTCCAACAATGGCAGGTGCAGTATTTCACCTCTACCGACAATCCGGATGCCGATCCCAATGCGGATCCCGACGGCGATGGCCAAAACAATATGGCCGAGTTTCTCTGCGGTACCGACCCCACCAATCGCATGTCGGTGCTGCGGATCGTATCCGTGTCGCGTCAGGGCACCGATGTGGCGATCACGTGGACGACCGCCGGCGGGCGAACCAACGCAGTGCAGGCGACCAGTGGCGACGCGAATGGCGGCTACACCAACAACTTCGCGGATATCACCATCGCACCGTACATCATCATCCCCGGCAGCGGAGACGCGACGAACAACTATGTCGAAGTGAGCGGCGCAACCAACGCGCCGTCGCGTTACTACCGCATCCGGCTTGTCCCGTAGGGGCTGGCACCGCAAACGGCAGACGGGTTACGCTCAATCCAGTGCACGAAGTCCCTACCATGGCAGCCAGAATGGTTCTTCCACGTCGAGGTATGATTCACCGAACCCCGAAACGGCCCTGCGCCGCCGGGTGGCGTGTGCCGCTCGGTTGTGCCGCGCTGTTCTTGTCCGCTTGGGCCGGGACGACGCAGGCCAATCCGGATTTGCCGATCATCAGCAACCAAACTTTCGCGGTCACCAACTCAATCTATGGCGCAGTGGGGAACGGAACGACGGACAACGCCGTTGCCATCCAAAGCGCCATCAACGACGCGGGCGCGCACGGCGGCGGGACCGTCCTGATACCGGCCAATGGCGCCATGAGCACATACCTGTGTGGCCCGGTCACCCTGACCAACGGCATCAATTTCCAGATCGACACCGGTGCCACACTCAAGATGCTCCCATTCAGTAGTTATCCCACAAGCCCGACCATTCCCGATTTCATCACAGCGACGAACCATCACGACGTGGAAATCAGCGGTTCGGGAACGATCGACGGCTCGGCCACGTCGGGCAGCCCGGGGTGGTGGGACGGACGCGCCACCTCCGCCCGGCCTCTTATGATCAGGGTGGACGCCTGCGAGAGGGTGTTGATCCAGAACTTGCACTTGAAAAACCCGCCGAAAATGCACATCGGGTTCAAGAATACCGGGGGCAACATCACCATCCAGGGACTGTTTATCGACACGTCGCCGAGTTCGCTCAACACCGACGGGATTGATCTCGTGGGAACCAACTGCCTGGTGCAAAACTGCTCGATCAGTGACGGAGACGATAACATTGCGTTCAGCCCCACGGTCGGGACCCTCTCCTGTGACACGTTGGTCAGCAATTGCATTTTCGGCGCGGGCCACGGCGTATCGATTGGCAGCAATACCGCCGGCGGGCTGTCGAACTTGACCGTCACCGCCTGCACGTTCAGTGGCACCGACTACGGTATTCGCATGAAGTCCGATAACAACACCAACGTCACCGGTAGCACCAACGGCCGCGGGGGCGTGGTCCAGAATCTCACCTATTCCAATCTCACGATGACGAATATCACGAAAGGCGCGATCGTCATCTACAGCTATTACAATGAGATGGGAACGCCCACCGGCATTACGCCAGCCACCGCGGCGGGAGAATCAGTTGGCAAGACCAACATTCCGGTCTGGCGCAACATCATCATCAGCAATGTAACCGCGTCCGTGGCCAACAGCGGCATTCAAGGCATCATTTGGGGACGCAAAGAGGCGCTCATTTCCAATGTCACGCTGTCGGCCGTGACCGTAGCGGGTCCCGCAACCTTCGATGTTTATAACGCACGGGACATCCAATTCATCGACTCACGGATCTCGGCGCCCAGCAGCAGCAACAATCTCACCCTCTTCAATGCCGACGTCACGGTTACGAACAGCACCCTCAGCACGAATGTCGTATTGCTGGGTGGATTGGCCAAGCCGGGAACCAACAATCCCATGGCGTTCTTCAACGCGACGGCCACCATTACGGATACGAACATGCTCGGCAACAGTCCCATCACGTTGGGCGGCAGCACGCTCGCCTTCAAACAGGGCACAGTGAATTCGTTGAACGATTTCACCGTCGTGGACGCCAGCACGCTCTCATTCACCAACGGCACCAATTCGCTGGGCGGTCTGCTGGCCGGCCCCGGCACGCTGACGGTGAGTTTACCGGGAACCACCCTCCTCTCGCTGCAAGGCGACGCCTCGGGCTTCACGGGCACACTGGCCATCACCAACAGCGGCACGCTCCGCTTCAACCAGGGCGCGAACACTTGGGGGGGTGTTCATGCGGCATTCGACGCCGGTTCGTCGGGAAACATCAACAACCACTCGAGCACCAGCATCACGGTTTACCTCGGCGCACTGTCGGGCGGACCCGGCTCGAAACTACTGGGAAGCGATCAGGCTGGTCCGGGGACGGACACATATGTGATCGGCGGCTTGGATTCCAACACGACCTTTGCCGGTACCATTACCAACGGTACCAATACCAGCACGCCGCATCTGGCGGCCTTGACCAAGATCGGCGGCGGCATCTTCACAATCTCCGGTGCCAACAGTTACGGGGGCGGCACCACGGTGAGCAACGGCACCTTGGTGGTCAACAACCTGACCGGCAGCGGCACGGGTACTGGGACCGTCACCGTGGCCAGCGGCGCAACGTTGGGCGGGGACGGCGTCATCAGCGGCCCGGTAATCGTGAATGGAACGTTGTTGCCCGGCGGCCGTCCCGGCACCTTGACGGTCAGCAACAGTCTGGTGCTGAGCGGAGGCGCCATCCTGCGTTACGCCCTGGGCACCACTAGCGACCTGACCGCCGTGAGCGGGAATCTCACTGTGGATGGGACGCTCGACGTCACCGACTCGGGAGGGCTCACGAACGGCACGTACACACTCTTCACGTATGGCGGCGCATTGGCCACGAACGGCACCCCAAGCATCTTGGCGATGGGCAGCACTCCGGATGTGACCAAGTCGTACACCATCGATATCGGGACGGCCGGTCAAGTCAATCTGGTCGTCCACAATGGCGCGCCGACGCTCGATCCGTTCACCGCCTGGCAACTCCAGTATTTCGGTTGCACCAACCTGGCAATTTGTCCGCAAGCCGCAGGCGACGCCGACGCTGATGGCGATGGCCTGAGCAATACCAACGAGTTCTTGGCGGGCACGGATCCGACCAACAGCGCGTCGGCACTGCGGATCATCTCCGCAGTGCGTCAGGGCAATAACGTGATTGTCACCTGGATGACGGCGGGCGGACGGACCAACGTCGTACAGGTGACGCCGGGCGATGGAGTTGGCGACTACGCCACCAATTTCACCGACCTGAGTGGTCCCCTCCTCATTTCGGGCACCGGCGATGTGACGACCAACTATGTCGATGACAATGGCGCCACCAACGCTCCCACCCGGTTTTACCGCATACGCCTGGTGCCATAGCACTGCTACCACCACGCTGATAATCCGGCTTCCGTTTCCGTGTCCCTCCGTGTAGTATCGTGCCGTCGGATCAGGGGAGAGCGCATCGTGGCTGATACTCCCAAAGGCATTTCCGTAAGCCGCCAGGATGATCGGATTTATGTCCGTGTTGTGGGACGGGGTACGTTCCAGAACAGCCAGCCGTTACAGCAGTTCGCTGGGGAAATGATCGAACAGGGAGAAAAGGAGTTCGTCGTCGATCTCGAGCAGTGCCAGGGCATGGACAGCACCTTCTTGGGCGTACTGGCAGGCATCGGCCTGCGGTTGCGCGAAATCGGATGCCCCTCCGCTCTGCGGGTGATCAACATCGGCGGTCGCCAGATGGAGTCACTCCGGACGCTCGGATTGGATCGACTGTTCGACATCCAAACCGGCCGGCAGACGGTTCCCGAAGGCGCCGACTTCTGTCCGCTCGCCGACGCCGACGTCACGCAGCTGACGCACCCCCTCACCAAGGAGGAGGCTGCCAACCTGATACTCGAAGCGCACAACAACCTGGTTCGTGCCGACAAACGCAACGCGTTGCAGTTCAGAGAATTAACCAGATCGCTGCGTGAGGCGATCGACCGACGTCGGGCCCGTGGGAGGGACAAAGAATAGGCACGGCAGACGCGCCCAGCCAAACCAACAAGCACATCAAGCCCGCACGACGGAAGGCGTGCCGAACATGAAAGACTTCCAGATCGAAAAGGAATCGCGTGGTCCGGTGCAGATCATTCGGCTGAACGGCTCGTTGGACATGTATTCATTCCCGCGGTTGGAAGCACAACTCAACGCCTTCTTCCGGTTGGGCCAGTATCTTATGATCCTTGACTGCCGCAATCTCGAATACATCGGCAGCGCGGGACTGGGGGCGCTCATCGCCCTCGCCAAGCAGGCCCGCGAGCACAATGGCGACCTCCGATTGCTCAATCTCCCCGAACGCATCTACAAGGTCATCGAATTGCTGGGCTTCACGAAGGTCCTCCAGGTCTTCGACAGCGAGGAAGCCGCCCTCGCCAGCTTTCAAACGAACTAACCCGCGTTCCTTCACACGGTATGGGAACACCCAAACAAATTCGACGGAAGGAGTTGCCCGACGGATTTGTTCTCGAGACGCCCGGCCATGAGAGTTACCTCGCTCCGATTCGCGCGATTGTTGCCGACCTCGCCCGCACGGTCGGGTTCGACGACCAAGAAATCGCCAAGATAGAAATCGCCGTCGGCGAGGCCTGCACGAATGTTGTCAAGCACGCCTACGCGCCCGGCGAGGAATGGTGTTGGCGCCATCGCGATCCGCAAATCCGGCTCCAAGTCCGCTCCGAGAACGACCGTCTGGTCATCGAGATCAACGACCACGGCCAGCGGTTCGACTTTGCCAGCTACCGACCCACCGAGATTGACCATCGCCTGCGCGAAATGAATGCCACGGGCTACGGCATCGCCATCATCCGCCGGTTTATGGACGAAGTGCAGTACAGTTCCAACGACCAGACCGGCAACACCCTGCGGATGGTCAAATACTTGAAAAAACCCTAGGTCTCCCCCATTGTAGCTCTGCAAGTTCCGTATGACTGTGAAAAGTAAACACTCAAAACCTGCGTCCGTCCCACCCGCGACCGCCATTCCGCCCGCGGCAGAACGGACGGCCCCGACGGATCAGGCCGAAGTTACGCCGACCCCCAGCCCGGCCGGGCAACCCGGTCCCGCGTCCATTTCGCCGACGGAACTCGATCAACTGAAAACCGCCGCGGCCAAAGCCGACGAGAACTGGGACAAATTCCTGCGCGCCGCAGCCGAACTCGACAACTACCGCAAACGCGTCGCCCGCGAGAAGGAGGACCTGGCCCGGTTCACTTCCGAGCGCGTTGTCGCGGCGCTGCTGCCCGTGCTCGACAACCTCGAACGCGCCCTCGCCGCCGTCCAGGAACACGAAACCAGCAGCGACGCCATTCTCGATGGGCTCCAGCAAATTCAATCACAATTCCGTCGCACCTTGGAAGAATTCGGCCTCAAGGAAGTTGCCGCCCACGCCGGCCACCCGTTCGACCCCAATATCCACGAAGCAGTCGGCCATGTCGAATCCGCCGAACACCCGGAAGGCCACGTGATCGAGCAACTTCAGCGCGGCTACAAGCTTGCCGACCGCCTGCTCCGCCCCGCCCGGGTCGTCGTCAGCAAGGGCCCTGCGCAAAAGGGTTCCAGCGACGCAGGCAGAAAGAATTCTGGGGGCACAGGCGTCCCTGCCGGTGAATCCGAATGACCAAACGCGATTATTACGAGGTGCTCGGCGTTTCGCGGCAGGCTTCGGAAGACGAAATCAAGAAGGCCTACCGCAAGCTCGCGCTGAAATATCATCCCGACAAGAACCCCGGCAGCAAGGAGGCCGAGGAGAAATTCAAGGAACTCGGCGAGGCCTACGAGGCGCTCAGCGACCCGCAGAAACGCGCGGCCTACGACCGTTTCGGCCATGCGGCATTTGCACCCGGCGGCGCCGGTGCCGGTGCGGGCGGACCGTTCGCCGGCGGCGGATTCCACGATCCGTTTGAAATCTTTCGCGAGGTGTTCGGCGGCGCCGGTGGGGGGATCTTCGACGATTTCTTCGAGCAGGCATTCGGTGGCGCGGGGCGACGTTCACACGGCGGCGCGCAACGGGGCAATGATCTGCGCTACGATTTGGAGATCGACCTCGAAGACGCGGCCCGCGGCGTCGAACGCGAGATCACCTTCACCAAGCTTGACACCTGTCCCGAGTGCAACGGCCGTGGCGCGGCCTCAGGCGCCAAGGCCGAGACCTGTCCCACGTGCCACGGTCAGGGTCAGGTCGCCCATTCGCGCGGCTTTTTCACCGTCGCCTCCACCTGCCCGCGCTGCAATGGCACGGGCCAGATTCTAACCAACCCGTGCAAACACTGCGGCGGCGAAGGCCGCGTTCAGCACCGTTCCAAACTCAAAGTCCGCATTCCCGCCGGTATCGAAGACGGCTCACGGTTGCGCAGCTCGGGCAACGGCGAGGCGGGAATCCGCGGCGGTCCGTCCGGCGATCTCTACGTCGTCGTCCACGTCCGCCCGCACGAATTATTCGACCGTCACGGGGACGATCTGCTCTGCGAAGTGCCGATCAGTTTCTCCACCGCGGCGCTCGGCGGCGAAATCGAAGTGCCGACGCTCAGTGGCCCGGCCAAACTGAAAATTCCCAGCGGAACACAAAGCGGTACGACCTTCCGTCTCCGCGGCAAAGGCATGCCCAATGTCCACGGCCACGGCCACGGCGACCAGCACGTCCGCGTCCTGGTCGAAGTCCCCTCGCGTCTCTCGCGCCAACTGCGTGAGAAACTGGAGGAGTTCGCCGCGCTGGCCAACGACGAAGCCTATCCACAAACGAAGTCGTTCTTGGAAAAGGCCAAGCGGTTTTTTGGGGGCCGGTGATTTGGAACGCGGCGGCTTCCGCTTTCAAGGATTTCATTCGCCTATGCATCGTTTCTTTCTCCCAAACCTTCAGCAGCCCGTGCTCGCTGCCGACGAAGCGCATCACGCAATTCACGTGCTGCGGCTGAAGGCTGGCGACACGGTGAACGTGTTCGACGGACGCGGCCATGAGGCGCAGGCTCAAATCGCCGACATCACCAAGGATTCCGTCCGTCTTGCAGTACTCCACCACTCCAACGCTCCATTTCTCCCGTGCCACATCACCCTCGCCCAGGCGATCCCGAAAAAGAGCATGGATTTGATTGTGCAGAAAGCGACCGAGTTGGGCGTGGCATCGATTGTGCCGTTGCTGTCCGAGCGGACGCTCGTGCAACTGGACGGCGATTCGAAGAGGATCGAGCGGTGGCGCGAGATTGCGCTCGATGCCTGCAAACAATGCGGCAACAACTGGTTGCCGGACATTCAGCCGCCGCAGAAAGCCCGGGAGTTTATGGGCAACCTTGGCAAGACCGCGCCACGCCCGCGAGGAGAGCGGCTGCGTGAGGGCCAGTTCGACCTCAAGCTGATCGCTTCACTTCAACCCGACGCGCAGCCGCTGAAACAAATCCTTTCCACCGCTTTTACCCCGCTCGGAGCGGGGCCGGCACTCCACGGGTCGCGCCGAAGTTCGACGGAGGCGGAACACTCCATTTCTTCGTCCGTCCTCCTCCTCATCGGCCCCGAAGGCGATTTTACTCCCGCCGAATTGTCACTGGCGAAATCCGTGGGCTGTGTGCCGTTGTCGCTGGGACCGCTCGTGCTGCGGGCCGAGACCGCCGCGCTCTATGCGCTCAGCATCCTGCATCACGAATTGCAGAACACGAGAACGTAGAGCGGGTGTCTCGGCCGTTCGCTTTTCAGTCTTATTCCGCTAGTGCTTCGCGATTGCAGCCGCAAGAATCCCCGCTACAATTCCGCGCGCCATGGCCAAGCCGACGATCAACGAAATAAAACCGATCGAGCGAAATCCGGTTCGGGCGCTTTGGCGCTGGGTCGTTTTCGGGCTGGCACTGTTGGCGGTCCTCTTTCAACTGGGCGCGCGCGGGCTGAACGAGCCGGACGAAGGACGGTACGCGGAGGTGGGACGCGAGATGGCCGTGAGCGGCGACTGGCTGGTGCCCCGGTGGGACGGCCTCGAGCACTTGTCCAAACCACCCGTCACCTATTGGGCGGTCGCGGCGAGCTTGAAACTCTTCGGCGTGAATGAATTCGCCGCACGCCTGCCAGCGGCGCTGGCAGCGCTGGGAACGCTGCTGGCGGTGTATCTGCTGGCGCGTAACGCCTGGGGTGAACGCGCAGCGCTCTGGGCCGTGCTGGTGTTGCTGACCAGCCTCGAGTTTTTCGTTGCGGCCCGGTTGATCACGACCGACATGATTCTAACGTGCTTCGTGACCTGGAGCGTGTGGAGCTTCTGGAACTGGTATACATCGACTGATCGACGGTGGAGCCGCCTCGGCTGGCTCTACGTCTGGCTCGGCTTGGCCATGGTGACCAAAGGACCGGTCGGCGTGGTGTTGCCCCTGTTCGCTCTACTGGCCGTGCGCTGGCGCAACCCCCGGCTCCGGCTCCGGCAAATGAGGTGGGGACGCGGCGCCGTGGTTTTTCTGCTGATCGCCGCACCCTGGTTCGTCACTCTGGCGTGGCGCGAGCCGAGGCTCTGGCACTACTTCATCGTGCGCGAGGTTTTCGAACGCGTCGCGACAGGCAGACTGGGGCGCAACAAGGAGTGGTGGTATTTCCTGCCCGTGATGATGGCTGGAATGTGGCCTTGGACCCCACTGCTGCTCACGTTGCGGCGGTGGCGAGAGGGAACGCTCATCCAACGAGACTTTGTCCGCCTCTGCATGGGTTGGGCCGGATTGGGACTGGTACTCTTCACCCTCAGTAATTCGAAGCTGCCGACTTACGTTCTGCCGCTTTATGCGCCCTTGGCGATGTTGCTGGGGTCGGTGATTGCACGAGCGAAAGATCACGACGATGGTCACGCCGCTGCCGGGACCCGGCGGTACGGCCTGGCGTTGATCGTCAGCCAGCTTGCCGTCGTGGTGTTGGCCGCCACCATTGGGCACGCGGAGTGCCAGCTGCCATGGCGGGCGGCTGGAGGACTGCTGGGAGTCACGGTCGTGGGCGGCGTCACCTGTGCCGTGTTGCTCGCCAGGGGCCGCTGTGCAACGGCCGCCATCGCGTTCGCGATGACCGCACTGGCAGTTCTGCTGGCCTGCGTGATGGTCACCCGCCCGGTGGAACGGTCGCTGGGAGCGCAAACGACCGCGAAATTCTTCGGCGAATGTGTTCGCCGTGAGGACCCTGGGAACAAGTCACCGGTGGTTCTTTACAACGCGACCCTGTGCGGACTGCCGTATTATTTGGAGCGACCGGTTCGGCTCTGCCCCTTCCACGCTCCGGACAAGAATCGGGAACAGGAACTCGTAGTCGACTTCCGTGGCGGTCCCCCGGCGGAGTCGGTTGCGCTGAAGGAATCGCAGTTCCGGCAATTGTTTGCGGGTCCGCGACGCGTGTTCGGCGTCACGGCAATTCGCCAGGTCGATCAATTGCGGGCGACCTGGGGCCAGAAATTGTATCTGCTGGAACGAGCCGGTCGATGGGTGCTATTCTCCAATCAACCGACATCATCATGACGGCCCGACCCGAAATCAGCGTGATTGCCCCCTGCCATAACGAACGGGAGAACCTGCGTCCGCTCGTCGAGGCGGTTCGCGGCGCGCTCAATCCGTTGGGATCGACTTACGAGATCGTGCTGGTTGACGACGGCAGTCGCGACCAAAGCTGGCCGGTGCTGCAAGAACTGGGACGCGCCGACCAGCGGGTGCGGTCGTTGCGGTTCGCGGTCAATTGCGGCCAGTCCGCGGCCCTGTGGGCCGGCATCCAGGCGGCGCGCGGCCAGATTCTCGTGACTCTGGACGCGGATCTGCAAAACCCGCCGTCGGAGATTCCCCGGCTGCTGGAAGCATTGAAGGACGCCGACTGCGTGTGTGGGAGCCGCGTCGCCGCGCGCGTTCAAGGCGACCACTGGTTGCGGCGAGCATCGTCGCAAATCGCCAACTCGATCCGGAACAAGGTCTCGGGCGAAACGATCAGCGACGCCGGGTGTTGTTTCCGCGCGTTTCGCCGGGAGTGCGTCGCCCACGTGAAGTTTTTCCGGGGCGCCCACCGTTTCTTGCCGACGCTGATCAAACTGGACGGGTATCGCGTCAGCGAAATCCCGGTGCGCCACAATCTGCGTCGGATGGGCCGGTCGCACTACGGGATTTGGAACCGCGTATTCAAAACGTCGGCGGATCTGCTGGCCGTGCGTTGGATGAAAACGCGGACGTTACGGTACCGAGTTGGCGAAACCATCAACTAAACAGACAATCATGCGCCCCCTGTCCCTGCTGCTGGTTTCGCTCTCCGTTCTCGCGAGTCATGTCGCCAGCCTCCACGCTGCGCCAGCCGCTACCACCAGGGCCGAACACGTCGTGGTCGTGGTCTGGGACGGTTTGCGGCCCGATTCGGTCAGCGAGTCGAGCACGCCGACCCTTTACCAGTTGGCCCGCGACGGCGTGTTTTTCCAGAACCATCACGCGGCCTATCTCAGTTCAACGGAGGTCAACGGGGCGACCATGGCCACGGGCGCCTATCCCAATCGCACGGGCATCCTTGGCAATCGCGAGTACCGTCCGGCGATCGACCCGCACAAGCCCATCGAAACCGGGTCTCCGGCGACCATCACGAAAGGAGACGAAGTCAGCGGTGGACACTATTTGCTCCTGCCGACACTCCCCGAAACTCTGCGAGGGGCGGGACGCAAGGTGGTGATCGCGGGCACGAAACCCATCGCTGTCCTCTATGACCGGCTCCATCGCGAGCAGATTACTCAACCGAATGACGAGCACCCCCAGACGCCGAACACCGATTTGGATGCCGCCACGACGCAGGCACTCATCGGGTCACGATGGAAGGACGGCGTCCCCGCCTATTCGCTGCTTTGGCTGAGTGAGCCGGACCTGGCGCAGCACATCACCGGCCCCGGCTCGCCGGCCTCACTCCAGGCGCTCAAGGGTGCAGACGCCAATCTCGCCCGCGTGCTGCGGGAACTCGACAAGCGCGGCGTCCGCAACCAGACCGACGTATTTGTCGTTTCTGACCACGGGTTCTCGACCATCACGCGCGCCGTCGACGTCGCCGCCGAACTGAAAAAGGCCGGGTTCAGTGCCGTTCGCGAAGTCAAAGAACCGGCTGCCGCCGGCGACGTCCTGGTCGTCGGCAACGGGGGTTCGGTGTTGCTGTACGTCACGGGGAAAGAGAAATCACGGACGCAGCAACTCGTTCGGTTCCTCCAGAAACAGGATTGGACCGGCGTGGTTTTCACGCGTGAGTCGATGACCGGCACTTTCACGCTCGATCAAGTCCGCATCAACACGCCAACCGCGCCCGACATCGTCGTCGCGCTGCGATGGTGGCCCGGCAAGAGCGCCACGGGCATGCCCGGTCTCATCGTCAATGAAGGCAACGCCCGCGATCCCGGCCAAGGCGCTCACGCCAGCCTCAGCCCGTTCGACATGCGGGCGACCCTCGTGGCGGCCGGCCCCGATTTCCGCCGCGGAATGGTCGACCAATTGCCCTCGGGCAACGCCGATCTCGTGCCCACCATCCTGCACATCCTCGGCATCGAGCCTCCCCAACCACTCGACGGACGCGTGCTCGCCGAAGCGCTGGTCGCCGGCACCGCAACTTTTCCCGCGGTCGAACTGCAGACGCTCGAAGCCAGCTGCGAACTGGGCGAGGTCGTTTGGCATCAGTACCTGCGGACGACCTCGTTCGCCCACGCGATTTATTTCGACGAAGGCAATGGCTACGTGACGCCGAAGTGAGCCGTGAGACGGAGACGGACCGCCCCACCTGCTCCCGGTGGGTTATTCTCAAGTTGTTCACCGTGGATTTGTGGCCGTAACCCCTTGGTTTTTGCTTGCGTTCGTGAATAAGACCGCTATTGTTGCCGCCAAAGAAAGGGGTGGGGACCCTTATGTACCTGAAGAGCCTTCAGCTCATTGGCTTTAAGTCGTTTGCTGAGAAGACGACGCTTGAGTTCTTGCCGGGCGTGACCGCCATTGTCGGCCCGAACGGCTGCGGTAAATCCAACATCGCCGACGCCATTCGCTGGGTGCTGGGCGAACAATCCGCTAAGATGTTGCGCGGCAGCGAGATGGCCGATGTCATTTTCAGCGGTACGGACGGCCGCCGGCCCATCAATCTCGCCGAGGTCCATATGACCTTCGCCGAGGTTGACCCGACCTTGCTGTCGTTGCCCGGCGTCAACCTCGATTTCAGCGAGGTCACCATCACACGCCGCGTCCACCGCGACGGCAACGGCGAATACTTCATCAACAAGACTCCCTGCCGTCTCCGCGACATCCAGAGCCTGTTCATGGACACGGGCATTGGGCGGTCGAGTTATTCGCTGATGGCCCAAGGACAGATCGACCAGATTCTCAGCGCCCATCCCGAAGACCGCCGCATGATCTTCGAGGAAGCCGCCGGCATCAACAAGTACAAGCACCAAAAGAAGGAAGCCCTGCGCAAGCTGGAATACACCGAAGCCAACCTCGTCCGGATCACCGACATCATCAAGGAGGTCAAACGCCAGATCATCTCGCTGCAGCGTCAAGCCGGCAAGGCACGCCGCTACAAGGAACTCTTCGACCAACTCAAGGCGCTCGACACGCGGTTGGCCCGTCACAAGTTCGACCTGCTCCACTCTGAAATCTCAAATCTGGAATCACAAATTGCCGGGTTTGCCACCCGGTCCGACGAGTTCGCCGCGCAGATCACCGGTCACGAGTCACAGGTCACTGATCTCCGTCGTTCCCTCAGTGAGATCGACCGCGCCATCAACGAGGCCGTCAACCGCGACCACGACCTCAAGAGCGAGGCCGACCGCCACCAGCAGCGCATCGGCTCCAATACCGAGCGCATCGCCGAGTTCGAGCAGCTCATCGCCAACCACCACCGCGAGACCGCCGCGTCGGAAGAGAAGATCCACATCCAGGAACAAGAGCTGACCCGTCTCAACGCCGAGTTCGCAGAGATCGACTCCGTCCTTGCCGCCGAACAGGCGAAACTCCGCGGCCAGCAAAATGCCCTGGCCACGCTCGATGCCGACCTCTCGAAAAAGACCGCCGCGGCCAACGACGCGAAGTCGGCGCTGATTGATTTGGAGAGCGACGCGACCCGCCACCGCAACGAAGTCGCCGCACTCGACCAGAAAAAGAAATACGACGTCATCCGCGCCGAACGCCTCTCGACCGAGCGGTCGCAGATCGAGGAACAACGACACGCGCTCCAGCAGCGGGTCGATACCTACAACAATGGGTTGACCGAGTTGCGCGGCGCCGTCAAATCACTCCGCGCCGCACTGGAGAGACGGCAGTCGGAACTCGCCGCCTGTGCGCGCGACCTCCTGACCGCCACGGAACGCCATCATACCTCCGTAACTGATGGATCGCGGAAACGGTCGCGGCTGGAAGTGTTGCGGCAGTTTTTCGGAACCGCGGAGGGTTCCGCCACGCTTGGAAGCATTCTGGAGGTCAAACCGGAATACGGCAGCGCCATCGCCGCCGCGCTCAGTCACCGACTGCACACGGTTCTCGCTGATGACTTGGATTCCGCCCGTGCGTTGCTCGCCAGCCCCGAAACGGGGTTCGGCACAGGCGGACTGAAAAGCTTGTCCGTCGCCGCCGCGAATCTGGCGGCCCATCACCCAGCACCCGTCGCCCGTCCAGCCGAAGCGCAGTCCGCCTCGGATGTCGTCAAAATCCGGGACGCGCGGTTCGAGCCGCTCGTGCGCTCGCTCCTGGTCAACGTGGTCATTGTCGACGATCTGGACGCCGCGCTGGCGCTTCGGGCAACCCATCCGCAACTTCCCGTAGCCACGCGGCGCGGGGAATTCGTGGACGAACACGGCATCCTCAGCGCGGTTTCGACGAGCGACATGCGCGAGATCGGCACGCTCGCGGAAGAAGTTGCGCGGCTGGAACGTGAGGCCGAGGATCACGCCACCGCGAAGGAGCAGTTGGAGCAAAAACAGGCGACGCTCGACCGCGAACTCGCCGCGTTGCGCGACGATCTCCATGCGAAAGAACTGGCCCTGGCCGCGAAAGAAGGCGAGTTGAACACGCTGGCGACTGAGGACCGCGATCTCGACAGCAAGGTGCATACGGTCATCTTCGAATTGCGGGGGATCGAGCAGCAGAACACCGAGGAGACACACCGGCGTGCTGAGATCCTCGCCGCGTTGCGCGACGCTGAGACCCGGGCCGCGCAGTTGCAGCAACAGATCGGCGCGGCCCAGCGGGCCGTAGACGAACTGCACGCGCGGCGGGAACAGATGACGCAGCAGCTCACGGAGTTGCGCGTCAGCGTCGGCGGCATCGAGCACAAACGCAAGGCCATCGAGGCGCAACGCGGACCAATCGCCGCCCGCGTGCGCGACCTGCGCGAACGCATCCAGACCTGCGCGACCGAGGCCACCAGTCAGTCGGCAAAGATCGAGCAGCTCCGGGCTGAGATCGTGGAATCGGAACAACGGATCGGCGAGTTGGCGACCGTGCGCGAGCAATCGCAGCAACGGCTGGGCGGTTTGCAGCATCAACGCGCCGAAGTGGCCACCGGTATCGAGCACGCCGAGCAGGAGTTGCGAGCGCTGCGCAAACAGGCCAGCGAAGCGCAGGAACAAAAGTCCGCGCTCGATTTGCAGCTCGCTCAGAAACGAATGGAAAGCCAGAACCTCAAGGACCGCGTCTGGCAGAAGTATCAGGTCAACGTCGAGGACGTGCGGGCCGACGTGATGACGATCACGGTGGCCGACCGCGGCCCCGCGGTGCGCGAGCAGGTCCCGTTGCCGACCGATTGGGACGCCATCGAACAGCAGGTCGCCGAGATGCAGTCGCGGCTCGACGCGATGGGCCCGGTCAACGTCGAGGCCATCCACGAGTACGATGAACTCGAGCAGCGCTTCAAGTTCCTGTCGCAACAGCACGAGGATCTGGTCAAAGCGAAGGATCAGCTTCTGCACGTCATCGCGAAGATCAACGCGACGACGAAGCAATTGTTCAGCGAGACCTTCGAGAAGGTGCGCGAGAATTTCCAGTCGATGTTTGCCGAGTTGTTCGGCGGCGGCAAGGCCAACCTGATCCTGCTCGACGAGAACGATCCACTCGAAAGCGGGATCGAGATCGTCGCCAAACCGCCGGGGAAACAACTGCAGAGCATCACCCTGCTCAGCGGCGGCGAGAAAGCCCTGACCGCCACGGCGCTGCTGTTCGCCATCTACATGGTCAAACCGTCGCCGTTCTGCGTGCTCGATGAGTTGGATGCGCCGCTGGACGAATCCAATATCAACCGGTTCGTCCGGATCCTGCAGCGGTTCATCACCCAAAGCCAATTCGTCATCATCACCCACAACAAACGCACCATCGGCATGGCCGACGCCCTCTACGGCATCACCATGGAAGAGCACGGTGTGTCGAAGGTCGTCAGCGTCAAGTTCAGTCCGCGCGAGGAGACGGAACGCCGACAACTCGAAAAAGCGCGCGAAGAACAGGAAGAACGCATCGATGGGTCCGCCTCCGCCCCGAACACTCTCGGGCCTACGGCGGACAAGGCGGTCTTCGGGCCGATGCCACACGAAGAACCGCTTACGAACGACTTGCTCAGTCAGAAAGAGCAAACCATCGCGCCGATCACCGACACGTCGCCGATTACCGCGCCCGAGCCGACGCTGGGCCAACCCGCGCCCGACCACATCAAGGCCGAGGTGGAAGCCGCCGTCGCCGCCGCCGAAGAAGTCAGCGAGTCGGTAGAGCAAACCGTCGCCGAAGCCAGCGAGATGACCCCCGAGAAGACGGCGTAGGATTTGTCCGGAAAGCTGCTTCCGGAGGCCTGTCATTCTGAGCGGAGCGAAGAATCTCTCGTCTTCCGATGAGAGACCCCTCGACCCGTTCGACGGGCTCAGGGCAAGCAAGCTCGGGGTGACAACCCCAAGCTCGCCGTGCTATAAGCCCCTCCATGCCCGTCGAGTTCGATTTGTTTGATTCGGCGTACAACGACGTGCTGGCGGCAGCGAGCTACGCGGAGTTCCGCCAACGGCTTACGTCCTACAACTGCCAGAAATGTCCGCGCGGCAAAGCCCGCAACCACATCGTGCTCGACCGCGGCAATCCCAACTCGAAAATCCTCATCGTCAGCGAACGGCCGGGCGACAACGAAGACATTCGCGGCGAAGCGTTCGTCGGGCGTTCGGGCGAGTTGCTCGACAAGATCATGGCCAGCATCGGGCTCGACACCAACCGCGACCTGCTCATCGTTAACGTCGTCAAATGCAAGGCCGAAATCGACCGCGCGCCGACCACGCCCGAAGTTGAGGCGTGCTTCCCGTATTTGCGCCGGCAGATCGAGCTGATGAAACCGAAGGTCACCCTGCTCCTGGGTGCCGTCGCGCTGAAATACTTGGTCAAGGGTCGTGGCGACGAGTTCTCAATGGAACAGGAGGCCGGGCATCTCTTCACCGCGCCGGATTATCCCGGTATCCATTTCATGGTGCTGTATCATCCGGCTTTTCTGCTACGTGACCCGACGAAGAAAGCTATCATGTGGGAACACGTCAAGAAGCTTCGCGCATTCCTCGACGAGCACGGCTGGATGCCGAAGAGCTGACCGCGGATCACGCGGATGGCGCGGATGTATCTGCGTTATCCGCGGAATCCGCGGTTGACGCTTGTCGGTCAAATTGCCTTGCTCCATTGCGCCGTCGCGGCTACAACCGCGCCATGTTGGAAACGGCCATTGAAGCGGCGGCGGAAGCCGGGAAACTGCTGCGCAAAAATTTCGGGTCGGCGCTGAACGTCGATGAGGCGACCCACCACGACATCAAGCTGGAGATCGACAAGCAGTCGCAGCAGCTCATCACCCGCGTGATTCTGGCGGATTATCCCGACCACTGCGTTCTCGGCGAAGAAGGCGTGACGGGAAATCCCAACGCGGACGCGCGCTGGGTGGTCGACCCGTTGGACGGGACGGTGAACTATTTCTACGGTATCCCGCATTACGCAGTGAGTATCGCGGCGCAGGTGCGGCGGGCGGGCACCGGCCCGGCATCTTCACAGGCGGGGACACTTCGGCCGGGCTCAGTGCGGGCGCCTGTGCCGCCATCGGGCCAGTGGGAGACCGTTGCGGGGGTGGTGTTGGATCCTGAACTCGACGAGTTGTTCGTGTCGGAGACGGGGAAACCCGCGATGTTGCACGGGCATCCGATTCACGTGAGCGAGCGGGCGGAGCTATCCGAGGCGATTGTGGCGATTGGCTTTTTCAAGAGCACGGAGACGATCGACGCCAGTCTCCAAGACTTCCGTCAGATGATCCACAAAGTGCGCAAGATGCGATTGATGGGCGCGGCGGCGCTGGATCTGGCGTATGTGGCGTGTGGTCGCTACGACGCGTACATCGAATACGGCATTAAATTGTGGGACATCGCGGCAGGAGTGTTGATTCTGGAGAACGCGGGGGGCCGGGCCGAGTCGCGTCCGAACGCCGCCGGTGGCCCGCACGCGTTCGACGTGCGGATGTGGAATGGGAAACTGCGGCTGGAGGAACTGAATGCCTGAGCCCCGGGTCTTCATGGTCGCGCCGTTCGTGGTTCTGTTGTTGGCGATTGCCCTGGCGCCGTTCGTCGTCAAGCATCACTGGGAAAAGCATTATCCCAAGGTCGCCATCGGGTTGGGCCTGATCACGGTGGTTTATTATCTCGCTTTCCTGCACAACGGGCCGCGGATGTTGACCAGCGCGGTCGAGTACGCGGGGTTCATGGCGCTGGTCGGGTCGCTGTATGTAATTGCCGGCGGCATTCACGTCAACATGACGGGCCGGTCGACCCCGTTGGCGAATACGGGCATCCTCGCGCTGGGCGCCGTGTTGGCCAATCTCATCGGCACGGCGGGCGCGTCGATGCTGTTGGTTCGACCGTTTCTGCGCATCAACCGCTACCGGGTCGCCCCTTACCAGGTGGTGTTTTTCATTTTCATCGTGAGCAACATCGGCGGCGCATTGACGCCCATTGGCGATCCGCCATTGTTTCTCGGCTACCTGAAGGGCGTGCCGTTCTTCTGGCTGCTGACCAAGCCGCAGGTGCTCGGCGCGTGGTTGGTGTGCGTTGCGGCCTTGCTCGCGCTGTTCTTTTTGCTCGACTGGCGCAACTTCGTGAAACACGAAACCGAGGTGAAGAAGCCGACGGAAGACCGTATTCAGGTGGAAGGATCGCACAATTTCCTCTGGTTGATGGTGATCATCGCGCTGGTGTTGTTGCAGAAGGCCGAGTGGCTGAAGGATCTGGAGCACTGGCCGCTCATCCAGTCTTGGGGCAAGGCCTTGGGCTGGGGAACGGAGAAAGCCGCCGAGAGCCTGGTCACGGTGGCAGTGGCCGTGTTGATGACACTGACGGCCGCCGCCGCGTACAAGCTGTCGAACAAGCGCGCCCTGGAAGAGAACGAATTCAACTTCCTTCCGGTCTACGAGGTCGGGATTCTGTTCCTGGGCATTTTTGCCACGATGGTGCCGGCGTTGGATCTGTTGGAGAAACACGCCGGCGACCTCGGCATCCGCACCGTCCACCAATTCTTCTGGGGTGCGGGCATCCTGTCCAGCGTTCTCGACAATGCCCCAACCTATTTGAATTTTCTTACCGCGGCGTTCGGATTGCAGCACATGTCGTTGGAGAACCCGGTCCACGTCCAGGCGCTGCTGCATCCCAACCTCATCACCCAATACACCGCGCAGCAACTCATCGATCTGGGGTTGCACAAGCTCGACCCAAAAGCGTGGGAGTATGTCGTCGCCGTGTCGCTCGGGGCGGTATTCTTCGGCGCCAATACCTATATCGGCAACGCGCCGAACTTCATGGTGAAGAGCATCGCCGAATCCCGCGGGGTGAAATGCCCAAGTTTCCTCGGATACATCTTCAAGTACGCGCTGCCGATTCTGATCCCGTTGTTTGCGCTCGTGTCGTGGCTGTTCCTGCGTTGACCACCGTGCGCGGATTTTGGCGCTGCGTCAGCGGCTCGCGAACGTGGGTTCGAACGAATCGATGCCGTCACTGACGATCGGTGGTGGCACCGAAGACTCGCGCGGCTCGCTTCCGTTGCCGGAGTCGAGTTCGCGTTCGACTGCCTCCAGCAATTCTGGCTCGGTCCAAGGGGCGCCTTTGGGCGAACGGCAGTTCGGCAGTCCGGCCATGCGTTTGAGGAGCTCATCCTTGGAGACGGCTGTTTGATAAGCCTCGGTGGGTTCAATCACGCCCTTCGCCAGCAACTCCAGCAGCGAATCATTCAGCGAACACATGCCCTCTTTGCGGCCCATCTGGATCGAGTTGGGAATTTGCTGCAACTTGCCTTCGCGGATGCTGGCGCTCAGCGCAAAGCTGCCCATCAGGATTTCCAGCGCAACGGCGCGGCCCCCCGTCCTCTTTCGGCACAGGGTTTGCGAGATCACGCCTTTCAGGGTCTCGGCCAGACTGCACCGCACCTGTGCCTGTTCATCGGCCGGAAATTGGTTGATCAACCGGTCGATGGTCGTGTGAGCCGTATTGGTGTGCAGCGTGGCAAATACCAGGTGCCCCGTTTCCGCGGTCTCCAGCGCGATGCGCACGGTCTCGAGGTCGCGCATCTCACCGATGAGCACGATGTCGGGGTCTTCCCGCAAAGCCGCTCGTAACGCACATTTGTAGGTCTCGGTGTGCGAGTGAACTTCGCGTTGATTGATCAGGCACTTCTTGTTCTGGTGGACGAACTCGATCGGGTCTTCGATGGTGATGATGTGGTCGGAGCGGCGTTCGTTGATATAATTGACCAGCGCCGCCAGCGTGGTCGATTTGCCGCTGCCGGTCGGTCCCGTGACGAGCACGAGACCCTTTTGCAGGAAGCACAGCTTCTTGATCGTTTCGGGCAGGCCAAGTTCTTTGAACCCGAGAATCTTTGCCGGGATCAAACGAAACGCCGCCCCGATGCCGTTCCGGTCGGTGAACACATTACAGCGGACGCGGGCCTCGCCGCGCACGTCATAAGCAAAGTCGGTATCGTGGGCCTGTTCCCATTCGATGCGGTTGCGTTCGGGCATGATTTCATAGATGAGGTTCTTGACCACGTCAGCCTTGAGAATCTCCTGGCTGGCCGGGGTCATCATGCCTGCGATGCGAAACAGGGGACGATTGCCTGTGGTGAGGTGAAGGTCCGAGGCGCCTTGGGCCATCATCGCGTGGAAGTATTGGTCTACTGCGGCCATGGCACAGCAGATGAGCAAGGCCAATGCCATCAAACCCCGCTTCTGACCACTGTATCAGACAACTTGTCAACGCGGCGCAGCCGTGTTAGCATCCACCGTCATCGGGAACCTAGGCGATGTATAAAGAATTCTACGGGTTGCGCGAGTACCCTTTCAACATGACGCCGGACCCGCAGTTCCTGTTCCTGAGCCGGCATCACCGCGTCGCGCTCGATGTCCTGTTGTACGGCATCCGCGAACGCAAAGGGTTCATCGCCATCACGGGCGAAGTCGGCGCGGGCAAGACCACGTTGTGCCGCGCTTTGCTCAACTCGCTCGACGCGAAGACCAAGACGGCGTTGATTCTGAACCCGTGCCTGTCCGATTCGCAGGTCCTGCGGGCGATCACTGACGAGTTTCGTTTGCAGCCCGCCAAGACCACCAAGAAAGACCTCTACGACACCATCAACGCGTTTCTGCTGCGCGAGTTGGCGGCCAACCACAACGTGGCATTGATTATCGACGAAGCCCAGGACCTGCGGCCGAGCGTGCTCGAACAGATTCGGCTGCTGTCGAACCTCGAAACGGAGAAGGAAAAACTGCTCCAGATTGTGCTGGTCGGTCAGCCCGAGTTGGCCGAAATGCTCGACCGCGAGAGTCTGCGTCAACTCAAACAACGCATCGCCCTGCGCTATCACATCGCGCCGCTCGCGCCTGAGGAAATCGGCGAATATATCGACCACCGGCTGCGCGTCGCCGGCGGCGATGGCCGCATCCAATGGGCCCCCGAAGCGTTGACGTTCATTTACTCGTACTCGCGCGGCATCCCGCGGCTCGTCAACGTCCTGTGCGACAAGGCGCTCATGGCCGGGTTCATCGCCGAGACGTTCGTCATCGACGCGCGCAACATCAAACGCGCCATTGTCGACACCGAATGCAAGGTGCCGTCGAGGGCGACGCCGGATGAAGCGGAGGTCATCGCCGAATGAGCCTGGTTCACGAGGCCCTCCAGAAGGCGGAACGCGAGAAACAGCGCAGGGCCGGGCTGGCGCCGAGCGTGCCCCCCCCGGTCGCCACCACTTCGCATACGGTTCAAACGTCAACGACGCACGCGCCGGCTCCGGTGCCAATCGTTGCTGCGCTGGAGAAGGAACCGGCGCCGCAAGAAACTGCGTCGAGAGCGGTCGAACCACCGAAGACGCCTTCCTTTCTCCTGCCCGCGCTGATTGGCTGTGTCGCCATCGTCGCGATCATCGCGATTGTTTTCCTCGCCACCAACGCTGCGACCGTGCTGCGGCAGGCCAAAGAGATTGCCCCCGTGCAGGCGGTGGCGCCGGTTCCCGTTGCCAGGTCGACGGAACCGGCGCGACCGCAGTCAGCCGGGCAAGCCCCCGCAAGTGCCTCTGCACCGGCACGTGTTTCGCCCGCCGCATCCCCGAGCGCTCCCGCGGCAGTCGCGGCGGACGAGACAAAGTACAAGTTGAGCGGCATCATGACGGACCCCGACGGTAAGTTCGTCGCCGTCCTCAATGGTCGTGTCGCGTACGAGGGTTACTACATCGACGGGGCGACGGTGAAGAAGATCGAGCGCAACCGCGTCACCATCGATGCTGATGGTCACGAGCAGGTGCTGCGGTTGTTCTGAGCTACGGCTTTTGGGCGGCGAAGCCTTTTTTGAATTCCTCCGGCAACCGCGATTGCGCGACCCATTGTTTGGCCGCCGGCTCATCCACGCGCAACCAGCTCTGCGCGACGGACGGCGCGATGGCATTCCAAATCGTTTCATCCTGGATCGCGTCCACCCAACGTATGGCCAGGGCGGGATCGCTGTACGACATCTGCTCAGCAAGGCTGCGCAACGCGTTGTCGCGGGTCTTCCCTTCCGGCAACGTCTGGACCCATTGATTGGCGTCATCGACGTCGTTGGCGACCCATTGGCCGGCGACTTGTGCAATGAGATTGTCGCGCGTAGCTCCCTCCGGGAACTGCGTGACCCAGGCGCCAGCTGCCGCCGGGTCTTGAGCCGCCCACGACGAAACCATGCTGTTAGCCAACGCATTTTGCTCGTCGCCCGGTCCAAGCTGGCTGACGAAAGTCGCCGCTGCCTGTGGATCGTTCTGCACCCACCTGGTGACAACCGACGAGAGGACACGCGTTCGCGCCGCGCCTTGGGGTAGCGTTAGGGCCCATTCGCGGGCGCGGTTGGGATCGTTGGCAGCCCACTGGCTGGCGATATTTCCCAAGAGATTATTTTGCTGGTCGCCCGCCGGTAGCGTCTGGGCAAATGCGATGGCAGCGGCCGGATCGGACTGACTCCACAAGTAGCTAATGCTTTGAATTGCGCCGCGCCGGGCGCCATCGTCCGGTAGTTGCTTCATCCACTTGACGGCGCTGTCGAGGTCTTGGAAAGCCCAGGTTGCGGCAAGCTGCTGAATGATTTGGTTACGCGTCTGGCCGGCCGGCAGATCCTCGGCGAACCGCGCCGCGGCCTGGGGATCTTGGTTGGAAAGCTGTGAAACAACATACCGCGTTACGTCGCGCTTCATCTGGCCCTCGGGTAACGTCTGCAGCCAGGCCAGAGCCGCTGGTGGATCCTGGTTCGCCCAAATAGACGCAACACCCATGAGGGCGTTGTCGCGCGTCTGGCCGGCAGGCAATTGCGTGACGAAAGCAACGGCCGCTTCCGGGTCTTTGTTGGCATAACTCATTGCCACGGACTGCAAGGCTTGATTGCGAACGGGACCAGTCGGAAGATTGCGCGCCCAAGCCAGCGCGGCGTCAGGTTCCGCTTGCGCCCACCGGGAGACCACACTGTTGAGAGCCTGATTGCGTTCCTGAGTACTGGTCAATTGTGATGCTGCCGCGGCTGCATGGGCCGGTGCTTGAGAGGCCCAAGTACTGAATACTTGCCAAATCATTTGCTGGCGCGCCGGGCCCGCAGGGGCCTTCAGCACCATGTCGAACGCGGCCTGCGGGTCTGTGGCCGCAAGTTTGTCAGCTACTTGAGCCATGGCATCGTTGCGTAGCCGGCCCGGAGGGAATTGCTTCACCCAGGAGGAGGCCGCGGTGAAATCACTTTCCAGCCAACCTTGCAGGGCCATCAAGGTGGCTTGGTCGCGCTCCATTGGCCGGGGCAGCGACTGGGCGTAATTGACTGCTGCTGCCGGGTCGCTTTGGCCCAACCGCAGTAAGAGCTGCGATATGGCCTCAAATTTGAGGCCACGGTCCGGGATGGCATCCAGCAGGTCGAGTGCGGCCCAGACCTCGTTTGGATCAAGTTGAGCACAAGCCCGTGTCAATCGCATCCAGTCCATCCGACTGTGCACCCCAGCGGCGATCAATTTGCGAAACTCGTTCAGCGTCACCTTGCCGGTACCAGAATCCGCCTTGCCGGCCCTTGATGATTCGGATTGCCGCTCGGATGCGCTGACGCTCGGCGGCAACGCCGGCAATGAGCGGCCCGCTCCTGGCCCGCGACCAACAGGCTTGACCGACGTGGCCGGCGGATTCGTCGCGGCCGCTGGACCCCGCTTGAACAGGGACCTGTCGAGGAAGACGCCCATGACAAAGCTCACGATGGAGAGAGTGACAGCGAGGATGGCGATCGACCTGGTTTTCATGGTCAGATACGACGCTTGGTGCGATCGGCAAGCGCGCGCTTGACTTCTCGTTCGTCGGTCTTGCGTTTGAGGGCCTCGCGTTTGTCGTAGTGCGCTTTTCCTTTGCCGATACCGAGCAGGACCTTGGCGAAACTCTTGGTGAAATAAATCTTCAGCGGCACCAACGCCATCCCTTTGGCGTTGAGTTGGCCGGCCAGACGGTCGATTTCCTTCTTGTGCAGCAGGAGCCGGCGCGGGCGGAGCGGATCGACGTTGTAGCGGTTACCGAATTCGTACGGGCTGATGTGGGCGTTGTAGAGCCAGCATTGGCCGCGTTCGACGCGGGCGAAGGCGTCGTCGATGGAGGCGCGTGCGTTGCGGAGGCTCTTGACCTCCGTCCCCTTCAGTTCGATGCCCGCTTCGTAGGTCTCGGTGATGAAATAGTCGCGACGGGCCTTATGATTGTTGATCGTCGGCACCATCGGCGGCCAGTATATCGGCCGCGCCTGACCAATCCCAACTCAAAAACCGCTACTCGGCGCTACCGGGAATCGGCTGCGGTTCGGCTTCGGCATCCCCGGTGAGTTCGTAGCTGACCTTGCCTTCGCTGATTTCCTTGAGCGCAATCTCGGCGAAGTCCATCCGGGCATCGGTCTGAGTGATGGGGCGGTGTCCCTGTGCAAGTTGACGCACCCGCCTCGAAACGAGGTTGATGAGCAACTCAGGATTCGGAATGCGCTGTTGTGCAGATTCCAAGTATTTACTCTTCATCCGTTAAGGGAGAAAGAAACACTACGGGAAAGCGTGCACGCACACAAGACTTATTTTTGACGCGCCCGGCGGGGCACGGTTTCCCGTGCCCCGCGTGCGGAACGCGTTTCACCTTAGTAATCCATGCCGCCGCCGTAGCCGCCCCCCGGAGGGCCAGCCGGAGCCTTCTCCTTCTCCGGCACTTCGGTGACGCAGCACTCGGTGGTCAGCAACAGCCCGGCAATGCTCGACGCGTTTTGCAGGGCGGTGCGGGTGACCTTCGTCGGGTCAATGATCCCGGCCTTGCCCATATCGACGTATTCGAGCTTTTCGACATCGAAGCCGTCCCAACCTTTGCGGGATTTGACTTCCTGAACAACCAGCGAACCTTCCCAGCCGGCGTTGTTGGCCAACTGCCGCAGCGGCTCTTCCAGGGACCGCTTGACGATGTCGGCTCCGATCGCTTCGTCGCCCTTGAGCTTGAGTTCGTCGAGCACGGGGATGCCGCGCATCAGCGCCACGCCGCCGCCGGGCACAATGCCTTCTTCAACGGCCGCCCGAGTTGCGTGCAATGCGTCTTCGACACGCGCCTTCTTTTCTTTCATCTCGGTCTCGGTCGCCGCGCCGACGTGGACGACGGCTACGCCGCCAGCCAGTTTGGCGAGACGTTCTTGGAGCTTCTCGCGGTCGTAGTCGCTGGTGGTCTCCTCGATGGCCTTGCGGATTTGGTTGATCCGGCCCTGCACGTCGCTCTGCTTGCCGTTGCCCTCCACGATCGTCGTGTTCTCCTTGTCGACGACGATCTTCTTGGCGCGGCCCAGGTCGTCCAGTTCCACCTTCTCCAGTTTGATGCCGAGGTCTTCGCTGAGGAATTTGCCACCGGTGAGGATGGCGACGTCTTCCATCATCGCTTTGCGGCGATCGCCAAACCCGGGGGCTTTGACGGCCGCCACCTGGATCGTGCCGCGCAGTTTGTTGACGACCAGAGTCGCCAACGCTTCGCCCTCGACTTCCTCGGCGATAATCAACAGCGGTTTGCCGAGCTTCGCGACTTTTTCCAGCAAGGGCAGCATGTCCTTGAGGCTGCTGATCTTCTTCTCGTGAATCAGGATGTACGCGTCTTCCAGAACCGCTTCCATCGTCTCGGCGCTGGTGACGAAGTAGGGCGAGAGATACCCCTTGTCGAACTGCATGCCCTCGACGACGTCCAGCGTGGTCTCAATCGACTTGGCTTCCTCGACCGTGATCGTGCCGTCTTTGCCCACCTTGTCCATCGCGTCGGCGATGATGCCGCCAATCGTCTTGTCGCCGTTGGCCGAGATGGTGGCCACTTGCATGATCTCGCTGCGGTCTTTGACCTTCTTGCTTTGCTTGGCGAGTTGCTCGACCACCGCGTCGACCGCCTTGGTGATGCCGCGCTGCAGCGCCATGGGATTGGCCCCGGCCGTTACATTGCGCAGGCCTTCGCGGTAAATCGACTCCGCCAACACGGTCGCGGTGGTCGTGCCGTCGCCCGCCACGTCGCTGGTCTTGCTGGCGACCTCGCGCACCATTTGCGCGCCCATGTTCTCCCACGCGTCTTCCAGTTCGATTTCCTTGGCAACGGTCACGCCGTCCTTGGTAATCGTCGGTGACCCGAATTTCTTGTCGAGCACCACGTTGCGGCCCTTGGGTCCGAGCGTGACCTTGACGGCCCGGCTCAGTTTCTCGACGCCGCGCAACAACGACTTGCGCGCGTCCTCTTCAAACAGCAATTGTTTTGCAGCCATGTTGAATCACTCCTTTGTATGTTCGCGCTAGTCGATCACGCCGAGGATGTCGTCCTCGCGCATGATCAGGTACTCTTTGCCATCAATCTTGATTTCGGTGCCGCCGTACTTGCTGATCAGCACGCGATCGCCCTTCTTCACTTCAAACGGGATAAGCTTACCGTGTTCATCCCGCTTGCCGGTGCCCACCGCCACCACCTTGCCTTCCTGCGGCTTCTCCTTGGCGGTATCCGGGATGATGATCCCGCCCTTCTTCACTTCCTGTTCTTCGACCGGTTGCACCAACACCCGATCGCCCAACGGTTTTACACTCATGGTTCTCCTGACTCCTGTTGTTTTGGTTTGTCGTTTGAATTCTGCTGCGGGAGCGGTCCGCTGCCACGCTCGCCATCGCCATCTTCTTCGGCCCGGCGCTCATTGACCCCGAACGCTTTCACGGTCGAGTGCGCCGCCACACAAACTCACTCCTTCTTCTTATCGTCGTCCACCATCTCGAAATCGGCGTCCACCACGTCGCCTTCCTTGCCGCCCGGCTTCTTGGCTTCCGGTCCGGTGTCGGTCTTGGCCTCGCCAGCCCCGCCGGCACCAGTGCCGGCCCCCGTCTTTTCCCGCGCTTTCGCGTAGATGTCCGACGACACCGCGTGCCATGCCTCGGTCAACTGTTCCTCAGCGCTCTTCATGTCGTCGTAGCTCTCGCGTTTGAGCGCGTCCTTGACCTTCTCGATGGCGTCCTCAAGTTTCTTGCGCTGGTCGCCGCTGATGATGTCCTTGTGTTCCTTCATCAGCTTTTCGGTCTCGTAGACGCGGGCGTCACAGCGGTTCTTCAGTTCGACCTGCTCGCGCAGTTTCTTGTCTTCCTCGGCGTGCGCCTCAGCTTCCTTCCGCATCTTTTCGACCTCGTCCTTGCTCAAACCGCTCGAAGCCGTGATCGTGATCTTCTGTGATTTGCCCGTGCCGAGATCCTTCGCGGAAACGTGCAGGATACCGTTGGCGTCGATATCGAACGTCACCTCGATCTGGGGCACGCCGCGCGGCGCCGGTGGAATATCGGTCAGATGGAACCGTCCAATCGTCTTGTTGTCGCGCGCCATCGGCCGTTCGCCCTGCAATACGTGAACTTCGACGCTCGTCTGGCTGTCGCTCGCGGTCGAGAAGATCTCACTTTTGCGGGTCGGGATCGTGGTGTTGCGCGGGATCAGCGTCGTGAACACGTTGCCCAACGTTTCGATGCCGAGCGACAACGGGGTCACGTCCAGCAGCACGATGTCCTGCTTGACCTGGCCCGTGAGCACGCCGCCCTGGATGCCGGCCCCGACCGCGACGACTTCGTCCGGGTTCACACCTTGATGGGGCGCCTTGCCGATGAGCTGGCGCGCGGTCTCGACGACCTTCGGCATGCGGGTCATGCCGCCGACCAGCACCAACTCGTCCACCTTCGACATATCGAGCTTGCCGTCGCGCAGGCAGGCTTCGACCGGCTTGATCGTCCGATCAATCAACTCGTCGCAAAGCTGTTCGAGCCGGGCCCGCGTCAGTTTCTTGACGATATGCTTCGGGCCGGTCGCGTCGGCGGTGATAAAGGGCAGGTTGATTTCGTATTCCTGTGCGCTCGACAACGCAATCTTCGCCTTTTCGGATTCTTCCTTGATGCGCTGCAGCGCGTCCGGCTGCTTCTGCAAATCGATGCCGGTCTCTTTCTTGAAGTCGTCGATGATCCAGTTCATCACCCGCTCGTCAAAGTCGTCGCCACCCAGATGGGTGTCGCCGTTGGTGGCCAGGACCTCGAAGACGCCATCGCCAATCGAGAGGAGTGAAATGTCAAACGTACCGCCCCCGAGATCGTACACCGCGATGTGCTCGTCTTTCTTCTTGTCGAGGCCGTAGGCCAGCGATGCGGCGGTCGGCTCATTGATGATGCGGAGGACGTCGAGACCGGCGATCTTACCGGCATCCTTGGTGGCCTGGCGCTGGGCGTCGTTGAAATAGGCGGGAACGGTAATGACGGCCTGCGTGATCTTTTCGCCAAGGTAAGCCTCGGCGTCGGCCTTCATTTTGGCCAGAATCATCGCCGAGATTTCGGGCGGAGAGAAAGTCTTCTCTTCGTTGCTGACCACCACCTTGACGTTGGCGTCGCCATTCTTGGCGCGGACGACTTCGAACGGCACGCGTTTGCGTTCCTGTTCGACCTCATCGTACTTGCGGCCCATGAACCGCTTGATCGAGTAAACGGTGTTCTTCGGATTCACGACCGCCTGGCGTTTGGCGGCCTGCCCAACGAGCCGCTCACCCGACTTGGTGAACGCAACGATCGAGGGTGTGGTCCGTCCGCCTTCCGCGTTGGGGATGACGACGGGTTCGCCACCTTCCATCACGGCCATACAGGAATTGGTTGTGCCTAAATCGATACCGAGAACTTTCGCCATTTCAGTCAAAGCTCCTTCTGAGCGTACAATGTCGCCCGCCAGTTAGCTATGCACGTGCCACACGTGGCCGATGTTCTGCAACCCGCCTTAAATCAAAGACTTTCGAATCCGTCGCTGAACTCGGGCAGTGTGCCATGTCCCGCTTCAATGTCTCACAGGGACTGGCCAAGTGTGCCAATCGCGCCACCCTGTCGCATCGGGCAGCGCAATGCCCAGTCGAAAGGAGCCAACCGGAATTATGCAGTAGGCAAAAGGCCACCGGATGAGTTTGGATGGGTTTGATTATGCGAAACTCATCCTCAGCCCTTGGCGGGGCCGCTCACCAAACGGTGGCCGCTCCGATTCAACTGCACACAGGCACAAAGTCCATCCAAATCGGCTTCACCGATCAGCGGCTCAGCCCCCATGCGGGCAGCGCCACGTTCTGGGGCTGGCTGCTGGCCGGCACGTGGCGGG
>DATJBF010000088.1:0-44890 GCA_035515475.1 Verrucomicrobiia bacterium
CGCCTCCGCGCTCGCGATCGCCGTGTCCTCGGGCCGTTGATTCATGAAAATGAACGACTTCGCTGCCGCGTATTCCTCCACCGATTCGTAACGGTCGAGGTGGTCGGGCGTGATGTTGAGCAGCACGGCCATGTCGGCGCGGAAGTGCTCGATCTTTTCCAATTGAAACGAGCTGACCTCCAGCACCAGCGCGTCCAAACCCGCGCTGGCCTCGACCGCGTCCGAGAACGCCGTGCCAATATTCCCCGCGGCCACGGTCCGCTTGCCGCAACCTTCCAGCACCCGGGCGATGAGTTCGGTGGTCGTCGTCTTGCCATTGGTGCCCGTGATGGCGACGACCGGGCACAGGCAGAACCGATACGCGAGTTCCAATTCGCTGAGCAGCGGCGTGTTTTGAATCAGCAACTCCCGCACGATGGGCCGCTCGGGAGCGATGCCGGGGCTGAGCACGGCCAGGTCGAAGCGCGTCGACCGGTCAAATTCGTTGCCCAATTCGACACGAACGCCGAGTTGGCGGAGCCGGCTCGCCCGTTCCCGCAACTGCTCGTCCGCTGATTCATCGCGCACGACCACGCGCGCGCCGTCCCGCTGCAACAGCGAGGCCGCGGCCATTCCACTCCGTCCCAGTCCCAACACCAACACGTCCTTGCCTTTCAGCTCCATGATTTGCATCGTCCGACTACCTCAACTTAAGCGTTGCCAATCCCAGCAACGCAAAGATCACCGACAACACCCAGAACCGCGTGGTCACAGTCGTCTCCGACCAACCCCGCAGCTCGAAATGATGGTGCAACGGGGCCATGGCAAACACGCGTTTGCCGCGCAGCTTGAAGCTGGCGACCTGCACGATCACCGACGCGGCCTCGAGCACGAAAATTCCACCCACGACGATCAGCACCAGTTCCTGTTTGATCATCACCGCAATCGCGCCGATCAACCCGCCGATGGCCAGCGAACCGGTGTCGCCCATGAACACCTGCGCCGGATGACAGTTGAACCACAAAAACCCCAGGCTCGCGCCGATCAGCGCCGCACACACCACGGTCAACTCCCCCGCACTGTGCACGAAGGGCACCTGCAGATAGTTGGCCAGCTTGTAGTTGCCCGCCACGAAACACATGACCGCGTACACCAAGGCCACCGTCAGAGTGCAACCCGTCGCCAGCCCATCGAGCCCGTCGGTGAGATTCACCGCGTTCGACGCGCCGACGATGACCACAACCACCACGATTAACGCCCACCACCCCATATCGGCGATGACCGGCCCCTTCACGAACGGCACCATCAACTTCCTCGCCGTCGGCCCCAACACCGGGTCGGTGACGAGCAACGTGCCCACGAGCAGGCCCAGCCCGATCTGGAATAGGAACTTCGTCTTCGCCCGCAACCCGTCGGCCTTTCGTGCCTGGACCTTCGCCCAGTCATCGAGAAAACCAACGCCGCCGAGCCAGAGGAGGGTCGTGAGGCAAATGAGGACCAGTTGATTGGTGGGACGCGCCCAGAGCAGGATGGAATCCACCACCGCCCAAATGATCAGGATCCCGCCCATCGTCGGACAAGCCTTCTGCCCGTGGACCCGGGCCAGCTCTCGCAGATCGTCTTCCCCGCGGATGGGCTGCTGGAACTTCATCCCGACGAGCTGGCGAATGAGCCACGGCCCCGCCGCAATGCAGATCAGCAGCGCCGTGAGAGCTGCAAACACCGCGCGAAACGTCGTGTATTGAAAAACCCGCAACGGCGAAAACAGTTCCGTATACTGACTCAAATAATAAAACATCTGCTCCTTGGTCTCTCCCCGTTTCCAACGCGAGCGACTCTCCGTCGTCGTGCCGGCGCTTCTACAGCAGCGCCGTTACACCATTCTTCGATTCCTCCACAATTCGTTCCAACTGCAACCGGCGCGAACCTTTCACCAGCACGAAATCCTCTTCGTGTACCAGAAGACGCAGCGTCTTCGCCGCTTCCGCCGCCGTTGCCAACGGCAACACACACTGCGGGTCCATGCCCGCTTCGACCGCCGCCTGGGCGATGAGCCGCGCCGCCGGCCCCACGGTCACCAGAAACGCCAGCCCGCACCGGGCCGCCAAGGCACCGACTTCCAAGTGCGCCTGTTCCGTCCACGCGCCCAACTCCAACATGTCGCCCAGCACCGCCAACTTGCGGCCCGCCCCCGGCGTCTCGCGCAACATCTCGAGCGCCGCCTTCATCGAAACCAGGTTCGCGTTGTAACAGTCGTTGACGAACCGGACGCCGCCGATGGTCACCGGCTCCATCCGCAGGTGCGGGAACCGCGCGTTCTCCAGTCCGAGACAAATCTCGTCGAGATCCATACCGGCAAAATAGCCCACCGCGGCCGCCTGCAACGCGTTGTAAATCTGGTGGCGACCCAGCGTCTTGATCCGCACGATCACGTCCTCCCGCTTCTTCGCGATGTTCAGCCGGAATTTGATGCCGCCCCCCAACACGCCGGGGCCAACTCCGACCCGGCCGTCCACGGGGTAGATCTTGATCTCGCTGGCGCGAATGTCCGCAAAGTTGTCGATGCCGACCGTGACGACGGTCGCCCGCGTGCGCGCCCGCAGTTCGCTGCACCACCGGTCGTCGGCGTTGAGTACCGCCAGCCCGTCGCCGTTACGCGGCAAGACTTCCAACAGCGCGCCCTTCTCCCGCACCACGCCAGCCTCGTCGCCGAAAAACTCGACGTGCCCCAAGCCGACGTTCGTGATCACACCCATGTCGGGCTTGACCATCGCCGCCAGCAGAGCGATCTCACCGGGGCGGCTCGTGCCGAGCTCGAACACGCCAAAGTCGTGGGTGGCATCGAGTCGCAGGAGGTTGAGCGGGACCCCGATTTGATTGTTGTGATTGGCCGTTGTCTCGACGATGTTGAACCGCTCGCCCAGAATGGAGGCGATGAGTCGCTTGGTGGTCGTTTTCCCGCACGAGCCGGTGACGGCAACGACCCGGGTCGTTGGGGGCATGAGTCGGCGGTAGTTCGTTGCGAGTTTGTGCAATGTGGTGAGGGTGTCTTGCACTTGGAGAAGCGCCAAGGCACTAGGCGAGTTCATTGCACTGGTGGGATCCGAGACTACCGCCGCTGATGCCCCCAATCGGGCCACGTCCGAAAGAAAATCATGTCCATCAAACCGCGGGCCGTGCAACGCGATAAAGCAATCGTCCCGGCCCAACGTGCGGGAATCCGTGTGGATCCGCCGCACCACGCGTCGCGGATCACCGCGAATCAGCCGCGCTTCACAAAGCTCCGCCAATTGTTCTAGGTGCAAGGTTTCCATCGGGTCCTGCTGAGACTGAAATATCCTTCCACCACCTCCCGGTCGTTGAACGGCACAACCGTGTCCGCAAATTCCTGGTAGGTTTCGTGGCCTTTGCCCGCGATCACTACCGCGTCGCCGGGCCGGGCAATGTCGAGCGCCCGCTCGACGGCTTCGCGACGGTCCTCAATGATCTGATAGCGGCTCCGCGCCGTCGCTGGAAAGCCGCCTTCGATTTGCCGAAGAATCTCGCGCGGATCTTCCGTCCGCGGATTGTCACTCGTCAGAATCGAGAAGTCGGCCAGTTCGCAGGCCGCCTGCCCCATCGCCTGGCGCTTGCCCTTGTCGCGGTCCCCGCCACAACCAAACACCGCGATGAGTCGGCCGCGCGTCAACTCGCCCACGGTGGCGAGCACGTTGCGCAACGCCTCGGCGGTGTGCGCGTAGTCGACGAACACCTTGAACTCGTCGCGGACCGGCACCGCCTCGAGACGGCCGGGCACGGGACAGAATTGGGCGAGCGCCGATTCGATCGTCCCGAGATCGATCCCCAGCACCAGACTTGCGCCAATGGCCGCCAGCGCGTTGGACACGTTGTAGCGACCAATCAGAGGAAGTGACATGGGAATACTGCCCTGGGGCGTGTGGACGACGAAGTAACCGCCCTCCGCCGACACGCGCACGTCCTCGGCACGAATTGCCGCCGGGCTTGAAACGCCGTAACTCAGGACGGCGTCGTCCCCACCCAAGCGCTCGATCAATTCGCGCCCATAGGCGTCATCCGCGTTCACGACCGCACGGCCCGCCTTTCGACCCGTGCCCAACGCGCTGAACAGCTTAACCTTTGATTCGAAATAGTTCTTCATCGTGCGGTGGTAATCAAGATGGTCCTGAGACAGGTTGGTGAACACCGCCACGTCGAAATCCACCTCCGCCACGCGCGACTGGTCGAGCGCGTGCGAGCTGACCTCCATCGACACCCCGCCACAACCCGCCCGCAGCATCTCGCTCATCATCTCTTGAATCTCGACCGACTCCGGCGTCGTGCGCGACGCGGGGATCACCCGCTGGCCGATCTGATACTGCACCGTGCCGAGCAACCCGCACGGGAAACCCGCCGCTTCCAAGACGGCACGCACCATGAACGCGGTCGTGGTCTTGCCGTTGGTGCCGGTAATGCCGACCACCTTGAGACCCTGCGAGGGATGATGGTAAAATTGCGCCGAGACCTGCGCCATCGAGCGGCGCGCGTCGCTCACCTTGATGCGCGTCGCACGCGGACTGTAACCCACATCCTGCTCCATCACCACCGCCGCCGCGCCGCGGTCAATCGCCGCCTCGACAAACCGATGGCCATCCGTCCGTTCGCCGCGGAACGCCACGAATAAATTGCCCGGCATGACCCGCCGCGAATCGTAGGTGATGCCCGTGATTTCGTGATCCAGCGTGCCGTCGACGGCCAGCGGCTTCACCGTCTGGATGACTTCGGCGAGTTTCATGATAGCTGCGCCACCTGCGCTTGCTGTGTTTGTGGTTCAATCCCCAGATATTGCGCGACCTTCTCGGCCACGGCCCGGAACACCGGGCCCGCCACCGAGCCGCCGTAGTATGCGCCCTCGGTCGGATCATCGAGCGAAACCAGGATCGATACCTGCGGGTTCGCGGCGGGGAAATACCCGATGAACGATGAGTAGTACTTGCGGACGTATTGCCCGTTCTCGATCTTCTGCGCCGTGCCGGTCTTGCCCGCCACATCGAAATTCTGCACCGCCGCCTGGGGCGCCGTGCCTTCGGGGCTGACGACTTTCCGCAACGCCACCGTCATCAATTGGGCCGTGCGCGGCGCGATGACCTGCCCGACCGGTTGCGGCTGGTACTGAAAGACCGGCGTCCCATCCTGATCGACGACGCTCTTCACCACCATCGGCTTCATCAACGTGCCGCCGTCAGCAATGGCGTTCATCGCCATGATCATTTGCAGCGGCGTCACGGCAATCTCGTGGCCCATCGGGATGCGCGTGACCGACAATCCACTCCACTGCGACAACGGGTGCGCAATGCCGGAAACCTCTCCCGGCAAGGCGATGCCCGTCTTGCGTCCGAAACCGAAACGACGGATGTATTCGTACAGCCGGGCTGGTCCCAGACGGAGCCCCACCTTGGCAGCCCCGATGTTGCTCGAGTGAAATAAGATCTCCTCGACGCTCAACACGCCGTAAGGATGCGCGTCGTGTAACACTCGTCCGGCATACATGAACGCCCCGTTCTCGCAATTGAACTGATCGCTCAAGCTCACAACGCCTTCATTGAGCGCCCCGGAACAGACGACGATCTTGAAGGTCGACCCCGGCTCGGCCACGTCGCTGACGCAACGATTGCGACGCGCGTCGGGCGAACTCGCATCCAGATTGGCCGGGTCGAACGTCGGCCGCGAACTCATGGCGAGAATCTCCCCCGTCTTCGGACGCGACACGATGATCACCGCGGACTGCGGCCGGAACCGGGCCATCGCCTTCTCCAGCTCCTGCTCGGCAATGTGCTGAATCACCTGATCGATCGTGAGCACGACGTTGTAGCCGTCGCGCGGCCCCAGGTTTTCAGAACGGAGCGCGCGAATCTCCCGGCCTTTGCGGTCGCGCTCGATAACTTCATAGCCCGCTTGGCCCTCCAGATACTCATCCATCGACGCCTCAATGCCCTGCACGCCTTTGTGCTCGGCGTCGACAAACCCGATGACATGGCTGGCGAGGGGGCCGTTCGGGTACGACCGCACGAACTGATCTTCGAAATAGATCCCCTTCAACTTCATCGCGCGAATTCGCTGGACCGCGTCGTCGTCCAGCTTGACCCGCGGATTCAAACGGATGTAACGCGACGGACTGCTGAGCTTCTGCGTGAGCGTCGCGACGTCCACCTTCAGCAGGGGCGCGAGTTTCTCCGCGATAACCCCGGCCTGCGGTCCGGTGACGGTGCCGTCTGCAGTCACGATGCGCACGGAAAGGCTGTTCGCCAACAAGTCGCCATTCACATCCAAAATCGCACCCCGGCGGCCTTGCCGATGGACCACCTGCTCGCGATTGGCCTGGGCCAACGCACTCAGCTCCTTGTGCTGCAGTACGTGCAAATCAAACAGCCGGAAACTGAGCGCCGTGAACGCCGACGCCAACGCGCCCACCACGATTAACGCCCGGCCTTTTTGTGGTGCCAGAATCATCGCCTCGCCAACGCCTTTGCCTGCATGTTCCGTGACGGCGGCCAGGTTTGCGGCCGCGCCGGCAACGGCGCATTGGCCATCTGCAGGTCCCACTCTTTCCCGGGTTCGTAGAGCCGCACGACTTGACTCTCCTTGGGCGCCACCAGGTTCAGGCCATACTGCTGGCACCGGGACTCGAGCTCCGCGGGTGACTGCCAGTGCGCCAACTGCGCCGCCAACATCGCGTTCCGTTTCTGCGCCGACGACAGCGCCGCCTCGCGGTGTTTGATGTCATCGCCCAAGCGGTAAATGGCGTTCTTCTGCCAGACGTAGCCCAGACCGCTGATGGCAATGCACCCGCACGCCAAGAATGACTTGGTCACCGTGCCGAATCGCAGGTACTCTCGTTTTCGATTGCGCCTCATGCCGCAAATCTGCTCGGGGGATCGGCCTCCTTGAACCGATCCCCCGCGGGGTTCCCCACCCGCTCTGAGATTTCACACCTCAGATTTCCATGGTCAAAGTTTCTCGGCCACCCGCAGCTTCGCACTGCGCGCCCGCGGGTTGGCACGAACTTCTCCTTCTTCGGATGTGAGCGGTTTGCGCGTCACGATCCGCAACACTTTTTTTCGACCACACGCACACACCGGCAAACCCGGCGGGCAGATGCATCCACTGCTTTGCTCCACGAAGAACCGCTTCACGATGCGGTCCTCCAACGAATGAAAGGAAATGACCGCCAGACGACCGCCCGATTTCAGGAATGTGGTTGCCACTTCGAGGCCGCGCGCCAAGTTCCCCAGTTCATTGTTCACCGCAATGCGCAACGCCTGAAATACCCGCGTGGCCGGGTGGATCGGACCGCGCTTCGGCCCCAGCACGCGCTCGACCAGTCGGGCCAGTTGCGTGGTGGTTTCCACCGGCGCGTCCCCACGTCCGTTCACGATCTCTCGGGCAATCGCTCGGGCACGTTTCTCTTCGCCATAGATACGGAAGATTTTGGCCAGTTCCTCCAGACTGGCTGTGCGAAGGACGTCCCGAGCGGTTGCCCCAAGCTGACGGTTCATCCGCATGTCGAGCGGACCTTCCCGCTGGAAACTGAACCCGCGCTCGGTCGCGTCGAATTGACGCGAGCTCACACCCAGGTCGAACAGGATTCCGTCCACCGTTGTCACTCCCAAACTCATCAACACTCTCTCCAACTCCACGTAGTTGGCGCGCACCAACTGAACGCGCGCCCCAAATTCGCCCAGCCGTTCCCGCGCCTGCGGGATGGCCTGCTCATCCCAGTCGAGCCCGACCAACCGGCCGTCCGGCCCGCACGCACGCAAAATCTCCCGCGCGTGTCCGCCGCCGCCCACAGTGCAATCCACATACAAACCACCGCGGCGCGGCGCCAACTGGTCGACAACCTCCTTGAGTAAGACAGGGGTGTGGTAGGTCATTCGGAAGTTCGGATCGGAAAGAAATCGGCTACGCATATTCGCCGACCCGCACTCCTTCTGACGCACCTCCCTGACCCGCTCGCGAGAGCTCTCGCTCCCGCCGTCATCGCTTCACGGGACCGCAACGGCACTGCGAGTTCCCCTTCCTCACAGTGGCGCGGCACGATGACTACCCAGCATTCGTCCGACCAGATACCCCAGCCCCAGGCGCGGCCACGGGCCGGCCTTGGAACGTTCTCGCTTCACGTTTTCCACGGCGTAGCTCGCCGACGTGTCGATCACGTCGGTGGCCATTTCGGGCAACTGCCCGTAGCCGCCTTCAATGATGACCGTGCCGCGCGCGACGGGGCGCGACACGCTCCCCGGCTGGTCGTGGTGATTGTCGGATCGGACGATCCGGGCGTCCAACTTCGGAAAAGGACTCATGCGTGGCAACCGGAGCTGCCGCATCTCGCCACCCCGGTTGGTCAGGCTCCTGTTCAAACTTAAAAAATCCATGATGCCATCACGGCTCATCTGCGACCTCACAATCCTAGTTGCTTGGCGGCCTCTGCAAAAACCTGCGTCGTGCTCCGCTCGACTTCGGCAAAGCGGGCGGGCGACCAGATCTCAAAACGCGTCAACACTCCGACCAGAACCGCCTCTCTCTCGATTCCCGCATGACGGAGGAGTTCCTCAGTCAGGCCGATCCGTCCCTGCTTGTCGCAGGGCGAACCGTGCGCCCGGGAGGCAATCAGCCGCAGCACGTCGCGTCGCTCGTATTCGCCAATCGAGATGTCATCGGCGCGCTCCAGCATCTTGTCCATCGCCGATGCGGGCAGCACGACCAGACAGTTCTTTGGGTCGGGCAACACGTAAAACTCCTGCGAGCCTTTCGCCGCGGCTCGCCATTTTGCCGGGATCGCGAGACGATTCTTTTCGTCAACGGAATGGCGAAACGTGCCAAAGAACACCGTTCTTGTTAGTGCCTTCACCATTGGGAGTCGTGGTTCCTCCTTGCTAACCACCATTCCCCACAACGCCCCACATTCAGCCACAACGGCCCAAACGTGTCAACATCTTTTCAAAGGAAATCTGCAAGATGTTTCCGCGAGCCTTCGACGCCTTGTTTATCTTGCGTCCGGGGCGTTTCCGAAAAGAAAAACCAGCGCCCGCCAAGCGCGCTCCCGCCAGCAACGCTCGTTGTGCTCAGCCCCCTTGTCCTCGAAATAACAGAGGTCCCTGCCCGCCCGCCAGCCCCGGCCGAGATAAGCCTGGTAAACCCGGCGCGACTGCGGCGCGCCATCCCGGACCGTCCCGCAGTCCAGATAAATCCGCAGGTCCTGGCGCTCGCGCCCGTTCACGAAATCGACGAACGATTTTCCCTGACGGTCGCGCACCTGAAACGCGCCCGACAAACACGCCGTCTTGCTGAACGTCTCGGAGAGTTTGTGCGCCATCCACAACGAGACGAGCCCGCCCAACGACGAACCCATCAATGCGGTGTGCTTGCGATCTCTCTTGGTGGGGAATCTCCGATCCACATATCGTTTCACCACGTCGACAACGTAGTTGGCGTACGGATGCGTGAGAATATCATCGTAGGTCTTGCCCGGCGTGTACTCGCGATCACGCGCGTGCGAGTTCGGGATGCCGACCAAGATGATCGGCTCCATTTCCCCCTCGCGGGTGAGTTCGTCGACAATCTGATTCAGGTACCAACCACCGTGACCAAAACAACAATGCGGGTCGTCCCAGATGTTCTGTCCGTCGTGACAGTACAACACCGGGAAATGTCGACGGTGATCGTCCTCGGCCAGTTCGGGCAGATAGACGTAAATGGGCCGTTGCGCCAGATGCCCGAACCGGGGAAGCACCCGGGATTCGTCAACGACGTGAAAGCGCGGTGACTCGGGCAATCGGATCATGTGCGTTTCGGAAAGAGCGGCGTCACCTGACCGATCTTTGTGCCTGCGGTGACCCTGCCCCACCCGACTTCCTGCGCCAGCACGTCGAGCTTTCCTCCCACGCCGAGTTGCCCGCGGATCTGCACGGCGCTCGTCGGCATGAACGGCGCCACCAGAACGGAAATCAACCGCGCCGATTCCGCCAGGTTGTACAGCACGGAGCCGAGCCGTCCCGCCTGAGCGGGATCCTTCGCCAGCGCCCACGGTTTGCTTTCTTCGACGTACCGATTGGCGCGCGTGACAAAACTCCACAGCGCTTCTAATGCGGCACTGAAGTCCAACTCATCCATCCGCGCGCGATACGTGGCCACCAGCGTCTCCGCGTCCGCGCGCAAGTCCGCGTCACCCGGCCCCGGCACGACACCGCCCCGATACCGTTGGATCATCGACAGCGTCCGGTTAACCAGATTTCCCAGATCGTTGGCCAGGTCCGCGTTGTACCGCTGCTCGAGTCGCGCCCAGGCAAAATCGCCGTCGCCGTTGAACGGCACCTCGCGCATGAGATAATAGCGCAACACGTCGGCGCTGTGTTTCGCCAGCGCCTCCGTCGGCTCGATCATCGTGCCCCGCGTCTTGCTCATCTTTTCGCCTTCCACGGAGATGAAACCGTGCGCGAACACCATCCTCGGCAACGGCAGTCCGGCCGCCAACAGCACGGCGGGCCAGATCGTGCAGTGGAACCGCGTAATGTCTTTGCCAATAATATGCACGTCGGCGGGCCACCAGCGCTGAAAGTGCGCGTCATCGCTGCCGTAGCCGATGGCGCTGATATAGTTCACCAGCGCATCGAACCAGATCCAAATGGTCTGTTCCGGCTTCAGCGGGCAGGCCACGCCCCAGCGGACGTTGCTGCGGGTGAAACTCACGTCCTGCAACCCCTCGCGCAACAGCGCCAGAATTTCGTTCCGCCGGATGACCGGCTCGATGCGAAACTCCCCCGTCTCGATCAGTTTCTGGAGCCGCTCCTGAAACGCGCTCAGCTTGAAGAACAGGTTCTTCTCCTTCACCCGTTCGAGCGGCCGCTTATGGGTGGGGCACTGGAAATCCGGCGCATCCTTCTCGGTGTAGTAGTTTTCGCAACTCGGACAGTACAACCCCTCGTAATCGCCCTCGTACAGGTGGCCCGCGTCGGCAATCCGCTGGAACAACAGTTTCACCGCCGCCTCGTGTTGCGGGTCGGTCGTGCGCACGAAGCCGTCGTAGGAAATCCCGAGTTCCTTCCAGGCCTCGGTGAACGCGGGAATCATACGGTCGCAATACTCGCGCGGGGTCACTCCGTCCTTCTCGGCCTGACGCTGCACGTTCAAACTGTGCTCGTCCGTCCCCGTCAGGAAAAACACATCGTCGCCGCACAACCGCCGATACCGCGCGCAGACGTCGGCCCCGATCTTTTCGAGCGCGTGCCCGAGATGTGGCCGCGCATTGATGTAGTCGATGGCCGTGGTGACGAAGAATTTTCCCATGCGCGCGAGATATTCGCAGCTTCACGGAACTGAGTCAAACCGCGAATGGATAGCCGGCCGAACGTGCTCAGGGGCTCTGCAGGTTCAACATATGGATTAACCACTGCGCAATCAAAGTTCCCGCAATTCCGAGTCCAAACGCAATAATCGCCAGCCAAATTTCGTGCTTTTTGTTCTTCCAGAAACCGGGCACTGCTTTACGGGTTTGATGGACGCTTATCTGCAAGTCCTGATCCAGTTGATGAATCAATTGCTCGGCCTCGCTTTCAAAAGCAGCCAGATTCTGGTGATTTGTAGGCCGGCGCGATTCTGGACCGAAATACATTCTCTTGCATTCTGCAAAGAAGGCTCCAAGCTTCTGAGAAATCGCGGTTTTGGTAAACGCTTGGTCGAGACCGGGCCCAACTGCCTCAACGTATATCTCGACCATGCCGTGTTCCAGTTGTTTCATCTTCCCGAGGCACATAACGCGCAAGCCTGCATCTACGCCCGATGAATAGAGGGCGCCGTTGATGTTGGCATGCCCCATCATTTTGTTCGCCTCATTCTTCAGTGTGCTGAGTAGCTCCTGATATGTCTTGTCAGATTTTGCCTCAGCAAGCTCAATGGTTCTCATAAGCCCTGCCCTGCTTCTTCATGGTTCAGATCGATTCTCTCACCAGAGACAAATTCACAAAATTTCTCGACCTGATTGAGGTCCGTTCCAGGCACGAGAGACGCCAACTTCTTGGAGTGCAGTTCGTACTTTTCTTTATCATTTAGCCGCCTCGCCGCCTCGCGGGCTTGATAATGCGCTACCGCTTTCACTTTTGGCATTGCAGGGTCTTCACAACCGTCAGGCGCCTTGGTTTCCGCTGCCATGTGATAGGCCCGAAGCGAATCGTCTCTGAGTCCCATTTGTGCGTAGATGCCACCAAGATTGAAATAGATCTCCGTCAGATCAATCGTATGCTGCATGCCTTTCAAAGTTTGAAGCAACAATTCAAGCAAACCTAATGCGACCCTCTTATCCGAATGCTTTCTCACGACCAAGATCACCCTTCTAATCAGGTAACTCGGATGTCGAGGGTCCGCCTGCCACTGCCTAAACGCAGACTCAGTGTATTTCAGAATTCTATCGTTTGCCTCCTGCTGGCGTCCAGCAGCCTGTAGATTTTCGACCTGTTTTACAACCTGCTCAGATCCGGCAGCACAGATCACACTTCGCACTTCTGGTCTGTTCAGGAAATCTTCGTGTTGTTTTTGAGTCGAGCCTTTGCGTCGAATGAAATGGTAGATGTCCGAGGCTTTTGGGCTCGAGGTTACGCCGAATATTCGTTCCATCACTGGGCGGGCGGATTGGGTAACTTTGCACAAGTCGCTTTTTAATTCATCATATTCCGAATAGCGAGATCCCGGCACAGGATGCAGCATTCTAAGAAGAATGTTGTTGAGACGTTTGGAGAAAGTGCTCGCCGCAAGTATTTGCCGCGCCGTCCCGTAGTAATCGTGCAAAGTAAGCTGGACGACTGGGTGAACACCGTCTTCGTACGGCAGCCGGCCAAAAAGCAGCTGAAAGTAGATCAGGCCCAACGAGAATACATCCGACGGCACACTGGAACGAATCCCTCGAACAAACCGTTCTGGAGCCATATACAAGATGGTGCCGAGATTGTTAAACGTTCGCAAAGCCTCTTCATGAGAGGGGGGAAGTCCGGCCACCCGCTCAAGCTGAGGTTCTTTTATGGAGGCGAGACCCCAGTCAGAAACCAAGTAGCTCTTCTTCCTAATCGAATCTTCGGGATATCTCACCCCGCGATCTGGGTCCCAGTCATAAAGGATGTTGCCCGGCTTGAGATCGAGGTGTAAGACCTTGCTTGTGGTGAATGCATACGCAAGCCCGTCAACAATGTCCGAGAGGATGAAGGTCGCCTCTTGGAGGTTGAGCTTGCGGTGAGTGTTCAAGACATCGATTAGGGATCCCTCACATCGAGGCATCGCTGCCACCCACCCATCGGAACCCGCTTCAAGAATCTCAGAAAGCGGGACAACGTGTGGGTGGTCGAATCCTGCCCAGACCGTCAGTTCGCGACGGAACAAGATTCTGGCTTCATCATCAAGGAATTCTGGTAGCACCGACTTAACTGCCATGAAAAGGCGATGGACGGCAAACGAAAAATCGTTTCGTGACTCATATTCCTTGTCCTTTTCAAGCATGAGAACCAGCCCCATTCCACCGCGGGCTGTCTCTGTGATAGTATAAGGTGTCCTGCCGAGTTGGACACGGTCGCCAACTTGGAGTTCGGATATGCTTTCTCTGCTGTGCCCAAACGTCTCCATCGTATAAAGCAACTATTGCTGAGAGAAAATGGACTTATTCAGTGAACCGCCGCTTAATCTCAGACCATTTCACCGCCTCAATGCCCTGCTCAACCTCAATCAGCCTTCCCTCTTTCTTCAGCGGATCCCAGATCTTCCTGAGAGAATCACGTGCGACTTCCTTCAGGCTGGTAATGTCCGGACACACGAGCACCATTTTTCGTTGGGGGTCACCCAAGATCCACTCAAGAATTCGTTCGTTGATCCCCTTGTCTCCTAGGGAATAGCCACTGATAACCAGACAACGTGTAGAGAAAAGTTCGCGGTAGAAACGGGAGTGCAAGTCCGCGAATACCCCGCTCATGTAACGCAGCATCTTGTTAAAGGTTCCGATCAAAACCAATGGCCGAGGGGCACCCTCTGCTCGGCCACCATTACTCTCTTCGGAAGCCTCGCTATCAGCAGGCACAACCGGTCTTCCGCAGAACTCGACCATAGAGTCCCCCACATTTCGATGGAATGTGAACCAATCGACCGAGCCATGAAGCTTGAAGAGACGAACGCGAAAGCCGTCATCGTCAAATAGGGCAGGATTCCAACGACGCACCTTGTTCGCATCCGGCCCCGATTCAAATCCATCCGTGAATGTAATGCCCTGATTGTCGTGTGCTGCCAAGCATGCTTCAAGGACTCTGTCATGATTCAGCGTGAAGAAGTCAACCTTATTGAACTCGTCATCGGAGCAGGCTTCGACCAAAACCGATAGAGATTCCAGATTCGAGGGGTTTCGGGAAAGAGACTCACGCACAACGTCCTCAATATAACCGGCCGTTTCCATCGCCAATTGATCCACATTCCAAACGTGGTCAATATTCCCTCGAACTCGGAAGAACAGCGCCTCGACCAATGGCCCAATCTCTCGGCCAAAGGATACCACGACTGGGTTTTCGTATTCGCCTAGCGAATCGTCACGGAGTTGTGAGGCCACATAGTAGATGTCTTCATAATTCACGGCCCGTTTCCGCCACTGGCCATAGTTCTTGGCAATCTTACTCCGCAAGATTTGTGCAAAGCCGCCGACCAATGCCACACGCTCATCCGGTATGGATTGAAATGCGGACTGTGTTTGCATGCGGACGTATAGTCCGCTGCATCTTGTGAACCCACTCCCGGATAACACGCACTCGGTGATTTCCGAAGTCTTTGGCATTTGCGCCGGAATCGACGCACCCGCTCCCAACAGGAAGGCGATACGCGCCCCGTTTTTCATACCACACCCCTTCACTTCCCGCCGAGGCGTTCCAGCAGGGTGACGATGGCGAGAATACAAATGGCCTGGACGATCACCACCAGCGCCGCGGCCATTTCCGACCACAACAGAATCGTCGCGCCCAGCCCGAGCGTCAGCGTGATCAGGTAAATCAACGTGACCGCCCAGCTTTGCGGGAGACCCAGACGCACGAGCCGATGGGAAAGATGGTTCACGTCGCCCTGATAGACCGGCTGGCCGCGGTGAAAGCGAATCCACATCACCATCACCAGATCGAACAGCGGCACCGCCAGCACCAGCAGGGGAATCAACACCGGCAGCAGCGTGGGCGTTCCCCGCCGATAGAACGTGACGCAAATCGGCAGCACCGCCAGCATGTAACCGACAAAATGACTGCCGGCGTCCCCGAGAAAAATGCTGGCCGGCTTGAAATTGTGCGGGAGGAATCCGAACAGCGCGCCCGCCAGCGCCACGGCCAACAGGCACACGAAGAACTCATGCTGAATTCCGGCGATGAATCCAAACAACCCCGCGCACACCAAGCCGATGCCCGCGCACAGCCCGTCCATGTTGTCCAAAAAGTTCATGGCGTTGGTGATCGTCACAATCCACAACACCGTCAGCAGGAAATTCACCGCCGCGCTGTGGATGAACAGGGTCACCCGCATCCCCGCCAGGGCCACCAGCGAGGCGATCACAATCTGCGCCACGAACTTTGTCCGCGCCTTCAGCTCGTACTTGTCGTCGTACAACCCCAACGCGATCATCAAGGCGCCGCCCACCACGACCACCAACAGCTTCGGCCACACGGAGAACGCGCCGTCCAGATACAGCTTCACGTCGGGCATATCGATGACGGGCAGGTCCACGTTCGAGGCCAACGGGAGCACGACCAGATAGTTGAACACCACATTGGCGGCGAAGGCGCAAAACACCGCCGGCCCACCCAGCAGCGGCATCGCCTCGGTGTGGGTCTTGCGTTCCTGATCGGGCTGATCGATAAACCCCCACTGGAACGACAGGCGTTTGAACAATGGCGTGAGAAGCAACGCCAGCACGAAGCTGACATCGAACACGTACAAATAAACCAACAGCCAATGCATGGTCACACCGGAAAATCCGAAATCCGAACCTCGAAATCCGAATTCACCCGACCCCGGAACGACGGTATCGGTGTGGCTGCGCTCGCTTTGGCCATTCGGATTTCGGTCATTGGTGCTTGTCTCGAGTTTCGGGTTTCGTGCTTCGAGTTTCCGCCCCTAAGCGGCGGTACAGTTTGTCGAGTTCCTGCACCATCAACTCCTCGGAGAATCGCTCCCTGACCAACCCCCTGCCTGTAGCGCCCATTCTATCGGCCAGCCCCCGGTCCTGCAACAACCGAATCACCGCCGCCGCCAGGCCGCTTACGTCACCCGGTTCCACCAGCAAACCCGTCTGGCCATCCAGGCAAACCTCACGCGCCCCGTCCACGTCGAATGCCACGACGGGTTTCCCGCACGCCAGCGCCTGGGGCACCGCCCGCGGCAATCCTTCGCGCAGCGACAAATGCACGAGCACGTCCATCGACGCCACGTAACGGGGGATCTCATGGGGTGGCACCAGTCCCGCGAACACGAACCGATCGCGCAGACCCATCTCCTTCGCCCATTGTGCAAATCGCTTCCGATAAACCCCGTCGCCCACCAGGAGAAACTTCACCCGGGGCACCGTCGCGCAAATCCGCGGCGCGGCTTGGAACAAGAACTCGTGTCCCTTCAAGCGAAACAGCCGCGCAATCTTGCCGACCACCAGGTCGTCCTTCACGATCCCCAATGATCGCCGAAGACCTTCGTCACGCCGCGCGCCAACGAACGCGTCGACGTCCATCCCGCTGTAAATCGTCACGAACTTGCCCGGCGTACCCACTCCGGCGGCCAGGTACCGCGCCGTCATCGCGTCGGCCACCGACACGAATTGCGTGGTCCACGCACCCGCCAACTGTTCCGCCCACCGAAACAGCCAGTTGCCAATAGGATTTTGGTGGTCGTAGAACGATGGCCCGTGAATGGTATGCACGATGATCGGCACCCGCGCCAGTTTCGCCGCGAGGCGCCCGACGAACCCCGCCTTCCCGCTGTGCGTATGCACGATGTCGTAACGACCGTTCGCGAACAACCGCTGCAACGCCAGGCAGGCCGGCGCGTCGCGCAGCGGATTCGGCGCGCGCTGCAGTTCTTTGATAACAATGACCGGCACACCCGCGGCAGTTGCCTGGTCGCGAAGCGATCCCTCCGGTCCCGTTTGTGGGCCGATGACCAAATCGACATCGTAGCCTCGTTTCCGCAGACCGAGGCAACTCGCCACGGTGTTCTCTTGCGCACCGCCCACGATCAACCGCGTGATGACATGACAAACTTTCATTGGTTCCCTGCCAACTCGTACACGACCCTGGGCCCGAACTCGTGGATGACGCGGGCGTGATTCTTGAGGACGTCCTGAATCACGTCCCAGTTCGCATTTGCCAGATACTGATAGCCCCGGCGCAACCTGTCCAATTCCGAGTAATTGACGTACAGGTAGGTGATCCCTTGAGCGCGCAACGCCGCCAGCAACTCCTCCGCCGACCGCGCCTGTCGGCTCATCGCCGTCACCGGATGCTGATCGAACGCCGTGCTCCAGACCACCGTCTGTTTGGCGTAATAGGCTCGCGCTTCCCCGACATAGAGCACTTTGGCGTCGCTCGGAAGATTCTGGTTCATCCAAATGATTGGCTCGAGCACGCCCCGCCCCATCTGCGCCACGAACGCATCCCGCGAGAATTGCCCGAGCGCATAGGTCACAAAATTCATCCGCGGCGGCATCCGCCCCGGGTCCTGCACGTCCACGAAATCGTTCAGCGCGAGCGTCATGAGACTGATGGCCAACACGAGGCCGACCGCAACGCGCACGGTGATTCGCACCGACGGTTCGCGTTGCAATCTCTCCATCGCAAAGGCGCCGATTACGGCCGCCAACCCAAACGCCGGAAACAGGAACCGCCACGGACGAAACGTGAGGCAGAACCACCCGGCATATGCGGCCACGAACAGTCCCCCGACCCGCCTCGCCACCGTCGCCTCCACTCGCGGCACGAGCAGCAACAGTGGCGCCGTCATCAGCAACAGCGGCACAGCCCCCGCCTCGACAAATGAGAAATTCCACGGCAGCAAAACGAGCTGGCCCACGGCCTCCCCGTTGAATTTTGGATAGTGCCGCGCGGCGAATACCGCCGCCTGCTGCGCGCTCCAGGATGAATGGGGAAACCACGCATAGAACAACGGATAAACCGGATTGCCCGTCAGCAACCAGTTCTTCAGCAGCCAGGGCAGCACCACGACGGCCGCCATGAGACAATAGGCAGGAATCGGCCGGAACTGCCGACGAACCGCCAGGAGAAAGATCGCCGGGATCACCACAACGGGAATGGCCGTCCATTTCGTCGCCACTGCGGCCCCCGCCGCGAGCGCGGACAGCCGCACCCAGGTCCGGTCTCGGCCCGGTCCGTCGCGGTGGAATTCTTCACTCCACACGATCAGCCCTCCAAACGCCAACGTCGCGAAAAAGGCGGTTGCCAGATCCACTCGCGCGGTCCGACTCAGGTCCTGCACGAACGGTGTGCAATAGAACAGCGCCGCCGCCACCAAGCCCACCCGTCTCGACCACAACTGCCGCGCCACGCCGTACACCGCGCCCGCCCCAAGCAGGCCGAACAGCCAATGCAACAATTTCGCGGCAATGTCGGACGTCGTCGTCATCGCCAGCAAGTACAGCATCTCGGTCAGTTGCGGCAGGTTCGAATAGAAGTTGTGCCGCAGGAACGCGATGTGGCCCGCGCGTTGATAATCCGCCAGCGCGCCCAGATGATATTCGAGTTCGTCGTACTCGAACGGCGGCGCCACCGCGCCGGCGAGGTTGGCCACCGCCGCGATCGTGATGCACGCGAGAATCAGCCTCGTCCAGTTGTCGATCTTCTCGGTGGAAACGTAGAACTCGTGAACCAGTTTGCGCGGCGCTGGCAGCAGCCAGCACAGCCACGCCAGAAACACCCGTGGCACCTTCGGAATGGAGATGGCACCCGTTACGAGCACCAGCACGGCGAGCAGCCAGAAGCCCACGGCCAAGGCAAACAACACACCCAGCAGGTCCCGTCGGGCGATCCATCGATCGGTAACGGTTGCGCCCAGGCCGAGCGCCGCGCCGGCGATACCCACCACGCACGCAAAGTCGTATGCGCGCGCCGTCCAGAACCCGTGGAAATCCGGCCCGGTGTGGAGCGACGGCCAAGCCGCGGTGGCCATGTCCGCCAGTTGGAACGGCACCAGCCATGCCCCATAGCGGACGAGATAGACGAGCGCCAATCCGGCCACCCAAGCGATCGCCAGAAGCCGGGCAGATTCAGAATGAAGCCACGAGGACGCCGGGCGATCCGAAGCGGTCTGCATCGGCCGCCATTGTAGCGGCCCCCGTCCGTTCCGCAAGCCGAGGAGTTGCAATGGGTGCGCAATATCAGCAAACGCTGCAGAAGGACCTTGCCTTGCATTCGACGAGGGAGTAGAGATTCCCGGCAAGAAGCGAGTGCAGCATTCACCCCGTTTGAAGCGCGTCCCGTCTGCGCGTGGACAATATTCGCATGCGGTGCCTTGAAGGGCGCGGTGAGGAGGCGGCGATGAGAAGGTTGGGAGCGGGGCCTTGCAGTTTGGCTTTCGGGCTATTGCTTTGGTTGACTGCCACAATCCACGCGCAGGAAGTGATCACGAATGTTGCGCAATTGGCTCAGCAACTCGGCACGAAAGACTGGTATTATTTCCAGGTGTTGCCGTGGGAGTGCCAAGCATATCCGGCTGACTGGCAACTGTGGTGGACTGACTTCTCCCAGTTTCCCGAGCAATTCCGTCCTCCCGCCACAATCGCTTTGCCGGAAGAATCCGGGATCAAGGTGTTGCCGTTGCGCCTCATCTGCAATCTTGTGACGGGCGAGACCGTCGTGCGGGCCGAGTGGTCCGGTGAGGACATTGCGTGCATTGCGCCCCCGGCCGGTTATCAGCCGGGCGATGCGGCAGCGCAGGATGAAACCGTGTTGCCGATGTGGCGGCAATGGCAGCAATACGCCGAAGAATGGGAGGGAGGGATCGACCCCTTCATTCTTGTCGAAATGGTTCGACTGGCGGACATCAACGACAAACCTGTTTACGACGCGAACGTCGCCGGTGAGCAAGCGGCCTGGGAGGAAGCGCAGGCGGTCGAGCAGGAGCTTGGCTCTGCAAGCGATCGCGAAGATGAGAACGGTGGGATCCTTGCCAGCCGCAACTTTGGCCTTGGCGGAATGAGCATGTCAATGGGCGACTGTGCGATTACGAATGAGGTGGAGCCGTTCGAGGTCGTGAGTGTCGCTGCCATCTCGAACGGCATCGAGCTGGTATTTGAGTCATGTTCTGACCATCTGTACGAGATCGAGGCGGTACCGGAGATGACGAATACTTGGCAAACAGTAGCGACTCTGATTGGTGAGAACGGCGCGACGAGTTGGGTGGATACGAATGCACCGTCCTTCAGCCATTGGTTCTATCGCGTACGGCGTCTGCCGTCATACGGCGACTTCGATGGCGATGGGATGCCGGATGGCTGGGAACTGACGCACGGCCTGAATCCATTGCTTGACGATGCAGCAGCCGATGCCGATGGGGATGGTTTGTCCAATCTGGAGGAGTATCGCGCTGGCACCGACCCCCAGAGTTCGGATTCAGACGCGGACGGGATGCCTGATGCTTGGGAGTTGGCACACGGGCTGAATCCGATCGATGGAAATGATGCCGGTCTCGATCCTGACGGTGACGGCTTCAGCAATCTGCAGGAGTATCTCAACGGCACCGACCCACATCAATTCACCGATCCCTTCGACATTATCGTCAATCGCGGCGAGCTGTACGCGAGTTCACTATCAGTTTCGGTCCTGCCGCTGAGCACCAATTTCCCGGAGGTGTTGGTGAGTCTTGATCCTCTCATGACGAATGCGACGGCGTTCACCAATTCTGGCGTGGCCTTCGATTACACGTTGCCCGACAAGGGCGATGGGCAGTACACCTTGTACATGCAGTACGCCAACGCAACGAATCAACCCACCAACAACCTCGTGATCAAGACCGTCATGCTGGATCGGGTGGCACCCGTGGTAAACATTCTCTCACCAGCCGCCGACGCCGTGCTTGATCAAGCCTTCATCACTCTGGAAGCCGTGACCGCCGATGCCGATCCGATCGAGCCCACCGGCGCACGGCCCCTGAAGATCTGGATCAACGATCAGCCGTTTTGGAGTCGCGATGGCACAAATATCACATTCGTGCGTTTTCCCGTGCCGTTGGGAACGAACTCCTTCACAGTCAACGTTCGCGCCGCGGACGAAGCCGGGCACACGAATCAGGCGAGCCGGACCTGGACGGTTGACCCCAGCGGAGATACGATCGCGCCGCACCTGACGAACTTCAACATCGCCACGACGACGCTGTTGCCGGACGTGAGTGCCGTGTGGTTGGAAGGAACGGTGGACGATGAGTACGCCATCGTACAGGCCATTGTCAGTTCCGATACGGGTGAGGTGACGACAAATCTGCTCAACGTGCGCGACCTTCAATTTGAAGGGCTGGTGCCGCTGGAGTTCGGCACCAATACGGTGGCGGTACGTGCTTCGGATGCAGCCGGCAATGCGACCAGCAACGTGTTCACGATTATCCGCTCCGACCGCTATCGGTTCGAGATCACCTCGCCGGGCTTTGGTGAGTTTGCCACCGCGCCGTCCAATTACGTCAGCGGCTACGTGAGCGCCAAGTTTGACGAGGGGTTGCCGACAGAGACCAATATCACCAGCGTTCTCATCAACGGCGTGGCAGCGGTGTTGGACACAAATATCGATGCCGAGGGCAATTTATCGTTCGCCACGACCAACGCGATTCCGGTCGGTGTGCCGATCACCGGGTTCATTGCCGGCCCGGGCATCCCCACCAATCCCCCGCCCGACCCGCCCGTGCCCTCGCAGGAGTATGAAGTGATTGCCAGGACCGTGGTGGATGAAACATTTCAATGTGCGGGTGAGGCTTGTGGAGTATTCCCATCAGGTTCCTGTTGGATGGTTTTCGAGATTACAGACTGCGTGGAAAGCAACGGACTTGACCTGACAACGGGTGGGGATCCCGTGTCGGTGAATGTTTATAGCAGGTCGCGACGCGAGATTTACCGCGTTTGCTCCCCCGATCCGGTCAACGACCCGTCTATCTGGAACCCATGGGACGAATTCAGTTATTACTACAGCTTTCAGGACACGCCGCGGAGCCTGGCCTTTGGGACCCGGCCCCCCGGTGACACGGCGTGTGGCTCCAGCACTGAGGGTTTCATTTACGAGCGTTCGAGCGACGGTTCCGAACTCTTCTGGCCTTGGCGGGGCAAAACGTTGGCATCGTTGACGTTCAAGGCGCCGCGTCAGTACGACCCGAATACCACGGTGATCTTCACCTTTGAGGGCATGGACTACGCCCGGCCTGAGGGCGTGCCGCTGGATTTGTCACAGGTCAAGTATCAAGGCCAAAGCCCGATCACGTGGAGTAACGAGATCAAATCCGTGAGCTACCTGATCACCGTCGATGGCGGTCGCGCTTACACAATCTCCCAAGACAGTTTCCAGTGGCCGAGCTTCACAACGAATTCCACGTGGCTGTCCTCAGACTGGATCGGCTACGGCTCTACCATCCTCCACCGCCTCTCTTGGACGAATTTCCACAACCTGGATGTGGCAGGAGTCATTTATGCCGAAACCGCTAGTATTTACCCTGCATTAAAGCCTCCGGATGCTCCCCCGGAGATGAAGTACTGGGATCCGGCATCGATCACCAAGCTCCACGAAGCACGGGTGAAGACCGCAGGGGTTGCTGAGAAGCTTGACCAGAAGAAGAAACTGTACCTCATATCGCGCCCACACCGACCGACTAAGCAGGAATTAACCGTGGACTATGTGAAAGCGACGTGGGCTGATTGTCAGGCTGCGGCGAGGGAAGGGCTGAGATTGGATGTCGGGAATTGTGATCATTTAATCCATTGGCCATCGGATAATAACGGTCAGACGCCAACTCAAAATCCGCGTCTGCCTAGCGGTGCTCAGTGGGCGTACGACGAGGAAAGCAAAATTACGTACCGATACGGGCCATTCAGGGTCACAGTAAAGACTGGCCAAGTTCCTGTGAGCGATAAGATATACTTTTTCAACTATTGCGGGGTCCCATAGACATGAAGAACAGACGTGAGTTACTGACCGATTGGTGCACAGAAATGATATGCAACACGGCTGCCTTAGTGCTCGTGCTATTCGTTGCGGTGGGATGCTCCACCACTCGCCGCCAAGCTGATCCTCAAGGTCTGTTGCTCCATCGCATTCCCATTCCAAGTGAGTTCGCGTGGGGCAAGAGCAACCCGCACTTCGACTCAGGGCTCTCTATTTGGATTGATTTCTATGACCGGGCATGGTGGCAATGCGTGGAGGATTTCGCAAGGAACATCGACTACCTGCCGACTATTGGAGACTACGCGGCAAATGGCGGCGGCGCGTCTGTCGGTGGATACGCCCAAGGGTATTCTGATGCTAAGAAGAGGATCGAGCAGATCAAGAGGCGCTTTGGTAAGGTCAAAGCCCAAGAGATTCTGCAAAAAGCTTTGGAATACCCTCAGTGAAGAGAGTACTGGCCGGGACCTAAAGATCGGATTGGGACCTGATCTGTCTATTCTCCATTCGAACATCGCAGCGGCTATGTAAGTGCCAAGTTTGATGAAGGCTTGCCGACGGAGACCAACGTGACCAGCGTGCTGATCAACGGCGTTGCCGCAGTGTTGGGAACCAACGTTGACGCAAACCGGAACCTCTCGTTCACCACAACCAACGCGATTCCGGTGGGCGTGCCGATTACCGGCTTCATTGCCGGCCCGGGCATCCCGACCGACCCTCCACCCGATCCACCGGTGCCCTCGCAGGAGTATGAAGTGATTGCCAAGACCAAGGTGGATGACTCCGTCGATGGTCGTGTTGAGGCTCAGGGTGTGCACCGTCCCTCATACTTGTGCGGCAACAGTTGGGCTGTATCCGTCCTGAATAACGTCGTCACCAACGAGTTTGATCTGACGGCAGGAGACTCTGTGTCGGTGAACGAATTCGAGAAGTCGCGCTTCAGCTATGGCTGCACAGATGATTCGATCAACGACCCACCCGGTTGGGGGCCGTGGGGCGACTCTGACTACATTGATACCTACGAGGAACCTGTGCGGAGCCTGTCATTCGGGTATATCCAGCCTCGGGGGAGCGGCTGGCCGTCCGTCACTAACGGCTGGGTTTACCTGCGCTGTGGTGCCGAATTCTGGTTTCCTTGGGAGAACAAGACGCTGGCTTCGCTCACGTTCAAAGCGCCGCGCCAGTACGACCCCAACACCACGGTGATCTTCACCTTCGAGGGGGTGGACTACGCGCGGCCCGAGGGTGTCCCGTTGGACTTGTCGCAGGTCAAGTATCAACACGACCAAGGAGCAACCATTGGGGCCTGATCTATCCATTCTCCATTTGACGACGGATCGCTATATACCGCCCATTACTTCAAAGGTAGACAGCCTCCTCTCCGCCGGAGAGGTAGCGGAAAAACCGCTCTTGCGTAAACACCCCGTTGCAATCCGGCGGTGGCTCTGGTACGTTGCCGGGGGATGAACAAGAAAAGCAAGACGGCGAAAAAGAAGACGCTGCTGTTGGGACTCGGCCTCGATAACAAAGACGGTCACACCCGCGTCACGTTGGGTGAAAACTTCCGCCTCATCGGCGGCAGCGAAGAAACCCACGGCGTCATGCAGGAAAAAGCCGTCAAGATGAACGAGCATCTCAAGCGCCGCGGCAAAACCCTCGACACCGTCGCCCGCGAAGAATTTCACGAAATTGCCGACGAACTCGGCATGCCTCTGGTGGATGCGCAACGTTCGCGCGAGCGAAATTGACGAACGTCCTCGGCGCTCGGCGCCCTGAGCTTCAGCGACGGGTCTCCCTACAAACAACTCCACCTCTCACGCTTCCCGGCTCCCGACCGCGTGAACCCTGGCAGATTCCGGAGCAAACAAGTCATTCGGAAACTTCCAGAGGTTGTCACCCTGAGAGCAGCGAAGGGTCTCAGTCGTTGGGAAAACCGTGGAAACACGAGAGATTCTTCGCTTCGCTCAGAATGACAGACTTCGGAGGACGGGTTTGCGGATGGGCGCTAGTACGTCTTCCGCAGGTTGCTCGGCAGGATGTTCAGTTCGTTGCGGTACTTCGCCACCGTCCGCCGGGCAATCGGGATGCCCTGTTCCTTGAGGATGGCAACGATCTCTTGATCTGAAAGCGGCTTGGTTGGATCTTCGCGCTCGATCAGCTTGGAAATCTGTTCCTTGACGCTCGTGTTGCTCATCGCGCCGCCGGACGCCGTCTCGAATCCCGGCGTGAAGAAGTATTTCATCTCGTACAAGCCCTGCGGCGTTTGCATGTACTTGTTGGCGACGGCGCGGCTCACGGTGGTTTCGTGGACGCCGACCACCTCGGCCACCTGGGCCATGGTCAGCGGTTTCAGGCAGGAAATGCCTTTGTCGAGGAATTCGCGCTGGCGTTCGACGATCACTTTCGCGATGTTGTAAATGGTTTGCTGCCGCTGGTGAATGCTCTTGATGAGGAACTTGCCCGCCCGGATCTTGTCGCGAATGTAATCCTTCGCTTCGCTGGATTTCTCGCTGCTCGCCATCACTTCTTTGTAGGTGTTGCTGATCCGCAGGTGCGGAATCTGTTCGTCGTTGAGCAGCACCACGTAGTCGCTGCCGACCTTTTGCACCACCACGTCGGCCGCGACGTACTGCTGTTGCTCGGTGGTGAACATCCGTCCCGGCTTGGGTTCGAGCGTGGAAATGAAATTGGCCAGTTGCTGGACCTGTTCCACCGTGAGGTTCATCGCCCGGGCGATTTCGGGGAACCGCTTGCGTCCGAGGTCGTCGAGATGCTGGTTGACCAGGACCGCCTCAATGGACTCGGACTTCCCCAATCGGTCCAGTTGGATCAACAGACACTCTTTCAAATTGCGCGCGCCAACGCCGACCGGGTGGAACGTCTGCACCAATTCCAGCGCCTCGTTCAGTTGCTCCAACGAAATGCCCGAACTGACGGAAAGTTCCTCGAGCGGGGTGAGCAGATACCCGTCGTCATTGATGTTGCCAATGATCAATTCCGCCACCTTGCGCTTCTCGTCAACGACCCCGGCAAAGCTCAATTGCTGGAGCAAGTGCTGCTGCAACGACTCTTGTTGGACGATCGAATCGAAGAAGTGCTGCCGCTGTTCCTCCTGCTCGGGCGAACGTCCGCGGAAACTGCTGGTCTGCGAGAAATATTCGCGCCATTCCTCGTCCAGCTTCGAGAGTTGCTCAAACTCCTCTTTGAAATCCGTCTCGTCGCTGGTCGCCGCCTTCTCGTCCGGAGCCGCGTTGTCCCCCGACTCGACTTCGACGCGTGGTTCGTCCTTGGAAACCTCCTCCAACAGCGGGTTTTGCTGCAGTTCCTCCTGCACCAACGAGCGCAATTCCAAGGTCGGCACCTGAAGCAAATGCAGGCTTTGCTGTAGCTGCGGCGCCAGAATCTGCTGCAGCGACAGCCTCTGAACCTGATGTAATCCGGGACCTTGTGCCATTTTTTTGCTCAGTAGCGCGTTCGACGGACCCGACCCACTATATGCGGGACATACAACATGTAAAGGCCAAAGATTGGCAAAACCGCCCGCTTCTCGAACCGCCGGATCCTTGTCAACCGACTGTCCCCCGCCGGGCGCTTCGTCTGACGCGCAGAAAGCTTGAGTCCGCCGTCGCAGCGTGTAGAATCGGATCCCGTGGGGATGCAAGTCACGATCTTGGGCAGCGGCAGCGCCGGCAATTGCACACTGATTGAAACCGACACGACAAGACTCCTTGTTGATGCGGGTCTGAGCGGTCGCCAAATTGCGGGACGGCTCGCGCTCATCGGCCGCAACCTCGACCAGATCAACGGCATCATCCTCACGCACGAGCACAGCGATCACACCCGCGGCTTGGGAACCCTGTGCAAAGCGCGCCCCATCCCCGTTTACGCCAACCGCTCCACCGCCGAAGCCGTGGCCGCCAACCCCGAATGGCAGGACCGCGTCCACGTCTCGTGGCGGCTGTTCGCCACCGGCAGCGCCTTCGAGATTGGCGATCTGTTGGTCGAATCCTTCAGCGTGCCACACGACGCCTCCGACCCCGTCGGCTTCGTCGTGCGCCACGCCCGCTCCGGCGTCTCGGTGGGCGTGCTGACCGATCTGGGCCACGTCACGAAGCTCGTGACCGAACGCATGCGCACCATGGATGCGCTCGTGCTGGAAGCGAACCATGATTTGAAACTCTTGCAGGAAGACAGCGCCCGCCCGTGGGCCACCAAACAACGGATCATGAGCCGCCACGGCCACCTGAGCAACGACGCGGCCGCCACCCTCGCCGGCGAAGTCGCCAGCGACAAACTCCGCCACGTCTTCCTCGCGCACCTCAGCCGAGACTGCAACCGGCCCGAGCTGGCGCAACAAACGGTCGGCGAGAAACTCCGCCAGATCGGTGCCCGCCACGTCGTCCTCGCCGTGGCCAGCCAAGACAAACCGACGGCCACCGTCACCCTATGATCATTGGCGTTCCCAAGGAGATCAAAAACAACGAGTACCGCGTCGGGTTGCTGCCCGTCCACTGCGAAACCCTCATCGGAGCCCGGCACACCGTGCTCGTGGAACGCACCGCCGGCGAAGGCAGCGGCGCATTCGACGCCGACTATCGCGCCGCCGGCGCGCGCGTCGTGCGGTCGCCACGCGAGATCTATCGCCGCGCCGAGATGATCGTGAAGGTCAAGGAACCGCAGCCGTCCGAGATCTCCTGGCTGCGCCCGCGCCAAATCGTGTTCACCTACTTTCATTTCGCCGCCGACCGGCTGTTGTTCAACGCCATCATTCGCAGCGGCGTCGTCGCCATCTCGTACGAAACCATCCAGTCGCCGGACGGATCGCTGCCATTGCTCACGCCCATGAGCGAAATCGCCGGCCGCATGGCCGTGCACGAAGGCGCCAAATACCTCGAAGAACCAATGAAGGGCCGCGGCCTGCTGCTCGCCGGCGTGCCCGGCGTCGCCCCCGCGAAAGTCGTCATCCTCGGCGGCGGCGTGGTCGGCGCCAACGCCGCGAAAATGGCAGCGGGCTTGGGGGCCGACGTGACGATCCTCGACATCAACCTGAACCGGCTGCGTTACCTGGACGACGTGATGCCCAAGAACGTGAAGACGCTGATGAGCAACGCGCACAACATCCGCGAACAGGTGCGCGAGGCCGACCTCCTCATCGGCGCCGTGCTGCGGCCCGGAGCGCGCGCCCCGACGCTCGTCAGCCGCAAACTCGTCGGCCAGATGCGGCGCGGAGCTGTAATCGTCGACGTCGCGATCGACCAGGGCGGTTGCATCGCGTCGTCGCGGCCCACCACGCATGATCGTCCGACGTACCTCGTCGGCGGCGTCGTGCATTACTGCGTTACGAACATGCCCGGCGCGGTCGCCCGCACCTCGACCACCGCGCTGACGAACGCAACCTTCCCCTACGTGTTGGAGATCGCCAACAAAGGGTTCCGGCGGGCGGCAAAAGAGAACCCCGCCGTTGCGGCGGGGTTCAATATCGTCTCGGGCAAGGTTGTTTATCGCGATCTGGCGACGTTATACGGCGTCCCGCATACCAACCTCAACGACGCGCTGCAGCGGACCGGTTAACGGCAGTAAAAGGATCCGCCGCTGTAATAGTACACCGGTGGCGCGTAGGAATACGGGCGATACACCACCGGCGGCGGACAGTAATACACCGGCGGCGCATAATAGTATCCGAAGCTGTAGGTGTACCGCGGATAACCCCAGCCCCGATACCCGTGCCAATAACGCCCGCCACCGTGAGAGCCAAAGCTGAACCCAAACGAGCCGCCCGCGAACGCTGAAGTCGACACGAGCGCACACAGCATCAGCGCCGCGCCTGTTGCCACAATCCATTTCATTGTCCGTTTCATAAACTTCCTCCGTTCACACAACTCCGACGAACTACACTCCAAACCTATTCAATTGGGCACAAAAAGCAAATCCTCCGGCCCGAACGTTTCTTACCGTGTTTTTTCGATGGTGCGCAGGGCGCGCCGGGGAATCTCTTGCAGTTGCTCCATCTTTGCCACGGCCTGACCAACGATCCGGTTGAATCGCGCCGGCGTCAGCAGATCGGGACGCCGGTGCGCCCGGCGGACCGCCAACTCCATCCGCCGCGAATAGCTCTCCAATTCGCGGGAGATGCGTTGCGTCGTCTGATGCAGCGTCTCCAACCGCTCGAACGTGCCCAGCGTGGTCACCATGCCGCGCAACAGCCACTCGACTTCCTCGGCGATGCATTCGATGAGGCCGCCATCGACCGAGAAGAACCCGACGTTGCGTTGGTGATCGGCGACCTGCAACAGGCGGCTTTCGCGACAGATGAACAGCAACGGACGCACGCCCTGGTTCATCACCAGGCTGTACCGGGCCCGCAGGCCGGCGGTGATGCTGTAAAAATCGATCCCGACACCCGGTGGGAAGACCGACGGAACCGGCCCGGTCACCAGCACGCGGATATGCCCCAGTTTCGACGCCGCGTCCTGGAGCCGCTGCCGTTGCGCCTGAAACTCGCCATACGACGGATAGCTGATCGTCAGGCGCCCAGTCCCACTGCGCGCCGCCAGCTCAACCACGGCATTGCGAAACGCATGAACGGCGACTTCGTCGACCACGTAAAAACTCTCCGGGGCCAGTTCCGAAAGTTTGATGAATACCGGACGGCGACGTTCGGACGTGAACGCTTCCTGCGCGAACCGCGGACCGGCCGGCAGATGGCGCTGGACTTCCCCCAGCAGTTCCCGTGTTGGATTGTTGTGGTTGGAATACACGAGCCGCGCCCTTCGCCTAACCCTTCAATGCGCCCAGTTGAATCCCGCTTATAAACCAACGCTGGCCGAGAACAAAGACAATTATCATCGGCAGAATCATCATCAGCGACCCCGCCATCAGCAACGTCCATTGCGTGTTGTACAAGCCCATGAACGACAGCAGCCCGAGCGGCAGCGTCTTCATCGAATCCTGCGTCAGCACGATCAGCGGCCAGTAGAAACTCTGCCAGTTGCCCATGAACGTGAAGATCGCCAGCGTCGCCAGCGCCGGCTTGCTCAACGGCAAAATGATCGTCGTGAAGATGCGCCACAAGCCGCACCCGTCAATCGTCGCCGCCTCCTCCAAATCCCGCGGAATGGTCATGAAAAACTGCCGCAACAGGAACGTACCGTACGCCGAAAACATCGGCGGCACCATCAACGCGAAAAACGTGTCCACCGCGCCGAGTTGACGCATCACGATGAAGTTCGGAATCATCGTCACCGCGCCGGGCACCATCATCGTGCCGAGATACCCGAGGAACAGCTTGTCCCGGCCCGGAAACTGCAACCGCGCGAATGCGTACGCCGCGCACGCGCTCGTCGCCACCTGTCCCAGCGTGACCACCACCGCCACGAGCAGGCTGTTCAGATACCAGCGGGCGAACCCGCCGCCCATGGCGCGCGTCACGTCGTAAACCTTTGCGTAGTTCTCGGCGTGAACTGCGCGCGGCATCAGCGCCCGGAATGGATTGTCGAACGAGGTGAACACGTCCCCGGCCGGCTTCAGCGACGTCGACAGCATCCACAGAAGCGGCAACAGCATGAACAACCCGACACAACTCAAAATCAAATAGGTCGGCAGTTTTCTCATCTCTCAGTAGTGGACGATTCTTCCGCCGAGCCGCCAATTGAGCAGTGTCACCACGAACACGGCCGCGAACAGGACCCACGCGATCGCCGCCGCGTAGCCCATGTGATTCCACACGAAGGCATGGTTGTAGATGTAGTAGCTGATGGTCGTCGTCGCGCCAGCCGGCCCGCCGCGCGTCATCACCAGCGCCTGCTCGAATCCGCCCTGCAACCCGCCGATCAGACTCATCGTGAAAACGAAAAACGTCGTCGGGCTGACCATCGGCCAGGTGATGGCCCAGAATTTCTGCCACGCACCCGCACCGTCGATGTCCGCCGCCTCGTACAACTCGGGCGGCACGCCCTGCAGCGCTGCCAGGTACAGAACCATGTTGTAGCCACCCACGACCGTCCAGAAGCCCATGAGCATCAGCGCGGGTTTGGCCCAGGCAATGGACTGCAACCACCCCGGCCCGGCGAGGCCGATGGCGCGCAACATCGTGTTAATCAATCCGTAGTCGGGATTGTAAATCCACCGCCAAAGCACGTAGGTACCCACGCCGGCCACGATGGTCGGCAGAAAATAAATCGTCCGGAACACCACGATCCCGCGCAGTTTCCGGTTCATCACCACCGCCAATAACAGCGAGCCCAGCAGGTTCACCGGAATCGCCAGCATCAGAAACGCCGTGTTGTAGCTGTAGTACCAGAACGCCCGGTCGTTCATCAGCGCCGCGAAATTGTGGAGCCCCACGAACTTCGGCGGCGTAAACAAATCCCACGCGAAGAAACTCAGCGCCAACGACGCCAGCACCGGCAGCGAAGTGAACACGAGAAAGCCAAGGAAATTGGGGAGCAGAAACAAGCCACCCGCCAGCGCGATTCGCCCCTTCCTTGTCAGAGCCATGCCCAAATCCCCACAAATGCCGATGCTCTTTTACGCCCCGCCCGTGTCCGCCGCAAGCGACTTCTTTGAATCGGTCTTCCTGCCGAATCGCCCGCCACCATTATGGAGTCGATGGCTTTGCCTCACGCCACGGTTGACCCGCCTGATACGACCTCAGCCGGTCTTGAATGTGCCGGGCCAGATCAGATTGTCCGGCCGCGCCCGCCAACTCGGCGGCTGCTCGGGCAACCGGAGCGGCATCGGCGAAGCGGCCCGCCCCGGCATAAGCGGCCGCCAATACGTCCAACGGCTCGGCCCGGTTGTCGCCCGTCAACTCACACAGTCTCTCCGCCAACCCCACGGCCTCATTACCATTCCGCCAACGCGGGTTCTCACTGGTGGCCAGAATCCAGGCCAGCCGGCCAAGGGCGGGCGGCAAATCGGGATCGAGCCGCAGTGCCTCGCGATACTCGGCAATCGCTTCTCCCACCCGGCCCAGTTTGGCGAGCGCCAGCCCCAGGTTGTAATGCACCTCCGGCATGGCGGGCTGGATGCGGAGCGATTCCTGATATTCTTCGATCGCCTCGGCCACCTTGCCCTGCCGGACCAGGGCGTTCCCCAGATTGTTGTGGACCTTCGCGTAACCAGGCGTGATCCGCAACGCGTTCCGGTACTGTTCGATCGCTTCGGCCACCTTGCCCTGTTGAAGCAGGGCGTTTCCCAGGTTGTTGTACGCATCGGAAAAGTCCGGTCTCACCCGCAAGGCCTGCTCGTATTGCTCGATCGCCTCGGGCGTCCGGTTCCGGGCAAACAGCACGTTCCCGAGATTGTTGTAGGCCATCCAGCAAGCGGGGTTCTTGGCCAACGTGTCGCGCCACAAGACTTCAACATCCCGGTAAATACGCCCCTGGTTCGACGTCAACACCCCCAGGATCGCCAGCACACCCGCACCGACCAGCACGCCGACGCCCCGGCCCCGGCCACCGAACCTCCCGCAAATCGTAGCCCCACCGCTCACGGTCAGGGTGATCAGGGCAATGCCCGCAAGGTATTGAAAATGGTCGGCGACGAACGAATACCGAAAGGGATAGGCGCTGAAAAAGCCGAGCGCTGGCACCAAGGTTCCGGCAAAACACAACGCCGCCACCAGGGGTCCCCGGCCGATCCGCCGTCGCGACAGCCACAACGCGCCGAGCACGGCCACGGCGGCCATTGGAAACAAATACTGCCACCACGCTTGCGTATCGATCGGCCACTTCGGATAGATGAACGTCAACTTGCAGGGCCAGAACAGTTTGCCCACATAAAACCACAGCGCCCGCCCCGCCACCAAACATCGTCCCACGAACGACAACGCCCATTCCGCACCGCGGGCGCCCACGTAATGTTTCTCGATCCACACCGTTACGAACGCCGACCCGCCTCCCAAGGCAAACAACGGGGTCAACTCTACGACGTCCCGCTTCTCCAGGCGCCCGCGCTTCCACCACACCAGGAGCGCGATCACGGCCGGCAACGAACACGTCACCGTCTTGCTCAACAAGGAAAACAGAAACAGCGCGATGACCAGTGGATACCAGCGCCCATCTCGCTTGTCCGTTGGTGCCCTCTCACCCGTCAGCGGCCGAAACCGCAAGTACGCGAGCAGTGCCAGGAAATAGAACGTCCCCGACAGAACGTTCTTCAACTCCGTCACCCAGGCCACCGATTCCACCTCGACCGGATGCAGGGCGAATATGGCGGCCGCCCACCATGCGCCCGGCACCTCCAGGCGACGCAGCACGCGCCAGAGCAGAATCGCGTTCAAGGCGTGCAACAGGACGTTGACGAGGTGATACCCGAATGGCGCCAGTTTCCACAGGTGGCATTCCAGCCAGAAACTGGTAAACACCATCGGGTAATACTGCTTGGTGTCCTTGAACCTAGTCCAAATCTGCTCCAGGCCGGTGACGGATCGGAGCGTTTCATTCTCCGTCACGTAGGAGTCGTCGTCCCACACGAACCCGCCCTCGAGCGCCGGGCGATAAGCCAGGACAGTCAACAACAGGATGAACAGGGCCGCGCTGGCACCGGGCGACTTCCAGGATGTCTTCATCACCTCATCAAGTCCGCATCGATCCGCCGTGACCGTTCCAACCGCCAGCCACAAGCGACCAAACTAAATGCTCTTCCCAATCGCGGCGGCCACGGCGCGCATCTGGGCGACCAGCGCTTCGAACGCGTCGGGCAACATCGACTGCTCGCCGTCGGAGAGCGCGGCCTCGGGATTGTGGTGAACTTCCATCATCACGCCGTCCGCCCCCGCGGCGACCGCTGCCAGCGCCATCGTCGGAATGAGGTCGCGATGGCCGGCGCCGTGGGTCGGATCGACAATGACCGGCAGGTGCGATTCCTTTTTCAGCGCGGGCACGGCGGAAAGATCGAGCGTGTTGCGGGTGTACGTCTCAAACGTGCGGATGCCACGCTCGCACAGCATCACGTTCATGTTGCCCTCGTTCAGGATGTATTCGGCGCTCATCAACACGTCCTTGAGCGTTGCCGCCATGCCGCGCTTCAGCATCGCGGGTTTCTGGCAGCGGCCCACCTCCTTGAGCAGCGAAAAATTCTGCATGTTGCGCGCGCCGATCTGGATGATGTCGGTATACTCCTGCACCAACTCCGTGTCCTTGGTGTCCATCAATTCCGTGATCACGGGAAGACCCGTCACCTGGCGCGCTTCCGCCAACAGCTTCAGCCCGTCCTTGCCCAGCCCCTGAAACGTGTACGGCGACGTGCGCGGCTTGAACGCTCCGCCCCGCAAGATCGACGCGCCCGCCTTCTTCACCGCCTTCGCGATCTCCAGGATCTGTTCCCGACTCTCCACCGAGCACGGCCCGCTCATCAACACCACCTTCTTCGCATCACCGATGCGCACACACTCGGTGGCCCCGGCGCCTGCCGGGAGCCCGGTCGAAGGGTCCCCGCCGGTGATTGGAATTTCAATCACCGTGCGCTGGTGCGTGAACTCGTAGCTGGCCAGCTTGTACGGCTTCAAGACCGGCGTGACGGACTCGACGCCGGGGAACGCTTCCAACGGCCTCTCGCGGGCCTGATCCTCCGGCCCGATGATGCCGATGATCGTCCGCTGGACGCCGCGGCTGGTGTGCGGTTTCAACCCCCAACTGCGAATCGCTTCCTCAATGTGCGCGATTTGTTGGTCGGTCGCTTCCGGTTTGCAAATGATGATCATGATCGTTGTCTACAACGGGAAATACTCGGCCGTCCTCGACCACGTTGACAAGCCCAAAGTTGGCACCGGACGGTTCGGTCTCCGAACCGCCACCGCGATGGCGCATCATTCCGGCAGCGGCGGATAGGCCGTGGTACCGTGATAGGGACGGCGCGCTTGGTACAATTTCAACTGCGCGTCAATCTGACCGGCCAGCTTCGACCGTCCGTTGTCGTTCGCCCACCTGACCAGCTTCTGAAGAATCTCGACGGCCTCGGCAAATCGACCCGTTTCCGCATACGCCGCGGCCAAGGCCTCCAGCGCATCCAACTGCCGATAGTCCGTGATCCGGCACGCCTGCTCGGCAAATTGTACCGCTTCCCCACCGTTGCGGATGTGCCCGTTCTCCGACGTCGCCAGCAGCCACGCCAGACTGATCAGCGTCGATGGCCACGCCGGCCTGAGCCGCAAGGCCTCGGTATACTCAGCCAGGGCTTCGGACGCTCGTCCCTGACCGGCCAGCACCAGTCCCCGATTGCCGTGCGCCTCGGCATAATCCGGTTTGATCCGCAACGCCGCGTCGAACTCGGCCAGCGCTTCCGCGTTCTTCCCCTCACGGAGCAAAATGAGCCCCCAATTCCCATGCGCCAACCAGGCATCGGGATTCTTCTGCAACGTGTCGCGCCACAAAACCTCGTTGCTCTGAAACACGTGGCTGTGGTGCCGCGTCAGAATGGCAAGACCCGATAAGACCACCAGCGCGGCCACGATCCGCAATCGCGGACCACGCACCACGGCCGCGCCGCCCCCCGCCGCCAGGGCGATCGGACCAACACAGGCCAGATACTGAAAATGGTCGGCAACAAAGGAAAAACGAAAAAAGTAAATGTCGAACAGGCCTGACACCGGCACCAGCAACAACACAAAATACCCCAGCGCCAATACACCCGCCCGCCCCCATGGTCGGCGCCGCACCGACCAGAGTCCGCCCGCGACCGCGACGGCCGCCAGCAACGGCAACCAATTCACCCACGCGTGGGGATCGATTTCCCACCGGGGATAGATGAATATCAACGGCGCCGGCCAGAACACCTTGCCCAAGTAGAACCACGCCACCTTGCCCGCCAGCAGCACCCGCTGAAGTCCACCCAGGGCCACCTCCGGCCCTCCCGCCCGAATGTTGTGGCCTTGCTCAATAATCGTGAGCGCGGACATCGCCAGCCCGAAGTAAAACAACGGCGCCACGCGCCACCAGTCCTCTCGCTGCCACCGACCGCGCTGCCACCAGGCGATCAGCAGCATCACCACCGGCAACGCCACCGTGGACGGTTTGCTCAGCATCGCCGCCACGCCGCAAGCCAACATCAGCGCATCAGTCCGTCGATCGGTCCGCAGTCCGTCGGCACGCACATACAGGAGCAGGGTGAGAAAAAAGAACAGACCCGATTGCGTGTTCTTCATTTCCGTCACCCACGCCGCCGATTCCGCACAAACCGGGTGCACCGCCCACAGCGCCGCGGCCACCCATGCCCCCGGCACCCGGAGCCGACGCAAGAGCACGAACAGCAGCGCGGCATTGGTCCCGTGCAGCAGGATGTTGACCGCGTGATAGGGCAGCGGTTTCAGATCCCACAGGCGGCGCTCGATCCAGAAACTGGTCAGCGTCAGCGGGTAGTAGCGGGATCCTCGCAACGACGACCAGATTTGCAGCAGACCGCGAGGAGCGGTCATGACCGGGTTCCTGGTAAGATGGTCGTCGTCGTCCCAGATGAACACGCCCCGCAGCGCCGGGATATACACCACCACCGTCAGCACCACGATGGCGACGGCCCGGATGCTCGGCGATTTCCAATATTCCTTCATCGTGGCAGCCGCACCCGCAGGGCACTGCTAGGAGCGCTTGGCAAAACCCCTGGTTTGTTCCCGCGAATCAGGCGAATGAGCGCGAATGATTGCGCTCGTCGTTCTCTCGCCTGTCAAGGCGATGCGTTCGTAGTCCAACTTCGGCCAATGGCCGAAGTTGACTAACAAACCGAGTTTCAATCCCGTCGCATGCAAATAGTTGAGCACTTGTGCGCGGTGGGCATCCGCCAGGCACTCCGCCACTTTCAACTCCAGAACAATTCTGTCGTAGCAAACGAAATCGGGTTGGTGCGTCTGCCTGAGTTGCTGCCCGTGATACGTCAACGCCAGAGTAGGCTGTGCCGCAAACGGAATCCCCTGTGTCCGCAACTCAATTTCCAAACACTCTTGATAAACCGCCTCGAGAAAGCCGCAGCCCATCTCGTTGTAGACTTCGAAGCAGGCGCCCACAATCGCATAACTCTCTTTCGGATAAAGCAATTCGGTCATTTCAGATCTTTACCCGCGAATCACGCAAATTAGCGCGAATAATTAGCGTCATTCGCGTTATTGGCGGGCCACTCCCAATTCTGCCCTCAGTGCCTTGACAAACTTCCGGTTCTCCTCCGGCAAGCCGACCGTCACGCGGACCCATTCGGGCATTTTGTAGCCGCGCATCGGCCGCACAATCACGCCGCGCCGTTGGAGCCCACGGAAGATCTTGTCGCCATTGCCGACCCGCACGAGCACGAAGTTGGCGCAACTCGGCACGAACTCTAGGTCGAGCCGCTTGAATTCCTTCTCCAAGTACGCCAACCCGCGACGCGTCATCGCTTTCGTCTTGCGGATGTGCGCCGTGTCGGCGAGTGCGGCCAGAGCGCCGGCTTGCGCCACGGCGTTCACGTTGAACGGTTGCCGCACTTTCTGTAGCAGCGCGATGCATTCCTTCTGTGCAATACCGTAACCGATACGCAGCCCGGCCAAGCCGACGATCTTCGAGAACGTCCGCAGCAAGACGACGTTTTGCTTCATCGCCCACCCAATGGATGGCGGCGGATCATCGAGGAACTCGATGTAGGCCTCGTCCAACACGCAAATAACGTGCGACGGCAAATTGCGGATGAATTCATCCAGTTCGGCATTCGTCACGCGCGTGCCCGACGGATTGTTCGGGTTGGCGACGAAAACCAGTTTCGTCTTCGGCGTGATCGCCGCGCGCATGGCGTTCAAGTCGTGCGTGTGACCTTTGAACGGCACTTCGATGCACCGGGCCTGAAACATCTTGGCCATGATCTTGTAAATGACGAACGCTTTGTCGCCGGCGACGACTTCATCACCCGGCCCGACGAACGCGTGATAGAGAAACTCAATCACTTCGTTCGATCCGGTGCCGAGAACGATGTTGCCCATCTCGACGCCGATCGCTTGCCCGCCGTAGCCCTGGCGAAGGTGGGTTGCGAGCGCCTGCCGTAAATAGAATCCGCCGCCATCGGGATACAGGTGTGCGATCGTGAGGGCTTTGCGCATGGCGGCGAGGGCTTTGGGTGACGGCCCGAGCGCGTTCTCGTTGGACGCGAGCTTGATGATCGACTGCGGCTTCAGGCCGAGTTCTCGCGCGACCTCCTCAATCGGCCGCCCCGGCTCATACACCGGCACGTCGCAAACGTATTGGTTGGCAAGTGATTGAAAGCTCACGCAGGCAGTCTGACAAATCGCGGCGTTTGGGGCAAGCCCGAGTCGAGGGGGAAATCCTGTAGCCGCCGGCTTCAGCCTGCGTTCTCCGTAGTCCGAAGGGTGCGGTTAAGAAGGACCGACCTCACCCAAACCGCAGGGCGCAAAAGCCGTAATCGATCACCTGCGGCTTCGGCAAAAACGGCGCGGGCACGGCGTATAATTGTCGGCGGGCATCGTGGGCCGCGTCGGCTTGCACCACGACCGTCCCCGCCTCGCGCAAGACGCGCAGACGCTTCGAAACGAGGGCGGGATCCTGACCAACTTGGGCGGCGATGTTGGACACCGCCAACGGGTTACCCTTCGAGAGTTGCGCGAGGATGTTTCAGCGCAAGGGGGCATCCAAAGCGTGCAAGACCGCCGTGTGGTCGAGAGTCGGAACCGACGCTGAGTCAGTCTCCGTCATGCGAACAATCATAACCGCTGACGATTGACGACGTTCGCGACCCGGGGCCACCGCTGCCACTAATTCTCCGTCTCCCCATCAGCAACTGTTGCCGTCTGCATCCGATCTCACCGCAGCGAACTCTGTCCCTTTCATCCCCGTCAGTTATGGATAGCGCTATCTATAACCTTCTCCTCCCATCGTTGCTCGGGCCTCCGAATGGTTCAGGTCCGATCCGTTAGCCTCCCAACGCCCCGTGGTTATGGATAGCGCTATCCATAACTTCCGGTGCGGGCGATGTGGCCACACGTTGGGATTGTCGTTAGAGATGGCGCTATCTATAATCCTCTTCCATCCGTTTCTTGGGGGCTGCCCTGCTGCTGCTCAGGAACTGCAAGTACACCGATGAGCCGAAAGAAGCTTTTGCCACCCCGCGATCCGATTGCCCGTGAGCTGTATGCCAGGCGCAACGGCCGTACCCTTCCCCAACTGCGTCGAGCTCTTGCCGTTCTCGGCTGCTCGGTAGCTGAGATCACTGTCAAGCCGAGCGATTAGGGCAATCGCGAGACGGCCTCACGTTGTCATGAGGCCCGCAGGGCAATGCGAGCGGGCGGTGAGCATTGCCAACAGCGGTTGCGTGGTCGTCATCGCCCCGGCAAGTTCACTCGCCCTCTGCTGGCCAAGCCACTCAAGAAGTTGTAGCGGTTGCCCTGGCCGTCCCCGATGACGGCCCGGAAACCGTACGGCGGCTCAACCGTTTCGCATCGGGCTGATGAAGCACATGTGCTGAGATTGGTTCCCGAGCGGACAGCTTAAGAGCACCTAACAAAACGAGTTTTGTAGCCACGCCGCTCTGTCGGCGTGCGGTTGGAAAGCCTAGTAAGTCAGGAAGACGCGGCGACAGAGCGCCGCGGCTACAACGGCGCGGTGCGGTTTTGTTAGGGGCTCTTAAGCAGGGCTGCCAAGGCTGAGACCATCCGGGAGCGACGGCAAACGCTCAGAATCCGCTTGTTGGCATCGTCAAGAGTGGTAGTATGCGGATTGATCCGACTGAATGGTCCGCGATCGTTACGGGACCGAGATCACACGGGGAAAGTCGGGTCAATTCAAAGGAGGTGTCTGAATGAGAAGTGGGGTGAGCCTTCAACGGCGGGGTATTCGCCGGGCGTCGTCCATCGGCCTGTCGAGCTTGTCATTCGGAGTCGCGGTCGTCGTGTCGCTCAGCCTGATCGGGCGGACGGCTGCCAATCCGACCTTACCAAACATCCCCAGCCGAACCACCAACGTCGTAAGTTTCGGCGCGGTCGGCGACGGGACAACAGATGACACAACACCAATCCAGAACGCCATCAACGCCATCCACAACGCCGGTGGCGGGACGGTCGAAATACCCGCCGGCACGTATTTGAGCAACCCGCTCACGCTGGCCAGTAGCATCAACCTGCAGCTGGATAGCGGGGCGATGCTGAAAATGCTGCCGATGGCGCAGTTCGGCAGCACGGATCATTTTATCATCGCCGCCGGGATGAGTGACATCGAAATCAGCGGCTCGGGCACCATCGATGGCAACGGCGCTGATTGGTGGGCGGCCTTCGCTGCCGACAACAGCATATCGAGGCCTTACATGGTTTATTTTAACGGCGGCTGCCATCGGGTCCTGATTCAGGACATCACCCTGCAGAACCCACCGAAAATGCACATCGTGTTCAAGGGAGCCGACGACAATATCACCATTCAACGGATTCTCATCAACACCACGACCACGACTCCTCATCCCGCGAAGAATACCGACGGGATCGATCTGGTTGGGGCAACCTGTCTGGTGCAGAACTGCACGATCAACGCCGGCGACGACAACATCGCCTTGGGGAGCAGTAGCAGCTCAGCCGTTACATCCGACGTCCTGATTACCAATTGCACCTTCGGCGTGGGACACGGTGTATCGATCGGCAGCAACACCCACGGCGGGGTCTCGAACGTGACGGTGACGGCCTGCTCGTACAGCGGTACCGACTACGGCATTCGCATGAAGTCGGACCGGGACCGGGGCGGTGTGGTACAGAATCTCCAATATCGCGACCTCACAATGACCAACGTCGGTTACCCAATCGTCATCTACAGCTATTATGATTCCTACGGAACACCCAACAGCATCAGTCCCAGTATCGCCGCTGCCGACCCGCCCCAAGTAGTCACCAATACGACTCCGATCTGGCGCAACATCACCATCAGCAATCTCACAGTAGCTTCCACCTCGGGAGCCAACATTGCGGGTCTCATCTGGGGATTGCCCGAGATGCTTGTCTCCAACGTCACGCTGGCCAGCGTCAATATCTCAGCTCCAGCACTGACCTTCGAGATGTACAACGCCCAAGCCGTCAGAATCATCGACTCAAACCTCACGGCGCCCAGCACGGCCAACACGTTGACCCTCTACAACGCCCAAGTCACCGTCACGAATAGCGCGATCAATACCAATCTGGTGACGCTGGGCGGATTGGCCGCGCCGCCGACCAACAACAGCCTGGCGTTCTTCAACGCCCGGGCCGCCATCGCCCAAAGCGCGGTACTTGGCGCCGGTCCCATCACGTTGGGCGGCAGCACGCTCACACTCAGCCCAAGCTCGGTGAGTTTCTCCAACAATCTCAACATCACCGCCAGCCCCGCTCCAAACGCGGTCAGCACGCTCGCCGTCACCGCTGGCAACAATTCGTTCAGCGGCGTGTTGAGTGGTCCCGGCCCCCTAACGCTCAATCTGCCCGCGAGCACCACGCTCACGTTGCAAGGCGACTGCTCCAGCTTCACGGGGACATTGACCGTCACCAACAGCGGCACACTCCGCTTTGATCAAGGTTTGAATACCTGGGGCGATTCGGGAGCTGCATTCGGCGCCGGCGCGTCGGGAACCATCAACAACCACTCAGCTGGGAATGTTGCGATCTTCTTGGGCGCGCTGTCGGGCAGCGCCGGCTCGAGACTGCGCGGCAGCGATCAGGCGGGTCCAGCTGTGGATACGTACGTGGTCGGCAGCCTGAACTCGAACACGACGTTTGCAGGCACGGTCGCCAATGGAACCAGCGGCGGCACGGCGCACACTGTGGCCATCACCAAGATCGGCACCGGCACCTTCATATTGTCGGGCACCAACAGCTACAGCGGGGAAACGACGGTGAGTAACGGGACCCTTCTGGTCAACAACACCACTGGCAACGGAACCGGCACCGGCGCAGTGACCGTGGCCGATGGGGCGACATTGGGCGGCGGCGGCATCGTCGGCGGGCCGGTGACCGTGGACGGAACTCTGGCGCCGGGCAACGGCGTCGGTACGCTGGCAATCAGCAACAGTCTAACGCTTACCGGCGGGGCGGTGCTCCGGTACGCCCTGGGCACGAACAGCGATCGGACGGTGGTCAGCCGCGACCTGACGCTGGACGGCACACTCAATGTCACCGACGCCGGCGGGTTTGCCACTGGAACCTATACGCTGTTTCGTTACGGTGGGACGCTCACCACCAACGGCACGAGCAGCATCCTGACGATTGGCGCGACGCCGGATCCGTCTCTCGACTATGCGGTGGACATCAATTCCAACGGCTACGTCAACTTGATCGTGAGCGCCGTGACGCCGCCGCTGGCTGATTTCACCGGCAGTCCGACCAACGGCGTGGTACCGCTGACGGTAACGTTCACCGACAGTTCGAGTGGAACCATTACGAACCGCTCCTGGGATTTCGGTGACGGTGCAACCAGCAATACCACCGTGGGCAGCCTGACGCACACCTACGCCAGTGTGGGCCGTTACGACGTGAGTCTGACCGTGGTCGGCCCGCTTGGCACCGATACCCTGAGCCAGACCGATTACATCCGGGTGACCCATCCTTTGCCCGTAATCAATGGCGGCCTGGGCGTGACGAATGCCGCGCTGCAGGTCGGCAATGTGGCGGTGATTGTGGCCGGCGACACGAACACATTCACCGTCGGAGCCACAGATACGAACGGCTACCAGTTGAGTTACCAATGGGTGTTCGGCGACGGCACGACGAACGACTGGTCGTCGACGAACACCGCGGAGCACGTCTACACCACCAATTGCGGGCCGTACAGCGGCAGTGTGACCATCAGCAATGGGGAGACGATGGTCACCAGTAACTTCACGGTCGCGGTCGCGTGCCAACTGAACAGCTTCAAGGTCCAGCCGAAACTGAACTTCGCCAGGACCAATGCCGACAGTTGCGCGGTGAAAGGCACCTTCGATCTGCCGGCGGATTACAGTTTCACCAACAAACTGGCAACACTGGATATCGGTGGCGCGGAGGTGTCGTTCACCCTGCCCACCAAAGGGAACGCGCACAACGGCCGGAGCACGTTCAGCAAGCCGAGATACAACAAGAGGACCGACCTGTGGATGTTCAAAGCCATGCTGAAGAATGGCTCTTGGGAAACTCCTTGGGCGGATTACAGCATGATCAATTCGAATATACCGAGGCCCGGCATACTGGTGAGCAATTTGCCCGTGATCTTGCTGCTGGACACCGATGCATTCATGGGAACCACGAACCTGCATTACACGGCCAAACAGGGCAAGTCCGGAACGGCGAAGTAGCCACCAAGCGCGCGCTCCATGATCGCATCTCAAGATGGCCGGGCTTGACGCCTTACGCGAGTCCAGCGCAACCCGGTCCCCTCAACAGCCGATACCGACAGCTTGGGAATCGGCATTTGATGATTCGAAACTGGTCGTTGGGTCGGGTAGGCAACCGGCATGAAGTACGGGCGGTTCGGGCAGTTGCCGGTCTGGCAGGACGGTCTCACGCTTGCCGAATCCATTTCCCGCCAGTTGCGGGCGGGGGCGGGCAACCTCCAGAATTCGCCCATCACCGGCCAGCGTGACCCGAGTGAGAAGTCATGCAAACTCGACGAGCCGAAGAAACGCGCGGAAGCATTTCTTCAGAAACTCAGGCAGACCGCGGCGGGACGGGCCGAAAACTGAGAGTTGACCGAATTGAATCCGGTTGTGGCGGCGCTTCTGCGAAGCGCCGAATTCCTCGGCAATTGAACAACCCGCCCTTCGCAGAAGCGGCGGCTACAACAGCAACCGTGAACTGGCCCGAGCCCTACTCGCTCACATTCGGATAACTGCCCAAAATCTTCACGAACATGGTGTGCTTGGCGAGTTCGGCCAGCGCCTTCTTCACGCGGGCATCGTCGCAGTGGCCGTTGAAATCCACGAAGAAGTAATACTCCCACGCCTTCTTCTTGCTCGGACGCGACTCGATCTTGGTCATGTTGATCTTGAACTTCTTGAACGACGCGATGGTGTCGTGCAACGCCCCGACCCGGTCCTGCACCGCGTACATGATGGACGTCTTGTCGTTGCCCGTACGGGGCGGATACTTCCGGCCGATCACGAGAAACCGCGTCACGTTCTCGCTCGAGTCCTGAATGTTCGCGTCGTGAATCCTCAGTCCGTACAGTTCCGCGGCCAGCGAACTGGCCAGCGCGCCCGCGTTCGGCTCGGTCTTGGCAATCTCGGCGGCCCGCGTCGAACTGGACACTTCGATCAATTCCGCGTGCGGCAGGTTGAGTTGCAGCCATTGCCGGCACTGGGCGAAGACCTGGGCAATCGAGTAAATCTTTTTGATCTGGTCGCGCGGGCAGACGGCCATCAGGTTGTGCCGGATCGGCAACACGATCTGCGCACAGACCTTCAATTCGCTGTCGACGAATACATCGTAGGTGTGCGTGACCGCGCCTTCGGTTGAATTCTCGATGGGCACCACGCCGTAGTCCGCCCGGCCTTTTGCAACATCCGTGAACACGTCGGTGATGTTCGGTAATGGCTCGTAGCGCAGGCTCGCGCCGAATTTCTTCACCGCCGCCATGTGCGAGTAGGTCGCCTGCGGCCCGAGATAGGCGATCACCAGGGGTTTTTCCAGCGCCAACGCGCTCGACATCACTTCGCGGTAAATCGCCCGCAACGATTCTTCAGTGAGCGGTCCCTCATTCTTCTCAACCACGCGCCGCAACACCGCCTCTTCCCGTTCGGGCGCGTAAATCTCCTCGCCCGATACTTCTTTGATC
>DATJBF010000089.1:0-78657 GCA_035515475.1 Verrucomicrobiia bacterium
TGTACCTTCATTGCCCGCTCCACGGCGGGGCCGGGATAGTCCCCCATCGGTTGGCCTCCTGTTTGAGGCCGTTATCCCTAACCCGCCCCAGCGGACACTTCACTTGTTATTCAGAGCGGACATATCACTTGTTATCGACACATTTGTCCGAGGTCATTGACACTGCCCAGAGGCGATGTTAGATTGGCGCTCAGTCTGGACACAAGACGACATGGGTGCGACCAGAAGAGATGTTTCAGGTGTTTTCGACGCGGAGCTGAAAGGGAGACGTTCCCGCAAGGCTGCCGTTCTCGACAAGGTCTTCTGTCTGAGTCCAAAGGGCATCACGTTCGCAACCGATACCTACCTGCCCGAATGGACTGAAGTTGGCGTGGAGATGCGCCTGCCCAATCCGGGCGCGCGAAGGGATCAATCAATCGACATCGACTGTCGCGGCGTCGTCGTGCAGTGCGCGCACCGCGATAAGGGCAGGGGTTTCGAGGTGGTGCTGCTGTTCCTCGACCTGCCCAAGCGAGCGCAGGCTCACCTTAGTGCCGCTCCTTCCGTCCTGACCCCTCTCAGCATCTCGATCTCACGCTAACTTATGGAATACCTGCACAGTCTCCTCAAATTCGCCGTCAATATGGGCGCGTCCGACGTCCACGTAAAACCCAACCACCACGCGACCATCCGCATCTCCGGCGAACTGTTTCCCGTCCAAGTCGATCCGCCCACGCGAGAGCAAGTCGAGGAAATCGTGCGGTACATGCTGCCCAAACACTTGGAAGCCCGGCTCGAGCGCGAGAAGGAAGCGGATTTCTCGTACATCGATCCCGTGCTCGGCCGCTTTCGCGTGAATGTCTTCTTCCAACGCGGACAGTTGACATTTGCCATGCGCTTTGTCAAAACCCACGTGCCGTCGTTCAAGGAACTGAACCTGCCCGAGCACTTGGGCCAGATCGCATCCGCCGAGCGTGGCATCATCTTGGTCACGGGAACCACGGGCTGCGGCAAATCCAGCACCCTCGCCGCGATAATTCAGCACATCAACGAGAACGAGAAGTGCCACATTATCACGCTCGAAGACCCCATCGAATACGTTTTCGAAGACAAGCAGTCCGTGATCGAACAACGTGAAGTGGGCTTGGACACGTTGAGCTTCGAACGCGCCCTCGTCCATGTAATGCGCCAAGACCCCGACGTGATCATGATCGGCGAAATGCGGGATAGCCAGTCGTTTATGGCGGCGCTGGCCGCCGCCGACACGGGGCACCTTGTCCTGACGACGCTTCATACAACCACGGCGTATTCTGCGATTGGCCGGATCCTCGACTTCTTCCCAGCCCACGAGCGCGATCAAATGCGACGTCAGATTGCAGCGACCTTGCAGGCCGTCATTTGCCAACGGCTCGTTCCCGCCTCCGCCGGCGGCGTCGTCCCCGCAGTTGAAATCATGCTCAACTCGCCAACCGTCCGAAAGCTAATGGAGGAAAATCGCCTCGATAAGCTGTTCCCGGCGATCGAGACCGCGACGGATGAGGGCATGCAGACGTTCAACCAATCCCTTTATAAACTCGTAAAGGCCAAGATGATCACGGAAGAGGAAGCGCTCGCCAAGGCGACCAATCCTGAAGCATTGAAGATGAACTTCCGCGGTATCTTCCTCGACGAGTCGCGCCGCATCCTCGCCAACGCCTGACGTCTTCGGCCTGGCCCTCAAGCCAGCCACTCGCGTCCATTGAAATTCGTTCCGCCCCTGCTATACTCTCACCCTGCCCTTGGGCGGGGGCAAACATGGAAGACACCATCGCGGCAATTTCCACCCCTATTGGTGAAGGCGGCATCGCGATCATTCGCGTATCCGGACCCCGCGCGTTTGACCTGGCCGATAAACTCTTTCATCCCTCTCGCGGAAGGCCCTCTGAGTTCCCCTCCCACACCATTCACTTCGGAACCGCCGGCACGAACGGCGAAGTTGTCGACCAAGTCATGCTCACCGTCATGCGCGCCCCTCGCACATACACCAAGGAAGACACCGTCGAAATCAATTGCCACGGCGGAATCCTGACCGCCAGGAAGCTTCTCTCGCTGTGCCTCCAAAACGGCGTTCGACTTGCCGAGCCCGGTGAATTCACGAAACGTGCGTTTCTCAACGGCCGAATCGATCTCACGCAGGCTGAAGCGGTTATGGACCTGATTCGCGCAAGAACAGACCGCGCTCACACACTCGCCGTCCACGAACTTGAAGGTCATCTTTCCGCAAAGGTCAACGACCTGCGGGAGCGGCTCATCACGATGCTCGCCCACATCGAAGCCCACATAGACTTCCCCGAAGAGGATATCGCTCCCAACACACGCGACAGCCTGCTGCGTGACATGCAAACTGCGCTTGCGCTTCTTCAGTCACTTCTCGCTACCGCTCGCGAAGGAAAGATCCTCCGCGAAGGCATAACAACAGCAATCGTCGGTCGTCCTAACGTTGGAAAGTCCAGCCTCTTTAACGCCTTGCTCGGTCAAGATCGGTCCATCGTTACGCCCGTTCCTGGTACTACACGCGACACCGTCGAGGAGTTGGCAAATATCCACGGTGTTCCCTTCCGCCTCATTGACACGGCCGGGATCCGCCATGCCAGGGGCCGCATCGAGACAATCGGAGTCCGCCGCACCCGCAACGCACTGGAACACAGCGAGTTCGTGCTCCACATACTCGACACATCTCGCCCGTTCAGTCACGCTGACCACGAAATCGCCACACACTGCACCAACAAGCGCGCCATACTCGTCCTTAACAAAGCCGACCTCCCCAGGCGCCTCCGGTTGCCCACAGAATTCACGGACTACGAAGCAATTCCGTTATCTGCAACCACCGGCGAAGGCCTGCCAGATCTCCGTCAGAAGCTCGCCCAACTCGCATTCTCCGGCGCGGCAGGGAGCAGCGAAACAGCTGTTGCAATTAACGAGCGCCACAGACTATCCCTATCATCCGCGTATAATTTATTGACATTGTGCGCAAATAGTATGACGAATGCCGATCCGATCGAGGTCGTCTCCCAGCAACTACGCTTGGCCCTTGATGCAATCGGAGAAGTTACTGGCAAGACGGTCACCGACGATATCTTGGAGCGCGTCTTCAGCACGTTTTGCATTGGCAAGTAGGGACGCATGTTCAAGTATCCCAAGCGCTACGACGTTATAGTAGTCGGGGCCGGTCACGCGGGGAGCGAGGCCGCGCTCGCCAGTGCGCGGATGGGGTGCGAAACACTGCTACTGACAGCCAATCTCGACACCATCGGGCAAATGTCATGTAACCCTGCGATTGGCGGCCTTGCGAAAGGGCATTTGGCCAGAGAGATCGATGCATTGGGCGGCGAAATGGGAGTTAATACCGATCAGACTGGCATTCAGTTTCGAATGCTCAACACAAAGAAGGGACCATCTGTTTGGGCGCCACGCGCCCAATGCGATAAAAAGGCCTACCAGTTCCGGCTGAAATGGATAGTCGAGCAACAACCAGGTCTCGATGTAAAGCAAGCAATGATCGAAGCGCTGATTGTTGAGAGCAGTCGCGTCACAGGCGTCGCAACAAAGATGGGGGTTTATTATGAAACTTCATCCGTCGTCGTCACGACGGGCACATTCCTTCGGGGGCTGATTCATATCGGCGAGGCCAAGATCGAATCTGGACGGGCTGGAGAACCGGCTGCTTATGGCCTCTCCGCCAGTCTGAAACACCTAGGTTTCGAACTCGGGCGCCTGAAGACAGGCACCCCACCGCGCCTGAACCGTCGATCAGTGGATTTCTCGAAGATGGACAAACAACTCGGGGACGACCCGATTCCGTTTTTCTCGTTCCGCACGCCCAAGACGTTCCACGTGGAACAATTGCCCTGCTATATCACATACACGACCGAGAAGACCCGGGATGCGATCCGTAAAAACCTCCATCGCTCTCCACTGTACTCGGGCCAAATTCAGGGCGTCGGGCCCCGCTACTGTCCATCCATCGAGGACAAGGTCGTCAAATTCGCAGAAAAGGAGCGACACCAAATATACCTCGAACCCGAGGGACGCACGACAGATGAGTTCTACGTCAACGGAGCCTCAACAAGCCTTCCGGAGGAAGTCCAAGTGGAGATGATTCACACGATCATCGGGTTGGAAAATGCGGAGATTATGCGTCCTGCTTACGCAATTGAATACGACTACAGCCTCCCCCATCAACTGCATCCTACCTTGGAGACGAAACTCGTCGAAAACCTCTACTTTGCTGGGCAGATCAACGGAACATCCGGCTACGAAGAGGCGGGCGGTCAGGGGCTCCTCGCGGGAATCAACGCCGCGCTCAAGTCTCGACACAAAGAGCAGATAACACTCACCCGGGCAGATGGTTATATCGGCGTGCTTATCGACGACCTCATTACCAAGAGCACCGACGAGCCCTACAGGATGTTCACGTCTCGGGCCGAATACCGCCTCCTCCTTCGCCAGGACAATGCCGACATGCGGCTGACACCGCTTGGCAGGGCCGTAGGCCTCGTAAAGGACGACCACTGGCACCGCTTTGAGGCGAAGCGCCAGCAAGTGAGCGGCGAAATCGAGCGGCTGCGGAAAGCCCGCGCTGGGAGCTCCACTTACGCGGAAATTCTTTCGCGTCCAGAAGTAACCTACAGGTCCCTACCCGTCGCGGATCATCGCCTTCCAGAAGACGTCCAACAGGAGGTCGAGATTCAAGTAAAGTACGCCGGCTATATTGCACGGGACATCGAGCATATCGCCCGCTTTCGTCGACTTGAAGACAAGCGTTTACCGGATTGGATTGATTACGAGAAGATGGAAGCGCTCCGAATCGAATCTCGACAAAAGCTTTCTCGTTACAAGCCGGATTCGATCGGGCAAGCTTCCCGGATTTCCGGTGTTACGCCCGCGGACATAGCGATACTCTTGGTCTGGCTCAAACGGGCCGGCGAACTGGGCAATTAAACCATTTGCATCTAACCCCGCCCGTGACAAGCGATGATAGCTGCCTTGAAATAGTCAAATAAAAAATCGGCTTCGTGAGGGCCTGGTGAGGCCTCGGGGTGATATTGAACACTGAAAACCGCGTGCCTCTTGTGACGCATCCCTTCGACCGTCTGATCGTTCAAGTTAATCTGCGTGATTTCTACATCGGCCGTCCCCAAGGTCTTCGGATCCACTGAGAAGCCGTGATTCTGCGAGGTAATGGCAACCTTGCCCGTGGTCAAATCCTTCACCGGCTGGTTGGCGCCCCGGTGGCCGAACTTCAGTTTGAACGTGCTCCCACCGAAGGCAAAGCCGAGAATCTGGTGCCCAAGGCAGATGCCAAAGATCGGGACCTCACCAATAAGGGCGCGGACCGAGCGGTGCGCGTAATCCAGCGCCTCCGGGTCGCCAGGGCCATTCGACAAGAACACTCCCTGTGGTTTATAGCTCATCACCTCCTCAGGTGTCGCAGTTGCTGGCACAACTTGAACGCGAAAGCCACACTGTCGAAGCTTGCGTAAGATATTGTACTTGACCCCGAAGTCGAAGGCGACGATTGGGACCTCCGCCTCAGGAAGCGCGTCCAGATAGCACATTTCTCCGCTGGCGCGACGCTCGATCTTCCAACGCTGACTCAGTTTCCCGTCGGGGTCCCACGCGAACGGCTGGCGGTGCGTTACCTCCTTTACGTAATCGACCCCCAAGATCCCTTTCCAATCCTTTGCCCGGGAAATTGCTTCGTTGTCGCTGATGCCTTCAGTGGAAACACAGGACTTCATCGCGCCACCAACGCGGAGCCTCCTCGTCAAGGCGCGTGTATCAATTCCTTGAACGGACGGAATGTCGTATTTCTCGAGGTAGTCAGGCAACGAGAATTCCGATCGCCAATTGGAGGCCACGGGAGACAACTCACGAATGACGAACCCCGCCACATGTGGCCGCCAGCTTTCGACATCGGCCGAATTCACCCCATAGTTGCCAATCTCGGGATAGGTCATGGCCACGATCTGCCCCTTGTACGAAGGATCGGTAAGAATTTCTTGATAGCCGGTCATCGAGGTGTTGAACACCGCCTCGCCGCAGGCTGTCGCCTTTGCGCCAAATCCAACGCCTCGGAACACCGTTCCATCTTCGAGCGCCAAGACGCCGTTGAGGTCGGTGGCCATTGTGCGGAGTCACTTCTCCCGCCAGACAATCTTGCCGCCTGTGACCGTCGCGACGGCCTTGCCCTTGAGCTTCCAGCCGTGGAACGGAGAATTGCGCGACTTACTCGCGGATTCCCTTACGTCATATGTCCACTGACGGTCGAGATCGATAAGGGTAATGTCCGCATCGGCGCCGACCGAGAGCGTGCCCTTGTTGAGTCGAAGCAACCGTGCGGGGTTCACCGTGAACTTCTCGATCAACTGTGAAAGCCCCACCAGTTTTTTGCGAACCAACTCGAGCGATAATGCCAATTCGGTTTCCAGTCCCAAGATTCCAAACGGCGCGCAATCGAATTCCACTTCCTTCTCGTACGAACAATGGGGCGCGTGATCACTGGCAATGATCTCAATCGCCCCATCCGCCAGCCCCTCAAGCAAGGCCTGGCGGTCCCACTCGGTCCGCAACGGCGGATTCATTTTGAAATTCGTGTCATATGTTTTCACCGCCTCATCAGTCAGGGTGAAATGATGAGGACAGGCCTCGCCCGAAATTTTCACCCCGCATTTCTTCGCCTCGCGGATGAGTTGTACGGAGCGCCCGGACGAGATGTGCTGGCAGTGGATATGCCAGTCGGTCAACTCGGCGATGAGAACGTTGCGCGCCACGATCACCACTTCGCCGATCGACGGCCAGCCCCGTAGTCCGAGCGCCGCGCTCCAGTATCCGTCGTTCATCACTCCGTCCGCGGTCAGATGATCATCCTGGCAGTGGTCGAGCACGGGAACGTTGAACATCTTCGCGTATTCCACGGCCCGCCGCATGAGTTCGTTGTTTTGCACGCAACGACCGTCGTCGGTGATCGCGACCACCCCGGCCTTTTTCAGCGAGCCGATGGGGGCCAGTTCTTCGCCCTTCAATTCCTTCGTGATCGCGCCGGTCGGGAGAATATTCACGCAGGCCACTTCCGCCGCGCGTTGCTTGATAAGCGCAATGGTTCCGGTGTTATCCGCCGCCGGCGTGGTATTCGGCATGCAAACGACCGAAGTGAATCCCCCCCGGGCGGCGCAGCGCGCGCCGGTTTCAATGGTCTCCTTGTCGCTCCGTCCCGGCTCGCGCAAGTGGACGTGCATGTCAATCAGGCCGGGCGCGACAATCTTGCCCTTGGCGTCGATCTCCTCAGCGGCCGGTGCCGCCGCCGTCGCGATCTTGCCATCGACGACAAATACATCCCGCACCTCGTCCACGCCGTTGGCAGGATCGATGACCCGGCCCCTCCTGATCACCAGTGGCTTCACTTGGCTCCCTCCGCGGCAGGCTTGCCGCCCGAGCACAAGAACAGCACCGCCATGCGCACGGCCAGCCCGTTCGTGACCTGTTCGAGGATCACGGACCGACTGCAATCCGCGATCTCGCTGTCAATTTCGACGCCCCGGTTGATCGGCCCCGGGTGCATGATCAACGCGTCGGGTTTCGTCCGGGTGAAACGCTCTTTGTTCAACCCAAACATCGCCGTGTACTCACCAATACTGGGAAACATCGTCTGCCGTTGCCGCTCGTGTTGAATGCGCAACAGATTGATCACGTCCGCATCGCGAATCGCCTCCTCAACGTCGTACGTGACCCGACAGCCAAATTCCTCAAACACGCGCGGCACGAGTGTCGATGGCCCGGCCAAGGTCACGTGCGCCCCCAACTTCGTCAACAGCCAGATGTTCGACCGCGCGACACGCGAGTACAGGATGTCGCCGAGAATGGTGACCTTCAGCCCTTTGATCCGCCCCTTTTTCTCGCGGATCGTGAACGCGTCGAGCAGCGCCTGGGTGGGATGCTCGTGCGCACCGTCGCCGGCGTTGATCACGCTGGCCTTCAGCAGCCGCGCCAGGAAATGCGCCGCGCCGGCCGCCGAATGACGAATGACAATGATGTCTGCGTTGAGCGCCTGCAGATTTAAGGCCGTGTCCTTGAGCGTCTCGCCCTTGACGATGCTGGACGCCGTTGCCGTGATGTTAATCACGTCCGCCGACAACCGTTTCGCCGCCAATTCAAAGCTCGTGCGCGTCCGCGTTGACGGTTCGATGAATAGATTCACCATCGTCTTGCCGCGCAACGACGGGACTTTCTTGATCGGGCGCTCACCAACCTGTTTGAACGCGGTCGCGGTATCGAGCAGCAGGTTAATTTCGGTCGCCGACAGCTCCTGAATGCCCAGCAGATCCTTGTGTTTCCACGCCGTCGCCGTCATCGCTCGATCACCACCTCGTCTTTACCGTCGATCTCTGCGAGCCGGACCCGCACCCGCTCGTCCGGCGCCGTGGGCACGTTCTTGCCCACGTAATCGGGCCGGATGGGTAGTTCGCGATGTCCGCGGTCGATCAGGATCGCCAGTTGAATCCGTTGGGGCCTCCCGAAGTCACTAATCTCGTCCATCGCCGCGCGGATCGTGCGGCCGGTAAACAACACGTCGTCTACCAGCACCAGCGTCTTGTCGGTCAGGTCGAAAGCGATCTGTGACGGCCCTACCTGCGGCGGGGCATTCCGTAACGCGAGGTCGTCGCGATGCATGGAGATGTCGATTTCACCCACCGAAAACTTGCGTTTGAGGATTTCTCCAACCTCCATCGCCAGTCGCTGCGCCAGCGGTACGCCGTGCGTGCGAATACCGATGAAGGCAAGCGAGTCGGGCTCCGGATTGCGCTCGACGATCTCGTGGGCCATCCGCACCAGGGCCCGACCCAGCGTCGCGGCATCCATGACCACCGCGCTCACGACACAAAAAAGGCCGCTTGCCCGAACCGGGCAAACGGCATCCTCAAATTGCCTTGCTCTTCCACCGTCGCTCCTTGTTGGCCTCACGGTGCCAACTTAAAGGTGCTTCTCTGTGCTCTCGTTTACGACCGCGACTGCTTGCGAGCCTTCCTCCAATTCGAGCGATGCTTCACAATCCAATCCAGCAGCGCCCGCTCAAACCCGATATCGTACCCCAACTTCTCACTTTCAATCCACTTGTGGCGCAAAATCTCTTCGCGCTCGGCAAGAAACTCGCGATACAACGCCGAGTTCATCACCATTTCTTTGGAGTCGGTGCTCATCTCGCGTTCTTCACCCATGACAAAACCCCTATGCTCCTCTTACTCTGGAAGCATTCCCTATACGGACACTAGCAAAGTAGGCTAGCATACGCCCATCCGAAATGCAATACCCCAGTTGCATCGAAACTTACCGCCAATCGCGCTTCTCAGCCACTGCCCCTCGATCGACGGAGCCCCAATATCGTCCAGTGTTTTTCGTTCGGCCCCGGCTTAGCAACCAGAGAAACCTTCTCGTGCTCGGTACGACCTGGCTCCACGCATTCACCAGTCGTCTCCCCACGCTGCGCTTCGGTAAATCACACCTCACGCGCCATTAATACATGCTGCGCGATGTGCTAGAGTGTCAGTTCGATCATGGAACACCCATCAAAGCGCGTGGTGGTGCTTCAACACACCGATTGTGAGAGCTTGGGAATCATTGCCGACGCGCTGAAACATGCTCGCATCTCGCCACATTACATTCGCTCCTTCGAGGGACAACCCGTTCCGAAGGAAATGGGCGAGGCCGCCGGCCTCATAGTTATAGGCGGACCCCAGAGTGTGTACGAGCAGGTTAACTTCCCTTGGTTGCGCAATGAACTCCGGTTGATCGACCATGCCTTGAACCGCCAAAAGCCAATCCTCGGCGTCTGTCTCGGCAGTCAACTCCTCGCCGCAGCCATCGGTGCAAGGGTCTATCCGGCAAGGGCCAAGGAAATCGGGTGGAACCGAGTTACCCTGAGCGAATCTGCCCGCAGCGATTTCCTGTTTGCGGGTGCCCAAAAGTCATTTACGGCCTTTCATTGGCATGGCGACGTCTTCGATCTCCCCCGTGCGGCGACATTGCTCGCTTCATCCTCACGTACGGCGCATCAGGCCTTTCGTTATGCACGCAATGCTTACGGGTTGCTCTTCCATTTGGAAGTGACCTTCCCGCAGGTCCGCGCCATGGTCGAAACCTTCGGCGACGAACTCCGGGCGACCGGCCTCAACGGGGCCGCCATCAAGCTCAACGCGCACACCCATTTGCCCGCCCTTCGACGAATCGGACAGGCCGTCTTCACGCATTGGGTCGCCCTACTACAATGAGGATCCTGATTGCCAGGGCGGCGGGTAACAGACCCATCAGCGTCACTGCGGACTCAGGTCCACTGCTTCCTACGTAGCAGGCCGCGCCAACAAGCCGGGTGCCTTCGGCAATACCCAAAGATTCCGGTCGAGTCGGGCTAGGTACGACTTCGTTGCTTATCGGCGGGCGCCTCCCGTCCGAGTCTTTCCAGTACAGCTTTCATGTCCTCCCAGACCTCTCTCTTGGCAGCGGGATTTCGGAGTAGGTAAGCGGGGTGGAAGGTCGGCATGATCGGGATGTTTCTAAACGTGTACCAGTGGCCGCGCATTTTGGTGATGCCGAGCTGGACGTCGAGCAGCGCGCGTACAGCCGTCGCTCCCAAGGCGACAATGACCTTCGGTTGGACGAGTTCGATCTGTGAGATGAGGTACGGCAGGCAATTTGTCACTTCATGGGGCAGCGGCGTGCGGTTCTCGGGCGGACGACACTTGAGCACATTGGCGATGTAAACGTCCTCGCGTTTGCACCCCATCGCCGCGATGATCTTCGTCAGCAACTCGCCCGCACGGCCGACGAACGGCTCGCCCTGAATATCTTCGTCGCGTCCGGGCGCTTCACCAACGAACATGATCTCCGCGCAGGGACTGCCACCGCCAAAGACGACGCTGGTGCGGCAGCGCGCCAATTCCTGGCAAAGCACACAGGCCGTGGCACGGGCCTGCAAGACGGCCAGTTCTCGGGCCGCCGCGGCAACTGCCGTCCCGTCGATCCCCCCGGCCCCGTCTTCGGCTCTCCCCAATTGGCGCAACGTCCCACGCGACACAACGACGTGCGTCACGCCCGAGCGCTTCATTTGCTCCAACGCCTGAATCGTCTCGTCGATGATCGTGTTTAGCTCTCGCACAATGTCACCATGTCGTCGGGCACGGGCGCGGTGAATTCCTTGAACTCCCGGGTCCGCGGGTGCGTGAAACCGAGTTTATAGGCATGCAACAACGGCCGGGCAACCAGAATCGCCGAGCGGGGCCGACCGTACACGGCGTCGCCAACAACGGGATGTCCGATGTGCGCCAGGTGGACGCGAATCTGGTGCGTGCGGCCCGTGTGCAATATAAGCTCGACGAGTGCAAATCGATCCCATTGTTTCAGGACGCGATATTCAGTCAGCGACGGCCGGCCACGCGCGACGCGGGCCGACATCTTCTTGCGGTTGCGTTCGCTGCGCCCGATGACCGTTTCGATTCGGCCGCTTGGTCTCTCGAGCTTGCCCCAGCAAATGGCCCGGTAGATCTTCTTCACGTTGCGCGACCTGAATTGCGCGATCAACTCTTGATGGGCGAAGTCGGTCTTGGCGACGACCAAGCAGCCGCTCGTGCCTTTGTCGAGACGGTGGACGATGCCGGGGCGTTCGACGCCGCCGATACCGGCGAGTTGGCCGCGACAGTGATGCAGCAGTGCATTGACCAGCGTATGCTCGTAGTTCCCGGCGGCAGGATGCACGACGAGGCCGGCCGACTTGTTGATGACGATCAAATCGTCGTCTTCGTACAGGACGTCCAACGGGATTTCTTCGGGTCGGGCCCGGAGGGGCCGCGGTGGCGGAATCTCGACGCTGATGCGGTCGCCTTCGCGCACCTTGTAACTTGCCTTGCTCGGTCGACCGTTCAGCAACACCTGGCCCTGGCCGATCAGTTTCTGCAGAAACGCCCGCGAATGCCCGGGCAATTCCGCCTGCAAAAATCGATCGAGCCGGTTGCCGCGGTTTCGGCTGGTCACCGCGATGATCTGCATAGCCTCAGCCCGATGAGCGCCAGTACGACCATCGCTCCGGCAAAGAAATGGGCAATCGTAAAGACGCCGAAATAATAGGTCTCGTAATCACCCCGGAAGAATTCGACGACAAATCGCAGCACTCCGTAGCTGAGCACGTACAGCCACCAAATCTGGCCATCAAACCATTTCCGCCGGTAGATCGCCGTCAGACCAGTAAAGATGGCCAGATTGCCGAGCACTTCGTAGAGTTCCGTGGGATGCACCGGAATGCCCGCCATAACATGCGGCGGCGGAAACGTCACGGCCCAGGGCAACGAACAGGGTTTGCCATAACAGCATCCGTTGAAGAAACAGCCCAGGCGTCCAAACGCATGGCCGAGCGCGATCGACGGCGCCAAAACATCGGCGAGCTTCGCGAGTGGCAGCCGTTTCATCCGCGCGTAGCCAACCGCGGTGAGCGTCGCGACGATGAAGCCGCCGTAGAAAACAAATCCTTCGCGGAGGGAGCGCAACCCCTCCGCACGCCAGCCGGCAATGAATTCATTCCAGAAGAAGATGATGTGGAACAGTTTCCCGCCAACCATTCCGGAAACGACCAGCCACACACCGAGGTCGGTCACCCGCTCGGGCTTGATCCCCTCGCTCGGCGCCCGCCGAGCGGCCACCCAGAGGCCAACCAAAAAGCCGAGCGCCACAAACACGCCATACGTGCGGATGTCGAGCGAGCCGATCCGAATAAAGTCAGGATGCACGGGTCGAAGGATGAACGATGCGCGCTGAAGGATGAAGCAAAAAAAGAACCTTAGAATTTCTCATCGAGAACGACGTTGTTCTTCTGCAGAATCGTGCCTTCGGCCAGGTCCAGGGCAACAAGTGATTCGCTGTAATCGGCGCGCGCCCGGATTTCCGCGGACCGTGCGGCGGCCAACTGTGACTGCGCCTGCAGGACCAGGAAGGTCGTGGAGGTGCCCGCCAGAAGTTTTTCCTTCTCGGCGTCGAGTGATTCCTGCGCGAGTCGATTGGCGGCTTCCGCAGCCTCGACGCTTTTCAGGTTGGTTTCCACGTGACCGACGGCATTGTCCACCTGCACGATGATGTCCTGCTCGAGCTCTTTCAAGGACAGCAGTTGTTGCTCCGCCTGCAATTGAGCGGTGTGGTAGTTGGCCCGGGCCTGCCGATTTCCGAGCGGGACGGTGACGGCCATGCCCACCGCCCACGCTGGATGGTCGCCACCCGCCGTGTTATCAACCAAGTTGTCAAATCCGTCGCGGCTCCGCCCATTCAAGCCATAGCTGCCCTGGAGGTCAATTTCCGGCCAGAGTTGGTTGCGATTGAATTGCACAAGGATGTTTTGTTTTTCCACAGCGTGCTTGGCGCTGAGGTAATCGGCGCGCATCTGCAGCGCCGTGCGGGTGCTCCGGGCCACGTCCGTCGCAATCATCTGCACCACCGGATAATTCACCGGTACCAGCGACAGCCCGCGGAATTCGCCGACTTGTTGGCAAATGAGCCGCTTCAGCGTGTTCTCGTTGTCCTTGATCGTCCGCGCGGTGAGGATCACGTTCTGTTCGCTCGACGCAACGCCGGACTCGGCCTGGATCACGTCCAACCGCGACATGGTCCCGATCTTCTCTCGCTGGCGATTCTCCTCGAGCAACTGCCGGGCGAGTTCACGGGTCTCCAGCGCGGCCTTGTGATTTTCGATGGCGTACACCAACTCGTAGTAGGCGGTGCTCACTTCGCTCATCTTGCTCATGACGAGTTGGACGAAGTTCTGGATGGCAATCGATCGGCTCGCGCGAGCGATGCGGATGGCGGCCGCGTTGACCCCCAATCCAAAGTTCTTCAGCAGCGGCTGCGACAAGCTCACGCCAGCCGAGCCCGTGAATAGAAAGTTGGTCACGACATTGCCCGACAGGCGTGTGTCGGCCGCCGACAAATCGTAAGTGGCCCCCGTCGGCAACTTCCCCGCGAGGCTGAGGCTGGACTGCAACTGTTGCTCTTTCAAGGTGGGTTGCCAGGGATCCTGCGGCGTGACCGAGTCCTGATAGTTGATCGAACCGGCTGCCGTGGGATCGTACACACCTTGCGCGCCCACGACGCCCCAGGTTCCGATGGTCGGATTGATGCGCTCCGACTTGATCTCCAAATTGCTCTGCAGCGCCCGCTGGATACATTCGCCCAGCGTGAGGGTTTTGACCTGGTTGGTAGCCTCGTCGGCCTGTGCCCGGGGAGCACCCGACACCAGTGTGAACACGAGCAGCAAACTCATGAGGGTGATCGACTTCATGGGCTCATTCGTAGCGCAGCGCCTCAATCGGGTCAAGCCGCGACGCTTTGCGCGCCGGATAGAACCCGAAGAAGACGCCAATCGCCACGCTGAACGCGAAGGCCATTACGATCGAGTTGGCTGACACCAACGTGCTCCAGCCGAAGTTGGCCGAGAGCATGCGAGCGCCGGCGATACCGAAAGCGATGCCGACCAACCCGCCGCTGACGCTCAACATTACCGCCTCGATGAGAAATTGCGCCAGGACATCGCGACCGCGCGCGCCGACGGCCAGGCGAATGCCAATCTCACGGGTGCGTTCGGTGACGCTGACCAGCATGATGTTCATGATGCCGATGCCGCCCACCAGGAGCGACACGCCGGCGATCGCGCCCAGCAGTACGGTCATCACCCGGGAGGTGGCCGTGGCCGTCTCAGCAATTTCTTGCTGGGTGCGGATGTGAAAATCGTCGTCTTTCCCGGCCGCGATGCGATGGCGCTGGCGCAACAATTCTGCGATTTGTGTTTTCACATCGTCCACCACATCCGGCGCACTGGCCTGGACGGAGAACGAGCGGAAGGTCGTGTCGCCGGTCAACCGGATCATCGCGCTGGTGTAAGGTACCAGCACCACGTCATCCTGATCCATCCCCATCATGGCCATCCCCTTAGACGCCAGCAGACCAACAACGTTGAATGACGCGTCGCCGATGTGAATGAATTGGCCCACGGGATCTCCCTCGCCGAAGAGCGTTTGAGCCGTGGTTTGGCCAAGCAGGGCAACCTTGTTCGCCGACCGCACGTCGCCAGCGGTGAAATTTGCGCCGGCAGCCAGCGGCCACGTTCGGATCTGGAGGTAATCCTCACTCACACCGAACACGCTGGTGTTGATGTTTTGGCTGCCGGCGGCGACCTGCGCGCTGGCGCGAACATCCGGGCTGACGCCCGTGATCCCGGTGATTTCCTGGCGGAGAGCGTCGTAGTCCTGTTTCGTAAGCGACGGGGCGCTGCCGAATCCCATCCCGAACCCACCGCGGTTGGCGTTGCCCGACATGATCAAGATGACGTTCTGGCCGAGCGCGGCAATCTGCGCTTCGACCCGCGCTTTTGCGCCGTTGCCCACGGCGACCGTGGCAATCACCGCCCCAACGCCGATGACGATGCCCAACATCGTCAGCAACGACCGCAGCGCGTTGCGGCGCAGCGCCCGCAGAGCGATCTGATAGAGGACCGGGAGAATCATGACGCGAGCTGCAGGGCCAAGCGTTCTTGCTCGAGTTTCGACGTCGCATCCAAGCGATGTTGGACCGGATCGTTGCTGATGATGTGGCCATCGCGCATGACCACGGTCCGCTGGCAAAAACGGGCGATGTGCGGCTCGTGCGTGACCATGATGATCGTCAGGCCCATGCGGTTGAGGTTTTGGAAGATGCCCATGATCTCGATGCCGGTCCGGGTATCGAGGTTGCCGGTCGGTTCGTCAGCCAGCAGCAGTTCCGGCCTGTTGACCAGCGCACGGCCGATGGCGACCCGTTGCTGCTGGCCGCCGGAGAGTTGGTTGGGATGATGAGCGGACCGGTCCGTCAAACCCGTCATCGCCAATGCGTTTAACGCCCGGGCGCGCTGTTCTTGTCGGCACAAGCTCGGACGGGAGTACAACAGCGGCAACTCGATATTCTCCAAGGTCGAGGTGCGGGCAAGCAGATTGAAGTTCTGAAACACAAACCCGATCTTGCGGTTGCGGATGTCAGCCTGCGCGTCCGCCTCGAGTTGCGACATCTCCACGCCGTCGAGGGAATACCGTCCGCTCGTCGGCCGGTCGAGGCAACCGATGACGTTCATCAGCGTGGATTTGCCGGAGCCGCTGGCACCCATGACGGCCACAAATTCACCCGGCAACACCTCCAACGACACGCCGCGCACCGCCGGGATCTCCACCTCGCCGGCGTGGTACGTCTTCACGAGGTTTTCGAGTTGGATGACCGGCTGCATGGGAGCACCTGTCATCGCGGCGGTGGCGCCGGCATGCCACTGCCAAACGGGTTGCCGCCGGACGGGGCGGCCGTCGCCGCGGTCCTGGTCGTTGACGAAACCGTGCCGATGGCCACCACGTCTCCCTCGCGCAGCCCCTCCACCACTTCGGTCCAAGTACCATCACTGATCCCCACCCGGACCGTGGTTGGCACAAGAACAACGTGCCCGTCGTCATTCGCGTGCGCCAGATAGACCCGGTGCGAACCGTCCGCTCGCCCGTCGATCGCTCCAACAACGGGGGAGCCTGCTGACGGACGGAACCGGAGCGCCGCATTCGGTAGGCGCAACACATTCCTCCGTTCGGCGGTGGTGATCGAGGTATTGGCGGTCATGCCGGGACGCAGTTTGAGGTCCGAGTTGTTGACCTCGACGATCGTCGTGTAGTGAACGACATTTTGGCTGACGGTTGCCTCGTAGCGGACTTGCGTGACCCGGCCCGTGAACTGCCGGTTGGGAAACGCATCCACGGAGAATTTCGCCGGTTGACCCTCCTCCACGCCGCCCACGTCGGCTTCCGACACGGCGGCCTCGATACGCATCTGTCGGAGATCCTGCGCGATGGTGAACAGCGTCGGCGCGTTCAGACTCGCCGCCACGGTCTGGCCGACATCCACCGCCCGCGAGATCACCATGCCGTCGATCGGCGAATAAATGATCGCGTGTTCGATGTCCACCTTGCTCTTGTTGACGTTGGCCTCCTTGGTTTGCACGGTCGCCTTGGCCTGCTGCAAAGCGGCGTCCGCCTCATCGTAGTCAGCTTGCGAGATGAGCTGATTGGCGCGGAGTTCCCGGGCCCGGTCGAACTTCAATTCCGCCAGTTGTTGGGCGGCCCGGGCGCTCGCCAGTTCGGCGGCGGCCTGGTTGAATTGCTGCTGCAACGCGGCGGGATCGATTTGGGCAATAATCTGCCCATTGGTGACGTGCGCGTTGTAGTCCACTTTGATGTCGGTGATGATGCCGGAAACCTGACTGCCGATCGTGACGGCTTTGATCGCGCTGAGCGCACCGTTGGCCGTAACGGTCTGGATGATGTCGCCGCGCCCGATTGTCGCCGTCTTGTAGTTGGCCGGTGCGCCGGCGGTGCGTTTGGCGTGGAGATGCCACGCCCCGAACGCTGCAGCCAACGCCAGCAGTGCCGATAGCCACTTGAGTTGGACTCTTCGAGTCATCACGGCATCCAGCAAACGAAACACCGCTGCGATGACAACAAGGCTATCGACAGAATTACAGAAACGTCATGTATCGCAGGCGGGGGGGACGACACTCACGAAGCAATCGGGAGGGTCAATGTGAAGGAGATCAAGTCGTTGTGGGCGGGCTCAAGCACGAGGTCGCCGTGGTGCGCCCGGGCGATTTCCCGGGCGAGGCTCAGACCCAACCCGGCGCCGCCAACGCGCCGGCTCCGGGACTTGTCCACGCGGTAGAACCGGTCGAACACCCGCTCTCGATCGTCGTCGGGGATCGGCGTGCCTGTGTTGCTCAAGGTGAAGCGCGCGACCCGGTCGGTGGTCGCCAACCCAAACCTCACCCGACCGCCCTTGCGATTATACTTCACGGCGTTGCTGGTCATGTTGCGGATGATCTGGGCCAACAGATCAGCGTCGGCCATTACGCGAACGTCCGCCGGGAGGTGTTGCTGCACTTCCAGTTCCGGCGCGATGGCTTTCACGTCCTCGACGGCGTTCCTCAGCAAAGCCGTCAGGTTCACCCGCTCCAGATGCAGGGCCAACTGCCCGGCATCGGCCCGTGCCAGGAGCAAGAGTTTCTGGACGATTGCTTTGAGCCGCTGCACTTCTTCCAAGAGGTCGTTGTCGCGCCGCTGCTCGTCTGAATCCAACGGGGCCTTCTGAATGGCCTGTTCCAACTCGCCCTGCAACACCGTCAGAGGCGTCTGCAGTTCGTGCGCCGCATCGGCACTGAAGCGCACGGCTTGGTGAAAGCTCGTTTCCAGCCGATCCAGCATCCCATTGATCACCTCGACAAGACGCGCCAGGTCGGGATCGGCGGCGGTGGCAGGAATGCGCTGGTCGAGGCCGCGGGCGGTGATCCCTTGCGTCGTGTGCGTTATGAGTGCGACCGGTTGCAGCGCCCGGGTCGCCAGCAGCCAGCCGCCGGCCGCGAGCACAAACAAACCCAGAGGCACAATGACAAGAAACGCCTTGCGCACGCGGTCAGCGTCGCGATGATAGTCCGCCAAGCTTGCCCCGATAATCATCGTGACCTGCTCGTTGCCCAACACCCCGACGCGCCATTCGCCATCCGAGGTCTTTACGGTTTGGAAGACCGGTTTCTTCATTCGCGCCAGCGGCGGCGCCCGACGCATTCTCGGACCGCCGGGCCAGGCAGGTTCGCCCTGTTGGGTCGGGCCCCGTGGTTCTCCAAGCCAGACGGGTTCGGGCGGGGAAGGCGCATCCGATTCCATGGTTACCGGGGGAGCCGCGGCAAACTCCAATGTGGGCAGCGGCATCTCGGGGAGCCCGGGCGGGCACTGTGTCGATTTGTAGAGAACGTGGTGTTCCGCATCCCACACGCACGCGACGAGCTGGCTCGATTGCCCGTTACCGTAGATGATTTCCAGCGATTTGCCGAAATCTTCCCAAAACTGGGGCGGCATCAAGTGGCCCAGTGACAAGTTGCCCAAAGTCGAAATCTCGCGATCGATGCGCCCCATCTGCACCGTGGATACAACATCGAGGAAGTACAGGCAGAAGCCGACCAGCAGCATGCCGGAAATCAGCAGCGACAACAACGTGATTTTGACGCGAAACTTCATTGTGGGTCATTCCGGACCGCGAAACCGATACCCGACACTGCGTATCGTCTCGATCCACGAAGGAGCCGGTGGCGCATCGATCTTGGCGCGCACCCGGCGGATATACACGTCTACCACGTTCGTTTGCGGGTCGAAGTCGTAGCCCCACACGTGCTCGAGAATCTGGGTGCGGGTGAATACGCGCCCCGGCGAGCGCATCAGCAACTCCAGCAGGTTGAATTCGCGCGCGGTCAACTCGACCCGCTCTCCACCGCGACTCACCTCGCGGGTAATCAGGTTCACGGCCAACGCGCCGGCCGTCAGTTGGGTCAACTGTTCGCCCGATGCGCGCCGCACCACCGCCTGAATCCGCGCGATGAGTTCTTCCACAAAGAACGGCTTGGCGAGATAATCGTCCGCTCCCAGATTCAACCCATCCACGCGTTCGTTGAGCCCCGACCGAGCCGTCAACAGTATGACCGGTACGGGATTCTTCTTTTCCCGCAACGCCCGCAGAATGCTCAGGCCATCGCGACCCGGCAACATGATATCGAGCACGATCACGTCGTACACCTGCTTGATCGCCCGGTTGTAAGCTTCATTGCCGTCCGCGCACGCCTCGACGACGAAGCCCTGTTCCTTCAACCCCTTTTGGACAAACGATGCGATTTTCCGGTCGTCCTCGACGACGAGTACTTTCACGGCCACAGCATACTGCGGCGTCGCACGCCCGCCAAGTGGAGCCTCATTACAGTATTGTCATGTTATCGCCCGCCGCCGCGTCATCTGTCCGGGGTCTGATCGGGCAGAACGAATGAATCGAGGTTTCGATTTGCAGCCAATGAAAGGAGCCACAACATGAGAACCTCAAGCCTAATGTTGATCGGAGCACTCGCCCTGGGCGCATGCACGTGGATGGCAGCCGCTGAGGAGGACGCCGGCGCGCCCCCTCGTGGCCAACGCCCACCGCCGCCTCCGCCACCGATCATCGGGACGCTGGACGCCAACAAAGACGGCGTGATCGACGCCACCGAAATCGCCAACGCGTCCACGGCGTTGAAAGCGCTCGACAAAAACGGCGACGGCCAACTGACGGTTGATGAGTACCAGCCGCGGTGCGGTCCGCCGCCACCTCCCCCCCTGCCTTCCCAGGGGGAAGACGGAACCAATACAGTGCACCGCCCACCCCCACCGCGGCCACCGAGTGATCCTGTCGTCAATGCGCTCGATACCAACAAGGACGGCGTGATCGACGCCGCCGAAATCGCCAACGCGCCGACGGCGTTGAAAGCGCTCGACAAAAACGGCGACGGTCAGTTGACCCGGGACGAGTTGATTCCGAAACGCCCCGACGATCAGGGAGAAGCCGGGCCTCCGGATGGTCCGCTGAGTTTCTAGTCGGGTAGGCGCATCCTCGATAACGCGGCGTGCACCGGAGGGACTTTCAACCAGGAGCCACGTCGTCTCCGGCAAGAAACCCCTTCGGTCGCCGGCGTGGCCCGGGAACGCGCGTTCGATCAGCCCGCGCAGAAAGAGGTCCGGGGCCGGACGCGCGAAGACTTATTCATACCGCAGAGCGTCGATGGGATCGAGCTGCGACGCCTTGCGTGCGGGGTAGAAACCGAAAAACACCCCGACTGCCGCGCTGAACAAAAAGGCGATGACAATCGAACTGATCGAGATGAGCGTCGGCCATTTCGCCACGGCGGACAGGATCTTCGCCGAGGCAACGCCGAGGACGATACCGATCACGCCGCCGAGCGAACTGAGCGTGATCGCTTCACTGAGGAATTGCAGGAGAATGTCGCGCGCGTGGGCGCCGACGGCCATGCGGATGCCAATCTCGCGGGTGCGTTCGGTGACGCTGACCAGCATGATGTTCATGATGCCGATGCCGCCGACGATCAGCGACACACTGGCAATCGCGCCGAGCAACACGGTCATTACCCGCGTGGTCGCGGTGGCGGCCTCCGCAATCTCCTCCTGATTGCGCACGGTGAAATCGTCGTCTTTGCCCGGCGTGATGCGGTGACGCTGGCGCAACAGGTCAATGATCTGCTTCTGGACGGGCGCCAGCAGGCCGGCGCTGGCGGCCTGCACATTGATGGCCCGCAACGAGGTCGTGCCAATCACGCGTTTCATCGCGCTGGTGTACGGCATGATGATCACGTCGTCTTGGTCCGTGCCCATCACGGACAGGCCCTTGGGGGTGAGGACGCCGACCACGATGAAGGGGACGCCCTGGATGCGCACGATTTGGCCGAGGGGATCGTCGTTGCCGTAGAGTTGCTGCGCCACGGTTTTGCCGATGATGCACACTTTGTTGGCGCCGCGCACGTCCTGGTCCGTAAACGGCGCGCCCTCGGCCAACGCCCACTTGCGCAGGTCGAAATAGTCCGGGCCCTCGCCCAGAATCTGCGTGTACCAATTCTGGTTGCCGGCGCTGACCTGCCGCACCGTGCGCACTTCGGGACTAACAATGGTCACGCCGGGGATCTCGCGGCCAATGGCTTCTGCGTCCTCGACCTTCAACGTACCGGCGCTGCCCCAGCCCGTGTGCAGCCCGCTGCTGGTCACGCTACCCGCAAAAATCAGAATCACATTCTCTCCGAGACTTGCAATCTGTGCCTCCACCTGCGCCTTCGCGCCGCTCCCAATGCCGACCATCGCGATGACCGCACTGACACCGATGATAATACCCAGCGTCGTGAGCACCGAGCGCAGCTTGTTGCGGCGCAGCGCCCGCAGGGCAACATTGAGTGTCGTAAACGCTCTCATGGCGCGAGGTGAACCGCCTGGTGCTCCAGTTGGAGACGAGCCAGTTCTTCCACGGCGTTCAAGCGGCTGGGGACAGGTTTGTCGGTGATGACCACGCCGTCGCGCATGACAACGTTGCGTTTGGTATACCGCGCGATGTCGGGTTCGTGCGTCACCATGACGATGGTGATGCCCTGCTCGTTGAGTTTCTGAAACACGCCCATGATTTCGACGCTGGTGCGGCTGTCGAGGTTGCCCGTCGGCTCATCGGCGAGCAGCACGGCGGGGTTGTTGACGAGCGCGCGGGCAATGGCCACGCGCTGCTGCTGGCCGCCGGAAAGCTGGTTCGGATGATGATCGGCGCGGTCGACGAGGCTCACGATTTCCAGCGCGCGAAGCGCATGCTCGCGTTGCGTCACGGGCGACAAGTGGTCGTGCGTGTACATCATCGGCAGTTCGACATTTTCCAGCGCGGTCGTGCGGGACAACAGGTTGAATCCCTGGAACACAAAGCCGAGTTTTTTGTTGCGGATATCGGCGAGTTGGTCGCGGTCCAGGTGCGACACGTCGAGCCCGTCCAACAAATACCTTCCCGTCGTGGGTCGGTCGAGGCAGCCCACGATGTTCATCAGCGTGGACTTGCCCGAACCGCTCGCCCCCATGATGGCGACGAACTCCCCCTTGGCAATCTCCAGCGTAACGCCGCGCACGGCGTGCACGTCGACCTCGCCCGTGTGGTAGGTCTTGCGAACCTCTTCGAGTTTGATGACTGCGCCCACCGTCTCCCTCACATCCCTAGAACCGCCGTCGGCCCCCGCCAAACGGATTGGACGACTGGAAACCGCTGTCCTGCTTGATGATGGCGCCGGTGATCACCCTGTCGTTCTCGGTCAGACCCTCGGTCACTTCGGTGAAAACACCATCGCTGATGCCCGTCTTGATCTCGACGGGTTTTGGTTTCCCGCTGGCATCGAGAACGTACACGGTGCGGGAACGCGAGCGCTCACCTTTCGGGCGTCCGCCCTTCCAGCCGCCCGCGCCACCCGTTCGCGCGCCCCGGGCGCCCGCTCGGCTCGAAGCGTTCGTCTCGGCGATGGGAGCCGCTGCCACGGCCTCCGGCGGACGAAACCGCAGCGCCGCATTCGGAATCTTCAGCGCGCCATTACGCTGCGCGATGATGATCGAAACGTTCGCCGTCATGCCCGGCTTGAGCTTCAAGTCGGGATTGCTGACGCCGATGACGGTGTCGTAGGTGACGACGTTTTGAACCGTGATCGGGGAATTGCGCACTTGCACGACCTCGCCGTGAAACGTGCGATACGGAAAGGCGTCCACGGTGAAGTCCACATTCTGGCCATCCTCGACCCCGCCAATATCTGCCTCCGCCACGTTGGCGTCGATTTGCATCTTGGTCAGATCGTTGGCGATGACAAACAGCGTGGGCGCGTTCAGGCTCGCGGCCACGGTCTGTCCGACGTCCACGTTGCGCGAGATGATCATACCATCGACGGGCGAATAAATGGTGCAGCGCTCCAGGTTGACTCGGGCATTTTCGACCGCGGCTTCCTTCACCTCCACAGTTGCCTCGGCCTGGTGAAGATTGGCAAACGCCTGATCGTAGTCGGACTTGGGGATGAGTTTGCCATCGAACAATTCCTGAGAGCGATCCGCGTTGACTCTGGCAAGCTCCAGCCCCGCCTTCGCATTGGCGAGGTCGCCCTCAGCCTGGTGAAGATTCGCCTGATAAGTCGCCGGGTCGAGTTGCGCCACCACCTGCCCATTCGTGACGGGCGAATTGAAATCCGCCGACAATTTCGAGATCGTACCCGAAATCTGGCAACCCACCTGCACGTTGGTGACGGGATTGAGTTGACCCGTCGCAGTCACGACTTGTGTCAGGTCGCCACGGGCCACGTCGGTCGTCTGGTACTGCGCTGTGCCCTCGGCGCGGAACTTGAAGTACCAGAGCCCTCCCGCCAAGAGCGCCACCAATCCCGTCGTGAGAATCACCCATTTCCAAGGTCGTCGTTCCGCATTCGCCATATCGAGTTCCCGCTGCTACTGGTTTCCGTCTGCCCCGCTCATACCGGAGACGCTCATCGTCCGCAATAGGTTACAGTAATTGGCCTGCTTCGCAGCCACGAGAACTTTCTTCTACAGCGCAGGCGTGCCTGGCGCCGCCGGCTCCTCAAACTGGACGGATTCCACGCCCGTGGCGTGGAGAAACGCGCGGACGGTTTTTTCGGCGTTCTCCTGTGCTTGCCTGACGATACCCATCTCCACCGCAGCGGTTTGTATCGCTTCGAGCGCAGCCAGACGCGCTTTTTGTTCCAACTCGGGATTGAGGGGCACCCACGGCGTCCACCAGGTCTTCGAGCGGTCCCACACCTTGGTCTGCTGCTCGTCGATGTACACGTGCATCACCTTGGCCACCGGGAGCCTGACCGTAACGGCGCTGTCAGCGGTGATGCGCACGTCGTTCGTATCCAACGCGGCGAGATCCACCCCGCCCAGGACACTGGCCTGCACCATCAATAAGATCTGTTCGGAGCCGAAGGGCACCTTCTCTTCTTTCAGGCCGATGACCTTCTGGATGTTGTACTTTACCGTCACCAACTCACTCAGCCGCTGGATCTGCTGTAACACCGCGGGCGCGTCGACGACGCGATGCACAGTTGCCCCGCGCCTTCCGAAGTAATACAGGTATAGACAGGCGGCCCCGAGCGCGATGATGATTGTGCTGACCGTGTAAAACTTGATTCGTTTCCACATACGTGCCCCCAGGTTGCAGGTTTACCAACCCTGCCGACGGAACGATTGAAATTCGCCGTCGCGCAGGTGCGCCGTGAACGGGGTCCGGTCCTTCACCAAAACCGCGTAGTTCTGGCCGGCCACCAGCATCAATCGGCCTCCGAGAGCGTTCTCGGGAATGGTGAAGCTCAGCATCTCTCTCCGTAAGACACCGCCGGCCGGCAATTTGATCAATTCACCTTGCGTGCCCGAAATCGAGGGCGCGTAATACCTCCGATGGTGGTCGACAAGCAGAAACACGCGCCGGGGCAGCGCAACGTCGAACGAATTCGGGTTCTCCAGTTGCACGTACACCATCAGCACGTAACCGATGTCCGCCTTCCCGACAACCGCTTCCCGCAATCGCACTACGTAGTTCGTCCCGCCACGCCGCACCTGATGCGGCGCGCTGAATTCTCTCGCCTGCTCGATCCGGAAGAGCGCCAACAATCCGATGCCGACCCCGACGATCACCAGGACAACGACGACCGCTAAGATCCAGCTTCGTTTGCTCACGGGGCCCACACCATCCAGTTCAACGCCCCAATCACTGCGACGCCGACCGCGAAGCTCGCCAACACCGATGCGATCTCGCCGAACCGATGCGTCGTGGCCTCATCAAAACGACTGGCGGCGCACGCGGGACACATGTGATAGACAAACTTACTGATGAACCAAAACACGAGGGAGCCCGAGCCCACGGCCAGCCCCAGTTTCCACCAGTTCATGGCGCCCCGGCTTTCCGGCGGGATCGAGAATGCGGTCACGCCTAACAGCGTGCCGGCCGCCACACTGATCAGGACACAGAGCCGTTTGTGAGTTAGCCCCACCAGCGCATTCAACGTCCCGCCACCAACGGCGAGGAGAAAGGCGGACGTCAGACGCCAAAAAATTGCGACCGTATCTTGCACAAACCGTTTCCGAGAATCGTCATGAGACCCCTACGGGGCGGCCGGATTTGAATCCGCCCAGCGTGCCTGCAACTCCATTCTCGCCTGGTCCGCGTGTACGCGAAAGTTCTCATCGGTGACCGCCGCCCGCAGACTGTCCAACAGGCGGAGCCGCGCCGAATAGTCCGGCTTGAAATGGGGCGGCGCGGGAACCGATGTATCGTGCGCGAAACTCACGGCAAAACTCGGGTTCGCGAGCCCATCCACGGCTGAATACAGCAAGCGGGGATCCGTGTTCGGGTCCGCCGCCAGGCCGCGCAAAAGCTGCTCGGTAAGCGGGTTGACCTCCATCGTGGCGGCAAGGTAACGAGTCGCGTCCACCTCGTTGGACGGCGTCAGTGATTCCGACCGCCACACTCGCGTCAGCGCCGCCGCCTGGTCTTGATCGGCCAGCAACGCGAGGGCCTCCAGCGCACGGTGGTTATTCTTCAGCGCCGCCTCTTCAAGATCCGGCAGCGCGTCGACGTCGGAATCCGCCACGGCTTGCACGATCCAGTCGTCGGAAGCGGCTTCGACGGGCGCGGTATTGGTGGGGGCCGCGGGGACCCGGATGTACGGGATGCGGCGGGGCGGCTCGAGCGTCGTCTGGACGTCCAAATTGCTCTTGAGCGTGGAAGCCGTCTCTCGCAGACGCTGGAGTTCGGCCAACAAGCGCGCGTTCTCCTGTTCCAGCATGCGAAACTGCTCGGACTCCGAGACGGGCTCGGAGCCTGTGCTGGGTGAAGCCGGGCTGCGCGCCCGGCCCATGCCTTGCACGTAAAACACCCCGACCGCCGCCACGACGGCTGCGCCTGTCCACAACCCGACCGAGAATGCTGCCGCCGGTTTCATGTTCCGCACGAGCTTACGTGCGGCCACTATAGCCACCGGCCGCCCAGCGTGAAAGCGAAATCGCAGCCCGAGGACCTGAAGACGTCGCCCCGTTCCGCGCCCGTATACCGGATCGCTATTCTCCCGCGGGTTTGGGTGCCGTGCTGCTCGACGGGGGCTGGTTTGTTTTCTCCGTGGACGGGGCAACTGCCGGCGGAGTATTCGTCACCCCCGGAACAGCCGTGATCAGTTCCCCTTCTTTCTTCGCCCACCGAGCCCGGTCGGCCAGCAGAATCTGCTCGTTGTCCGGAGGTAGCGGCGTGACGGCCTTGAGCGGGAAGACGCGCGGGAGTTGACCACGCATGAGCCCCGCCCACCCTTTGAATTCGCCATGGAGAACCTCGCTCTGTGGTTTCGCGTCCAGCATGTACGGCGTAATCATCATGTACTGGAACCCTTTCGGCGCAACGAAGTCATTAATCTCATAGAACTCGTCGAGGGTCATCGGCAACCACACCGTGCGGCGGTCGCCATTCCATGCCATCGCCCACGGGAGGTCGCTACAGGCGAGCGCGTTGGTCTCAAAAAAGTCCGCGACGGCACGGGAAACGGGCGTGATGTACGGTGGATACGGATACAGACTGCGGCGCGGGGGCAACAGCGAGAAAATCATTGGAGCGACGTTGAGCAGGACAAACCCGCCGACGGCCGCGCCACGCGTCAGCGTAATCCGGAACGAAATCCGATCGAGCAGCAGGTAGAAGAACGCGACTCCAAACATGGCCACCAACGGCAACAGCAACACCAGCAGATTACCGCCGAATATCTCGGGCTCCCGTCGCTCGGGGTCGGACCCGATTAGCGACATGGCGATGATCGCGCAGGCCAGCAGCCCCAACAACGTCCCGCGCAGCCGCGAGGTGTCGCGCCGCCGGAACCCATACATCAGGCCGACGCCAAAGAAAAACACCAGAAAATCCGAGCCGATCAGCCGCAAGTTCGTCACCAGATTGGACCGTGCGCCGGCGAGGAATTTCATCAAAAGCGGCCGGAACGACAGGGTTCCCTTCAAGTCGGGATGATAGGAACGCTGCAACGCCTCACCCTCAAACGAGCCGGTACGATCGATCAGTTCGTATCGGGCGATACCAAGCAAACTGCCCGAAGCTCGATAGTTTCTCACCAGCCAAGGGGTGACGACGGCAAGGAACACCACGACGTACGCGCTGGTCCACAGTGCTGCACCGCGCCCGCGCAGGACGCGCGCCGCGTAAATCGCCACCGGCACGAGCAGGAAAGCCGAGAGATAGCGCGTGAGAAAGCAAAGGCCCATCAACACTGCGCTGGCGAGAACCAGCGCAATCACCCCGAGCGAGACGCCCGGCGGCACCTCCGGACCCGCTGCTTCTCCCTCGGCCGGCTCGGCCGGCTCGGCCGGGGTGAGTTTCTGGTCGGCAAGAAACAAACAGTACACCGCCAACAAGAGCAGCAGCATCAGGAAATTCGTCGGCAACCCTGACACGCCATACGACCATAACGTGTCCGAGAACAGCATCAGCACCGCCGCCATGACTGCCACGCGGCGGTCGAACAGACGTTTGGCCCACAGAAACACGATCAGGATACACGCCAGCAGGCAGAGTTGGTCAAAGGGCAGAATTACCCAGCGCTCCGGCGGATAGACCCGGTCGGCCGCGTCATACTTGAACGCGTTCGGCGGCAGAATTTTGAACAGCCCGGCTAACACCAGCGGATACAAGGGAGGATTGTACAGGTCCGGGTGTAGGGTGGTCAGCCGCGGGTCGGTGTTGGGTACACCGCGCTGCTCCAGCGCCCAGATGCTCAGCGGCCGAATGACATACGTGGTGAATCCTTCTCCCCGAGCGATGTTGCGAGCCAACTGCGCCATGTCCATGGACTCGCGTTTGTCCAGACCACGGAATTGGCTGGCCGAGTAAATGAGGCTCAGTGCCGCCGCTAACAAGACGAGCAGCGCCCACTGAATGACTCGCCTGCCCCGTCCCATCTCCATTTGAAAGAGTGCCGTTTGAATCGTCGTCCCTGGTGCTCCACTTGCTCGCGCCATGTGTGTGGTCCTCCTGCTGCCGTCTACCGGTTCGTTTCCCCGCTACAAATTCTCGAGTCCATACTCCTTTAGCTTGCGATGCAGCGTCCGCCGACTAATGCCGATCTTCAGGGCGGCCTTGGTGCGATTGCCGCCCGTTTCTTTGAGCGCCTGAATGATGAGTTGCCGCTCGGCCTCTTCCACCGTCATCCCGGTCCGCACGACCGAGATCTTCGTTAGATCCGCTCCACCCCGAACCTGGGCAGGTACATCGCGTGCCGTCAACCGTTCGGCACGGGCCAATACAACCATTTGTTCGACCGCATTCCGTAACTCGCGGACATTGCCGGGCCAATCATACGCCAGAAGAAGGTTGACCGCTTCGGGCGTGAGTTCGCGCACTTGCTTGTCGTTCTCACGGCTAAACTCGTCAAGGAACGCTCTCACCAACAGCGGAATGTCCTCCCGCCGCTCGCGCAGTGGCGGTAGATCGACCGCCACAACGCTGAGCCTGTAGAACAAATCATCGCGGAACCTGCCTTCCTTGACCAGCTTTTTCAGATCCCTGTTCGTTGCCGCAATCAGCCGCACGTCCACGTGCAACGTCTTGGTTCCCCCCACTCTTTCGAATGCCCGTTCTTCCAGGACGCGGAGCAATTTAACCTGCATGAGCGGCTCTAGTTCACCCACCTCGTCGAGGAACAGAGTTCCCCCATCCGCCAACTCAAACCGCCCTACCCGCCGTTCCACCGCCCCCGTGAATGCACCTTTCTCGTGCCCGAACAGTTCGCTCTCCAACAATGTGCTCGGCAGCGCCGCAGCATGAACCGCAATAAACGGCCCATCCTTGCGGGGACTCAGATTATGAATGGCTTTCGCTATGAGTTCCTTGCCGGTGCCGGTTTCGCCCGTGATCAACACGGTCGTGCGCGTCGGCGCAACCTGCCGCACCGTTTCAAACACCTGCCGTATCGCGGGCGATTCCCCGATGATGTTTTCCAGAGCGTACTTGTGGTCAATCTGCTCGCGAAGGTTGACGTTCTCAGCTTCGAGACGACGATTGTTGAGCGCGCGCTGGATGACGAGTTCGAGTTCGTCAAGGTTCACCGGCTTGGTCACGTAATGATAGGCACCCGCCTGCATTGCCTGCACGGCGTTCTCAATCGAACCGTAAGCCGTCATCACGATGCACACGGGCGGGGTGGTGAGCGACGTGGCGCGACGGAGGAGCCCCATGCCGTCGACGCCCGGCATCCGCAGGTCGGTCAGCATCACGTCAACGGCGGTAGACTCCAACGTTTGCACCGCCTTCTGTGAATCCTCCGCCAGCAACACCTCGTAGCGTTCCTGCAGCGCCCGCTGCAATCCCTCGCGGGTGTTCCGCTCGTCGTCCACGATCAGAATGGTAGGGCGCCTTGGCATCAGTTCACGGGCAGTTGATCGCGCGATGCCTCCAGCAGTCGCATGCGTTTCTCGTGGATGGGGAGCTTGATGCGGAACGTGGTGCCCCGCCCGGGGTCGCTTTCGACCTCGATGGCACCGCCGTGTTCTCGAACAATCCGTTGCACAATCATCAACCCCAAGCCGGTGCCCTTCTCCTTTGTCGTGAAGTACGGTTCAAATAGCCGACCAATCTGCTCGGGCGCGATGCCCACGCCGCTGTCGATGAACGACACGGTCACGTTGGACTCGTCAGCCTCGGTGCGAATCCGCAGGATGCCCCCGGACTGCATGGCCTGCAACGCGTTCTTGATAACGTTGTAGAACGCCTGCTTGAGTTGGGCGCGGTCCAGCAAGATGCGCGGCAACCCCTCAGCCAATTCCCGTTCGACCAGGATGTCCCGATCCGCAATTTCGTGCTCCATGAGCGCCAGCGCGTCGGCAATTACCTCATTGACCGTCGCCAGCTGGAACTCCGGCTGCGTGGGACGAATCGCGCTGAGAAACTGGTTGACGATCTGATCGAGACGGGCGATCTCGTCACGGGCCACGCGCAAGTTCTCCCGCAATCGCGCGCCCTGCGGGGCCGGCACCCGTTTCAGCTCCCGCTCCATGAGTTGGAGATGGATGTTGAGCGAATTGAGCGGGTTCCCGATCTCGTGCGCAACGCCCGCGGCCAGCAACGTGATGGCGGAAAGCTTCTCCGACTGGATCGCGCTCTCGGCGCGTTTCCGCGATTCCGTCACGTCCCGAAGGATGATGGCCATGCCGGTCACCACGGAGTTCTCCTCGTCGACGACAGGCACGATATAAAAGCTGAGAAATCGCTGCTGGGGATAAAACACCTCCAGTTCGTGCGTGAAGACCTTGCGCCATTCGTCCTTGTCGGCGGACCAAATCTTCTGCCAATCAAGATCGCGCAGATACCGCGACAGCGGCTCGCGGATGGCGCGCTCGGGGTCAATGCCCAGAAGGAGGCCCGCCGCAGCATTCAGATACGTGATCCGACCGTCCGCGTCCGTCACGATGACACCTTCCTGAATCGTGTTGAACAGGGTCTCCAAGAAGCCCTTTTCGTGGGCGAGCTTGAGCACCACGCCCTGAAGGCTTCGTGGATCGACGCGATCCATCTTGCCGATTAGTTTGTCGAGAAATGAAGTTTTCACGCGAGTCGAAGCCCAACGCATTGTGCAACTGCGTCACACCGTGCCCATCTCTTTAGCCTTTGACACACTTGGACACGTGTGCCAACATGACGCCAGAAATACACATTTTCAAGCCAAAACAGGAAATTCAAATGAAACCTGACGATGTTTACAAAGCCCTGCTTGTTCCCAACGATTCCAAGATCGCCTTGGTTGTTCTCGACGGGCTGGGTGATATCGCGACTGAAGAGACCGACTACCGCACACCGCTGGAAGCGGCGCGCACGCCAAACCTCGATGGGCTCGCCAAGCGCTCGGCACTTGGACGCATGATCCCGGTCGCGCCAGGCATCACGCCGGGCAGCGGGCCCGGCCACCTCGGACTGTTCGGCTACGACCCGTTGGAATTCGAGGTCGGCCGCGGCGTCATCGAGGCGCTCGGCCTGGGCTTCGACCTCAGGCACGGCGACGTGGCGGCACGCGCAAATTTCTGTTCGCTCGATGCCAAAGGCGTCGTGACCGATCGGCGTGCCGGACGTATCGACACGAAGGTTTGCGAAGCGCAATGCGCCCTGCTGTCCGGCAAGATCAAGAAAATCGACGACATCGAAGTCTTCATTCGGCCGGGAAAGGGTCATCGATTCGTTGTCGTCTTTCGCGGCCAAGGACTCGAAGGGCCGCTCAGTGACACCGACCCACACCGCGAGGGTTCGCAAATTGCCACGGCCAAGCCGTTGATCAAATCCACGAAGGCCGCAAAGACTGCGAAAGTGGTTGCCACGTTTTATCAGCAAGCCCTGCCCTTGCTGAAGAACTGCAAGCCCGCGAACGGATTTCTGCTCCGCGGCATCGCGCACCAACCAAAGATCCCGCTCTTCGAAGAGCGCTACGGACTCAAGTCCGCGGCCATCGCCATTTATCCCATGTACAAGGGCCTCGCCCAACTGGTCGGCATGAAGAAGGTTGAAGGACCCACCACCGTACGGCAGGAACTCGAGGCGGCGGTCGACGCGCTGAAGGTGTACGACTTCGTGTTCGTCCACATCAAAGGCACAGACATGGCCGGCGAAGATGGCAACTTCGATGCAAAAGTCAAAGCCATCGAGGAAGTCGACGCCGCGCTCGGCGTGTTGCTCAGGGCCAAGCCGTCGGTGATCGCCATCACCGGTGACCATTCGACGCCCGTGCCCGTGAAGGGTCACTCATGGCATCCGCAGCCGGTGATGATTTGCAGCGAGATCGCTGGTTGGGACGGTCAAGACCGATTCACCGAGCGCACATCCAACCAGGGCTCGCTCGGCGTCTTCGAAGCCAAGTACTTGATCCGCCACCTGCAAGCCAATGCCCGGCGCCTGGACAAGTTCGGCGCGTAGCTGATTTCCTCCGGACGGGATGAGGATGCCGTTGTCGGGGCCGGTTTGGCGCAAATGAATGGCCCGCGACCGTGCCCGCAACGGGTTCGGGAGCGACGGACAGCGTCCAAGTCTCCCCGCGGCGGGCGGTCGTACCGAGATCCCGCGCAGGCATGTACCTTGGAAAGGTTTCCGTCCTGTCACAAACCCGCCCTGACTTTGTCATGGACCGCGTCCAATTTCGCCCCGTGAATGGGCGGAGCGATCTCGTCCCATTCGGCGGTGCTCGCCGGCGGCTGCCCTGCCGACGCCGCACGCGTTTTCGCGTCGAGCGCAACTTTGTGCTAGACTATAAATAAGAGCGCGACCGATTTGAATGTAGGCAGGCGAAAAACGATACCCGTCGCCTGCGTTCACGACTCGGTGAAACAATCGTCGGTCGCGCTCGGCTTTTTCGAGGTCCCCGTCGCGGCCTCTGCTTGGCGATCCACGGTGCTCAATTGATGACCAGAGCCGTCACGATCGTCCCGCGCTTCACCGTTTCGCCTTCGGGCACGGCCACGAGGCAGTTGGCATTGGCCAGAGAGGAAATCACATGTGATGCCTGGCGCGCCAGCGGCGTCACGACCCATTTGTCGTTCCGTTGCTCGAGCCATCCGCGCATGAAGTGAAGACGGTCCCCCTGATTGACGAACTCTTCGACCGCCTCGGCGGCGACGCTCGGCAGTTCCCAGTTGGTCACGCCGCGCAGCTTGAGCAGGGCTGGACGCACCAGGACCAGAAACGTGACGGCCGCGCTGACGGGGTTGCCCGGCAATCCGAACGCAAATCGATCGGCGCGTGTCCCGAACACAAACGGTTTGCCCGGACGCATCGCCACCCTCCAAAACTTCTGTTCGCAGTTCAGCTCGGCGAACACGTCCTTGACCAAATCGTATTCACCGACGGACACGCCGCCGACTGTAATCACGGCGTCGCACTCGCTCAGTCCGTAATCGATTTTCTCGCGCAAATCCTCGCGGGTATCGTCGGCAATCCCCAGATCGACCACTTCGCACCCCGCGCGTCTCACCAGCCCGCCCACCGTAGAACTGCTGGAATCGTAGATTTGTCCAGCACCCAAGGGCCGCCCCGGCTCGACAATCTCCGCGCCCGTCACCAGCACGCCGACGCGGGGCCGTGGATGCACCGCCAGCTGCGCCAACCCCAGCGCGGCCACCATACCCAACTGCGCCGGACCCAGCAACGTGCCTGCACGCAACACGACCTCGCCTTTGGTCACGTCCTCGCCCGCGCGCCGAATGCCCTCGCCCACCTCGACGGATTCAACGACGGCGATGTAGCCCTCGTGGTGAGGGCGCGTGTCCTCCTGCATCACCATTGCGTCCGCGCCTTCGGGAATCGGCGCGCCGGTGAAAATACGCATGCACGTTTGCGGCTCCACCCGAGCGATCGGCGCGGTTCCGGCGGGCAGTTCGGCCGTCACCCGCAAATGGATGGGGTTGTTCTCGCCGGCGCCGGCAACATCCGAGGAACGCACGGCGTACCCGTCCACCGCGCTGTTGTCCCAACCGGGCAGATCGATCGGGGCCACGACATCCTGCGCCAACACACACTCGAGCGCTTCCGCCACGGGCACAGCGCGCGGCGCCCGCGGGTTCACCGCCGAGAGGACGATTTCTCTGGCCTCAGCTACACTGAGCATCCGTTCCTCGCCTAGCGCGCATCGTCGCCGACGCGAACGTCGCCCTGCAAAATGTCCGCCGTCGCCAGCCGCGCCCGCATTGGCTCGGTGATCCGCACGGCGCCGACGTTCTTATCCCCGCGGTACACATTCAGGCGGGTTCCCACGGGCGGCATCACGCGGGAACTGAAATCGATCACCACAAATTGATACCCGGGATTCACCAGAACGACCTTGGCCGGGGCGGGCCCAAATTGCGACGGCGGAGGAGCCGCCCGGACGGGTTCGGTCGCCGCCGGAGAGCGCGCCGGCGCCAGCGCGCGCTGTCCAGCGCAACCAACGGCAATCGCCGCAAGCATGATACCCACACATCCGTCCCGCAGCCACGACAGGAGAACAGCCTGTTTCCTTGTGATCTTCATCGATTCACCTTCATGGATTCACGCGGACCCGATACTGAAAACTGGCGCGCCTGGCGTGATTCGAACACGCGACCCGCGGATTAGAAATCCGCTGCTCTGTCCAACTGAGCTACAGGCGCACACCTTTATTTTACTGGCTTGTAAGATACGCTTGCCTTCACTATTTTTGTGTTGCAATGTTTTGTTGCAATGTTTAGGATGTTTTCACGATGAAAGCCACCCCAACGACCCGCAAGCATCAAAAACTCGTTCATGTTGGCGACTGCCTCTATCGTTCAAGCCGCACCGACGTCTACTATGCGATTTTCCAACGCGACGGCAAGCAAGTCAAGCGCAGCCTCAAGACGACCGACCCCGAACTTGCCAAGCGTCGGCGAGAGATTCATCGTCAAAAAGTCGAGCGGCTGACCAGTGACAGCGCTAAAAACCTGCCGTTTGCCGAATACGACGCCAAGACCAAGGAATTGATTGGCGGGCTGGCAAAGCGATGGATTGACATTGCCGGCGGCACGATGGAAGAGAGCAGCCGCGACCGAATGCTTGGGGTGATTAAAAACCTCAATCAACACTTCAGCGGATTGACCGTCCGCAACGTGGCCTTGCGCACATTGGAGCAGTGGGCAACGGCTCGCCGGGACACCTGCTCCGCCCGCACGTTCAACTACGAACTCGAAACCCTGCGGCGCATCCTGGACTACGGGGCCGAGCATGGCATCCTCATGGAGAATCCCGCCCGTAAGATCAAACGGTGCAAACCACGTAAGAAGCCGATCACCATTCCGACCAAAGACCAATTCAGCAAGATGCTTGCTGCCATGCGCGACAACGGCGGGAAGGATTCGGCGAACTTGGCCGAATTGCTCGCCTACTCCGGGTGCCGCAAGGGGGAGATCGTCGGCGATGTCAAATACTCCAAGCCCCCGATGTTCTGGCGAGATGTGGACTTCGCGTTGAAGGTGTTCACCGTCACCCGGTCCAAGAATCACGAATCGCGCACAGTGCCGCTGTTCCCAGCGATGGAAACCTTTCTGCGAGAACTGCAGGCGCACTGTCCGTCGTCTCCGAAACCGGATGAGCGCATTATCCCGATTGACTCTGCCAAGAAGTCCATTGAGAGCGCCTGCAAGAAGCTGGGGATGCCGCAGTACGGGCACCACACGTGCCGCCACTTCTTTTGCAGTAACGCCATCGAGGCGGGAATCGACTTCAAAGTGATCGCCGGCTGGCTGGGCCACAAAGACGGTGGCGTTCTTGTCGCCCGTACCTACGGCCATCTGCGAAACGAACACAGCGCGGCAATGGCAAAGCGCATGAGTTGGGGCGCGTCTACAGTCGAACCAGAAAATGTAGTGCCGATGGCGTCCGGCAAATAAGCGGATGAGACCAACGAGCAGCGCGAAGTTAATGGCCGTCATTCAGCACTCGTTTCTTTCAGAAACCGTTCGATCTCGGGGATCGGAAAGAGCGGTCGCCGCAATGCGCGGCAAGGTCGCAGTAGTCCGCGGGCAACAAGGCGGTCAACCGTGATAGGTGTCACTCCCAGGGCTTTCGCTGTTTCATGTCGCGTTAGCGCGAGTCGAAATTCCTTATTGTTCGTCTGCATGGCGAGTTCTTGTTTTGCGTTACAATCATTCATGTCTCAAAAACCTTTCGACAGTGATTGCTCCAGCGTGAAGCCATAGAAGCAGGGCCGACCGGCGGAGCGAGCGCAGTCACGGTGGAGGCGTCAGGGCGACAGGGACGCACAACCTTGACGGCGCACAGCGAGCCGTACAATCGAAACGGCACATCACGCAAAGTCGATGACTGATAAGGCGCAATCACTCGACCACCGGTAGCACAGGGATGTCGCGTGAGTGTGTAGCAAGTACACAAGATGTTTGAAGAACTGCCTGGCAACCCCATAGACACCGAGTGCAATGATCGCAGTCTGTGAGGGAATACTGCGCGTACAAGGTATGGCTGCGACTACGGACTGTGCGTGAATAGGGTGACGGGTAACTGAACGTCACATCCCGGCTGTCGGTGGCGAGCAACGCGCAGCTACGGACAGCGACCTGTCGTCCATACGGCTTGGCAGTGCAGCAGACGCGGCGAGCGGAACGCAATAGGCGTGACCGTCGCGCCGGGTCTGCCAGCATTCTGCCGGCGAATGACCGGCGAAGATTCCATGTGGATGCGTTCACCGCGTCGTCACCCGGTGGCCGGCTTGAGACTCGTTACCTCTTTCGGAGTGGCCCGCCGTCATCGTCGGCTGGGTGTTTGACGGAGCGTATTTCGGACGGCGGTGTGTGCGCGACCTCGCGGCTCGATCTCCGCCAGCGGCCCAGTAGTTCAAGCACTCGCGCAACCGTGCGGGACTCACCACCACGCCGGCAGTTTTCAACTCGTCAGCCAGTTGGCTCGCACCCCAACCTTTGCCGTGCAGGTCGAGCAACCGTTCGCGCAGTGGCTCCAAGATGTCGGCGACAGTCTTGCGCTTCCTCGGTGGGGCACGCTGCGTCAATTGCTCCAGCTTCTTTTCCAGCGCCGCGTAGTCCAGGGTCGCGGCCATCTTCGTGTAATCAATCGGTGAGCTCATGGTTTCTCCAATGGTTTGATTGTTCGTCATTGTTCCGTCGCCGAGACATTCGCCGACTCGTGCGGTTACGCAACATCCTACCGGCATCCGCACGGCATCCGAGCGGTGTCCGCCCGTCAGTCCGCAACGCAGCCACGCGTCGTCCACCGAGCAGCCACACCGGCAGCCGTTCAGCAGCTTCGCCGCCGCTCTGAGGCGGGGTTGGTGTCATCGTGGAAATCCTCTTTTTGAATGCCACGCTTGGCCTGCACAGGCTGTTGGCGACTGCGTGGAGTTTTGCTGGCACTTCGTGCTGCCGTGTCCAGTATGAGACCTGCTGACATCGCACATGTTGTAGCACAGCCGTCCGCTCCGTTTGTGTAACAGGTACACATCCCGCGCCAGTCTTGGTGCCAGACTCGAGCCCGATGACGAACGATCTTTTCATTGCTGCCCATCTAATCACACAAACCCGTGGAATGTTGTTCCCATTTGGGAGCAACTTTACATCGCGTTTGCCGTAAGCTTGGGATCATGTTCACCGCCAAACCGCAGAAGAATCGAACCGCCGCCACGACGTATTTCGACGAGCACCTATCGCACAATGATTACTATGCACAGAGCGAGTCCCAAGTAGGCCACTGGATCGGTCAGGGAGGAGAACGAATGGGATTGAACCCTGGCGACAGTGTCATCCGCGATGTCTTCCTCAAGCTGTGTGACAACGAGCATCCGATGACGGGGGAGCAACTGACTCCACAACAGTTCCGGCAACGGCGCGTCTTCTTTGACTTCCAGTGCGCCCCGCCCAAATCCGTGTCCATTCTCGCTGTTACGATGAATGACCGGCGTATCATCCAAGCGCACCAGGAAGCCTCCACCCTCGCGCTTCGGGAACTGGAGCAGTTCGCCGCCACACGCATCCGCAAGGGCGGCATCGAGGACCGGGATCGCGTCACGGGGAATCTGGTCGGCGCGGCCTTCCTGCACACATCCTCACGCGCGCTCGACCCGCAATTGCATACGCACTTCGTGCTGTTCAACGCGACTTGGGACAACACCGAACAACGATGGAAGGCGCTACAGACCTCCGCGATGTTTGATGCCATCCATTATGGCACTGCCGTCTATCGCAATGAGTTGGCAAAGCGGCTTCATCAGCTTGGCTATTCGCTCCGTCGCACGAGCTTGGCCTTCGAGATCGAGGGCGTGTCGCCCGCGCTCATCGACCAGTTCTCCAAGCGGTCGAAAGAACGCGACGCCGCCGTTGCTCGTGAAGAACAACGCCTTGGTCGCAAGCTCAGTCGCAATGAAATTGCCCATGTCGTCCACCAAACCCGCCCGAAGAAGCTCAAGGGCGCAACCGACAATCAAGTTCGCCAACAGCAGCTCGGGGAAATCGGCTTCTTCGAGAAACGGGCACTGCGCAAAGTGGTCAGAGCAGCCAACGGTCAGCCGCAGGATTCCATTTGGCGAGTGACCCCGGCCAATGCCATCGAGCACGGGGTCACGGCGCGCCAGGCCATTGAGCACGCCGTCGCGCACGTTTTCGAGCGCGCCTCGGTCGCGCCGCAACACAAGATTCTGGAAGCCGCCCTGGTCAAAGGCTGCGGCCAACTGCATCTGCTGCTGCTCAAGAATGCGCTGGCGGAACGGTCTGAACTGGTGCGCGTCGGTTCAGAGTTCTCGACCCGCGACATCCTCACCAAGGAGCTTTCGTTGATTCGCACTGTCAACGCCGCCATCGACACCGTTGCTCCGATCACCAACCGCTATGAACCGGCCCCCCATCTCGGCTCGGACCAGAGCAAGGCCCTGGCGCACGTGCTCAGCAGCCCCGACCTGTTCACAGGGTTTCGCGGCCTGGCCGGCACCGGCAAGAGCACGGTCCTCGTCGAACTGAACCGCATTCTCGACAATGAAGGTTTCGAGGCCCTGTTCTGCGCTCCGACTGCCGCTGCTGCCGATACGCTACGCAAGGACAAGCTGGAATCGGTCACGCTCGCCAGGCTGCTGACGGATTGGGCCATGCAGCGAACACTTTCGGCCCGCAGCGTGATTGTCTTGGATGAAGCCGGCGCTGTCGGCCTCGATGACATGGTGAAACTGTTCAATCTGGCCGCTGCTACCGGCACCCGTGTGATGCTCTCCGGCGACACCGGCCAGCACAGTTCCGTTGCTCGTGGCGATGCGCTCCGCATCCTCGAACAGTATTCCTCCTACCGCTTCAGCGAACTGACCACGATCCGCCGCCAGAAACCCGCCGCCTTCCGTCAGGTCGTCGAACTGGCTGCCGCCAAACAGAGTGACAAGGCGTTTGCCAAGCTCGTGGAACTTGGCGCGGTCACGGAGGCGGCGACGGAGGATGGGCAACTTTACCAGCGGGCGGCTGAGGCATACCTGTCGGCGACCAAAGAAGGCAGGTCCGCATTGCTGGTCTCGCCCACGTGGGCCGAGATTGAGGCGGTGACCGAGAAGGTGCGCGAGGCTCTGAAAGTCGAGGGTGTCGTGAGCCAGGATGAGCAGACGTTCAACGCCTTTGATTCGTGTTCGTGGACGGAAGCGCAAAAGAAAAATACGAGCCAGTACGAACCCGGGCAACGCCTGCGGTTTGTTCGTAAGACGAGAACGTTCGACCGGGGTGAAACGGTGCAGGTCGTAGCTGTCGTGGCGAACGGCTTGCGCGTTCGCCGTCCCGATGGAACGGAAGTGGATTTCATTCCGGCTGGTGCCGCCGCGTCGTTCGACGTGGGCGTGTCCCGTGAGTTGAAGGTCGCTGCTGGAGACTGGCTCTTGCTGCAGGCCAACCACGGGAAAGAGTTCATCAACGGGGAGCGAGTGCAAGTCCGGGAGATCAGCGGCGGCAGCATCGCACTCACCGACGGCCGGGTGCTACCCGGCACTTTCAACACGTTCACCCACGGCTACGCCGTCACGTCGCACTCATCACAAAGCAAGACTGTGGATGACGTGCTCCTGGTCGCGTCGTCGCGTTCGTTCGCCGCCGTCAACCGTGAACAGTTCTATGTTTCGATTTCTCGCGGGCGCAAGCGTGTCCATGTGTTCACCGATGATGCCGAACTGCTCGCACGTCGCGTGACCGATTCGCATGAACGCAAGGCTGCCGTCGAACTCCAAGGCTTGCGCGATGAACTCGCCAAACTCGGTTTCCTCCGACAACCGCAGCAAAGCCAAAATGTGAGCACCGCGGCGCGCATGGTGCATCAAGATTTCCGCACGGTGCGCGCGATGCGTCAGACGCCGCGAGTGTTTCGCGCGACGCGTCTATCTCCGGTGCAACGACTCGCCCAGGTGGTCGAGGATGTGCATCGCTGGCTTCGCGAACGGTCCGGCGTTGAGCAAAAGGAAGTTCTCGCGGAGAAACTCCCGCAAACTGAATCCATCAAACAGGCTGAGACTGTCACACGAACTCAGAGAATCAAACGGTCACGCACGGTCAAAGAAGCTCTCCAAGAAAAACCGGCTGCACGCCGCAAACTCGGTTGGGGCATCACCCCGCCCGGCGACACCGGCCACTCTCGCGGCATTGGTGTGTGAACTTTCAACCCTCAACCACCCGATGCACCTCACCAAAGACGACTGCTATACCACCTCCGTCAAGTATTGTGCCTGCGTCGAATTCCATCTCGACGAGGAACACCGCCACGGCTTTCACACCAGCCAGTTGATTCATTACACCTTGGAACCAAACCCGGACGCCCATAATGACAAGAACGCGCCGCCGCAAAGGCTCGCGCTCGTCTTCTCCACCGCCGACGTGGTGATTTTGGGCTGGCGTCTCGGTCGGCTGGCCGATTTGCTCCGCGAAAATGATCTCGCCACGGTCCACGTCGTGCCCAAACGATATGCCAATCTCGACCACGCCAGACCCTTCGTCGTTTCCATCGCCATCACTCCGATCAGCAGAAGCCTGTCGTAGATAGGCTGTGCAAGGCGATGCCTCTCGACCCGCGTAGCTGTTCGGGATCATTTCACCCAATCTTGGACGTACCGAAATCCAGTGGGCAACTTCTCCGCAAAGCTGATAGCAGCATGGTCGCTGGCGCTCGCCAGCGCGAACGGCAACGCAAACACCGTGTGCGAGAATCGGACAAGCTCGAAGTACTTGTGGAAGGTTGCCCTAGACATAGTCTCCCGCAGTTTCACGGATAACCGTCTTCGTTCATATCACGGTGAATCTGTCGATAGACCGCAAGGCCCTCACTGACGCCCTCCAGTAAGGCACCAATTCTGTGCACCGTTTCTTTGAATTCGCGAACGTTCACTCTCGAAAGTCCTTGCAGCGTCTTGAGACCCTTTTTTGTAACAGGATAACGAAATCCATCGCCCCCTGGGTCTGCCTCTTGGAACTCACGTATGCAAGCCTCGACCGCGTCGAGATCGTCCCCGGCAGTTGTGGGGAAAACAGCCTCGATTAAAGGCCGCACTTCGTCAGTCCAAAGTGTGTGAAGATCATGGCCCTTGGGGCCTGCCGGATACGTGATGCCCGAATTGTGCAGCCTCTCACTCACTCGGGACTTCCACTGTTCCCAAAATACCGGCTGCGGACTTGGAATGAAGCCAACCACCGCAAGCCGATATGCGCTGTCGATCATTTCCTTCAGACGAAGTTCGAAATACTGACGGTAGAGAAAGGCGATTGGAAGCACGAGAAAATCGTGCTGAAGTCCGTTCTCAATGACCTTGTCGACCAGCGTATCGGCACCGAGTTTATAGCCGACAGCGTATTGATCTAATGTGCGTTCGCCCCGGTTTAAAAGAGCATCGTTCTCAGGGTCAGTTCCTGAAACGAATAATTTGTCACCTTTTTGCGGCCAGGAAAGATCCAAATCCAAAGAGATTTTTGGCATACTTAGCTTCTCCTTCAGTTAATCGGCGACAGGGGCGGCGGCTCATTCCAAGTTGCTGCCATCTTCTCTAATTCGCGGCGCACGCCCTCAGGTCGCAGCCAGCCGTAACCGGCACAGCCAAGTTCATAGAGCAATCCCTTAAAATCGCTTTCGCTCCAAGCGGGTTTTCCCCGGCGGGTAAATGCCGCAGTTATCTCTTCTTCGGTGAGTTGCCGATTTGCCGACAATTCAGCCGCATACGGCGTGCGTCGCGTTAGGAAGCCCTCCAAATACGGCTTCGCACCTTCGTCCCAATTCGCAGGCTCGCACGCTTCCAGTTCCCAATCTAACCTCCACATCCTGACCGTGTGGTCCGCCCCTCCAGAAACAAGACATTGTCCGTTCAGACTCAAATCGAGTGCCCATACACTACTCGTGTGCCCTTCAAGTATACGTACACACCTTCCCGTTGCCACTTCCCACACTCTGATTGTACCATCATAACTAGCCGAGACAACATAACGGCCATCGGCAGTCACACTCACCGCACGCACGGAATCGGTGTGTCCTTTAAAGACCCGCAAGCATCCTCCCGAAGCCAGTTCCCAGTGCCTGAGTGTGTTGTCTGAACTCCCTGAAAAAAAATACCGACCATCCCTCGTCACACAAACCGTCTGAACCAGTGAATTGTGCCCTGCAAACGCCCGCACACACCTTCCGGAGGTGATCTCCCATAGCTTGAGGTCTTTGTTATCGCGACCCCCATTGCTGAGAGCGTATCGACAGTCCGGAGCGAAAGAAACAGCGGAAAGCATAGAGTTTCCCTGCGTATCGACCTTCCTCAAGCACCTGCCGCTTGCAACCTCCCAAAACCTAACCGTTGCGTCTCGCCCGCCCGACAAAGCGTACTTTCCATCCGCACTCAAGCAAACAGAATAGACCGCGTCGGTGTGTCCCTCAAAAGTGCGTAGGCACTTTCCAGTGCTCAGGTCCCATAGTCTGAGGGTTCTGTCAGCGCTCCCAGAAAGGGCGTAACGATCATCCATACCCAGAAATACAGAGTCCACGCTATTCTCATGTCCAATCAGTGTGGATACACATTTCCCCGACTTAACCTGCCAGAGCCTTATGGTCGCATCGTTACCACCCGAAATCACTTGCTCCCCGCTAGCGCTCACACTCACTGACAAAACCAGATGAGTGTGTCCTTTCAAGGCTCTGTCTTCCCACCCAGCTTTGAATGCCTTGTGCGGCAGGCGCAAGTACAGCTCTCCGACAAGTTCCAGCGCTTCGCGTGCGCGGGCATGGCCAGGTTGTGACCGCGCCCTCAAAACGTAACGCAATGCAGCGATTGAATTGCTATGCCCCATTTCCAATCGAGCATTTTGAAGATCTTCCCTGTATTGGGAACGTGCCGCGAGAAAAGACTCAGTGTTCGTAGCACGGCACAAACCCAAGGGCGCGGAATACAAATTGGCATCGTAACGCAATTGCCATTGCTGGATCACGTGACCGAAAGTTCCTGATATCGCAAATCGGTCATTACAGGCTAAGCAGAGCGCTGTGGGGGACGTCATTAAATCAGCGTCAAACGTTCGCAAGCATTTACCAGTTGCCACATCCCACAGCCGGATCGAATCAACGTAACCGGCGACCGCACGGCGGCCATTCCACGCTAGGTATAGGAGACCGTCGTCTCTGGCTGCCTGCTCCCCAAATGTTTTAAGACAACGCCCTGTTGCTGCTTCCCACAATTTGCAGCCCTCCTCATGAGCTCCGGACAAGACAGACCGCCCATCATAGCTCAGACACGCTGCGACAATTTCATCTGTGTGACCCTTAAACACTTGCAACCGACGCCCGGTGTGCACTTTCCAAAGCCCGATTAGGTTGTCGCTTCCGCCTGCTGAGAGAGCATAGATTCCGTCGGGGCTAATACTTACAAAACCGGTTCCGCTGGTAAGCCCTGTCAAGCTTTGCACACACCGTCCTGTGGACACGTCCCACATCCTGAGTTCATCCGCACTTCCACAGACTACGAACCCACCATCATCCGTCACGGAGAGAGAGAGCGGAATGAGTCTGTCAGTTTCAAAGGTCTGCAAGCATTTCCCTGTTCTGACCGCCCATAGTTTCACACTCTGATCAGAGCCGCCGGACACGACGAATTGACTGTCTCGACTCAAGGCCGCACAGGTCACACCATTGCTATGCCCTACTAACGTCCTCAGGCACACACCAGTCGCCATGTCCCAAAGCTTAAGTGTCTTGTCTGAACTGCCCGAGGCAACCAGATGTTTGTCTTCGGCAACACACAGGCAGGTTATTTCATCTTGGTGGCCTATTAACTCGCGGACCAAGCGTGTAGAGGTAGGCAAACGAACTTGCGCCGTCTCGGTTGCCGCAGTGAGAAACTCATAGTTCGAAGGTACTTCAGTAATCTCCTCCAATATTCTTAGCGCGGCATTGCAGTCGTCTCGCTCTATGTGACACAGCGCCAGTAGATAATTAGGCAGCCAGTTGTCCTGATGCGAACCACATACTTCCTTCAGTCTCTGCACCAACTCGTCATCTCCGATGCAGGCTAAACGCCACCGCACAAGCGCGTCATTGTAAGTCGCTTCCGGATGGTGCGGTTCTCCCTTGAGCGCCTGCCCCCACAATCGGAGGGCTTCATCCTGCTTCCCCAAGTCCATCAGCGATACGGCACGATTGTTCAAACTGTCGGCGAGATGTTCGGCGGCTTCCGGTTCGGGACGTGGATTTGGTTCACCTCGAGCCTGCTGGTAGATGGCCTGCAACTCGTTGGCGATGTCGAGCATGTCCTTGGGACGATCTTCGGGCCGGACATGAAAGCAGTGAGACAATAGTTTTCTGAGTCGCTTCGGAATCGGCACAACAAAATTTGGGCCAAAGAAGCGTTCGTACCTCGCCAAAACTTCTGGAGCTTCGATACCGAACCGCCAAACAACTCCGCCCGTAAAAATCTGGAGAATTGAGAGCGCCCAACTCCAGATGTCGGACTTCGGTGTAAGCCTCTTTCCCGAAGCCTGCTCTGGTGAGCAGTAGGCAGGCGTCAAACCACCCGCGCTCACAAGAAGGTTTTGTCTCACCTCTGTGCTCTCACCGGCGAGGGCACGCGCTCGCGCCAAACCGAAGTCGGATATTTTCAATATTCCATCCGCAGTCATCAGCACGTTGCCGGGCTTGACGTCTTGGTGAACGATGCCTTGTTTGTGGGCGGCGTGGAGTCCCCACGCGAACTGGATTGCTAAGTCGAGAATCTGATCGAGTTGCGTCAGCTTCTTCTGGGCAATCCAGTGCTGCAGCGTGCCGCCGGGTACGTATTCGGCAAAGATGCGCGGGATGCCGCCGATGGTGCGGACGTAGTGGCATTGGCAGATGTTGGGATGCAGATTGAGGTTCACCCACGTCTCGGCTTCCCGGATGAAGTTGGCCTTGCCCTCGTCGTTCTCGAAAATCTTCGGCAGCGGGCTTTTGACGACCAAGTCCATGTTCCATGACCTGTGATGCACCAGGTACACCCTGCCCATGCCGCCCTGCCCGAGAACCTTCTTCACTTCGTACAGGTCAAGAATCGTGTCGCCCGGTTGCCATTCGACCGGTGCGGCCACTTCACCAAAGATCTGCGCCAGCATGCCAGTCAGCGGCGCGCCTTGTGCCGAGTCGAACTGAAAGACCGCGGCGGCCTGCCCACCAAAGTCGATTTTGTCACCGGATTGCAAACTGACCGGCTTGTCCAGCCGGTGCCCATTGAGGAAAGTCCCGTTGCGTGACTCCAAGTCCGTGAGAACCAGCGCGTTGTTCGCGGCTCGCGCGATCTGGGCGTGCCGTCGGGAGACTAGAGGGTGCTCAATTACAAGATCAGCGTGTTTTGGATCACGTCCGACTACCAAGCCCGCCTCAGGAATCGCGAATCGCGCGCCCGAGAACTCACCAACTTGTCCGATGAGATAGCCGACGATCGTGCTCATGCGTCACCCCCCCCTTTTTATCACACTCGCTGACCCGGTAGGAGGCAAATTCAACAATGCATGCATGGAGGCGTTCGACAATTTGACGAGCGATGTGGCCGCGAGAAATCACCTCTCGCAGCGGGGACATCGCTTGGCGTCTGCAATAGCCCATGCCCGGAAAAGTCTGGGGCTTTGCAGCGCAGGCATCACGCCGTTTTGATGGCCGTAGCGAAAACCCCCAGTCTTTGCAGGGCATTCCCAAATGTCATTAAAGAAAAGTGCAAACATGTGGGTATTGAACCGAAGGAAATTGGAGGCATATTACAGTCAGGGCACCGCTCTATGGCCATCGAATTCATCTACGACCCGGAATATGTTGTCGAAGTGTTGAATAGGCATCCTGCGCTCAGCCAGAAGCTCGGAAGGCCTGAGCAGGAAGGGCGCAAATCAGGAAGTTTTCCAAATGCCCGGATAACTGGTCGGCAGATTTACAGGATACTTTCCAATGCCAATTATCCGCACCTTACTCATCTTCTTAGGACGCTTGAGTATTGCCTTTCCAACGGCTGGGACCAACCGGCACTGCTTAGAACGAGTGGGGGAATGGAATTTGAATCGACAGTTTCGGAACTGTACCTCGCTGAGGCATTTCTTAGGAATGGTTTCACCGTTCACTGCTTAGACAAAAACAGAGGTGCCAACCGTGTGCCTGACATGTGTGTTCAGGCGGATGGTTTCTCGCTTGTGGTCGAAGTCTACAGCCCACGGGATTGGGACGGGTTGAACCGATTTGAAGACGAACTGAGGCTTCGGGTTCTTCATCTGGATGCCCCTTGGGATTTCTCTTTCGAAATCGGCTTGCTCCCGATGACTGCGTGTGACCCGAGCGGAAGACAGCAACTCTTCGATCCGTGGCAGTTCTCAAAGGCAGCCGATGAGCCTGATAAGCGATTTCGCAAGATGGAGCCAATTCTGAACAGGATTAATGAGGGTCTAATGGGGCCAGCGAAGCCGCAGCTTGAGGCGCAATTGCCGGACGAAGCCCTCAACGTGCTTGTCACTGTGAGGTTGGAGAACATACAGCGAAGCCGTGGCCATATTCCCTCCCGATCTGGTTCTGTTAGATTGCCTACGCTCACTGGCCACGCTCCTGAAGGGATGTTCGAGGGGCTCGTAACCCGCCGAATCCGGGAAAAGCTGGGAAAGGGCCAAGCCCAATCCCTCTCCGGTTCACATCTCCGGGCACTCATTGTGGATGTTTCGGGGCTGGGCTATGTCGATGAGTTCGGACATCCGTGGTATCGTGAGAAGTTCCGGCACACATTGAATGAGCACCTGGATCTTGCAGGAATTAACATAGACTTGGTGCTCTTCTGTCTGGTTGGTCCAAGAGCAGGGCCAAGAATGCGGCCGCTGTTGGATTCCCACAAGTCCAGTTTTCCCGATTCCGTGTTGGATCGGCTGCTATCCAGCGTGGGATGCTAGCGAATAGGTTTGCCGGGCGTTCGGAAATCGTGTTGTTGGAACGGACGGAAGTGAGACGGTTATCGCGCGAGCATGATTAGGGCTGTTGGCGTCGCCTGATCCCACGGGGTGGTTGCACTAGTGGTCATGGCACGCGATTTGTAGAAAAATTGGGGGTGCGCAACTCGACGCCAACAACGGAGTGAGCCACTCGGGCACCGGTTCATTCAGGTTCTCCGCCGCTGATGTGGTGATTTTGGGCTGGCGGCTCGGTCGGCTGGCCGATTTGCTCCGCGAAAACAGCCTTGCCACGGTCCACGTCCTGTCCAGACGCTATGCCGATCTCGACTGCGGCAAACCCTTCGTCGCCTCCATCATTATCACCCCGATCACCAAGAGACCGCCATAGTATGGGGCCGACTGGAAAAGAAGTGAGCGGAATTAGCAATTTCAGAGATGGAAGTCGATCCACGGCGCTCCGATTGTGTACGTGCGGCGGATGCGCACCCGGCGTTCCCCAATCCGCAAATCGTTCGCACCAATTCTGGGATGAGCGATGACCAAAAGAAGCCCACAAGAATCCCAATCCGTCTCGCCTTGACCAGAGTTGAAGCCACTGTAGCACTCGCGTAAGACCAATTACAATTGACCGCCCTACCAAGCGAGGTTTATTGCATCTGTCGAGAGCAACATGGCATCCGTTGTATTCAGTCGAGGAACTTCAATGCTTCCTCTGAGAGACGCCCGCCGAAATCCGAGCGGCAACGTAGGCTGTGCCCTCAAATCGGCATATCCTGAGCAAATTGAATACTATTTCCCGAGTAGGCCACTTGGACAATCGGAGGAGGCTCCACTGGGAATCGGCCTTCCTCTGTATGTTGGTGGGGCATCTCACGCTCTCCAGCAGGCGCGATATAGACGCCTAACCCATTGTTTGACAGTTGATTAGCCAGAGGAATGAACGCTTCACACGCTATTAGGAAAGCCGCTGCCCCTGCTGTGTATTTCACATATCTGATTTCCATGAATTCCTTTTTCATGCGGACACTTGGGTCGAAAACATTCGGCTCCCACCAGGAACTGCTGTTTCAATTCCAGCGTCGGCTACATTATTATTATACCGATTTCCACTTGGTTCTTCAACAAAACTCGCCTACCCAGTTGAAATAGGTAAGCAGAGGTCGGTGGCGAACGACCCTGGCGGCGATTGTAGGGCGGCGACGGTTGAGGGAGCGTAATTTGGGCTAATCACGCCTGATTCTTGGCTGCTGCTCGGCTTGACTTTTGAGTTCCATGAACGATGTTGGCAATCATGAACCATTTAGAAATTACTTTGACCCGTCAGGGCACGGCAACGCCTTATATTATCGTGCCCAAAAACGTCACCACTTCACTGTACTCATTTCTGAGCGAGGATGGAGTCATTTGCCCAAAGCCAGAAGCGTTAGGCAGCCAAGAAGACTGCAAGATTGAAATCCATCAAAACGAGATGACAAATGTCGAACAAGCCATTGACGCGTTCCTCGGCCAACGGGGAGTGGGGACAAAAGAGGCCGTCGTAAAAGCGACAAACGTCAAGCCTGAATCTCTGGGTATCACTTGGCAATTCAGCGACGAAGAATTCCATCAGGGAGACGTGATGTTGGCGAATCGACAAAGCCTAGCCGAAGAAGTAAAAAGACAAAAAGAGGCCAGACTCGCCGACAATCGAGCCCATCGATGAACTAGGCGGCGACAGTGGAGGGCGCGGAAACACTCGACTTGGCGATCAGGAGGGACTGACGCTGCCCGAATCGGGCTAGAGCCCTGACCCATCCGTCGTCCTCTCCCGTTCCTGTAAATATTGTCTGTCTTGTTGTTGCTCTTGCTGGCGTCCTTCAACTTCTAGGCTTTTCCATTCGTCCTCTGCCTGAGCCTGCAACGCTTCGTCCGAATATATCAGTTGGACGTAGCAACCTTTAAGGCCGTGTCCAATATCGACAGTAATGTTTCTATTCTTCCGTTTAACTGTCCACGGCGAAAACCACCTGGGCTCCTGCACGTCTCCGTACTTCTGCTTTAAAAAGTCTACGATGACATTGAGGGGTTCTGTGCAGAGACCATCGACCATTTCTACACTGGTTCCATATATGGTGGTAATAAGCGACGTTTTTGGAGTCACTGCAAAACTGTAATCACTTAAGTCTTTGATCGGGTGGCTTGGGATAAATCCATAAGTAGGTTTGCCACCAAGTGTAAACCCATTAACATGATAGTCGGCTGTATTTACCCTTGTGCCCAGAACGATACCAAACGCACCGAGTATATTCTGCTGCTCGAAATTTACCTTTTCTGCTTCAAGACGGCTAGCTGTTTCTTTATTCGTCCATATCCCCTCATACAACACTAGTCCCTTCGCCTGTTGTTCGGCGACAAAGGCTTTCTCTTTTTCATCAGCCTTACGTTGCTCTTCTCTTAAAACGGCTAGTTTCCGTTCTCTCTCCCCCGCTTGAATGCGTTGTTTGGCGAGGTGGTCTTGATATTGTTCTGGAGTCAAGAATTTACAGGCTCCAGCGTGAAGCAACAGTAATGATCCATCCGGGCGAATGACAGTATAGCCACGATAATCCCTCTGGACTACTGGATACCACACTTCACCGTCTATGTACTCGGAGCCTGCATAACCGATGATGTTCGTTGATTGCGCTAGAAGAGGCGTAAGCGAGCACAGGGTGATGAGAATTACGGAAGCAATACCTTTCATGAATCCATCTCCCGATTGCCGTTTATAATAATACTGAGAAAACCATAAACAAGACAAAACAGAACTGCCGAGGTTCAACGCCTCGGCAAGTATTGCTCTGTCCCGTTTCAACCTTGGTCGGTATCCATTAGCATCATTGCAGGCTCGCCGTTGTCGCCCGGCCCGACATCGCGTTTTGGAAAGTAACGGCTCGGGCGTTGCTTGTCCACGACGCAACGAAACTCGAAATGATTTCTGAGGCGTTTCGATTGCGCTGTGCAACTTCGGCGAGCATGATACAGACAACAACGAAGTCCGAATCCAGTTTGTCCCCCTGCAATCTCGTCTCGATACTTGCCAGTTCCACCTAGGTTCAACGGCAATGGCGGTCTAAAGGGCCTGGGTTCCCGGGTCGGCCCCCTCATGCAGTTTTCTTGGGGTACGGGGATCTGGCCGCAGGAATTTATCGGTTGCGGATTAGGACGAACGGCGGCGTAGTCGCAGTCCGCCTAGGACTGCCGCGATGCCCACGGCCACCATCGCCCAGGTGGAAGGCTCCGGAACCTGTATTGCAATAAACGTCGGGGAGTTTAAGCCGGTGGCGAAGACGGAGCCGACTCCATTTGTGTTGAACTCCTCAATGGTGCCGTTACCGGAGTTTGCCACGTAGAGGTTGCCTGCGCTGTCAAAGGCCAGGCCGGTTGGGCTGCTCAAGCCGGTGGCGAAAACCGAGCCGACGCCACTCGGGGTGAACTTCTCAACCGTGTTGTTGTAGCTTGCATAGAGGTTGCCCGCGCTGTCAAAGGCTAGGCCGTTTGGGTAATTGTTCGCACCGAGGCTGGCAAAGACCCCGAAATCGGCTCCAGTGCCCAAACCAAACCTCTCGACATAGCCGCTGCCGCTGTCGTTGCCCCAGTCGCCCGCATAGAGGCCCGCGCCACAGGCCATGGCTCCTGTATACGAGGCATTTGCATACCCACCTTCGGGCGAGCCGACGAAGATGGAAGCGACGCCCTGCGGTGTGACCTTCCAGATGAAGTCGCCGCCCTGGTCGCCCATATACAGGTCGCCGGTGCTGTCACAGGCCAGGCCCTTTGGGTAGTTGTTCGAGCCGGTTCTGGCGAAGACGGAGCCGACGCCCTGCGGCGTGAACTCCTCGATGGCGAGGTTGCCCGCGTTTAGCACGTAGAGGTTACCCGCGCTGTCGGAGGCCATGCCTGTCGGCCCATCAAGCCCAGAGCTGGCAAAGGTCGTGCCGACGCCCGACGAGTTGAACTCCTCAACGGTGTTACCGGTGACCACGAAGAGGTTGTCAGCTCGGCTGGTTCCCGGGGCGGCGGCCAAGAGAAAGCTCAGGGCAAACGAGGCGGTGCTGACTGCAAGGGTGGTTTTCATCCTTGGACTCCGATACTGGTTATACAAACGGGATGACAGCCCTCAGTTTAGGCAGGAGCGATCAGACTGGCAAATCAAATACTCTCAGCGATAGGAGTGTTCAACGGTCGGGAAATCAATGCCAGCATACCGAATAGTGGTCGGATAAAAGTTCGATAGGAACCGGAACTCGCCTTTGAATGGGCCGATCATGTCGATTTGGGAGTTCAACCTGGAACAGTTTCGTTTGCCTCGCCGGTCTCGTTCCGCAGCCTCGCTTCCACTTGTCATGCGACTATCGTGCTTGTTGCTGTTGTCCTGTCTCGCCATTCAATCGGCATTTGCCGACGAAACCAACCTGACACTCGCCGTGGATGGCGTCACGTACTTCAGCGTGCTGGCAACAGGCTCAGCAAGTTGGTTTTCACATAGTCCCCGGCTTGCTGGGCGTCATAAACCATTCCCGCCCGGAGCAATGGGTTCGTGTCCGAACAAAATCCGCGGTCGGCCAGATGGGCGTCCAGAATCGCCACAAACTCCGTCCGTCCGGCAACACTGCGTTCCAATCGAAGATAATGTTGAAACGATTCGATTATCTTGGCGCGAACAACGGGTGGTTGGGCATGGTTCAGCGCCCAAAACAGGTCAAACAAATCCCGTCCGCGTCGCCGCTGAAACAGCGCCCGTAGTTTTGTTCCTAACATTTCGTGGATGTCGTAGCCCTTGATTTGCGTCCGCACCGGCGAATCTCGAAATGGAAATTCAAACGGGATTGTGACCACCGGAAGATGTGGTGTGCGCTCGGTCACATTGGCCTCGACCACAACTTCCAGGTCCGTCCCCGGTTCCATGAGCGAATGAATAGTAAAAGTCATCCGCAGCACCCGCGAAGGTTTCACGGTGTTGCGAATGGCCAATTTGAGTTCGCCCCACACCGACTGTGTCGGGGCGCCCAGCACGCCGCTCAAAACGCGATTGAGCGCCTTGCGAATATGACCCTCCGGACGATTGCCGACGACGACCAGATCAATGTCCTCGCTGTAGCGGGATGGTGGCGCGAGATGAACCTTGTGCAGCAACGTGCCGCCGCGCATGGCGATCTGGCCCTGCAAAAACGAATCGTCGAACAACGCTACCATCGCCCGGCACAATAACAAATCCTGCTCGACTTGAACCTGGCTCGGCCACGGAACGACCGATTGATGTGCGATGACATCCCGGCGCGTGATGGGCGTCATCATCGTCCAAACTCCAAGGCGTTGTTAATGATTTTCCACCGTTTGATTTCAGGAGCATCACCGCGCAAACCCGGAACGAGCGGCACGAAAATCAAACCGGATGGCAGCCAATCCTGAACGACCTGGGCCAACTTGGTTGCCCGCAACTTCTCCAGCACAAAACCCAGGCGCTGGGCTGTGGCCGGCCCGTCTTCAATTTCCAGTACCCGGCGTAATTCGGCTGTGCGTATGAGCGGCAACAACGGACCAATGGTTTCCGCCGCCCGGCCAATTCCGCCGATGCGCGCGGCGTAGCGAATCAAATCGTAGCTGGTTGCCTCTGGTGTGCTGACCTGCATCGGCGCATAGGCATTTGCCAGGGGCTGCGTCGGCGTTTGTTCCATCGTGTGTTTGACAAAGAACTGGATGCGAATGCGGCCCGTTTCGACGGTCCGGCGCGGAGTTTTTGTCATCACTTGCGTCACCTGCAACGCCTGTGGATTTGAGCCGAACGAACTGGCGGCGGACTGAAGCGCCAGATAATACGGTTGCCCCAGCCATTCAAAATAATCCTGAAGCCACCACGCCACCGGCGGCGCGCCCACGGCACGGTGTTCGGGGCTGACAATCAGAAAAAACTGTTGTCGCGGCGAAACTCTGGTCACCCGGTTTCCCAACCGCAACAACTGTTTTCTGGCCGCCGTCACCGACAACCCGGTTTCTTTGACCAAATCCGCCAGGGGAAAGGCCACGCGTCCCGAGGTCAGGCGTTGGTCAACGAAGGTGGCAGCCGACCCGTCCATACGGGATTTGGATTTGGATTGCGTCATTGTTTCGTTTGCAGATCGTACCGTATTTCGGTTCATTGTGCAAACGCAATAAATTCACTCCAAGATGCCGGGCAAGAGTGAGATTCAGGATTTTACCGCGTTTTACGCAGTTAACTGTCATCCGTTAAAATTTAATACCCAACTGCTTTATATTCACGCGGCCACAGGGATCTGAGAGGTCACAATCAAGGTGTGGGAAATTCGTCGTAGGAGGTCAGGTCCGCGAACCCGTGGTTTGAGATGGTGATCATCTCCGCAGGCCAGGCGGAACGCGCGGCGTTGAGGAAGAGAACGTGTTGCAATGTTTTGTTGCAATGTCGTGGCCGAATTTGAGTGGCTTCAAGCAAACGAGAGTAAACGTCCAACATGCGGGAAAACACGATGGCTATTGGGTTTGTGCACTCCAGCAAAGACGAGTAAACATGGGCTAAAAACATCGGTGGGAATTAGAAATCCGCTGCTCTGTCCAACTGAGCTACAGGCGCGACGATGACTTTCGGCGACGATCTGCACGCCACCGGCACATCCCGTATCGGACGTTTACTATGCCATCTCCCCTACCAACGGCAAGCAGATACGCCGCTCGAACGGCGGACGCCCTGAATTCGCCCGGGCTTGAATTGCCGCATCCGCTCTGGGAGAATTGAACCCGAGCAACGGGTGCTGTGTCAAAACATCTGCTTTTGGCTGTGAATCCCAATAAGGAGAACTCATGGATCAAGGTATCGCGGCGATTAACGAACAGGTGAAACGTGAGAGTGAGTTCGTGCGGACACTCATCGGCGAAATCGGCAAGGTCATTGTCGGGCAGCGGTACCTGGTCGAACGGTTGCTGATCGGGTTGTTGGCCGACGGGCACGTGCTGCTGGAAGGCGTGCCGGGATTGGCCAAGACGCTGTCGGTGAAAACGCTGTCGGCCGCGATCCAGACGAGTTTTCATCGCATCCAGTTCACGCCTGATCTCCTGCCGGCCGACGTGATCGGCACCCTGATCTACAATCCGAAGGATGGCGAGTTCCGCATCAAGAAGGGGCCGGTATTTGCCAACCTGATCCTGGCCGATGAAATCAACCGCGCTCCGGCAAAGGTGCAAAGCGCATTGCTCGAAGCGATGCAGGAACGCCAGGTGACCATTGGCGATCAAACGTTCCAGTTGCCGGACCCGTTTCTGGTGTTGGCGACGCAGAACCCCATCGAGCAGGAAGGAACCTACCCGTTGCCGGAAGCGCAGGTCGACCGCTTCATGCTCAAACTCTCGATCAGGTACCCGAGCAAACCGGAGGAACGCGAGATCATGGAGCGCATGGCCGAGACCGGCAAGCAGATCGTCACGCAACCGGTCGTCACGCCGGACCAGATTCTCCACGCGCGCAAGGTGGTGGACGCGGTGTACATGGACGAGAAGATCAAGAACTACATCGTCGATCTCGTGTTCGCCACGCGCGAGCCCAAAGCGTACAAGATCGACATCGCCGACCTGATCCAGTACGGCGCATCCCCGCGGGCGACGATCTATCTGGCCATTGCCGCGAAAGCGTACGCGTTCCTCCAGGGCCGCGGGTACGTCACGCCACAGGACGTGAAGACCATCGGTCTGGACGTGTTCCGCCATCGCGTCATCGTGAGCTACGAAGCCGAGGCGGAAGATTTGTCCAGCGAAGATGTTGTCAAACGGATCTTCGACGAAGTGCCGGTCCCGTGAGAAGCGGCAGGCAGTAGATAGTAGGCGGCAGGTAGGAAACGAAGCATGAGCATCGAGCGATTTGAACAGCTTGAAGTCTGGCAGAAAGCGCACGCTCTCGTCCTTCAGGTCTACAAGCTGACAGAAATACTTCCGGTGGGCGAGAAGTACGGACTTATCAGCCAGATGCGGCGGGCTGCCGTCGCTGTGCCGGCAAACATCGCCGAAGGATTCAAGCGCCGCGGCAAAGCCGACAAGGCGCGGTTCTACAACATGGCCGACACATCGCTTGAGGAACTGCGTTACTACTTCATTCTTTGCCGCGATCTTGGATTCAAACTCGACTTTCATCACCTCAACAGGCAGGCGACCGAAGTCGGAAAGATGTCGACCGGCCTGACCCGGTCCGTGATCAGCGATGAACGTTAATCCAAATCCCCAGCCTGCTGCCTCCCGCCTACTGTCTCCTGCGCTTTTCAAGCGCATTCGCCAGATCGAAATCCGCACGAACCGCGAAGTCACGGACGTGCTCGGGGGACAGTACCATTCCGTCTTCAAGGGTCGCGGCATGGAGTTCGAGGAGGTGCGCGAATACCTGCCGGGCGACGAGGTCCGCTCCATCGATTGGAACGTCACCGCGCGGTTTGGGCATCCGTTCGTGAAGAAGTTCAAGGAAGAGCGCGAATTGACCGTGATGCTGGTGGTGGACGTAAGCGCGTCGGGCCAGTTCGGCAGCCGGCGCCAGACCAAGAACGAATTGGCCGCCGAACTCGCGGCGGTGCTGGCGTTCTCGGCGATCCGCAACAACGACAAAGTTGGCCTCATCATGTTCACCGACCAGATCGAGCGATACGTCGCGCCGAAGAAAGGACGCCGCCACGTCCTCCGCGTGGTTCGCGAGATCCTCGCTTACCAGCCGGTCGGCCGGGGAACCAACCTCACGTTGGCGCTGGATTACCTCAACCGTGTCCAGTCGCGGCGCGCGGTCACGTTCGTCGTGTCGGATTTCCAAGTGGGCGACGAGGACGCCGTCCGCCGGAAATTGCGCGTGGCGAGCAAACGCCACGACGTCATCGCCCTCAGCCTGCGTGACCCGCGCGAGGACGAGTTCCCCGCGGTCGGGTTGGTGGAACTGCGCGACGCCGAGACGGGCGAGCGGGCGCTGGTGGATACGTTCGACCGAAACGTCCGGAACGAGTATGCCGCGAAGGCCCGACAGCGTCTGGAAGCCCTGCGCCGGCTGTTGCGGAGGGCGGGCGTCGATCAGGTAGAGATCCGTTGCGAAGCGGATTATCTGCTGCCGTTGATCAAGTTCTTCAGAATGCGCGAACGCCGAATCTGATGGAAGACATTCACGACATCAAGGGACTGGTTCCGCTGCCACACAGCCTCTGGTGGCTGTGGCTGCTGCTGCTCGTGGCCGCGGCGGCGGCGTTTTTCTGGTTCAAGAAGCGACGGAGTCCGCCGGTCGCCACCGATGCCGTGGCGCCCCTGTCTCCCTTCGAGGCGGCCATTCGGGCCTTGCGGCAATTGCGCGAAGAGAATCCGCCCGTGGAAGAGTTTTACACGCGGCTGTCGGACATCGTGCGCCGCTATCTCGAAGGTCAACTGGGGTTGCGGGCACCCGAACGCACGACGGAGGAGTTCCTGTACGAAGTGTCGCGCGATCATGCGCTCTCCCCGGAACACCGGGAATTGCTCGAGGGCTTCTTACAGGAGTCCGACCTCGTCAAATTCGCGCGGTTCCGTCCCAGGGAGGAGGACAAGCAACGCGCGTTCGACGCCGCGGAAAAGTTTGTGAACGAGACCCGTCCGACTGTTGCCGCGAACGAGATTCGCGGCACGGTCTCGGAAGGCCGCGAAGAAGATCCGCGGCTCCAAGTTGGATGAAATTTGCAAATCCATGGCTGCTGTTGTTGCTCTTGCTCCTGCCGTTGTGGCTGTGGTGGGAGTCGCGCACGGCGCGGGACGGCGGACTGAAGTTCTCGTCCGTTGCCACGGCCCGGTCGTTGTCGTCGGTCTGGGCCGCACTCGGCCCTTCGGTCTTGCGCGCGTTGCGCGGGGCAACGCTCGTTCTGTTTGTCGCGGCGCTGGCCCGGCCCCAATTGGGTCGCAGCGAAAGCAAGGTCCGAACCGAGGGGATCGACATCGTGTTGGTGGTGGACATTTCGGGGAGCATGCAAGCCATGGATTATGAAAAGGACGGCCAGCGTGAGTCGCGGATCGACGCCGTGAAGGACGTGGTGCGTGAGTTCATTCGCGACCGGCCCAACGATCGAATCGGCATGGTGGTGTTCGGCACGCGCGCCTATGTGGCCAGCCCGTTGACGCTCGACCACGACTGGCTCGAGCGCAACCTCGACCGCGTGCGCATCGGTCTGGTGGAAGGGAACACGGCCATTGGCGCCGGTATCGGTACGGCGGTCAACCGCCTCCGCGACACCAAGGCCAAGAGCAAGGTGATCGTGCTGTTAACCGACGGCGGGGAGAACGTCCACAATCCGCCAGCGCTCGAGGCCGCCAAGGCGGCGCGGGAATTCAACGTCCGGGTGTACACCATCGGGGCCGGCTCGCAAGGCCCGGCGCCGATGCCGGTGTACGATCCATCGGGGCATCTCCTCGGCTATCAAGCGATTCGGGCGGATCTCGACGAGGGGTTGCTGAGGCAAATCGCCACGCTGACCGACGGACAATATTTCCGCGCGGCCGACTCGGCATCCCTGAGAAAAACCTACGCGCAAATCGACGCCATGGAAAAGGAGAAGGTCGACACGTCGGCGTACGAGGAATGGCAGGAGTTGTTCCCCTGGTTTCTCATGCCGGGACTGGGATGCCTGCTGTTGGCCATGACGCTGGAACACACGCGGTTGCGGAGGCTGCCCTGATGCAGTTTGGCGCTCCCCATTCATTCTGGCTGCTGGCGTTGGTGCCGGTGTTGATCGTGTTCCTGGTGTGGGCATTTCGCGCGCGGCGTCGAGCGCTGGAACGGTTCGCTTCCCCGCCATTGGTCCACCGGCTCACGGAGTCGACGCGGCCCGTGGCGCGACGCTGGAAGGCCGTCCTCCTGATCCTCGCCGTATTGTTGACCGCCTTGGCGTTGACGCGGCCGCGGTGGGGGTTCCAATGGCACGAGGTGAAACGCCGGGGCGTGGACATCTTCGTGTTGCTCGATGTGTCCAAGAGCATGCTGACGGAAGACGTCCGGCCGAATCGCCTGGAGCAAGCCAAGTACGCCGTGCAGGATTTGCTCGAAAAACTCCGGGGCGACCGGATCGGGTTGGTCGCGTTTGCCGGAACGGCCTTCATTCAATGCCCGCTGACGATCGACTACGAAGCGTTCCGCCTGACATTGAAGGACGCCGACCCGCAGATCATTCCCCGCGGTGGCACGGCAATCGGCGCCGCGATTCGCACGGCGCTGAAGGGATTTGAAGCCGGCGAGGGACGCGACCATGCGATTGTGCTGATCACTGATGGCGAGGAAACCGAGGGCGATGCGCTGGCCGCGGCGGACGAGGCGGCAAAAGCCGGCGTGAAGATTTATGCCATCGGCGTTGGCACGGCGGAGGGCGAGCTGATTCCCGTGCGCGAGCCGGGCAAGCCGATGGAATTCTTGAAAGACAGCGAGGGCCGGGTGGTCAAGTCGCGGCTGGACGAAGAGACGCTCAAACAACTCGCCCTGAAAACCGGCGGCATCTACGTGCGCAGCGCGGCCGGCGATTTCGGCATCGACGCAATTTACGACAAGGGCATCGCGCAACTGCACCGCAAAGAATACGAAGCGCAGTTGCAGAAGCGGTATTTTGAGCGGTTCCAGTGGCCGTTGGGACTGGCGTTTGCCCTGCTGGTCGTCGAAGGTTTCGTCACGGATCGAAGGAAGGGATGAACCACAGAGGTACGGAGATCGCGGATCCAAGACCCGCCGGGGTTCTTATCGCCCTGTGTGTTCTGTGTCTCAGCGGTTCCACCGCGCTCGGCACGACGGACAATTGGCCACGGCGATACAACGAAGGTGTGACGGCCTACCACAGCAACGATTTCTCGCGGGCGGCGGCGATGTTCGAAAACGCGACGGCTTCCCGGGACCGCGCGTTGCAGCAGCGGGCGCTTTACAATCTCGGCAACACCGAGTACCGCATTGGCCAGGCGCAGCCGGCACAGGCCCAACAACTCTGGGAACACGCACTCCAAAACTACGAGACGGCAATGGCCCTCGATCCGAAGGATGCCGATGCCAAATTCAATCACGATTTCGTGAAAAAGAAGCTCGACGAGTTGAAAAAACAGCAGCAACAAGAGCAGAGCCAAAAGAATCAACAGGACCAGCAGAAGCAGCGGGAGCAAGAGAAACCGCAGGATCAGCAACAGCAGGGATCCAAAGGCCAAGGGTCCCAACAGCCAAAGCAACAGCCTCAGCAATCGATGGAACAACAGCAGCAAGCCCAAGAGCAGAAAGGAAAACAGCCGGAGCAACAGGCGCAACAGCAGAAATCACCGTCGCCGGAAAAGAAGCCGCAGGGCGAGAACGGTCAGCCCGAGAACTACGACAAACTGCAGGCCACCGCGCTCCTCAATGACCTGCGCGAAAACGAACGGAACTGGAATTTCTTTCCCGAGGTCCAGATGAAGGACTTGAAAAACTCCGGCGAGCCGGCCAAGGATTGGTGAGAACCGACGTGAACAGCCAACGCCCAGTGCTCAACGCTCAACGCTCAACGCTTCGACGTGCGTTGCTGGTCGTGCTCGCTCTTTCGGCTTTCGTCCTCCCCGCTTTCGCCGACGTTTCCGTGACCGCCTCGGTCGACCGGAACCACATCGCGTTCGGCGATTCGGTGACCCTGACGATTTCGGTGCAAGGAACACAGGGCGGCGCGGAGCCATCGATTCCAACGGTCGATGGCTTGACTTTTGGCAGTCCGTCCACACAAAGCAGTTTTTCTTTTGTCAACGGACAGACGAGTCAATCACTCAGCTTCACTTATCAAGTCACGCCCGGTCGGACCGGCGAGTTCACCATCCCCGCGATCGAAGTGGTGGTCGGCGGAAGAAGCTACTTTACGACGCCGATCCAGTTGGTCGTGGAAAAAGAGGGCACGCAAAGCGATCTGGGCCAAACCCTCTTTGCCCGCGTCCAGCTGCCTTCGAAGCAGGTTTACCTGGGCCAAACCATGCCGCTACGGGTGCTCGTGTTCGCACGCGCTGACGTGCCGTTGAGGGGCTTTGGCGGATTCAGCTACGAGGCCGACGGGTTGGGCTTCAAGTTCCTGCAGAACCTGAGATCCGGCACCCAAGTCATCAACGGCGAATCCTTCAATGTCCAGGTCATCCAGGCAGCCATTTCCCCAACGCGCACCGGTACGCTGAGTTTCGGCCCCTGCATTCTGAAGGCACAACTGGCCGTGCAGAAACGCGGCCACAGCGGCTGGCCGTTTAATGACGACTTCTTCAGCAATCCATTCGCCCAGCCCGAAGTACGTGAGGTGCCGGTGACGACGGATCCCGTCTCCATCGAAGTGTTGCCGTTGCCCGAGGAAGGACGGCCGTCCGATTTCGGCGGCGCCATCGGACAGTGGCGCCTCGAAGTCACCGCCAAACCTACGGAAGTAGCCGTCGGCGACCCGGTCACGTTTACGATCAAGGTCAGCGGCAACGGCAACATCGACACCGTGCCGGCGCCGAAGCTCGGTTCGCTGGATGGATTCAAGACGTACGACCCGACAACGAAGACGACCAAGGACGAGTTGAACACGACTGGCGAGCGGGTCATTCAGCAGGTGCTCATTCCCAAGAACACCGACGTGAAAGAACTTCCCGAAGTCCGGCTCGTTTACTTTGACCCGATAGCCAAGGCTTACAAAACTGCCGTCCAATCGGCAATCAAACTCGTCGTCAAAGCCGGCAGCGGCGGGCAAACCGAGATTGTCAGTGGCGGTAGCCGGCTGCGCTCCGAAGAAAAACTTGGCCAAGACATCGTTTATCTCAAGGGGGACCTGGGTCCCGCGGTCGTCGTCGTCCCGCTCTACGCCACGCCTATGTTTTGGACGCTGAACATCCTGCCCGTCGTCGGCCTGCTGGGCGGAATCGGCTGGAAGCGACGCGCGGATCGGTTGCGCGGCGACGTGGCTTATGCCCGCCGCAGTCGAGCGGCGAAACGGGCGCGCAAACTTCTCGCCGCCGCGAAGAGCTACGACGATGTGCAACACGCACTGCAAAGTTACCTCGGTGACCGCCTGAACGTTGCCACCGCCGGCATTACCGGGTCCATTGTGGACGAGCAACTCGTGCCGCGCGGTGTAAACGGCGATTTGGCGGCCGAGGTGAAGGTGTGCTTCGAGGCGTGCGACACGGCACGCTTTGCCGGCAGCGGGGCGACGGACGATGGCGTGATGGCGACGCGGGAAAAAGCGGAACGGTTGATCGATGAACTGGAGAAGAAAAAACTGTAGGGCTTGTTGCCCAAACGATCTTTCGGGTTGTAGCTGCGCTTCTGCGAAGCGCAGGCCGTCCGTTTTCCGAATGAATTCGGCGTTTCACAGAAACGCCGCTACACCCAGTATTCGGCCATCACGCGCCAGAAACCAAAAAATTGTCTGCTTCGGCGCACTTCTGCTGTGTGCTCGGCTTTCATCCGCCGCGCCAGTCGACGACTTCAAGGCGGCCAACAAGTTGTATGACGAAGGTAAGTTCGCCCAGGCCGTGGCGGTCTACGAGAAGATCGAGCCCAAGACGGCGTCTGTGTACTACAACCTCGGCAACGCGTGGTACCGCGAAGGCAAACTGGGGTGGGCAATCTTCAACTACGAACGGGCTCGCAAGCTGGCCCCGCGCGATCCCGACATTCTCGCCAACCTCAAGTTTGCCGAGCAACGTCTGGGCGTGGACGACGTCAACACCTCGCCGCATGCGGTACAACGGTTCTTGCGTTCGGTCATCGCCAGCCGCACCGCCAACGAATGGAGCGCCTACGAGATGATGGCGTTTTGGCTGACCGTTCTGGCGGTTGGCGTGTACATCTTCATCCCCAAGGTACGAACGGGATTCCTCATCCTTGCCGCGGCGGGCTTCGTGGGATTCGCGGTCTCGACCTGGGCGCTCAGCGATGAAGTCATTGGCAACCGAACGGCCCCGCAAGGAGTTGTGGTGGTGTCCGGAGTGGACGCGCGGTTCGCGCCGCTGTCCGACTCGACGGTTCATTTCAAGCTGACAGAGGGAACCAATATCGTCATCCGGGAAGATCGCGACCAATGGCTCTTGGTCGAACGTGCCGACGGCCAACAGGGGTGGGTCAAGACGGACGCCATCGGACGAGTCCTGCCTCTCTGAGGAGAATTCCCAGACCCCGACCGCGCTTGCCACTCAAGTATCCTCTCGACGCCTGCTACGGCACATCCACCAAGTGCAGCTACGACCGCGTACACGGCTCTGTTCCGGTGCTCCGAATCCCGAACGTCGCGTCTGAGCGCGTGAACTTCGACGACTTGAAGTTCGGCGTTCTCAGCAAGGCCGATTTGGAGAAGGCGCTTGTCCGGGAAGGAGACATTCTCGTTGTGCGCACAAATGGCAGTGCCGATCTCGTTGGTCGTTGCGCCGTCGTTCTTTCCACCACGGAGCCAACCGCTTTCGCCTCGTACATGATTCGTTTGCGATGCGACCACAACGTCATTAATCCAAGGGAGATCTGTAACCTTCATTTCAACGGCTCGATCTTGCCGTTGACGGTGACCACGAACGCGGACCCGCGCGCGGCTTTCTCCGCTTCTTTGATCAGATTGGGAAAACATTTGGTGAACTTGTTGGCTTGGTCCCAGAACGGCAGATTGACCCAGCCGGGCTTGAGAAAGAAGATCGTGTGCCCCGCCTCCTTCCACGCCTTGACTTCGTATGGATTGCGACTGATGCGAATGTCCGCAGTCACAATCACCAAATCCGCTTCCTTGGCGAGCGCGCGCATCCAGACGACATCCTCGACGTTGCCCGGGAAACGGTCTTTGAGATGGACGACCCGATGCTCCGGTCCGGCCATCTGGCTCAAGCCGTGCGCCAGTTTGGGGGCGAGATTGTTGTCGAAGAAAAATTTCACGCGGCGAGCGAGTGCTCGAACGCAATTGCTTCACGTACGGAAACAGGGCTGATCTCAAACCAGCGAGCCACTTCTTCCGCCGAGCCATTGGCGCGTGCACTGTGGGCCAGGACTCGGGTCGGGATACCATCGCGAAAAACAATTGGTTGGCCGAAGCTTCGCCGGGGATCAAGTGCGACCAAATGACTTCTGCCCCTCGGCCACCAGCGGGACGGCAAATCGCCTTCCGCGAACTCCAGATTCTTCAGGAAAGGTCGCGTGATTTTTCCGAACACTCTTTGGTCGCGGGCAATCTCCCACAACAGCGGTTCATCGTCCTCCTGGGGAATCTCCAGAATGATCTCGTGGCCTGCCACCATGAATCTGTTCGTGCAGAATGGATGAGAAACGCCCAACTCGTCCTGGGCGTGACGATGCGCCAGCCGAAGAGTCCTCCAACTGACCTTCTTCCGTAGAAAGGCGTCTACAAAGCGAATCTCGACCAGATCGAGAAACCCAACGGCCAAGCTGTGATCGATGGGCTTGAGTTGTCCCTGCCAGACCGGGGCGGATCGATGACGACCATGCTTGGCTTTGAACTCATAACCCTGCAGCCAGCGGTGAATGCGCCGCGAGGAAACGCCGGTCAGCCGTGCGGCTTCTGGTATCGTATAGATCCCTGTCTGCAACAGCGTCGTCATCTCGGGCTTCCTCCGCACGGCAGAATATGCGCCGGCAAGGGTGAGATGCAAATCTAAACGCACTTTTCCGAAGTGACCACGACAGATCGTGATGTATCAGGACGGGTTGGCGATGCAGGCGCCGCCCCAACCGCATCGGGACAAGACCCGGCGCCCTGTCCGCGACGCGTTCTTGCGGATACGAGCCGATTTGGATAAGAATCGACGCGTCATGCCCCTACAAGTTGAAGATTTTCAGGAAGAGATTGCTGCCGCGGTGCGCCAGTACGACAAGTTCGTCGTCTGCGTCGAGAAGACACCCGATGAATTCCTCAAGAGCCTGCAGTCGTTAATGGCCAAGGCCATCGATGCTTTCGAGAAGCGCGCACCGGGTCTGCGTCACGGCATCGCATTGGATCGCCACGTCACCATCATGCTCAGCGAGAACAACAGCGCCCGCCCGCTCTGCGGCATCTATTTCAATCTCCACTCCCCATTCCGCAAGAAACCACACTAACCGCCGTCGCGCCACGCACGTCACTCAAGCGACCGCCACGAACCCGCGTCGCATGAGTCCCATCAGACAGGTGTACGCCTCGAAATCCGTTCCCGGGAAATTGTCGATCGCCGCCTCCAGCAAACCGTGGTGCAACACCAGTTGGAAGAGCTGGATCTCTTCCGTCGCCAGGTCGCGCAGGCTCCCGGGCAGCGGATCCGCCACGGCCAACCGCGCCCCGCGATGCGGCAGCTTCGACTCCAACAACCGAATCTCATCCAGTTGCCGCATCCCCTCCAGCACCAAGGACGTCGTCGACTCGGTGATCTCCTCGAGCACATCGGGCCCCGCCAACGGGCTCAGGTCGAACGTTCCTTCGGTCCAGGTAAACATGCGGTAAAACGCCTTGTAAGCCCGCACGGTCGGATAGCCTTCCAGTCCCGCAGAATAAACCTGCCCCTCGCGCAGGTAGATTCTCCCCACCGTCGGACCCGTACGGATCGTCAGCACGCCGCTCTTGCGCGAATTGGCGAACAACTGCAGCAAGTCGGGCAGCGGCATCTCGCGAATCGAACCGGCGATCAGCGGAGCCGTGGCTTGCGGCATGCCCGCGGCTCCGCGCCGGGCCAGTTCGTCGGCTGCCGACAGCGACTGCACGCCCGGATCACCGTGGGAATTCAACCGGATCTTCGAGGTGCCAATGACGATTTCATCGCTCTCCTTGAGTTCGGCGTTCCGGATGCGCGCGCCGTTTACGAACGTACCGTTCTTCGACGCGAGGTCTTCAATCACGATCTTGCCGTCGTGCGTGAAAATCCGCGCGTGCTTGCGCGACACCTTTTCGTCGAGGAGCAGCAGATCCACGTCGCTGACGCGGCCGATCACGATGTTCAGATCGGGCGGTAAGGGAAACTCACGGCCCTGGTCTTTGCCCGCCACGAACGAGAGGACGTATTGAAGCATGGGCTCCTGTGGTACGTTGTCTGGCTACCGTTCACTGCAAAAACCGTACCGGTGCCCCCAGCCGAATCAAGCCGCCGGGCCCATTCCCGGCCGTCCCTGCCGCGCCCGGAGCGCCAACGCCGCTACCACCGCAATGGCGATCGAGCCGACCCCCAGCCACAACAGAATCGTCGGCGCCGGCGTCTCGCGGAAGAACGCCGTACCGAATTGCAGCCAGAATGCCACGATCATGGTCGCCGAAGTCAGTGCGCCGCGCGCGGCGAACACGGCGCCCCGCCGTTTCTCGTCGACTTGCTCCTGCAACTTGGAGTCGATAGGAATCATCAAGGGTGCCGCAACCACGCCGAGGACAACCAAAACGGCCGCCGCCAGCCACGGACTGGTCATCCGGCTCAGTACCACCAGCAACGCCCCGCACATCGCCAACTGGACAACGGGCAGCCACGTCGAGCGCGTCCATCGTTTGGCACGGCCGATGACGAACATCCCCAGCCCCCCACCGGCTCCCACCGCCACGAAGAGATAACCGAACCCACCCGTGCGCAGGCCCAGCCCACTCGGCGGATCCGTCATCGCAAACCCCACGAACGCCACTGCCAGCACGCTCAGCACAAACGCGAACACCGCCGTCAGCACCACCAACGGAAGCGCCGTCCGATGCGTCCACAGGTAGCTCAGTCCGGTCCGCAACTCACCCCAACCGCCCTGCGGGTGCGCGTGCTCGCCGCTGGTGGTGGCGTGCGGCTGCATCCGGATCGTCCACACCAGAACCACGCTCACGACATACGCCAGCGCATTCGCCAGGACCGCCCATTCGGGGCCCATCCTCTCTGCGAGGAACCCGCCCACGCCGCGTCCGCCCACGCCCGCTACCGCAATCGTCGCCGTCAGCAGTGTGTTGGCTTGGATCAACTGTCCGGCGTCCAGCAGGTTCGGCAGGAGGGCAAAGCGTGCGGGATAGTGAAACGTCGTGACCGCGCCATTCAGGAAAATCACCAGGTACACCACCAACAACCCGCGCGATTCCATCCGCCCCGTGACGACCGGCCACAGCCAGGCCGCGATGACGACCACCGTCACTGCGCGCAACGCATCGCTGAGCATCAGCACGCTGCGCCGTTGCCAGCGATCCAGATACGCAATCGCCAGCGGCCCCAGCAATAGCCCGGGCAGCGACACCGCGAACAACATTTTGGCCGTCTCCGTCGCCACATCGTATTGGTTCGCGCGGAAATACTCGATCAGCCCCATCTGCATCACCGCGTCGCCAAGAGTCAACACCACCACGGCAATCCATAACCGGCGGAATCCAGTATGTTTCAGGACGTCGCGCATTCAACCGCGCTCCTGGCGCGGCAAACTGTGTTCTTCGATGAACGTCCGCATGTCTTCAGGCCCTGGCGCGCGAACCGTGCACTGTTGACCGTGGCGCGGATGATGGAACGATACGCACTCGGCATGCAACGCGTGCCGCGGCAACAGGAGTTGCTTCAACATGTCGGTCGTCACACCCCTCTCGATGAATTGCAGGTACAACGTCTCGTCCGGCCCGTACACTTTGTCGCCCACAATCGGATGGCCGAGCCACGCCAGGTGCACCCGCAACTGATGCGCCCGGCCCGTCCGCGGCCTCAGGCGGACGACTGTGAAACCGTGGAGTTTCTGTTCCACCTGGAACTCCGTTACGCTCGGCTTGCCGGCCTCGCGATCCACCACGCGCTTCGTGTACACGACGGAGTTCTTCCCGACCGCGATTGGTTGGTCAATCACGCCATTCGCCTGCTCGAAGGTCCCCCAGCAAATCGCCAGATATTGTTTCTCGATTTCACGCCGCAACACGGCCTGGCCCAGGTTCCGAGCCGCCCGCTCGTCCTTGGCGACGACCACCAGCCCGCTCGTCTCGCGGTCGAGACGATTGATCATGCGCGGCGTCCGCACCCCGCGTTCCCGCAGCCATTCCGCGAGCGACCCGTACTCGGGCCGTTGCGCCGAATGACACACCATGCCACCGGGTTTGTCCACAACCAGAATGTCGTCATCCTCGAAGACAACTTGCGGGACGCCAGTTCGAATCGTGCGCACGACGGATGGTAGCTTCGGCGGAAACCGACTGGCAATGAAAAGCGCCGCCGGCGTGGTTCGCGCGCTAGAGCACACCGGCCCGCTCCAGAATCGATTGCAGTACCTTCGGCGCGGCGAAGCGATCCTCGGCCAACTTGCGGGCAGCGCCACAGTGCGCCGCGTAGTCGCCGTTGATGGATTCGATCCCGCGCACGGCCTCCTCCAAGGTCGAAAACGCCAGCAACCCACGACCCGTGGGCAGATACTGGCTGAAACCCGTGTCCTGCACCAGCACGGGCCGGCCCGACGCGAGGTAGCACGCCGTGCGATCGCTGAACCAACCACTCCTGGTCCTGACGTAACCGTTCTTCGCCACGCTAAACTCTGCCCGCGAACCTTGGATGTAGGAGCGAAACCCATCGCGGCCGCCCGCGGCCCGATGCGGATCGACCAACCGCCAGCCGGCGTTGCGCAACGCCGTCAAATCATCGGTCTCCGACTCGTGAATGAGCAGCGCCAGTTCGATCGGTTGGGTCGTCCTGCCCGGAAGCTCCACGAACCGCAAGAATTCTTCACGCTTCGGCCAGTACGTCTCGCCGTCCCACACGGCGCCCTGTCCGCGCCATTGACCGATCGTGGTGAACTTCGCGGCAGCCGGGTCCGGTTGAACCGGCCAATACTCCGTCGCCACCGGCGGCAGGAACGTCTGCCACTCGATCCCACGCAGCGGAATCGAAAAACCGTCCCCGCCAACGTTGAGGCCGACGGTGAAGAAAACATTGTGCTTGCTGAGGCCCAGGTCCCACTGGTGCGCCCAGACGTGGGTGAACCCGGGATCCAGATCGAAGAACGCGCGGCGCTGGATGCGCCGCAGCAACTCGTCGTCCTGGAGCGCCCCACAGAGATTGATCAGCAACATGGCATCGTTGCACAACGCCTGGACCTGACGCGCCGGCATTCCAAACACGTCGCGCTTGTCGTAAAGCACCGCCCAGTGCTCGTGGAGTCCGTATTGCTCGCATTGCCCGCGAAACCCCTCGACTCGTTCCTCGACTGACAGCCCCGAGCCCTTTTTCGGCGGCCCCAACGTGTCGAGCCAGAAACCCTCGAATCCCAACTCGCGCAACCCGGCAAGATAATGCAGATTCAACCACTGCATCCCGCCGCCCTCAGGGTAACCGGCGCCCCAGCCGCTGGTGACGATGACTTTTTTCATGCGATGCCTGTCCTACTGCGTGAAACGAACCCTCTTACTCGCTCGTGAGACCCTTCGCTGCGCTCAGGGTGACAAACCAGACGTTTGTCCTCCAAATTGCAGTTCGCACACCCGCGCATAGTGGCCACCTCGTGCCACCAGCTCGCCGTGCTTGCCGCGTTCGACGATTTGCCCGTCGTGCATCACCAGCAGCCAATCCGCCTCCCGCACCGTCGACAGCCGGTGAGCCACGACAAATACCGTGCGCTTCTGCCGTAACCGGTCCAGCGCGCGCAGCACGGCCGCTTCCGTCTCGGCGTCGAGTGCGGCCGTCGGCTCGTCCAAAATCAGAATCGGCGAGTTCTTCAGAAACGCCCGCGCCAGGGCGAGCCGTTGACGCTGCCCGCCCGAGAGCGTCACGCCGCGTTCGCCGATCGGCGTTTCATAGCCTTGCGGCATCCCGTGGATGAACTCGTCCGCCTCGGCTTGGCGCGCCGCCGTCATGATTTCGTCGAGCGTTGCCGCGGGCCGGCCATAGGCGATATTGTCGCGCACCGAGGTCGAAAACAGCACCGGCTCCTGCGGCACGATGCTGATCTGGCGCCGCAGCGAGCGATACTGGAAGTCGCGCACGTCATGGCCGTCCACCAGTACCCGTCCCTTCTGGGGATCGTAGAAGCGGAGCAACAAACTGAGGAGCGTCGATTTGCCCACACCGCTCGGGCCGACCAGTGCGATCATCTGTCCCGGCCGCGCCTCGAAGTCGATGCCCTTGAGCACGGGCCGATTCGGGTCGTAACCAAACCACACATTTTCGAACCGCACGACGCCGTCACAGCGCGGCAACGGTCGGGCGTCCGGCGCATCGCGGATCGTCGGTTTCGTTTCCAGAATCTCGACCACGCGCCGAAAGGGCGTCAGCGCGCCCTGGATTGCCGTGGCGATGCCGCTGATCGTGCTCATGGGCCCGTAGAGCATTCCCACGTAGCTGAGGAACACGAGCAGTTCGCCCACGGTCAGCCGGCCGGCCAGCACGCGTTGGCTGCCGATCCAGATCATCGCCACGGTGCCCGTCGCGGTGATCAAGCCGACCACGAACGACGACGCCACCTGCACCTTCGTCATGCGCACGTTCGCGTCCATGCTTTGCGCGGTGCCCACACCGAAACGGCGCACTTCGTCCTCCTCGCGCGCAAACGCCTGGATGGTGCGAATCGCCGAGAGCGATTCCTGGATCATCGCGCTCACTTTGCTTTCGCGGGTGTGGTAGTCGGTCGAGACGTTGGTAATGAGGCGATTGTAGTGCTTGATCGCCAGGGCCAGCGCCGGCGCGACCACCAGCGCCAGCAGCGTCAGGACGACGTCGAATCGCAACATGATCACCATCATGCCCGCCAGGGTGGCCACCGAGGAAAGCAACGGGATCAGACCCCCGTTGAAAATGGTCTGGATCGAATACGTGTCCCACGTGACCCGATAAATCGAGTCGCCCACCGCGCGGCTGTCGTGGAAAACCAGACTGAGTTTCTGCAGGTGCTCGTACACGCGAAACCGCAATTCCTGCGTCATCCGCAGTCCCGCCTGCACCAAATACGTCGTGCCCCACGCACCCAAGCCACCGCGGAGCACGTGAATCAACAACAACCCGAGGCAAACGATGATCAGCGCCGTCGGCTTGCCGCTGCTGAACGATGCGAGCCACGGCGGCATCGGTACCGACCCGAGGATGCTATCGACGATGATCTTCAACGGCCACGGCTGGAGCAGGCTCGCGGCAATGCTGAGCAGCGTCAACGCGAAACCCGCGACGCCATCGCGTAGCTGGCCGCGAATCAACGACCACGCCTGCGGACGGAGGTTGACCGACTCATTCATTCTGTTCCCACAGCCTCGGCGATGTGGCTGAATCCGTCCCGGTCGAGCAACCGCAGCAACCCGGAGTTGATCCTGCGCACGATGGCCGGGCCTTCGTAAACCAGGCCCGTCCAGACCTCGACGAGACACGCACCCGCCCGGATCTTTTCGTAGGCATCTTCGGCCGTGAAGATGCCGCCGACGCCGATGATGGGCAACCGTCCCTGCGTTTGATGCCAAACGTGGCGCACGCATTTCGTCGACCGCGCCCGCAGCGGCGCTCCGCTCAGGCCCCCTTGCGACGGCGTCGGATGATCCACGGTCGTGTTGGTCGCGACAATGCCCGCGACGCCGTGCTTCAGGGCCGACTCGACAATCCCATCGATCTCCTCGAACGTCAGGTCGGGCGCAATCTTCAGCAACACGGGGGTTTCCTCCCGAATCTCCGCGAGCAAGGCGTCCAACATCCCCCGGTTCTGCAACTCGCGCAGTCCGGGCGTGTTGGGTGAACTGATGTTGATGACGAAGAAATCGGCACGACCGCGGAATGCTTCGATCGTAGCGCGGTAATTCTCCCCGGCCCGCGCCAAATCCACGTCGCGATTCTTGCCGACGTTCACCCCGATTGGAATGCGGTGCGGCCGCTGCGGGACGCGCGCGGCAATGGCGACGGCCCCTTCATTGTTGAACCCCAGTCGGTTGACCAACGCCCGCTGTTTCGGTTGACGAAACAACCGCGGCGCTTGATTGCCCGGCTGCGCCCGCGCGGTGACGCTGCCGACCTCGACGAACCCAAACCCGAGCGACGGCCAGAGCGCAAGTCCGACGGCGTTCTTGTCGTAGCCGGCGCCGAGCCCGACCGGGTTCGGGAATTCGACGCCGAAGACGGTCTGGCGCAGTCGCCGGTCGTCGAGCACGAACAGTGTCTCGGCGGCCTCGCGCCCGACGTGCCAGCGGCCCAGCCAACCCGCCAATCTCAACGTGTGCTCGTGGGCGATTTCCGGATCGGCCTGGAACAACCAGGGCCGCAGGAATGTCTGGTAGAGCATGCGGTGAGCATGGCAAATTGAACGACGGCTTGCTATATTTTTGTGGCGCGACGATACTAAGCCCGTATCAGCTTCGAGCCATGAAGCCCGAGGTCCAAAAACACATCGAGTATGCGTCCGGGTATCTCGACCTGAATATGTTCGAGGATGCCGGCCGCGAGGCGGACTTGGCGCTGGCGCTGTCTCCCAACCTCCCTCAGGCCATGGCCATCAAGTCCGCCGTCCTGTGGCGTACCAATCGGCTCAGCGAAGCCGAGCCGTTCATCGCGAAACTCGCCGAGCTCAACCCGCGCGACTCGGCCATCTGGATCAACCTGGCCTACATTCGCCGGCGGACGCAATCGCTCGACGCCGCGGTGGACACCCTCCAGCGGGCATTCGACGCCAACCCGCGCGATGCGCTGGCCCACTACAACATGGCGTGTTACCGCGCCGTCCAGCAGCGGCCGACGGAAGCGCTGGAACTGCTCCGGAGCGCCCTACACCTCGACCCGAAGCTCAAGGCGCTCGCCAAAGCCGAGCCCGACTTCGCGGACCTGCGCGAATCCTCGGCGTTTCGGCAACTCATCGACGGGTAGCATTCAGGCGCTGCCGGAATTCTTCGCTGAACCTGCCGGCCGCAACTTCTTCCACCAGGCCGGTCATCACCAGTTGAAGGTCCCCGGCAACCTCGACCGTGAGGTCCCCGCCTTCCATGTGTACCACGACCGGGCTATCGACCAATTTCTTCTCGTAACACGCCGCGGCAACCGCGCACGAACTCGAACCCGACGCCAGCGTGTGTCCCGCGCCGCGCTCCCAGATCAGCGCCCGCGTGTCGTGCCGGGAGAGCACCTGGACGAATTGAACGTTCGTCCGGTTGGGGAACGCTGGATGTTTTTCGATCAGCGGGCCGAGCTTGAGCAGGTCGACCTTGCCAAGGTCCTCGACAATCGCCACGCAATGCGGGTTGCCCACCGAAACGGCGGTGACCTCCAGCCTCTGGCCGGCCACTTCGAGCATCGTCATGCTGCGGTCGATCACCGCGCGGCCCATGTCCACACGCACCGCGGCACAGCGGCCGTTGTCCAAGAGCAACTTGGCGCGCACCAGGCCACCAAGAGTGTGGATGGTAAACTCCGTGTTCTTCGTATGACCGTGGTCGTACAGGAACTTCGCGAAGATCCGCAGCCCATTGCCGCTCTTCTCGGCCTCGGAACCATCCGGATTGAGAATGCGCACGGCAAAATCGGCCTTGGCTGGCGGTTTCACCAGCGCCAGAATCCCGTCCGAGCCGAGCCCGGTGTGGCGATGGCAAATCGCCCGGACCCGCGCCGGCGTGAGGTCAAAACCGATCTTGCTCGCGTCAACGACGAGATAATCGTTGCCGAGGCCGTGCGAGCGGACAAAATCAAAGCCCGTGCTCATAACAGCACTTCTACTACGCTCCCGCGACGCGGGCAATCACAACAATTTTGTCCGAATCGGCGTTTCGCCTTGTCAGTCATCGGGATTTTTGCGACTCTTGCGTCAGCGAGTATGGGTCGGCCCGCACACGGTGCGGGCCCAATGGAGGAGGTAACTTGGAGGAAAATCATATGGACGACAACGCAACTCCGCAGTCGGTCATTTCCAATGACATCGAAATCACCGGGACGATCAAAGGCACCGGCTCCGTCCGCATCGACGGCAAACTGGAAGGCGAACTGCATTGTGGCGGCGACGCCGTCATCGGCAAATCCGCCCAGATCAAGGGCAATCTCGTCGTCAACTCGGTCTCCATCGAAGGCACGGTCCAGGGCAACGTCACGGCCAAGGACCGCATCGAGATGAAATCGAGCGCGCGCGTCACCGGCGACATCCGCGCCAAACGCCTCAGCGTCGAGGACGGCGTCACGTTCATCGGTCGCTCGGAAGTCAATTCGACCGGCTCGCCGCTCAGCAGCGTCGCCCCGGTGGTGACCGAAGCCGCCGAGTCCACCGACGACGACCGGGTCGAGGCGGCCGCCACGGTCCGCTCGTATGGCCGACGCTGACGTTGGCCGTGCCGTGACCCGCGGCCCAGATGCCCGGGGGTGAGTTGTGCCCAGGAACCGCAAGGTCAACACACTCGATGGTTACGCGACGATCCGCGCCGTCGCGCGCACAAAGTCCATGCCCGGTTCGTCCCCACCCGCGTCCAAAGCGGATGCCGCCACGGACAATCCGCCGGCCGACCTTGCGCGGCCGGGGGCGCGCGTCGCCAGCACGGCGGTACCGGTCAAACACCTCATCGAGTGCTACGAGTGCAGCTATAAGTTCCAGATGCATGGACGGGCAACAAGCACCCACTGCCCGAAATGCCGCGCCCTGCTCGATCTCACCGATCACACGATCGACAGCGAATGGGCCGAAACCATCAAGACCGCCGGCACGATCCGACTCACCCCAACCGGCGTTCTCAAAGGCGGCGATCTCGTCGGCGCCGTCGTGATTGTGGAAGGCATCATCGAGGGCGGCCGGGTACGGGCCCTGCGCCTGCTGGAGTTGGGCGTGGGGGCCATCTTTTCCGAGAAGGCCATTTCCGCCCCCGACCTGCGCATCGCGCAGGGTGCAGATTTCTCGTTCAAACAGGAGGGTCGATACCGCAACGTCGAGGTCCTCGGCACCCTCAACGCCAAGCTCGACGCCAAGGGAGTCATCACGGTCAAAGCCGGCGGTCTTATGCAAGGGGACATTCGGGCCGAGCACCTCGTCGTCGAGGACGGCGGCGGCCTGAAGGCCAGGCTGCATGTCGCACCCCGCGACGACAAGATAGCCGCCGACGCGGGCCCGGACGAGGTCTAGCTGCGCGCCACGTCGGCGTGGTATTCTTGGAGGGGACGAACGACGAGGCCCCGTTCGCGCAGCGCCTTGATGCCGAGCAACGCCGCGTTGGCGCCCGCCAGCGTCGTCATGATGGGAACCTTGTGCGCAACTGCTGCGGTGCGAATCCGCACTTCATCGACACGCGGATTCTTGCCCGCCGGCGTGTTGATGATCATGTGAACCTCGCTGTTCTTGATCATGTCGAGCACGTTCGGGCGCCCCTCGGCGAGTTTGAAGAGTGACTGCACTTTGACGCCGTTCTCGAGTAGGACCTTTGCCGTGCCGCTCGTGGCGTAGAGGTCGAAGCCGAGCTTGCTGAACTCCCTCGCCAGCGGCGCGATTTGTTTCTTGTCCGAGTCCCGCACGCTGATGAAGATCCGTCCTTCCTGCGGAAGCGGCGGTGCTGCAGCCATTTGCGATTTTGCGTACGCCATGCCCCAGTCAGCGTCTGTACCCATGACTTCCCCCGTGGACCGCATCTCGGGGCCCAGCAGTATATCCTGACCCGGGAATCTGCTGAACGGGAAGACGGATTCCTTCACCGAGTAGGATTTTGGCCAGATCTCTTTCGTAAAGCCCAACTCGGTAAGTTTCTTGCCCGTCATGACTTTCGCCGCCAGTTTCGCGAGCGGCACCCCGATCGCTTTACTCACGAATGGCACGGTGCGGGACGCCCGCGGGTTCACCTCGAGCACCCAAACGCTATAGCCTTTGACGGCGAACTGCACGTTCATCAGGCCTGCGACCTTCAGTTCCCGGGCCATTGCCTGGGTGAACCGTCGCATGGTCTCAAGGTTCTCCGGCCAGATCGAGTGTGGTGGCAACACCATGGCGGCATCGCCCGAATGACACCCGGCGAACTCGATATGTTCGAGCATACCGCCCAAGGTAACTGTGTTCCCCCCAACCCCAATGTCCGCAACACAGTCCACATCCACTTCAAGCGCTTCCTCCAAGAACTTGTCCACCAGCACCGGCCGTTCGGGCGACGCTTCGACGGCAAAGCGCATGTAATGACGGATCTCGTCATCGCTGTAGACGATTTGCATGGCGCGTCCACCGAGCACGAACGATGGACGCACCAACGCGGGATAGCCGAGCCTGCGAGCCACAGTGAGGGCTTCTTCCTCGTTGGTGGCCGTGCCGTTCGGCGGTTGCGGTATCCCCAGCTTGTCCAGCATGGCCGCGAACAGCTTCCGATCCTCGGCCACCTCGATGTCCTGTGGCGTCGTTCCGAGAATGTTGACGCCGTTCCGTTGCAGGCCGAGCGCGAGATTGAGCGGGGTCTGTCCGCCAAACTGCGCGATTGCGCCCCAGCATTTCTCCCGCTCGTAGATGTGCAGCACGTCCTCCAACGTCAACGGCTCGAAGAACAACTTATCGCTCGTGTCGTAGTCGGTCGATACAGTCTCGGGATTCGAGTTCACCATGATCGTTTCGAATCCCAGCTCCTTCAGTGCGAAGGCGGCATGCACGCAGCAGTAGTCGAACTCGATCCCTTGCCCGATCCGGTTCGGCCCGCCGCCGAGGATCATAACTTTGCGTTTATCGGTCTGGCGGATCTCGTCGTCGCCGGTGTCGTACGTCGAGTAATAATATGGCGTGTACGCCTCAAACTCCGCCGCACACGTGTCGACCAGCCGGTAACTCGGCACGATGCCCAGCTTCTTCCGCACCGCCCGCACCTCATCTTCCGTGCTGCCCACCAGCGCCGCAATCTGCCGGTCGGAGAAACCCAAGGACTTGGCTTTGTGGAGAAGTGACTGCTTGTGAGTGCTCGCCATCGCCGCGCACCTTAGCGAAGCACGGCGGTTTTGACAAGTGCAGGTCATTTCCGGATGGACGGGGAATGTCTGGCCGTGTAAACCCGAGTCACCATACTGTGAGCAGAGAGGGATTCATGCTGAAGCGGACATCGGCGACGGTTCTTGCATCGATGCTGCTGGCCGGGGGAATCGCTGTGGCCGCGCCCGACGATCCGGTAACGCTTGTAGACTTGGGACCGCAGGTCAGGCTTTCCAACGGGAAAATCTCCTTCACAGTCGATAAAGCCGATGGAACCATTCACGCCATGACTCTCGGGAACAGCCCGAATCTGGCCGGTCGAGGCGCCTACCTCGCCGTTGCCAATTCTGGAGGCCGGGATGGACGGGATGTTCACGATGCCGTGTATAACGTGGTGCGGGACACCCCTGACTTGGTGGAACTTTCCTCCGGCGCGCGGATTGGTGGCGTCCATTTCACGCAGCACTACGTTTTGCGGAGAGGCGACCGGGGGTTTTACGTGTTCGTTCTGCAACAGCGCCGGCCGGGCGATCCCCCCGAGCATACAGGGCAGGTCCGATGGTCTTTTTTCCTCAATGCCTCGCTGTTCAACTACCAGCTCGCCAGCGACACGGAACAAGGCCACATTCCCGATTTGCGAGGGTCGCATCTGGTTCAGGACGCCACGTTTCGACTGCGGGACGGAACGATATGCACCAAATACAATTATTGCGATTATGTGGAAGGACATTACGTGCACGGCTTGTGTGGAAGCGGCACGGGAAGTTACGGGGTGTTCATGATCACAGGGAGCAGCGAATACCTCCAAGCGCCCACCAAACAATACATCACCGTCCACGAAGGCCCGGTCATCCACTGCATGCTCCAATCCGGCCATTTTCTGCCGCGGGATCTGGCCAGCCCCGCCATTCCCGAAGGCTGGACCAAGCTCTGCGGCCCGTGGCTGGTCTACCTCAACTCCGGCGATTCGCCGCAGCAGATCTGGGCCAACGCCAAGGAGCAAGCCGAGAAAGAAAAGGCTGCATGGCCTTACCAGTGGATGCGGCATCCCGATTACCCGCTCCGGCGCGGCACAGTCAGCGGAACCCTGAAGCTTTACGATGGAAGCCAGCCCGCTGCCAACGCGCTCATGGTTCTGACCGCACCGCAGCCCGACTGGCAACTCCAAGTCCTGAGTTACATTTTCAGTGTCCGGGCCGACGCCAGCGGCCATTTCACCCTGCCGCACGTGCGCCCGGGAAGTTACACGCTGTTCGCCGCGGTGCCTGGCGTGACCGACGAATTCCGTAAGGACGACATCACCGTCACTGCAGGCGAAGAAACGACCTTGGGAACGTTGGTGTTCACGCCGGCGTATTATTCCGTCAAGCTATGGCAGATCGGGTTTGCGGATCGTCGGACCACGGGTTTCCGGCTCAGCGATCAACCCCGCCAATACGGACTCGAACGCGCGGTCCCCGCCAATCTGACTTACACGATCGGCAGCAGCGTTCCGTCCCGGGATTGGTACTACTCCCAAGCCAAGCGGGGCGATTGGAAGGTCAAATTCAACGTCGACCGAACCTACGGAGGCGATGGCGTCCTGACCATCGGCATTGCTGGACAAACGAAGAACCCGAACTTGCAGGTGTTGGTCAATAATGCCGCTGTCGGCGAATACTCCGGTGGGAATAGCGCCGCCGGCTATCGCAGCGCCGTTTTGGGCAGCAGTTATTACGAGAACAAGATCATCCGGTTCCCGTCGTCCCTGCTCCGCAAGGGACGCAATACGGTGGCGTTCCGCCTGACCCGCGGCTCGATCATGTACGACGTGCTGAAACTGGAAATCGACGACCCCAACATTCCCAAGCAGATCCCCCAAGTAGCGGAAGGCGGCTTACCACACTGATGCCGCGTCTTTCGGGTTGATCGGCCCGTGCTCGATGGTGTGGGTTTTCAAGTGGAACTCGATGGGGCTTAGTTTCTGCGGATTCCATCGGCGCTCCATGACCCATGCGTACTTGTGTTCGGTTTTTTGCCGCTTCCACATGTTTCTCGTCCACAGTTCCTGAAGCGGGGCTGCATCCTCCTTTTCGATCAGGTCAAGATCAGTGTCATAGACCCAAAGCTCCTCCTCACGCAGGGATTGTGGAGACACCAAGAGGATAATTAACTTTTGGTCCTCGCTCCACATGGGGGACGGAAAGAATCTACGCCCGGCTTCGTCCCAAACGTTAGTCAGCTTCTCGTGACCGTGGAAGTCCAGTGTGCCCGCAATCGTGCCGTACGCCGACCACAGAATCTGAGAGCCGCTGTTGATGATCTCGAAGGAGCGCACGACGACAAGAACGCACGAGTGCAGACGGCCAAAATGGTTCGGAAAGTCCGAGTCACACCAGCGCCTCCAGCTTGCCGGCCTTTACCAATTCCTCCTCCATGTCGACGATTTCTTTGATGTTGTGGAGGAACCAGGGGTCGATGGGGGTGAGACGGTGGATTTTCTCCAGCGTGAAACTGGCGCGGAGAGCG
>DATJBF010000090.1:0-5239 GCA_035515475.1 Verrucomicrobiia bacterium
CGCGCCGGAGAATCGGCGCTTTTATGTGGCGGATGAATTTGGGCAGAAGACATGGTCGTTTTCGGTGAATCCGGACGGCTCGTTGGCTGATCCGAAACTGTTTGCCGAAGAAGGCGAAGCGGGCAACGCGGTGGATGCGAAAGGGAACGTGTACGTCTGTGCGGGCAACATTTTCGTGTACGATTCATCCGGCAAGCAAATTGATTTGATTGAAGTTCCTGAGCGTCCGACGAGCCTTGCGTTCGGTGGAAAGGATCGCCGCACTCTGTTTATTGCGGCGCGCAGCTCGCTGTACAGCGTACGCGTCAGATTCAAGGGCCAATGATCGGCTTGACGTTCGGGGTGTTCGGGAACAATGTCACACGGGCGGTCGCACACAGGCCATCTCGTGCACCGCTCAAGTGTTACAGAGACTGAATTGTACCAATGATGAGACGTGCCCCTGAGGATGTGCTGGAACGATCCAGAGAGTCACCGATGAATTGCATAATAATTAGACCCGACCCCATGTCGTTATAGCGGGTCTTGGTAACAGAATCCCGCAATTTGGCCAACGCAAATTGACCGGCGGCGGGTCATGCTGGCGGGGACTGCGGCGACCGCGACCTCCATTTACATGTGTTGGGTTCTGCCAGCGTCGGGCCAGAAGGCGACTCCGACGCCGTTTTTTCATCCCACCGTGCCGTCTTTGCGCTGGTGAATGCAGATGCTGTTGCCGTCGGGGTCGGCAATGAAGGCCATGTAGCAGGAGCCGAATTCGGCCGGCTTCATCAGAATCTTCACACCACGTTCGCGTAAGGCGTCGATGGCGGCATGGATGTCCTCAACGGCCAAGGCCACGGCGGCGGATTTGGGGCGCGGAGCGTTGAGCGCCACGGCGACTGGCTTGGTGGCGTATTCGCACCAGAACTTGTTGCACACGACTCCAATCGGCAGACCTAGCACGTCGTGATAAAACCTTTGCGCCCGTTTCATGTTCGGGACGTTGTACATCACGAAGTCCACAGCGCGGATCTTGACGGCCGGTTTCGGCCTGCGCCGGCTGGTCTTGCGTTTGCGTGGGGCGGTAGCCATTCACGAACCTTGCTCTCGTGAACGCGCTCGCGTCAAGCCGCAGGTTTGCTTTGACAACGCCACCGACAGGGAGAGATTGGCGACGGCAGTGCAGAGTCCGGCGCTAGTTCCATCTTGCGGCATCCTCTGCCGGTTTTCTGACATAATGGGGTCAGATCCGCACTCTTGACAACTGACGGGCGACCAACGGGGTTGAGATGCTCACCGAAGTGACGGGTCATTCAGCTACAAGCGACGTGGGAAAGCGGCGGCAACCGGGCCGGTTGCCCGACAATTCACAACGCAGCACTGGCAGTTTGAATCGATGCGATTGCCCGGGGAGGCACTGGGTGCCGTCTGTGCGGATTTGGCTTTCCTCGACCGGTCGCGACAGGAATGTCGCTCGCACGACAGGGGACGACTTAACCGCACATCGCTAATCGATACTTGTTGCTGGACGCGGGGTGGAAAGCGTGGTACGGTCGGGGCGGTTGTTTGACATAGCTTCGCATTGCGACCGGGCACGACAAGGTCGCGCCCTGAAGACTTTGCTCCCGGCGGCCTGGCTTTGATGTCGGCTGTCAACAGAGCGAGGCACAACAGAGATCTCTCGACAAGCTCGTGATGACGCAGCAAGGAAACAAGGGTTCGCGTTGGACAAGCACGGGGATAAGGGCGGGCAGAACGACCGGCGCTCCCTTCGACCAGGCTCAGGGCAGGCGCCGAGCGGCGCTACAGTGAGGAGAAGGCCGTGTGAAAAGTGTAAAACTGCGAAACGAACCCATTTTCGGCATATGTCGCCTGTTTTTGCATGTAGCTGGTGTTCGGTTTGTTACGACGGAAATTCTGTCGGTGGGTGGGTCGTTTTGGCTCAAAAAACGAACCCAAATTAGAGCCGAAAACGGCAGATATGTGGCAGATTTGGATGGAATTAACAGCATTCGGCGGTCATAGACCGCTGCCACAGGAGAATCCGGCCTAATGTGACGTAGCCTGTTTTGAGGTGAAATCCGCGTGATTCGCGAGTAGATTCACACGATATGGCCAAGAAGCTGGCACAGATTGCCGATAGTTTGGTGGACTCGTTTCACAAGTACGGCGGGATTAACCATCTCGATGGCGTGAACCTGCCGTCGCGCGAGGCGGTGGTGGAGATCACGCGCGACCTGTTGCGACTGGTGTTCCCCGGTTTTTACGACAAGGACGCGATCCACTCGAACCAACTTGTTGAGTATACCTCGGAGTTGGTGTCGTCGATCGCGCGGCGGTTGGAGAACGAGATCAAGCGAAGTTTGGATTATCGTCCGTGTGACGGTTGCGACATGAACGATCTGGCGGGCACGGCGGCGCGCGTGACGCAGGAGTTCCTGGGCGAAACGCCGACTGTGCGGGCGGTGTTGCAGACGGACGTGACGGCGGCGTACGAGGGAGATCCCGCGGCGATCAGCAACGAGGAAATCATTCTCGCCTATCCCGGCATCGAGGCCATCGCGGTCCAGCGCCTGGCGCATTTGTTGTACCGGCGTCACGTGGCACTCATCCCGCGCATCATGACGGAGTGGGCGCACAACAAGACAGGGATCGACATTCATCCCGGCGCGGCGATCGGCCCGCATTTCTTCATCGATCACGGCACGGGCGTGGTGGTCGGTGAAACCACGGTGATCGGCAAGCACGTGAAGATTTACCAGGGCGTGACGCTCGGCGCGAAGAGTTTCCCGAAGGACGCCACCGGGCGCGTCGTGAAGGGCACCAAGCGGCACCCGAACATCGAGGACAACGTGACGATTTACGCGGGCGCGACCATTCTCGGACCCGTGACCATCGGCAAAGGCTCGATCATCGGTGGCAACGTGTGGTTGCTGGAGCCCGTGCCGCCACACACGGTCGTGTATACCGAGGGTGGCCAGACGCGGATGAAAACGACCCCCACCGACCGCGACAGGATGATTGGCCACACGGATGGCGAAGGTATCTGAACCATTGTAGCCGCAAAACATTTTCGCGGATGACCGATGGACCGCGAATGAGATTCGCGGCTACAACTCGTATGAAACGCATCTACGCCGACTACAACGCGACGACACCGTTGGATCCACGGGTGTTCGACGCGATGCTGCCCTACCTGCGCGAGCACTTTGGCAACGCCAGCAGCGTGCATGTATTCGGCCGCGAAACGCGGGCGGCCATCGATGACGCGCGGGTGCGGCTCGCCGCGCTGCTTGGAGCGCAGGAGGGCGAGATTGTCTTTACGGGGGGCGGCACGGAGGCCGACAACATGGCGGTGTTCGGGGTGGCCCGCGCTCTGCGCAAGAAAGGCCGGCACATTGTCACCAGCAGCATCGAACATCATGCGGTGCTGCACGCCTGCCAGTATCTCGAAAAGACCGGCGAGTGTGAGGTCGCGTATTTGCCGGTGAACCGCGAATGCGTCGTCGATCCCGATGATTTGCGGAAGGCGATCCGCAAGGACACCGTGCTGGTGTCGGTCATGTCGGCGAACAACGAGACGGGCACGATCCAGCCGATCAAGGAACTGGCGGCGATCTGCCGGGAGCGCGGCGTGGTGTTTCATACGGACGCGGTGCAATCGTTCGGGAAGCAGCCGGTGCAGGTGAGTGACTGGGGCGTGGATTTGCTCTCGATTGCCGCGCACAAATTCTACGGGCCGAAAGGCGTGGGTGCGCTCTACATTCGCCGGGGGACGAAGGTCGATCCGTTGCAGTTCGGCGGCAGCCACGAGAATGACCGGCGTGCGGGTACGGAGAATGTGGCGGCGATTGTGGGATTGGCGAAGGCGGCGGAACTGGCCACGGCGACGATGGGCGAAGAGCAATGCCGCTTGTTCGGACTTTGCGACAGGCTCGCTGCGGGTATCGCCGAGCGCATCGGTGGCGCGCACCGCAATGGTCATCCGACTCAGCGAATTGGGAACACGATCAACTTCAGTTTCGAAGGTTGCGAAGAGGAGGGGTTGTTGCTCGGACTGGATCTGGAGGGCGTTGCCGTATCGAGCGGCTCGGCGTGCGCCGTTGGGTCGCTCGAACCATCGCATGTGTTGAAAGCAATGGGGCTGCCACACGAGCTGGCGCGGGCGGCGGTCCGGTTTTCGTTCGGCAAGAACAGCACTGCCGAGGATGCGAATTACATCATTGAGGCGCTCGGGCGGGTTGTCGAGCGGCTGCGGCAGTTTGCGCGGACATGACCGGCTCAGTCAAAAAACCGGTAGCGGAAGATGAACCAGAGGGCGGCGACGCCGTCCTTCCAGCCGATTTTCTTGCCTTCGGCGTAATCGCGGCCGGCATAGTTGATGCCGGTTTCGTAGAAACGGAAATGGCGGCGGGCGAGTTTGGCGGTGAGTTCGGGTTCGATGCCAAAGCGGTTGGAGGTCAGGGTCATGCCCTTGACGCACTGGCGGCGAAAGACCTTGTAGCAGGTTTCCATGTCCGTCAGGTTGAGGTTGCAGAGCATGTTGGAGAGGAGGGTCAGAAGCCGGTTGGCCATGTAATGCCAGAACAGCAGCACGCGATGCGTTCCCCCGGTAAAGCGCGAACCATAGACGACATCGGCCCGGCCGTCGAGGATGGGCTTCAGCAGGAGCGGGTAGTCGGCCGGGTCGTATTCGAGATCGGCGTCCTGGATGAGGACGATTTCGCCGGTCGCGTGTTCGAGAGCGGTGCGCAGGGCGGCGCCTTTCCCCCGGTTTTGGGGGTGCGCAACAATCCTGATCCCCTCCCGCTGCGGCATCTTCCGGAGAACATCGCTCGTACCGTCCGTGGACGCGTCATCGACGAGGATGATTTCCTTCTGCAAGCCGCAGGAATCGGCCGCGCTCACGCGGCGGAGGATTTCCTCCACCGTCTGCACCTCATTGAAGACCGGAATCAGGATGGACACACGTTGGAAGCGCTCAGGCATTTGGCGGCAGAGTATAGAGAGGGGCAGGCTCGGCGTCAGTAGTTTTTTCCAGTGGCGTCAAGCCCGCCTGCGTGGTAGTGTCAGCCGGCTGGTCGAGGGCGGGTTAGCCAAGTGGTAAGGCGGGAGTCTGCAAAACTCCTATCCGTCGGTTCGATTCCGACACCCGCCTCCAACCCTGCAAGCCAGCAATGGCAAGGGTTTGGAGCGGTAGACGAATCGCACCTGCTTTCACACAAGGTGCGGTGCCAGTGAAATTGCCAGTAAATCG
>DATJBF010000091.1:0-47650 GCA_035515475.1 Verrucomicrobiia bacterium
CCGTCAGCTTCTCCACCGTCTCGATGGCCACGGTGTCGAGCGGCTTCTTCCGCCCGTCCTTCTGCACCGCCAGGTACTTGAGCGTCGAAAAATCCAGGTCGTCAGCAAAAACAGCGGTGGACGATAAGAAGATCAGGAGAATGGTGTAGCCGCGCTTCTGCGAAGCGCGGAACCAACGTCCGGACCCATGCCGGCGCTTCTCAGAAGCGCCGCTACAACTGAAACTCGTCTTCACGCGGTCACCATCGCTTTCTGTCTTCGCCCCTCACCGTTTGCCCTTCCCTCTTCGCTCTTCTCCCGCTGCAGCCACCCGCGTCCCCAAAACATCAACGCGATCCCGCCCACGATCAGCACCGCGCCCACCCATGTCACATACGTCACCCACAGCGGGGACTTCTTCACCTGCAACGCCGTGTATTTCAAATCGTTCGGGTTCCACGACGCCTGCGAAAACTTGTAGCCGTTGAACCAGGCGGGATGATTCATCCAGATCGAGGCGCGCTGCGTCAACCCGCGCGCGTCGTCGTGAAAGATGACCTTGCTCGTCCATCCGGCCACGTTCATGCTGCCTTCGTCGCGCTCGACAATGAAATCCTCCAGTTCGACGGTGAACGGCAACTGCATCGAATCCCAGCCGTACATGACGTGCACGGTTTTCCCGCCAACCGTCAGCACGACGGGTTGGCCGAACCGCACCCAGGCTGCTTGTTCCTGTCCGCCGGTTCGGGCCGTTACCTGCACCGCCGGGGAACTGCCTTCGGGGTCGACGGGTGCCGGTTCGATCTGTTCCGACAGGATCGCGTTGGCGACGTATTTCACCGGCGTAAACTCAAAATCCATCCAGCCCGTCGCGACCGGCTCGCCCACTTTCATCGGACCGGACTTGAAGCCCTCTCGCGACGCCACCGCATAATGCAACGATCCATCCGGCGCCAGCACGACCGTCATCACGCCGGTTCGACGTTGCGACGCTCCTCCGCCCGTCAGTCGTATCTGTGCGCCGATTGCGTTCCCGCGGGTGGTCGTCACAATCGGGCCGATCTCTTCGCTCGAGAAAACGAACTGACGTTCCTCGTCGTCGCCCCGGCTGAGAATGACCACCGCCGCCGGATTATTCGGTTCGTTGGACGCGGTGGCCGGGTGGTGGTTCTCGTCCATGCGGAAATCCGGCCAATAACCGGCAATGTGGGCGCTGACGCCCGAATCACCCAGATCAACGTGCTTGTCGAGGTCCTCAGCGATGGGCAAGGTGAACTGTTTTTCTCCAATCGTAATCAGAAGTTGCGGCGCGGATTTCTTTGAACTATCGGGCGCAGTGGTCAACCGCTTCAAATCGTCGGCATCTCGGGCCATGACAAACTCGATTTGGGCAGGACCGATGTTCGCGTGACTCCGGTCAGGCGACGCGGCCACCAACCAATCGGTCACGTCCTGGCTCGCCATGTCGCTCTTCAATCGGAATTGCAGAGCCGGATTCGGGTCGGTGCCGCCGTCCTGCACGAGTTGCATCACGCGCGAGTTCGGCAGGAACGTGCCGAGCGTCAGCCGCAAATCTTTCGAGACCTGAATCGCCGATGGTCTGACGGTTCCGTCATTTTTCTCCCGCAGCAGCGTTCTCGATCGGACGCCCGTTTCGGGCACGACGACCGTCAGCGCTTCGTCTTCGACCCGGACCAGGTTGGCCGGCGGGTTACCGACGCGCATTTCCATCATGCCTTCGGTGCCGTAATGGTACGCGGCGCTGCAGCCGCCGAGCAGGATGATGATCCCCGCGTGGGTGATGACGAACCCGACGTGCCGCCGTTTCCACGGCCAGCGAGTAAGGGCCGCGGCGGCGACGTTGACCGCCAGCAGCGCCAGCAAACCGTTGAACCACCAACTCCGGTAGATCACCTGCGCTGCCACCCGGGCGTTGTCCCGGGATTCGAGAAACGTCCCCGTGGCCATGGACATCGCCAGCAACAGCAACACGACGACCGCCAGCTTGAGCGAGCCGAAGAATCTCAGAAACCGATTATGCATGACCCGATGCCGCCATCCTACCACTGCCGCGCAACGTTCCACAAGCCCCCGGACAAGTCAACGCGACGGATGTGTGGATGGCTTGATCTGGATGGCACAGGCGTGCCTGCCTGTGTGTGCGTTTGTGTTGGCCGGGTGCCGCCATCCGGTAGGGCCGCGCTCCCGCGCGGCCCGGACACGACGCGGACACGCCGGAGCGTGTCCCTACCAACGACCACGCACCGGTAAGGCTGCGCTCCGGCGCAGCTTGGCGCGACGCTGCGCGTCTACCAACGGCTCATCAACTGCGAGCAGCCCCGAAGTTATCGGGGCAAAGCTCGTGGCCACAAGCGGCAACCGGAGTTCTCCACTTGGATTCTTCTGGCTGATAGCCGATGGCTGACGGCTGACAGCTATTCGCCTACGGCACCAGCCGGACGCGATAGAACCGGGCCGGCGCGTTGGTGGCGCCGCCCAGATGGAGCACGCTGATCTCCGTCTCACCCGTCCCCGTCGCCACGATTGCCGGATTCAGATCGATGAAATCGTTTGTGAACCCGCCGCTGTCGCCCGCAGTTGTCTGCAGTGCGTACCGCTTGCCGCCCACCGCGGTCCACGTCAGGAACATGTCGTCGTCATCGGGCCAAAGTTCAATGATCCGAAACGCCGACGCGTTGTTGGTGGGATCGGTACCAGCCTGATATTCTTCCAGATTGGACATTCCATCGCCGTCGGGGTCGGCATTGGCCACACTGGGATCCAGCGGGTCAAGGCCGTACTGCTGCTTCCACCAGTTTGGGATGCCGTCGCCAACGGCACTCGCATTCGGATCGAGCACGGCGGTGCCGTAGTTCAAGATGCCGCCGGTGCGGACAAATTGGGCGCAAGCGTTGGTCATGACAAATTGGTCGACCTGCAACGTGCCGCCGTTGAGAATCAGTTTCCCGTTCCGCACCTCGAACACCGCATCGCCGGTCGCATTGGTGACGACGATGCTACCGCTGTCCAACTCGACCCAGTTGTCGCAGGTGGCCGAGGCGGCGCCGATTATCAAGTTCGTGGCCGATACGCTTCCGCCTACGACCACCAACGAATTGCTCGACCCCTGGTAACCTATCTGCAAAGTGTTGTTCTGCCAGACGCCACCATCAAGCACGCGCGCGGTATTGGTATTGCTGGTCGAGGAGGAACCTAGATAAGCGTCGGCGTTGATGACTTGGCCGCCATTACTTACGACAAGCCCATTGCCAGGGCTGGTGTAGCCTACATACAGGCTATTATCGTTGCTCACGCACCCGCCGTTATCGACCACCAGATTGTTCCCCGCACCAAAATAGCCCACATACAAACCGCCGTCCACCCGCCACGTCGATCCAGTGCCGGTGATCAAGACGCTGTTGGCGAGGCTGCTGGAGTTATAGCCAACGTAGTTATCCGAACCGAGAGAGCCACCACTGACCAAGAATCCGCCATTGCTGATCACCAGAGTGTTGCCCCCGCCTGCATAACCGAGGTAGATGCCACTGGTATTACTCCACACTGACCCCGAGTCGCTTACCACGATGACGTTGCTCACGCTGCTGGAATTCAAACTGATGTGGGGGTCGCCCCTGCAAATCACCTGGCCGCCGTTGCGGATCGCCAGGCTGTTGGCTCGCCCCGAAAATCCGGGGTAGAGATCGCCAGTGTACCAGACCGCATCCTGGCCGCTGACCAACACACTATTGTTGCTGCTGCTGGCATTGTAGCCCAAATACGAAGGGGCCAGTCCAACGCCCAAGTTCGGAGTAAACGCCCTCACCGAACCGCCATTGGCGATGACCAACTTGTTACTTGCGCCTGAGTATCCAACATAGAGTGAACTATCATGCATCCAAATTGAGTCCGAACCGTCCACCACAACAGAATTGCCAAGTGCCGTCGTGTTGCTGCCAATATATCCAAGTGAGCTGAAAACGTATCCGCTGTTGCTGATCGCCAAGCTGTTACCCGGGCCAGACCCCCCCACGAAGAGGGAGCCGCCATTGCTCCAAACCGATCCGCTGTCCGTTACCAAAACGCGATTGTTTGCCGCCGCTGTAGCGCTGCCAATGTAGCCAAAGGCGTTGGAAACGCTTGCTCCGCCGCTAATCACCAAGCTGTTGCTCGCGCTTGAGTAGCCGATGTACAAGTTCGTGGCATTGTTCCAGAGAGAGCCGGGGCCGGTCACCAGGACCGAGTTACTGCGACTGTTCGTGTCGTACCCCACATAGCCAAATCTGTTCAGCACCTGACCGCCGTTTCCAATCGTCAGGTTGTTGCCGGCGCCATAGTAGCCCATGTACACGTCGTACCCGTTGCTCCAGACCGAGCCACCGTCGCTCACCACAACGGAGTTGCCCACAGAGTTCGTGTTCCGGCCGATGTATCCGTCGTGGTCGTAGGCGCCGCCTCCATCAGCGATCGCCAGGCTGTTACTCGCGCCCGAGTACCCCAGAAAGAGACTGGTGTGAGAACTAAGACTGTCGGTGATCCGCCAGACCGACCCGGTTCCAGTGACCACCACGCTGTTGTTGCTGCTGCCGGATCCGTAGGCGACGTAAGCGGTCCCGGCCGTGTTCAAGGCGCCGTTGACCGCTTGCCCGCCGTTGCTGATCACCAAGGTGTTGCCGGATCCGGAAAAACCCACGAGAACGTCCGCCGCATTGCTCCAAATCGAGCCGGAACCGGTGATCACGACGGCGTTGCCCGCTGCCGTAGTGTTGTTGCCGATGAACCCGTAGTTGGCGTAGACCTTGCCGCCGTCGGCAATCACCAGGCTGTTGCCCATACCAGAATTGCCGACATCGAGGTTAAGATAATTGCTCCAGACCGAGCCGCTGCCGGTCACCAACACCGCATTGTTGCTGCTGCCGTCATTATAGCCGACCGCGCCGTTATCATTGCGCACCAACGCACCATTGCTGACCACCAAACTGTTGCCCGACCCGGAGTACCCGACGCTCAAGTCAAAAATGTTTCTCCAAGACGAGCCGGCCCCGCTAACGATCACGCGGTTGCCACTGCTGCTGACGTTGGAGCCCACACAGCTGTAGAGATTGCGTACCAACCCGCCATTGCTGATCACCAGACTATTGCCCGGGCCAGAGTTGCCAATCGTCAGGTCGTAACGATTGCTCCAAGCGGAACCGAGATCAGTAACCAACACGCTGTTGTTGCTGCTACCGGCTTCGTAGCCCACGTAGCCAAATCCGTTGGACAACGCAGCCCCGCCCTGGATCACCAACGCATCCGCATACGTGTTAGACGCGACCAGGTAATCTCCCATCCAATTGCTCGCCACGCCGCTGATGATGTTGGTTTGAAAGTCGGTGGTGTATTGCGCGGCGGAGGGCCGGGAACAGAGAACGACCCCAGCAACGAATCCCAAGATCAGACAGACACGCTTCATCGGCTGCCGTGGCAACTTTCTCCTGCCTCACAAGGGTGAAACAGCGCTTAGGTTAAGCTCATGATAGCCACGCGACCCCTCCGATTCAAGCCAAATAGCCTGCGGTTTGGCGTTTAGCGAAGGCAGGAATTGAACCACAGAGGCGCAGAGAACACCGAGATAAACTCCTCTGAGCCCTCTGTGTCTCTGTGGTTGCCACCCGCCACAGGCAGGGACGCCTGTGCCACCATCGAAACTCAACACTGCCATTCTTGCCAAGCGTGCCCGAATCGGTTAATCCATGGCGCGATGGAGTACCGCACCTTCGGTAAAGCGGCCTGGCGCGTCGGCCGAATCGGACTGGGATGCTGGCAATTCGGCGGCGCCATCACGCTCGACGGCCGACCCGACGGCTGGACCGGTATCCGCGACCACGAATCGATCGCCACCGTCCAGCGGGCCGTCGAACTCGGCATCAATTTCTTCGATACCGCCGACATGTACGGCTGGGGCCACAGCGAGGAAATCGTCGGCCAAGCACTCAAACCCCATCGCGACCGCGTCTACATCGCCACCAAGGTCGGTTTCTGGCACGATGATCGGAACCGCCGCACGCTCAACGAGTCGAAGGATTACGTCCTCCGCGCCTGCGACGCCAGCCTGCGCCGACTCCAAACCGACCGCATCGACCTCTACCAATGCCATCTCTGGCGGACGGAACGTTGGACGGAATTCCTCGACGCCTTCGAGACGCTGCAAGAACAGGGTAAGATCCGGTTCTACGGTGTCTCGACCAACGACTTCGACATGGTCCAACGCTTCAACGAGCGGAACCATCTCACGTCGGTGCAGTCGACCTACAACCTCCTCGACCGCCACGTCGAGAGGGAGATTCTGCCCTACTGCCAGGCGCACGACATCGCGTTCATCGCGCGCGGCCCGTTGGCGACCGGCAAACTCTCCGGCAACCTGACCAAGAACCACAGGTTCGAGGCCGACGACATCCGTAACAAGTGGCTCAAAGGCAGCGACCGCAAGCGGTTCGAGCGCGACATCGACACGGTCGAACGCCTCAAACCCGTCGCCCAAAAGTTCGGCTGTCGCCTGACCGAGTTGGCCCTGCGATTCGTGCTCACGCATCCCGTGGTGTCGACGACGATCCCCGGCACCAAGAACCGCCGCCAACTCGACCACAACGTCGCCGCGGGCGCGTTGCCACACCTGACGGGAGAAGAACTGAAGGAGATCGAGCGGGCGTTGGGTGCGACGACACAATGACGGTGTAATGGAGTGCTGGAGTGCTGGACAATTCCTCCGCAATACTCCATAACTCCAATACTCCAATTCTCTTATGCTCCGCATGCCCGTCATCTTCCTCGGCCTCGTGTTCTGGAACGTCGTGTTGTTCGCGGTCGCGATCTGGCTCGGCGTCACCCATCAGTCCGCCCACTGGCAACACCAAGCGACGGGCGTGCTCACGGCCCTCTACACCTGCCTCACCCACTGCATCGTGATGATGCATTTCATGGGCTCCGGCAAGGGAATCAAAGAAGCCGTCCAGACTTACAACCTGCCCAACGATCCACAGACCGGCTACACGCGCCGCAGCCGGAAGCTACACGGTCGCACCTCTGCCATGGCCACGTTGTCGGCCACGTTGGTCATGATGACGGCCTGGCTCGGCGGCGCGAAAGACGTGGGGATACTCAAGGGGTCGACGCACGCGTGGTTCGCCTGCTTTACCGTCGCATTCAATCTCTACGCGTTCTGGGTGGAGTACAAAGCCATCACCGCAAACACGGCGATGATCCGCGAGATCAATGCGATGATTGCGGACAATGACCCTCTGGCCGAGGCGTGAGCCTTGGCCGAAGCTTTCACCCGCCTCAGGCGGGCAAGCGCTTCGGCTACAGTTTCTGGAATCTCTTCCACACCTTCTGCGCCACGCGCTGCGCTTCCGCCCGCACCTTCTCCTCGTCCACGCCGACGACCCGGCGGTTCCGCACGATCCACCGTCCGTTTACCATCACCTCCGTCACGAACTGCGCCGACATCCCGAAGATCAAATGACCGAAAAGATTCTTCGTCGTGACCGGTGTCGGCGTGGGGTAATCGAGCACCATCAGGTCGGCAGCGCCGCCGACCTCGAGCACGCCCAGCCGCACGCCCAGATGGGTTGAGGCCAGATCCTGGGCACCGGTCAGGAAACCGGCCACCGCGCCGATGCCCAGGCCGTTGCGTCCGTCGCGCGCCTTGAACCACGCAAACTTGGCTTCTTCGAACATGTCGGCCCCAATCCCGTCCGTGCCGAGCGCGACGCGTTGGCCCATGAGATGGACCGGCGCGTAGCCGACGGCGTTGTTCATGTTCGAACGCGTGTTGTGCGCAAACCAGCAGCCCGCCCGCCGCGCGACGTCCAGCGAGGCTTTGTCGAGGTGGGTGCAGTGTCCCAGGATCGTTTTCGGGCCGAGAACACCCGCTTTGGCCAGCCGGTCCACCAGCCGCATCCGATACTTCTTGGTACAATCGGCTTGGTCGCACGGGTCTTCGGCCACGTGAATGTGGACGCCGGTCTTGAGCGATTCGGCCAACCCGGCGCACAGACGCAGAGACGCATCGCCCAGCGTGAACGAGGCGTGCGCCCCGATCAGTCCGCCGAACATCGGCCCGCGGTTCTTAGCAACCCACGCCGCGTTCTCCTGCAAGCCGAGATTCGCACCGCGCATCCCGTTGCGGTCGGTCGTCTCGTAGCACAGCACTCCGCGCAGCCCGACTTTCGCGAACGCTTCCCCCATCACCCCGAGCGAGCCCCGAATGAAATTGGGCGACGCGTGATGATCGATCAACGTGGTCGTTCCGCACCGCGCCGCGTCGAGCACGCCGACGAGCGTGCTGGAATAGACCGCTTCCTCGTCGAGCGCGCGGTCGAGCGTCCACCACACGTACTTGAGGATTTCGTAGAAATTGCGAGGCGTTTTCCTCGGCGCCGGCATGCCACGGGCCAACGCGGAGTACAGGTGGGTATGTCCGCACACCATCCCGGGCATCACGAACCGGCCCGACAAATCGACCGTCTTCTCCCCCGCGGTCGGCGCCAGTCGCCTGGCTTTGGCCGCGATCGTGCCCGACCGGATTCGCAAATCGGCGCGCTCGACAGTCGGACCCGCCAGGGACAACAGTGTTGCGTTCTTGAGCAGCATGGCCTCACCAAGCGGTTAACATGGATCTCCCGGTTTCGTCAATCTCGCCCTGCATCCCGTCAGGAAGGATTGAACCCGTTTTCGTGTGCCGCGCGCTCGGCAAGCGTCAACAGCCGCGCGTGTTGCAGGCCGCGCCAGCAGTTCATCAAAATGAACGCGGCCAGGATGCCGAGCCAGACCGACCGGGCCAGTACCGCCAAGGCAATCAAGCCCGCCACGCCGACGAATCCAATGATCGTCGTCACTTTCAAACTCCGGGCGCGTCCCAGCGGGAACCACAGCAACGCCCGCAAAATCTGCCCGCCATCCAGCGGAAAGATCGGCAGCATGTTGAAGATCAACAGGCCGAGATTGATGAGGATCATGGTATGCAGAAACCGATGGGCGTCCGGCAGCGTGTCCCACAGACCTGCGTTGCCGCACAACTGCCCGATGCCGGCCAGAATTGGCACCAGCGCCACGTTCACCAGCGGTCCGGCCGCGAGACTCCACAACACCGCCCCGGGCCGCTGCGGCGGGCTGACATACGCCACGCCGCCCAGCGGCCACAACACAATCTGGTCCGACGTCCCGCCCACTTGTCGACACGCCAGCGCGTGTCCGAACTCGTGCAACAACACGATGAGAAACAGCGAGAGATACTCCAACATGTTCCACACCGGCTCCGCGTACAGCCCCTTGCGCTGCTGCAGTTCATAGGCCGCGACGACAAACCACGACCAGTGCAGATACAAGTTGATCCCCGCCACGCGAAACAGGCGGATGGATCCCTGATGGGTCGGCATCATTCCGCACCAGTTAACACGCCGCGGGATGCTCCGACAAGCACTTTGCCCGTGACGGTGCAGGACCCCGGGCGTGCCACTCCTGCACCGGATGAAAACCCTTGATGGAACCGCGTGGGTCTGCTTTCATCAGACCCGGGTTGAACCAAAGGCCGGCCTAACTCGACCAGGCACGACGTCGTGCCCGGTCGTTTGTTATGCCACTACCGCGAGGCCGCACATGAAAGTCATAATGCTCTTGCTGTCCGTCACGCTGCTGGGCGCGTTCCAGACCGCTCGGGCCGCCGAACCGGTTGCCCGGGAACCGGCCGCCACGAATGAATCGCCCGTTGCGAAGCCGCCGCCGGTCACAAGGGAACTGGCGTTGGCCGCCGTCGCCATGCTGGAGACGAACGCCGCTTCCAACGCGGGCGTCGAAGCCGCCAACGAGATCATCAGGTTCGCCCGAGAGAGTAAGGCGGTCACCATCACGCTCAACCCCTACACGGTTCCGTGGGCCCCCTCCAAGGCCTTGGAGAACGAGGTCGCCGTTCGCCTGTTGCTGCTCGCCGCGTACATCGGTGGCGATGCCAAAGCGCAGTTGCTGGCACAAACAACCGCCGATGACCCATATGCCGGGTGGCAACTGCTGATCGACGTCTATCGGCAGATCCGACAGAAGAAACCAGCTGTCACCATTCCTGAAATCGACGCGCTGGCGGAAAAACAGAAGAAGGGCGAACTGAAGCAATACGCGGACGAGATCAAGAATAAGAAACCAACGCCACAACACCCCCTCCCAAGCAGCGGTAACGCCGCCCGACCCTGAGACAACCGGGACGGCGCGCGTCTACGTCTTCGACCGCTTCTTCAATTCCTCATCCAGCGCCTTGAGATCGGCCGCGATGTGGATGGGCGTGCCCGCGGTTTCGATGGCGGCCTTGATGTCTTTGAGGCCATTGCCTGTGATGACGGCGCACACGCTCTGGTTCTTCTTGATGATACCGTCGGCAACGGCACGTTTGACGCCGGCGACGCTGGCGGCGCCGCTGGGTTCGCCGAACACCGCCGAGAGCCGCGCGGTCTTGTTCATCGCCTCCATGATCTCGGCATCCGAGACGGCGACGATCTCACCCTTGGACTCGCGGAGGGCGCTGATTGCTTTCCGCCAGTTACGGGGCGTGCCGCAATTGATGCTGTCGGCCCGCGTGACGCCGTCGACGGGCACCAGGTCTTTGCCCGAGTGAAACGCGTCGGCAATCGGTTTGCAGCCGGCCGCCTGGACCCCGAGCATGCGCGGCAATTTCTTGATGAATCCGAGACGATACATCTCGTGGATGCCTTTCCAGGTGCCGGCGATGGTGCACCCGTCGCCGACGCTCAGGCAGACCCAGTCGGGCATCATGTCGGCGCATTGCTCGGCGATTTCCAGGCCGCAGGTCTTCTTGCCTTCCACGAGGTAGGAATTGATCGCGCAGTTGCGGTTGTACCAGCCGTACTTGGCGCAAGCGTCCATGCAGAAATCGTAGGCCACATCGTACGTGCCCTTCACCTTGATGACCGTCGCGCCAAACACGAGCAGTTGCGCGATCTTCGGCTCCGGCGCCTTTTCCGGCACGAAAATCACCGCCGGAATACCGACGGCCGCGGCGAAACACGCCAGCGACGACGCGGCGTTGCCCGTCGATGCGGCGCCGATGGTCTTGGCGCCGTACTCGACGGCTTTCATCACGCCCACGGAACTGGCGCGATCTTTGAACGACGCGCTGGGGTTGCGGCCGTCGTCCTTGAGGTACAGGTCGCGCAGGCCGACCCATTCGCTCAATCGGCCGGCATGATAGACGGGCGTCCAGCCGATCTGCAACGGCGGCAGCGGCAACGAAAAATCGACGGGGATCAGTTCCTCGTACCGCCAATGCGACGGCACGCGCTGGGCCAGCGCCTGCCGCGTCAGCGTCTTCGCCACCTTGTCGTAGTCGTACTCGACGTCGAGGATGCCTTCGACGCCGCACTTGGTGCAGGTGTAGCGATTGCCGGCGGGATATTTCTCGTCGCAAATCACGCAACGTAACTGGGAAATATGTTGGATAGCCATGACGCGATGGTACGCGCGCCATGAAACGGAATCAATAGCAATGCGACTCGCGCAGGGGCGGCTGAATGACCGCGCCGCGGCACGTCAGGCGACCGGCACCCGCGGCACACGCCACTCCTTTTATTCCCCGTAAACCACGGTCGTGTACTCCGCGTAGATTCCGAGGATATTCTTCACCTCGGTATCTACGTGATGGATCTTGGTAATGCCACCGTTCTGCATGGCGGCCTGGATACTGGCGTCGCCGGTCGCAAAACCGAGGATCGCCGTTGCTTTCGCCGTTCCCGTCTTGGATGAGCCGCTCGCGTCGCCGACGGCCACAGGCCCTTTCACAGCCGTGTACAAGCTGCCGTTCATCGGCGTCACCATCGCGCATCCTCCCAACAACACGATTGCCGTAATACCAACCACCAACGAAGTTAGCATCTTTCGCATAGTTGCTCTCCTTTCGTAGCTGCCGCGGGTGCCGTTCCGCCCAATGATACCTATGGAGCAAAATCATCACTCTGTCCAGTCCGGCTCTTGAACAACGGCGCGCCACCGAATTTCTTTGCCTTGGCGGATGCCACCGCCGTAAAACTGATGTGCGCCGATGAAACTTCTCATCAAGAATGGCCACGTCATCCGCTGGAACGCACCGGGACGCGTCGAGCAACTGCCGAATCATCACGTCCTGATCGACGACAACCACATTCTCGATGTCACGCGCGATGTACCGCAGGCTTTTCAAGCGGACGAAACGATCGACGCCGGTGGCTGTGCGGTCATTCCCGGCCTCATCAACACGCACCATCATCTGTATCAATCCCTGACCCGCTGCCTGAAATCGGTCCAGGACGCGAAGTTGTTCGATTGGTTGAACGGCCTCTACGAAGTCTGGCAGCGCCTGGATTTCGAAGCCGTGAAGCTGGGCTCGCAAATCTCCCTCGCCGAAATGCTGTTGTCGGGGTGCACCACGACCAACGACATGTTCTACGTCTACCCCCGCGAGTCCGACGTGAAGGCCGAGGCGGTCATCGAAGGCGCCGCCGAACTCGGGATGCGGATCCACGCCGGACGCGGATCCATGTCGCTCGGGCGCAGCCGCGGCGGGTTGCCGCCGGACGCCGTGGTGCAAGATGAAACCGCCATCTTGAAAGACAGTGAACGCGTCATCGGGAAATTCCACGACGCCCGGCCGCTGGCCATGACCCGCATCGATCTCATGCCGTGCTCGCCGTTCTCGATCACGTTCGAGTTGCTGAAGGAGACCCGGGCGCTGGCAAAGTCTCGCGGTGTTCTCTGCCACACGCACGTCGCCGAGACCCAGGACGAAAACAAGTTCTGTACGGAGAAGTTCGGCAAACGTCCCGCCGATTATCTCGCCAGCGCCGGTTGGATCGGCCCCGACGTGTCGTGGGCCCACTGCGTGTGCCTGAATGCCAGCGAGATCAAGCTGCTCGCCGACACCCGGACCGCCGTCGCCCACTGTCCATCATCGAACATGATCCTCGGCTCCGGCATCCCACCGATATGCGACCTGCGGCGCGCGAACGCGACGATCGGACTGGGCGTGGACGGTTCGTCCAGCAACAACGGCGGGAACGTGCTCGCCGAGGCGCGCCTGGCGTTGCTGCTGCAGCGCGTCAAGAATGGCGCCGAGAGTTTCACCGCCGAGGACGCCTTGCGTATGGCCACGGTCGGCAGCGCGCGGTTGCTCAACCGCGAACGCGAACTCGGCAACATCGCGCCGGGGTTTGCCGCCGATATCGCCATTTTCGACCTCAACACCGTCGAACTCGCCGGCGCGGCCGCCCAGGATCCCTTGGGCGCCCTCGTGCTCTGCCACGCGCCTCGGGCAAAGTTTGTTCTGGTGAACGGAAAAGTCGTCGTGAAATACGGTCAGCTCGCCACGGTCTATCTGCAGGCGCTGGTGACCCGCGTAAACGAACTCGTGCGGAAACGGTTCCGTTAATCGAACAGCCCGAGGTACACGGGGCGGACGTGGACGGTGCCCCCGACGAAATAGAACGTCTTCCCGTAAGAGAACGACCGGCTGGCCGCGTCGTATACGAGCCGACGCGGTGCGTCGGTGTAGTTGGGATCGTACACGAGATAGGCAAACTGCCCCGGCGCCGGCGCCGGCGCGGCGGCGAACACGGTCATCGCGTGGTTGATGTTCACCCGCGGGAAATTGTACAGCCAGAGAACGATCGGCTGGCCGTGGGCCAGCCAGAGTTGTATCTGTTCGTTCACCTTCGCCTGGTAGCCGGGGGACGGCACGAACGGCATCGAGTATTTGCGGACGTGAAAATACGTGGTCCAGCCGGCGCCGAGATTCGCCCGTAACAGCCCGCCCGCGCGGGCGCTCAGGTCGCGGAACGACGCGTAACCCGGAAACACAATCCGCTGCTCGGGAGGCAAAGCCGGGGCCCAGGCCGCCCGGTTCCGGACGAGGCGGATGCGGCGCGCCAATTCTTCGGGCGGAACCGGCGACGCCTGCGGCTCGAACCGGGCGAACTTCCAGAACTGCACCACTCCCGCGGCCATCGGGAAACACCGGCGCGTGTACCGCTCCGTTCTTTCCCCGGGCGGCGGATGCGGCGTGGTTACCCGGACGCCGTCCTCGTACCGCCACACCGTCTCGTTGGCGAACGCAAACGTGTCCTGCGCAAAATCGAACGGCCGGCCCGCGTTGCGCAGCGGTGTCGTCGTCGCGCACCCGCAGGCGAGCGCCACAACGATGAGCAGACCCGATCGGACCGAAGCGATCTTCATGATTGGCCGCCCTGAATACCCGAGCGGCGCAATTCAATCAAGCACGCAAGATCGGCGTCGTTCGCCGGCGAACGCGGATGGAACATGAATTCGTGCCGGCCGACCGGCGACCGCTGGATGGCCGCCGCAATCTCGCCGGCTTGCATGTGAAACACCCGGTCGATCCCCCACAGCGTGTCGCTGCCGGCAAACGGGCAACGCCGACGCCGTCGCCGCCAGAACGGCCGCCCCGCGCGCTCGATCAACCGCGTCCTCCGCGTTTCCGTGAAGAACCGCGGGGTGCCCAGGCGCATCCAACCGGACCAGGCCCGGGGCAGCACCTGCAGCAATCGGCGATAGACCAGCGGATGCGCGTGCAAATGATGATGGACGTTGACGAAGGCACAGGGCAGACCGGTCAGACAGAACTGCTCCCATTGCGTCGCGACCTCAGCGCGCATCAACCGCCGCGCCGGCCCCGACAACCCCATCGCCCAGCCGGCCCACGACGGGGATCGTCCCCACGGCCAGGCGTCGCGGGTCACGGGTCGCGAATCACACAGGTGCAGATGCCAGCCGATTTGCAGCGACGGGTTGTCCCGCGCCATGCGCACGGCGTCATCGGTCGCCGGCTGTCCCATCATCAGGCTGGCTCCGTGCAGCACTCCGTCGTGATGGGCCTGGACCGTGGCGCGGTTGATGTCCGCACTCAGCCCGAAGTCGTCCGCAATGAAAAACACTTCTCTGTGGTTCACGTTTGTCGTAGATTCTGCCGCAATGTTTGAGTCGAGGCAATTCCTGATCACGGGCGGCACGGGCTTCATCGGACGGTTTGTCGTCCGCTCCCTTCTCCACCGGAACGCAAGGGTCCGGCTCTTGTGCCGCGACGAAGGCAAGGCGCGCCGGCTCTTTGGTGATCAGGTGGAGACGCTCCCCGGCGATCTGCTGGAGCCGGCCTGTTGCCAGCGTGCCTGCCGCGGCGCGCAGACCGTGATCCACCTTGGCGGGCTGTATCGGTTCGGGCGGCCGCACCGGTCCCTGCTGGAGGCCGCCAACCGCCGTGGCACGGAAAACATGCTGCAGGCCGCCTGGGACCACCGCGTCGAGCGATTCGTTCACGTCAGTTCCAGCGGCGTGCTCGAGTCGGGAAACGGCCTGATCACCGAGGACGATTTCCCCGAGCGCGTCGCGGGCGGCCAACACTACCGTCGTTCCAAATGGCTCGGCGAACGCGCGGCCCTCGATTGGGCCAGGCGTGGATTTCCCGTCGTCATCGCCAGTCCCGCCGCCCCGTTGGGTCCCGAGGATGAGACACCAACCCCGACCGGCCGGATGGTACTGGATTTTCTGCGGGGACGTTTTCCGTTCGCGACGCGCACGAGCCTCAACATTATCCACGTTGGCGAACTGGCCGAAGGCATCCTGGCCGTGACCGAACGCGGCGGCCACGGCGAGCGCTATTTGCTCGGACACCACGATGTGACGCTCCTCGGGTTCCTCAAGTTGCTCGCCGAGTGCACCGGGCAGACCGCGCCGCGGCTCTGTCTGCCGTGGGGCGTGATCGTGCTGGCGGGCGCTATCGGAGAGGCCGCCGGTAGCGACCGCTTGTGTTGGGAAACCGCCGCCCACGCCCGCCGCCGCGCCCGGCACTCCTGTCGGAAAGCCGCCGATGAGTTGGGCTGGCAACCGAGCCGACCGCCGCAACCGACGGTGCGCGAAGCCGTGGATTGGTTCAGCCAACGGTTGAATCCCTCAGCCTCGACGGCCGCCGGGTTCTCGGTGAAACCCGATGTGGCCGCTTCTTAAATGGCTGCTGGTCGGCTGGACGTTGCTGGCGGCAGCGTGGTGGAGTCACGCCCTCCGACTGGTCCGCCGCCGACTGGCCGCCGAGACCGGGACCGCCGCTCCGCTCCATCCCGGGACCGACGAGGAGTTAACGCTTACGGTCTTCAAGCCGCTCTGCGCGTTGCGCACCCCCACGCCTCCGCCCGAACTGGTCGCGGCGTTGGAATCGTTTGTCGCGCAAGCGGATGGCAATGCCGAAGTGTTGTTCGGTCTCGAACAGCAGGATGCACCGGCTTGGCAACCGGTTTTTGAGTCGTGGCGGAAACGGTATGCGAAGACCCGGTTCGCCGTCGTCTGCGAGCCGCGACCGGCCACCTTTCGCAGTCCGAAGAGTTCCTGGTGGCACGCGCTCGCCGCCCGGGCCCAGGGGCGGTTGTGGCTGTGGAGCGACGCGGACATGATTGCCCCGCCGGGGTTGTTGACGACGCTCTGTCGGGAGCGCGCCGCGATGGGCACCGGGTTGGTGACTTGTCCATACGTCATCCGCCGCGTGCCGGCCCGGGCGATGTGGTTGGAAGCGCTGTTTGTGAACGTCGAGTTCTACCCCGGAGTGCTGGCGTGCCGGGCCTGGGGCCGGCACGAGTTTGCGTTTGGCGCGGCGATGTTGTTCGCCGCCGATGATTTTCGGCGGCGCCTGCGCTGGGACGAACTCGGCGCGCGCATGGCTGAAGACAATCTGCTGGGACGGCGATTGACGCCGGTACACATCAGCGGGGTGACCCTGGAGACGTTGGCCGCGGAAACGCGCTGGATCGACGCGGTCCTGCATTACCTGCGCTGGCACAAAACGGTGCGTTGGTGCCGGCCCACCGGCTACGCCGCGGAGATCATCATCACACCCGTGTTGGGCTGGCTGGCCGCGGTCCTCTGGCTGCCCGGGGCTTGGTGGACGTGGGCGGGACTGGGATCAACGGTGCTGCTGGAGTCGCTCGCCGCCGCGCGGCTTTGTGCGCGCGCCGGATGCGCACCGCGCGCGCGCGACGCCGTGGTGTGGCCGGTCTGGAGCTTGTTGCGGGCGCTCACGTGGGTGGCGTGCTGGTTGCCGTGGCCGGTCGTGTTTCGGTCTCAACGACGGATCTGGTGGAACTTGTATCGCTGCAGCGAAGGAGGCATATGAACTGGATCTCGACAGCGGGCGCGACGCCGTTCTTGGTGGTGGCGTTCATCACGTTCTCGGTCACGGGCAGCCTGTTGCTGCGCGTGGCGGGCGAGCACCACGGCTGGGTCGCCGTGGCTATCTTTCTGGCCGGGAACATCAGCGGGTTCGTCGCCGCGACGGTGCTGACGCTGACGTTGCGCGGTCGCCACCCGAACCTGATCTATGCGTTCTGTCTCGGCGGCGGGTTCTGCATGCTGCAATTGATGTCGCGGGTGTTGTTCAAGGTGCCGCTGACGCCGTGGCAGTGGTTCGGCGTCACGCTGATCGCGGCGGGCGTACTGTGTCTGCAGGTACGTTGGTCGCCGTAGGCCGGGTAACGCGATTCGTGACGCCATTGGGGGCGGCCCCGGTCCCAGGTTTCCAGCGAATCAGGATTCCTTCGCGTTCTGTTTCTGGCTCGGTCGGGCAACGACCGGAACCGCCGAAACAAGACCACTGGCGCGCACCGAGCCGGACGCAGGCCTCCTGGACTTCGTCTCTCCCCGCGCCCCGTCGACTACAGGTTGTTGTCTGACCCGCTATTTCGTCCCGCTCTCAACACCGAAGTCGAAGACTTTGCCGGCGGAGGTGTAGTGTCGGTAGACAAAAGCGTACTCGCCGTCTTTTAGGTCTTCTTGCGGAGTCACCTTGTAAATGCCGTCGGCCACTTTCTCGGCTTCAATTCCCCGCGTCGTCTTTTGGTTGAGGCCCTGTTTCGAGCCGCCCAGATTGACCTTGCCAATTTCCAGACGCCTTACGTTCTTGTCTCTGCGGACCTCCATTACCACCAACGCGAAATCGTTGGGACTAGTGGCCACTTTGGAGGCGCTGCTCAAACTGCTGCCCGCCGTGTCGAAATAGAAGTAAAACACTGGTTTGGAGTCGGGGACCTGGAGATCGGCATGTGCGCCCTGCAAAATCGACCTCATCTTGGCCGTCCCGCCCCAGCCGACTCCCCAGCCGCCACCGGTGCTCGTTTGGTCGAACGTGTTCGGCGTGAGCATGCTCATCTTGTTCTTGCCGTCCACTTGCTGGAGCAGCCAGATGCCGGTTTCGTGGGCGACCTGCGGGTCATTCGGATCACCGGTCGTGGTCCCCACGGTGGGAGCTGTCCTCGGCTTGGTGGGAGAACCGGCCGCGATCATGGCCTGGATGATGGCGTCCGATATGCCGGCGTCTTTAAGCTGTTTCAACGCATCGAGGCCGACGTCGAAATTGCACGCGGAAACCTTGATTTTCTCGATCACCACACCGTCACCGAGACCGAGTTTGTGCATCTCGAGTATGGAGTCGTTGGTCAGTTTCTGGTCTGCCGCAACGGCCGTCGAAGAAAGACAACCGATGAACAAACACATCACGCCCAGCATCACCACCACATTTTTCATGAGTGCGCTCCTGTTGATTGATTAATTTCTAAACCCGGCGGCATTGTAGACCCTTGATAAATGTTGGCAAGCCCGTTTGTGGGCCTGGGATTCAGCGCATTCCCCCGAGCTTGACTATCCTCCGTTAACCGAATAATCCTGTCCGAAGAAAACGGAGGTTGCCCATGAAACTGAGTGTAGTTGGCACCTGTCTGCTGACGGTAACGGCCGTAATCGTTCTCAGCGGTTCCCTTCTGGCAGCGAAGCTCTCGAGAGTCCTGGAGAAAGTTCACTATCAACAATACGCCGGACCCCAGATGGATTGGCCGCGCTCGACCGAGCCAATGGCCCTCGTCAAAACGCGCTACGGCATGCCCATCTATGAGAAGCTGCCGAGCAGGCCGTACCAGGTTCTGGGTACGGTGAGCGCGGAGGGCGACCATGCGATCAAGCACGCAGCCGAAGCCGCCCAATTGCTCGAAGCCGACGGGGTCCTCGTCGTCGGAGACAAGGCCTTTACTGATGCTGGCTTGAAAGCCAGCCCGCAACTCTTGGAGAACGTAGAGATGCCCGATCCCCACGGGCCGACTGAGGTCAGCCGCCTCGAGCATCCGGAGGTTTTAAAGGACGGCACCCAGCCATCCACGATCCGGGTCACGAGAATCATTGGCATCTTGATCCGCTGGACAACGAAGTGACGCGATCTGGTTTCGTATGCGGACGGCGGCGCGCGCCGACGGAGGCGCATAACCCGTATGCCTGGCGACACGATGGGCCGCCCGTGTGGTGCCGACCGTAACCGACCAAGTCCAGCTTCTGGTGCCGCGGCAGGCGGGCGCACCAGCGGGTTTATTTGGAAGCCGGCGGACTCGGCGCGGTGGACATCAGTTTCCAGCGGATGAGAAAACCTGTGAGGGAAGATATGTCTCGGGCTTTGTCACCTTGGATGGCCAAATGCGGTTCGATCGCAATGCCCGCCTTGACAAAGGCGTCGTCCGGACAGACCAGGATCGCATTGGCGCCGGCTGCCCGGGCCGCTTCGGCAGCGAGCCGGGCGACCTTCCCGCCGGGGCCGACCTGAATGACGCCCAAGATTTCGTAGGCTCTGCCAGGCAAGGTCCGGTAAATGGTCACCCCATGTTTGGTTTCGATGGTCTTGGGTACTGCCTGATCGCCTGTCGGCCAGGATTGTTGTTGTCCCTGGTAGGCGACATAGTTCGCTTTGTTGAGTGCCTTTTGTTTGTCCTTGGACAAGTCGGCATTGGCTCCAACAACGACTGCCAAACAGAACATCAAGCAAACGATGCAACGCTTCATCGTTCCTCCGGGGTTGGTTGTACGAATTGAGCGTCATCCTATACGCCATGACCTTGAACACAAGTGAATAATTCGTCCCAGACGACGACGTCTCACAGTTCGCCGAAACTGCTTTTCAGGACGCGGGCCGGAACCGCTTGGGCCGGCGGGCTTGCGGCCAATTGGGCTTCGACCTGACAACGGATGGATTCGCGGATCCAAAGGAAATGTTCAAGGTGGGCCAGCGTGCAGACGTAGTGGCCGAAGACGCGCGGATTATTTCGTCCAATCCTGAACAGGCACTGCCAGAATTTCCAGCGGCTCCGCCTCCTGACCCCCTGTCGCCAACAGAGCGTCAGCAAGGCACGGATGTCCTGCCAGCCGTGCTTGTCGGGTGTGCGCTCGTTCAGTTCCCAGCGGGGCGGAGCGAGCATTTGGAAATGACGATAGGTGCGGTCGAGAAACCGGACCGGGTCGTAAATCTGCCACAGCGCCGCGGAATATTCGCGGGCAATTTCAGCCATCGGCCGGGTGGGCTCGAAGTTCATCAATGTCTCCAGATTCAGCCGCGCGTCTTCGCCGCGCAACCGGCCTTCGCGCTTCAGCCGCTCCCACAACATCGTCCGCGGCAGCGCCTGAAGCATGGAAACCACGGTGGTGGGGATGGAAGTCCGCTCCATGAATTCGCAGATTCGTTCGCCGGCGCCGGGTTGTTCGCCGTCGAAGCCAAGGATAAAGGAACCCATGACGCACAGCCCGGCACGGGTGATGGTCTCGACCGCCGTCTCCAGAGGCAAGCGGGTGTTCTGCAATTTGCCGGCTCGTTTGAGGCTGGCGTCGTCGGGCGTTTCGATACCGAGGAACACACCGTTGAAATTGCTGTCCGCCATCAGATCGAGCAGTTCGCGGTCGGAAGCCAGATCCATCGACGCCTCGGTATTGAGTGTGAAGGGATAGCCATGCTGCTTTTGCCACGGCTTCAATTCCCGCAACAGGTCGCGGACCTTGGCGCGGTTGCCGACGAAATTGTCGTCCACAACGAATATCGACCGGCGCCAACCCAACTCACAAAGGCGGTCGAACTCAGCCAACATCTGTGCGGGAGTCTTGGCACGAGCACGGGAACCAAAGAGCACTCCGATCTCGCAAAACTCACAGCGGAACGGACAGCCGCGTGAAAACTGCACCGACATGCTTTCGTAGGCGCCGAGATCAAGCAGATCAAACCGGGGCACGACGGTGTGAGCCAGGTCGGCAAACTGCCCGTCCGGGCTGAACCGGCCACCCGGCTCGCCGTGTTGGATTGCAACGACAAACGCGGGAATGGTCAATTCGCCTTCGCCCAACACGAGGTAGTCCGCGCCCGCCGCCGCCACTTCCTCCGGCAGAGTGGTTGGATACGGGCCACCCACAGCGACGCGTTTGCCACGGTGCTTGGCCTCACGGACGAGCATGAGGAAATCCTCGCGCTGGGTCGTCATGGCCGAGAGCAGAACCAGCTCCGCCCAGGTCCAATCTGCCTCGGTGAGTTCGCACACGTTGCGGTCCACCAGCCGGAACTCCCAATCCTGCGGCAACTGGGCGGCCACGGTCACGAGGCCCAGCGGCGGCAGCGCCGACTTGCGTCCGATCAACGCCAGTGCCCGCTCATACGTCCACATATTCCGGGCAAACCGTGGCGCGATCAACAAAGCTCGCATAATTTCCTCGACCCTCGCCTGCAGGCTAGAATGTTGCCCGCAGCCAGTCAATCCAGAGTTTCACGCCGCAGCGGGTCCTCACGGCACTGCGCCCGATTCACACCGCGTTTGCAGTCCCGGCTGGCCGAGGCCGTATAGGCCGGACAGACGGAGCAACAGGTTGTGCCCGATCTTGTCGTCCCAGTCGAACTGATTGTCGAGCACCACCACGGCGACGCGAGCGTCGAGATTCATGCCGATGTACGCGCGATAACCCGAAACCATGCCGTCCTTGAAGGTGATGATCTGCCGGCCGTTCTGGAACCGGCTGACGATCCAGCCGAGCGCCTCGCCGCCGCGATCGGATTCAATCTGTACCTGGTGGGTGGCGGCCAGCGTGGACTCCAAGGGCTGATGGAGCATGCCCAGATTGGCCTTCGCGAACAGCAACAGGTCGTTGGCGCTCGAATACATGCCGGCGACGGGACGCATCAAATCGCCCATGTCCCACGGGGCCATCGGGGTGGCCCGAGACCTCCAGCAGCCCTGATTGCCCACATGACCGACTGTCAACCGCCGCTGCTGGCTGGCGTCCAGGAAGAACACGGAGTTCGTCATGTTGAGCGGACGGCAGATCTTCCCAAGGATCAAATCGGTGGTCGGGCGACCGGTCTTGACCGCGATCAAATTCGCCAGCAAACCGAACCCAATGTTCGAATAGTAAAACTGACGTGGTTCCTGTTTGCGCAGCGGACAGACACGGAGGTAATGGTAGAGAAACGAGGTGGTCATATGCTCGTAAACGTTGTGCCCCAGCAGATAGTAAGTCACCAACGAATTCAACTGGCTGGGCCACATCGGTTCACGGGGCAGACCGCTGGTGTGCGTGGCCAGTTCGTACACCGTCACCCCGGCCACGTCAGGGCTGACGACGACGTTCGTCGGCAGGATGCTTCGAACAGTGTCGTCGTAGCGTATCTGGCCTTCCTCGACCAACCGCACCAACAGCGCCGCCATGAACACCTTGGAAACGGACCCGATCTGGAACAGGGAATCGGCATCGGGCGGATTCGGGTCGCCGGGACGACCCGTCCGTCCATAACAGAAGGTCTGTGTGGTTCCATCGGGAAGCACAACTCCCACGACCATGCCGTACGCCTCTCCGCTGGCCAACAACGGCTCCGCCAGACTGTCCACCTCCGACTGAAGGCTGGCGCCCGCGCGCAGACGAGCAATGCTGGGTCCGAGACCCGAAACCTGACGGGTCGCCGACGTGCGGCAACCACCGCAAAGCAGCGTGACCGAAAACAACAGCGCAACTGTCAGAAACGCAGTTGACGACGACGCGAAGCGGACGACACCGGCCCACAATCGAGCGGGGCGCCTTCGGTCCCCCGATTGGCCACGACCTGGAGCATTCTCTGTTTGATTGTTGGCGATCGTAAGATGCCCTCGGTGGATTTCTCCGGCCCGGAGAGTGTCCTTGTTGGTCGACACCCGCTTGCTTCTCCCGCGCTACAGTTCTCGGAAACCGGGGGTCAGATACCCCCTGCGACGTTTGCCGTCAAGAACATTAGCCCCGGGACAGACCGCCACGCGGCGGAATTGCGATTTGCATTCGGACAACGTCCACATACAATGCCGCCGTGAATCCGCGACGGGTCCTGTTGATCAGCAGCAATCGGTGCCGCGAGCCGTACCCCGTATTCCCGCTGGGGTTGGCCCACCTGGCCTCCGCGCTTCGCCGGGCCGGTCACACCACGTACTTGCTGGATTCCCAGGTCACGACGGTGCCCATCGACCGGGTGCTGGCCGAGTTCCGGCCGGACATCGTCGGGATCTCGATGCGCAACGTAGACGACGTCCAACCGCTGCGACGGGAAACCTATTTCAATGGCGACGCCGAACTCTGCCGGAATCTCCGCCGCCACTGCACCTGCCCGGTCGTCGTCGGGGGCACCGCGTTCTCGATTTTTCCCGAACAATTGCTGACGTTGACCGGCGCGGACTTTGGGATCCACGGCGCGGGCGAAGTCGCATTCAACCGGTTGATCGAGGCGCTCGCGACCGGCGCCGATCCCCGCGACATCCGCGGGTTGGTGTACCGGCGCGGTGAACGGATCGTCGTCAACCCGTGCGACCTGGCCGAGCCGATCTGTCCGGAAGCGGCCGAGCGACCGCCAGAACTGGTGGACTTTTATTTGCGGCAGAGTTCCATGCTGAACATCCAGACCCAGCGCGGTTGCCAGTTGAAGTGTTGCTACTGCACGTATCCGTTGATTGACGGCCGACGCTGTCGCCGCCGGGCGCCGGACGCGGTCGCGGCGGAACTGGAGGCCATGCAACGTCAGGGCGCCAAGCATGTGTTCATTACCGATTCCGTATTCAACACCTCGGCCGAACACGTGGCGGGCATCTGCGAGGCAATCCTGCGGCGCAATCTCAAGGTCCAGTGGAGTTGCTTCCTGCGCCCCCAGAGGCTGACCCGCGGATTGATGACGTTGATGGCCCGGGCCGGGCTGACGCATATCGAGTTTGGTGCCGACAGTTTTTGCGATTCCGTGCTGGCGGAGTACGGCAAAGCGCTCACGTTCGATGACATCTGGCAGTCGAGCGAGTTGGCCCGGACGGCCGACGTTCGCTACGCCCACTTCCTGATCTGTGGCGGGCCGGGCGAGACCCGCGAGACGCTGCAAACGACATTTGCCAACTCGAACCGGTTGCAGGGTGCGATCATCTTCGCGCTGGCCGGGATGCGGGTCTACCCCGGCACGCCGTTGCTGGCGCGGGCCCAACGCGAGGGCGTGTTACCGCCCGACGTCGATCTGCTTCCACCCGTCTATTACCTTTCGCCCGATCTCACGAGAAGGGAATTGCTGCGACAGTTGGCGACGTTCAAGCGGCAAGCCCCCAACTGGTTGGTGGGGGCCGCACCGCCATCGTTCGCGCAACTGTCGGACCGGCTCCGCCAACGCGGGGTCGTCGGGCCACTTTGGGAATACTACGCGCCGCTGCAGCGGTTGACCTAGCCCAACGCCGCCGAAGCTTGTCGCCCGCGAAACGCCAGTTTACGATGATCGAACCATGACCAGCGCCTCCAATACACGCGTCGTCATCACCGGTCTGGGGGCGGTGACGCCCTTGGGAGACAATTTCGCGACCACGTGGCAACGGCTGATCGCCGGGGAAAGCGCCGCCGCACCGGTTACGCTGTTTGACGTGGCCGGTTGCCGCTGCAAACAGGCGGCATCGGCCCAGTTGCCCGATCTCCCCGACCTGACTCCCAAACAGCTGTCGCGGCTGTCGCGGGCGGCCCGCTTGGCGGTGCCCGCCGCCCGGGCGGCGCTGGCCGACGCGGGATTGTTGGGCAACGACGGGCGTTCGCGGTTGACCCGGTTGACTCTCTCGGTGAGCACGACCGGTGGCGGCATGGCCTGGGGCGAACGGTTTCTGCGCGCCATGCTGGCGCAGCAGAATGGCGTCAGACAGTTTCCCTACATCGTGCGGTATCAGGCGCATCACCAAGTGCACGATCTGCAACGGTGCCTCGGGTTCCGCGGCCCAATCACCATCATCGCCAACGCCTGCGCCAGCGGCGCCAACGCCATCGGCCACGGAGCCGATCTCATCCGGGCCGGCGCCTGCGATTGCCTGTTGACGGGAGGCTTTGAGGCACTGACGGAATTGATCTATGTGGGCTTCGACTGTTTGCAGGCGATGAGCCCCGAGCGCTGTTGCCCGTTCGACGTGGGACGCAACGGATTGATGCTGGGCGAAGCGGCGGCGTTTGCCGTCCTCGAATCGGAGTCGCACGCCCGCGCGCGGGGAGTGCGGATCCTGGCCGAGTTGGCCGGCTATGGGCACGCGACGGACTTGCATCACCTGACGCAACCGGACCCGCTGGGAACGCCTACCGTGAGAGCGATACGTCACGCACTGGCCGAGGCAGGATGTCCGGCATCCGAGATCGGGTACCTGAACGCACACGGCACGGGCACGCTCCTGAACGACACGAGCGAATGCGCGGCGTTCGCAACCGTGTTCGGAGAAAAAGAAGGAGCGGTCTCGTCCCCCGTGCGGATCAGTTCGACCAAGGCCGCGATCGGCCACACCTTGGGCGCCGCGGGCAGCATCGAAGCCCTGTTCGCCGTCGCGGCGCTGCGGTCGGGCCAGTTGCCGCCGAATCTGAACCTGCGCCGGCCCGATCCGCGCGTCGCGGCCAATCTCGTGGCCGTCGGCGAACGCCGGGCCGATGTGCGGGCGGTTCTGTCCGTCAACCTCGGGTTCGGCGGTTCGAATGCCGCCCTGATATTCAAGCCGTATGACGGGACGTCCGTCGACGCCGGCGTGGCGGGACCATTGAGAATCGCCGCCAACCAGCCGCCGCCCCAGACCCCGCACTTCGCCACGACGCCGCGACGACCGAGCCTTGCCATCTGCGGGATGGGCGCGGTGCTTCCTGCGGAGACGCCGCAACGGATGCGCGGCGTGAGCGCTGCCATCGGCGAGCACGCCGTGTTCTGCGTGGACAAGACCCGCGAGCCGCTGGCAACGCTTCAGAACCAGGCGCGCGTGCGGCGGGCCAGCCCGATCACGTTGTTCATGCTGGCGGCCGCGCAACAAGCCCTGGCCGCGCAACCGCTGTTGCGCCGGGACCGGCTCGGCATTGTCGCGGCATTCAACACCGGCGTGGTCGTGCCGACGCGACGGTTCTTTGAGGGAATCCTCAAGAACGGCCAGCGGTTCGCCAGCCCGAACGTGTTCCCCGAAACCGTGTTCAATTCCGCCACCAGCCACGTCGCCGCCATTCTCGGCGTTGCCGGACCTTGTTACTCACTGGTGAGCGACGATGCCGCATGGGTGGGCGCGCTGCGAGTCGCCGAAGTGTGGTTGGCCAATGAATTGGTCGAATCCGCATTGGTGATCGGCGCGACCGAACTGGATCCGATCGCCATCGACGCCTATGCGTGTGGTGGCTGGTTGCCGCCGCATGGACGGACCGGGTTTGTCCCCAGCGAAGGCGCGGCGGCGGTGCTGGTGCGTCGCACCAATCACGAGGGAGGCGTCCGGATCGCGCAACTGGCTGACGGGTTTACCTATCGGGCACGACGGGAAGCGCGCCAAGCGGCACGGGATTGTTTCGCGCAGTTTCCGTCGGGTGTGGGGGTCTGCCACACCGCGCAACACACCTGGCTGGGTGCCATCGAAAAAGACACGGTGAAAGGCACGCCGATCGCCTTGCCGTATCACGGCGAGGCCTTTCCCGCGTCGGCAGCTTGGAACACCGTCCGGGCAGCCGAGATCGCCCGGACCAGGCGGGACCAGATCCTGGTGCCCGTGTGGGGCCTCAATGGCGAATCTTCGGCTTTGCTTTTGGCGCCCGGATGACATACAAAGCATGCGTTCTGGGGCTAGACAAATGACTGATATTCCTCTGGATGAATTGAAACAACTGGTTGTTGAAAACTGCGTTCTGCGGGTTCAGCCGGACGAGATTCTTGAGGACACGCCGTTATTCGGCCCGAAAAGCATCGGGCTGGACTCGCTCGATGCCCTCCAATTGACGGTGGCCATCGAGAAACATTATGGGATCGTTATCAATGATGCCGAAGTCGCGCGGCAGGTCTTGCAGTCTCTGGGCACACTGCGCCGCTGGCTGACGCAACAGCCGGGACCCGACGCGAAACCATAGAGCCGCCCCATGAGCACGCCGCTTGTCCACGACACGATCGTTATCGGCGGCGGCCCCGGCGGCAGTACGGCGGGGGCGTATCTGGCAAAGGCCGGCCAACGGGTACTCGTGCTGGAACGGGAGGTGTTCCCGCGCTTTCACGTCGGCGAATCGCTGTTGCCATTCGGCAACGTGGTGCTCCAGGAAACCGGTGCGTGGCCCAAAGTCGAGGCGGCCGGATTCCAACGGAAATACGGCGCGGAGTTTTTTGTGGGCAACGGTTCGCGGTGGCAACGCTTCTGGTTCGCCCGCGGCCTGGTACCGGGCCACGGGCAGACGTTCCAGGTCGAACGCGCGAAGTTCGATCAGATCCTGCTCGACCACGCCGCGAGTTGCGGGTGCGACGTGCGCCAGCGATGCGAGGCGAAGACGGCGACCCGCGACGGCGACGGGTGGCGCGTCCTGCTGCCGCAGGGCGAGGCGCGGAGCCGGTGGCTCATCGATGCGAGCGGGCGCGATACGGTTGTGGGCCGGGCGCTGAATCTGCCGAAGACCCCCCTCGACATTCCCAAACGAATTGCCGTTTACGCGCATTTCACCGGCGTGTACCGCAATCCCGGCGACGCGGAGGGCCACATTACCATCGTGCGGCTGAAGGACGGCTGGTTCTGGCTGATCCCGCTCGCGGGACAGAAGACATCCGTCGGCATGGTGCGAACGCTCGAGGACTTCAAACGCACCAACGGCTCCGTCGAGAAATGGTTCTCCGATACCGTCGCGTCGAGCGGCGAGGTGTCGCGACGCATGACCGGCGCGCAGCCGATCAGCGAATTCCACAAGACCAGCGATTACAGTTACCGGTACGCGCAACTCGCCACGGACCGGGCGGTCTTGGTCGGCGACGCGGGCGGGTTCATCGATCCAATCTTCTCGTCCGGCGTGTACATCGCCACCAGGTCGGCCCAGATGGCCGCACAGTTGATTCTCAGAGCAGACGCGCAGCAGCGCGCGCTGACGGCCGGCGAACAGCGCCGGTACGGCCGCGACTTGCGCCGGTTCCTGGACATCTATCGCGCGATGATTCAGATGTATTACGATAATCGCGCCTTCGAGGTGTTCATGAATCCGCAACCCCATTTCCACATGGTCCAAGCCGTAAACTCGATCCTGGCGGGGAACACGCGCGCCTCGTTCGACATGTGGTGGCGGCTGAAGGCGTTTCACCTCGTTTGCGCGATCCATCGCCGTCGGCCGATCGTGCCGCAATTGGATTATTCCGATACTTGAAACCGCATTACTCCCAAATGCTGTACCGGGCCTCCTGGTTCGACGCCGGCGTGCTCGCCGCGCGGCTACTCGGACTCAACGGCGCCCGCGGCCTGGCCCGCACCGTCGCCGAGTTTTACCGGCTGACGCATCCGCAGGCGCAGGCGACGGTTCGCCAGAACCTCGCCTTGCTGTGTGGACCGCAGCTTGCGGGGCCGGCCGTCCGCCGCACATTCCGCAATTTCGGCGCGACCATGGCCGATTACTTCCAACTCGGGGCGCGGACCAAACAAGACGCGCTGGCGTTGATCGACTCGCGCCGGGGATTTGAGCACATCCAAACCGCCCTGGCCGGCGGCAAAGGCGTGTTGGTGGTGACCGTCCACACCGGATTGTTCGAGTTGGGCGGACTGTTGCTGGAAGAATTTCAACTGCCACTCGTCGTGCTGTCGTTGCCGGAACCGGACCCGGCACTGAATGAATGGCGGGCGGCCTACCGGAGACAGTGGGGGGCGGAAACGTTGGAGGTGGGCAGTGGCGAATTCAGTTTCGTCGCCATCACGCGCGAGCTCGCCCAGGGAAAATGCGTGGCCATGCTCGTCGACCGTCCGCACCGGGGGGACGACGCGATTCTGGTGGATTTCCCGCACGGTCGCGTGCCGTTCTCGACTGGTCCCGCCTGGCTGAGTTTGCTGTCCGGCGCGCCCTTGGTGCCGACGACCATCGTGGCATCAGCCAACGGCAAGTACACGGTGGAAGCCCAATCCCCGCTCTACCTGGAGTCGCCCGGCCAAGATCACGCCGCGACCGTCCGCCAACTCACCCTGGAAATTGCCGACCGTTTTCGTGAAACGATATGCCGACATCCCGATCAATGGTATCAATTTGCGCCCTTGTCGCAGCCCTACTCGTCGCCGGCAGCGTGACCGCCTCCCGGGCCGGGACCCACGCCGACGCGTTCGTCGAGCATCAGACTGCCACGCAAACGTTCGAGGCCGACCTGAAGCAGACGTTCCACTGGACTTTTCCGCCCCGGCACGTCGAGAGCCTGGGCCACATCAGCTATCAGGCCCCGAGCTTTCTCGCCATCGTCTTTACCAATCCCGCTCCCGAACTCGTGCTGGTGCGGGGCGACGAACTGTACATCAAGCGTGACAGAAAACGATTGGTGAAATACAAATTGGCGGTGCACGATGGCAAACCGACGCAGAACGTCCAATTTCTCTTGAGCTTCTTCCAGAATGGCTGCACGAATTTCGCCGGCCTGTTTGATATCAGCACGACAACAACCAACGACGCGCGGATCGCCACGCTCCGGCCCAAACATCCCACGCAACTGTTTCCGTTGCGATCCGTGGACAACGTGATCGACTGGCCCGCCATGGACGTCCGGTCGATGCGCATTGGCCTGATTCTGGGCGGGTACATCCTCTACGAGTTTCACAATCCCCGCCGCAACCAGCCGCTCGATGGCGCGGTGTTCGAGGTACCGAAACAATGAAGCTGACGCCGCACGGCCCCGGGTTTTCGTTCGTGGATTCGTTCGAACTGATCGAGCCGGCCAAGCGGGGACGTGGACGCAAATGGCTCGACCCGGCCGCGCCGTTCTTTGCCGACCATTTCCCCGGCAACCCGCTGATGCCCGGGGTGTTGTTGGTGGAATGCGCCGCCCAGTCGGCGGGCGCGCTGTGGCAACAACCGGGTACCGCCTTTCTCGCCGCCGTAACGCAGTTTCGATTCATTAAACCGGTGTTGCCCGACCAGACGCTGGAAATTGAAGTGAGCCTGGAGAAAGACTTCGGGGCGCTGGCGCAGTTCGAGGCCGTCCTGCGCATCGGCTCGGAGGTGGTGGCTCAAGGCAGGCTGACGCTGAGCCGCGCCTTGAGTTCCTCCGTGTGAACCTTGCCCCGATCAGACCGGGGTAAGCTGGCCGCCAGGTGAAATGCCTTCGGCAGTTTCCACGCCGGCAGGCTCTGCCGCAATTCCATCTCAATCGCGTGCCGCTCGCGTTCGGTCTCGACGGCGGCGGCCAGAAAATCGTCGCCATGTCTGTCTTTCAACACGGTGACCCAAACGTCTCGGATGCCGGGCAGGCCGCGCAACGCGCGTTCGACTTCCAACGGCGTGACCTTCTTGCCGGCGATGTTGGCCACCTGTCCCACGCGCCCCAGCAAGCGCAACTCGCCGTAGCGGTTCCACTCACCGAGATCAGGCAGCGTGGCACTGCCCGCCCCGCAGACGGCGACGCGCCCATCTCGGCGAACGCGCACCGTCACGCCGGCCAAAGGTTTGCCAACGCTCCGGCCGCTGAGCCCGGCATTACCCGTGCGGTCGTAACAAATGCCCCCCGTTTCCGAGGATCCATAGAAATTGCGGACCTTGATGCCGTAGCGTTGATCAAATTGCCGCGCCACGTCCGGGGACAACGGCCCGCCCGCGGAAATCACCAGCCGCAGACTCGGCGGTTTGGTCACGCCGTCCAGTTGCGCCAGCGCTCGAAGAACCGCCGGCACAGTCGGGAAAACTGTGACCTCATGCCGTCCGATCAACTGAAGAATCTGCCGGGGCACGAATGTCTGGGCGCAAACCACCGCCGTCCCCTGCATCAACAGCGGCATCACCAGATTGCCGAGTCCGTAGGAATGACCCAGGGGAATACTGGCGAGATTGCGATCCGCCGCGCGAATCCCCATCGTGCGAAGAATGTTCCGGCCATCGCTGACCAGGTGTCCGGCCGGGCATGGGATGGCTTTCGGTTTGCCGGATGTCCCCGAGGTGGCCTTGATACAGCAAACACTCCGCAATGGCTTCGTCGTCCGCCCCAGCCGTCGCAAACCACCCTGGCCCCACAGGAATTGCGCACCCAGGGCCCGGGCCGCGTACTCCTGCGCCTCGGACGTAAGCGACGGGTCCAACGGCACGGCGGCAGCCCGTCGGTGCTGGACCACCAGAAACCGCACGAACCATTCGGCGCTGTTGGGAAGACAAAATGCGATCCATTGCCCTCGGACGTGAAGGGGCAACCGCTCGGCCCGTTGCTGCGCTTCCGCGGCCACCTCGGCCATCGTCCAAATCCGGCCCGAATCGGCCTCGATGATCGCCGGTTGGGACCCCCGTCGGCCCACTGCCGTCTGCCAGAGCTGCACGAGCTTGTTCATGGTGTGGGGCCAGAACCTGGTGAAGTCCAGGCGTTATTTGCGCTTCTTCCGGGACTTCGCGCGACTGACCGGTAACACGGCGATCAGTTCCGACTCGAGCATCAGGTCGGGCCGGCAGAGACGGGCTTCGACGCACGAACTGGCCGGTAATTGCCTGAGCCGCTGCGACCGAAAAAACGCGGTGCGCACCTCGTTGAACGCCCGGTAGTACCGCATGTCGGCGATGAAAATCAGGATTTTTACGACGTCGTGCCACGTGGCTCCCTCCGATTCAAGCAGCGCGGTGAGATTGGCGTACATGCGGCGCGCCTGCGCTTTGAAATCGCCGGCGTGAATCGAGCGACCACGATGGTCCACACTGGCAGTGCCCGATAGAAACAACAGCACGGTATCGCCCAGCCGACACCGCATGCCACGCGAAAAAGCACAAGACGGGTCTTCGTAGTGATACGCCTCGTTCAGCATCTGCGGCACATGCATTGTCGAGATTGTAATTGGCGATGTTTCTCCGGTCCGTTTCATCCGCTTCTCCTACGCTGGTGCGTCCAAACCACCCGACGCACCCCATCCTTTAGGCGATTTCGCAGACGGAGTCAATTGCACAAAATGGCCCCGATTACGGGTCTCTGGCCGACCCGGTGGCCCTGCCGTCGAATCAAAAACACTGGCCCCTGCCCGCGCGACGGATTTCCCGTTATCTCACCCCAAGAATCAACTGCGGCTTCGCGGGGAGTTCCACGACTGACAGTTCTACGACGGGCGGGCCCGTGCATGCCCGAAGCGCAACAGCGGAACCCAATCGTCAACACATCGGGACCAGGGATCCTGGCGGACTCCTACCCGCAACGGAAGACCGACGCTAGAAGTGGAGAACCGCCTTCAGCCCGGCAGTGTACATCTTGCTTTCGGGCTGGAACACACCCGAAGAATTTACACTCGATCTCCCGAACCAGTAGCTTTCAAAAAAGCCGAGTAGTGACAGCCGTTTGTTGAGACGGTAACCGAGTTCGGCGTCGCCACTCAGCTTCGTTTTCGGATGAGAGGTCGACGACCCGATTCCCGGGATATCGTCCGAACTCACCTGGGTGTACACCGGAGCTTTCAGGCTGACACCAGCCAGCCACCCGTGATTGCCCGGCGCCCCAAGTTCGAGCCCGACGCGGAGAGGAACGGTCCACCAAAGTTCGTCATAACCGCCTTGGCCTTGCAGCCCTCGCCACCAGAAATCCCCGATGACGGATCCATAGGGGGTTAAGGTATAGTCGGTTCCCAATCGCCATTGATAACCCACACCGACCTCCGCTGCTAATCCCGCGTAATCGGTTTGCGTCTTGTGCGGTATCAACCCGTGCGACGTCTGAAGAAAACCGTCGTAGTCCGCCGTGCCCCCGTACACGCGGAAGTCGCCGGGAAACACGATTCCCGACCGCTCTCTCTGCCCCCGTTCCCGGTAGCCAAGAACGACCCTCCAGCCTGTCTCCGTGACATCGATGTTCCGATAGCTTTCGCGCCAATGGAAATATTCGGGAGCCACATACGGTCCGGACTGGGCCCAAACGCTTGTGGCGACGCTCAGGCCCGCGCACAACACAACCACCAAACGTCCTCTCATATATTTTCTCCGCTTGTTCTCGCCACGTCGCCTCTGCCGCGGCTATCTGGCTGGCGGTCGTGGCGCGGGGCGCGCCGGCGTGCCGCAGTTGCGCCGCTTCTGCGACCGAGGCCGACCCATCAATCCCTGCACCCACCGCTGCTCGCTACTCGCGACCACCTTACCTGGCCCGCAGCAGCAGCACCGGCACACTGATGCTGTGCCGGACTTGTCGGGACGTCGACCCGAGAAACAGATCGGCCAGAAAACGATGTCCATGGGTGCTCATGGCCACCAGATCGCAGCCCTTCTGCTCCACCCACTTGATAATTTCGTCGGCGGGTTCGCCGTACGCCAACTCGGCGTCGGCCGGGACGCCCGCCGCCTGCAACTCGGATCGAACCGTCGCCAGGTACGCCTTGTCCTGGGTGACCTCGGGACTGACGGCGTCGGCCCCGTAGGTGCGCGCCGCCCAGCCATCCGCCACGTGCAGCAGCACGACGCGGCTGTGCATCGCCTGGGCCAAACTCTTGACGTGTTCGATAATCGCCCGGTCGCTCGCGGTGCCGTCCAACGTCACCAGAATGGTTTTGTACATGGGCGCTCCTTGTCGTCGACGCGTCTCTCACCCGCCGGTGATGATCTGCCACGCCACTTTGAGCGAGTCCGGCAGACCGTACACATCCAAAACGGTAATCAGGATAGCACTTGTCCAGCCGGCTGCCAGCAAGAACCAACCGTTCTTCCACGCCCCCATTTGCTTGCGGGAACTGGTGAAATGCAGCAGCGGGAACATCGCAAACGGCAGTTGCAGCGCGAGCACGACCTGGCTGAGCGTCAACAGATCCGTTACGCTGCTGTCGCCGCGCAAACCGATGATGAAGACCGCCGGCAGGATGGCCAGCGTGCGCGTAATCAGCCGTCGCACCCACGGCTTGATCCGCCAATGCATGAACCCTTCCATCACCACCTGCCCGGCCAAGGTGCCGGTAATCGTGCTGCTCTGTCCGCTCGCCAGCAGCGCCACCGCGAACAGCGTGCTGGCCGCGGCGGTCCCCAACAACGGCGCCAGCGTCAAATAGGCGACCCGAATCCAATCGCTGTCGGGAGCAAACCGGATCACCTGTCCGCCAGCCTCCGTCACGCTCTCTTTGCCGAAGAACACCATGGCGGCCAGCACCAGAATCGCCGCGTTCACCAGAAAGGCGACGCTCAACGCCGCCGTCGAGTCAATGGTGTTGAACTGGATCGCACGGCGAACCGACGCCTCATCTTTCTGCAGCTTCCGGCTCTGAACGAGTGCCGAATGCAGGTAGAGGTTGTGGGGCATCACCGTCGCGCCAATGATGCCGATGGCAATGTAGATCATCCCGGATTGACGGAAGTTCGGCGCGACCATCGCCCGCCCCATCTCCAGAAAGCTCGGCTGGGTCTGCGGTAGCACGAAAATCTCGATGAAATAGCAGACCCCGATCGTCGCCACCAGCAGGACGACAACCGCTTCGATCGTCCGCATCCCGAACCGCTGCAGCCCCAGCAACAGCAGCACGTCGAATCCGGTAATGATCACCGCCCACAACAGCGGAATGTGAAACAGGAGATTGAGGGCGACCGCGCTGCCGAGTACCTCCGCCAGATCGCAGGCACCGATGGCCACCTCGCACAACAGCCAGTTCGGCCACCGCGTCCAGCGCGGATACCAATCTCGGCAGCACTGCGCGAGATCTTTGCCGGTCACCACCCCCAACCGGGCGGAAATCACCTGCATGAAGATCGCCATCAGACTGGCCAGCCCCACCACCCACAACAGCCCGTACTTGTACTGCGCCCCGCCCTGCAGGTCGGTACCCCAGTTGCCGGGATCCATGTAGCCGACACTGACCAGAATGGCCGGCCCGACAAACGCCCGCCAATGTTTCCAGAACCCCTCCTTGTGGTGCGGCACTTCGATGGAACTGTGGACGTCCTCGAGCGACAAGTGGCTCCGGTGCGACGGGGTCCCGGTATCCCCCGGGGAATGCTGCACCCCGGTGGTTACGCCTTTGTCTGGTTTAGATTGCATATCTTTCATAGCTCTAAGAATCTACTTTGATAGCTCAAAACTTATAATCGGAAGGTTGCAAATTGTCAATCCGTCGTCTACACTGGCTCGCCATGTTGTCCCGGACCACAGACTCGGTCATTCCCCCGACCACGTCGCTGTCGTCGACCGTCGAGAATTATCTCAAGCACCTGTACGCCGAACAACACGACGCCGGCAGTGGCCTGCTCCCCATGGGCAAGCTGGCCCAGGCGCTGGGCGTGACGCCGGGCACGGCGACGACCATGGTGAAAGCACTCGCGGACAGCGGCCTGGTAAAATACGAACCGCGCGACGGTGTGCGGTTGACCGCGGCAGGCGAGCGACACGCGCTGAGCGTCATCCGCCGGCACCGGCTGGTCGAGTTGTTCCTGGTGCGCGTGCTCGGGCTGGATTGGTCGGAAGTGCACGAGGAAGCCGAAGAACTCGAACACGCGATTTCCGACAAGGTGCTCAACAAAATCGACGAACTTCTCGGCCATCCGCAGTTCGATCCGCACGGCGACCCGATTCCCGGCGCGAAGGGCCAACTGGCGTCCGCAACACTGACCAGTCTCGCCGAGTGCGAACTCCACCAGCCGGTCCGTATCGCGCGGGTAACCGGGCAGGACGCAGCTTTCTTACAGACCTTGGATCGGCTCGGGCTGACCCCGGGCACGCAGGTGGTAATCGAAGCGCGCGATAAGCTGGCCGATTCGGTGACCATTCGGCCAAAAGGGCGGTCCGTCACGACCCTGGGCACTACCGCCGCCGCGAAGATTCTGGTGGAAGGCGGGTAAGAGCGGCGCAACCAAAAAACCTGCTGAATGTTTCACCCTCATCCTTGGTAGGGCCGCGCTGCGACGCGGCCTGGACACGACGCAGCGTGTCCCTACCACAGCGTGACCCCGAAGATCGGCGTTGCCGGCGTGGAAATGCGATTTGAACAACACGCGATTGCTTTCTGCCACCGTTTCCAGTTAATTCTTCGGAACTTCACATCGTGAGCGAACCAACATCAGTATCCGAGGGCAACGGGCCCACCGTAGTCACTGTTCCCGCCGACGCTTTGGCCCAACCGCGGCGCGTGGTTACTGGAGGGATTAGCTGGCGCAAAACGTTCTCGGCGCTCCGGCACCGCAACTATCAACTCTTCTTCAGCGGGCAACTGGTTTCATTGATCGGCACGTGGATGCAGATGGTGGCCGAAGGCTGGCTCGTGTATCAGCTCAGCAACTCGGCGTTCCTGCTCGGGTTCGTCCGCTTCCTGAACACACTCCCGGTCACGGCGCTCACGCTCGTGGGCGGCGTGGTGGCCGACCGCAGCGACAAGCGGCGGATTCTGGTCGCGACGCAGTTCAGCGCGATGTCGCTGGCGTTTATCCTGGCGGCCCTGGTGTATTTCCACGTGGTCCGGGTGTGGCATGTCGCGGCGCTGGGACTGATGCTGGGCATTGTCAACGCCTTCGATATTCCCACCCGGCAGAGTTTCGTGGTCGATATGGTGGGCAAAGAAGACCTGATGAACGCCATCGCACTGAACTCGTCGGTGTTCAACGGAGCCCGCATCTTCGGTCCGGCATTGGCGGGCATCTTGATCGGCGTGGTCGGCCTCGCCGGCTGCTTCTTCCTCAATGGCGTTTCGTTCATCGCCGTCATCGTCGGATACCTGGCGATGCGGCTTCCCGCCGTCGCGCCGAAGACGAATCATCCGTCCGTGTGGCAGGCCACCGCCGAAGCGTTCCGCCACGTCGCGGGCAACCGCGTCACGCGCACGATCATCATCCTCGTCGCCATCGTCAGCCTCTTCGGTTGGCCGTACACCGTGCTCATGCCGGTTTTTGCCCGCGACGTGTTGCACGTCGGCGCGAAAGGCTATGGCTATCTAATGGCACTGAATGGCGTGGGGGCGTTCACCGGTGCGATGACGCTCGCCTCGCTCGGCCACTACCCGAACCGGCGCCGGCTCGTGTTTGGCGGACTGACTGGTTTTTCGGTGATGCTGTTCGTATTTGCGTTGTCGCGAACCGCGTGGCTCTCCGGGCTGGCGCTGGTGTGTTCGGGCTGGTTCATGCTGCTGTTCTTCGCAACGGCCAACACGTCCGTGCAGATGCGCACGCCCGATGAACTCCGCGGCCGGGTGATGGGCATCTACTCGCTGGCGTTTATCGGCTTGAGCCCCGTGGGCAGTCTGCTGGCCGGAGCCATCGCCCACGCGACGAGCGCGCCGTTCGCCGTGGCTTTCGGCGCGGCCGTGTGCGCCGTCTCGGCCGTGGTCGTCCACCAGTTGGTCCCGCCGCAATCGCCGCCGGCCGCCGCCGGTTCCGCCGCCCCGGAACCGGCGCGCTGACCTCCGCCGGCGCGAGCCGGACCGCAGCGCGGCGGCAGCGCCCATCGCACCGGGTACCGCTCTGCCCGCCACTTCGGAATTGACACCGGGCCGACCGGCGAAAGATAAACGCCACGAATGGCGACCTGGAAAGACACCGTTGTTGATTTCCTGATTCGGTACGGTTTTCAAATCGTCGGCGCGTTCATCATCTTGGGGGTCGGCGCGCTGGTGGCCCGCTGGACCGGCAAACTGACCGGCCGCTGGCTGGAAAAACAAGAGTTGGAACCGCCGATCCGCATCCTCATCGTGCGGGTGGTGTCCCTGCTGGTTTTCGCGCTGGCGATCGTGCTGGCGCTGGACAAGTTCGGCGTCCAGATCGCCCCGCTCATCGCGGGCATCGGCGTCGCGGGTGTCGGCGTGGGCCTGGCCATGCAGGGCGTGCTGGGCAACCTCGTCGCGGGGTTGACGATCATCTTCACCAAACCTTACCGGGTCGGCGAATACATCGAATTGCTCGGCGTTTATGGCCAGGTCACCTCGATCGAGTTGTTCTCGACCACGCTGCTGCACGCCGACCAATCCAGCGTCGTCATTCCCAACCGCAAGATCGTCGGCGAGATCCTGCACAATTACGGCAGAATCCGGCAACTCGATCTCAGCGTCGGCGTGGCGTACAACGCCGACCTGAACCGGGCGCTCGCCACCGTCCGCCAAATCCTCACGTCGAACCCGCGCGTGTTGAAGGAGCCCGCCGCCGTCGTCGGCATCACCAACCTGGGCGACTCTGCCATCTCGATCAGCGTGAAACCGTGGGTGGCGGTGCCGGATTACGGCCCGGCACAACTGGAGATTTATCAGGCTATCGTCGAACGTTTCCGCGCCAGCCAGATCGAAATCCCGTTCCCGCAGCGCGAAGTCCGCCTGCTCGATCGGCCGTCACCCTGACCGCGGCGGCCGATTCCGTCGGGCACTCCGCGGGCCTGACACGGCATCGGGTGGGATAATCCAATGCCGACCACAAGGAACGCATCTTGAGACCGGTGACCGCCCGGACCGCCTCTCGCGATTCCTCGTGCATAATGGCTGCGACAGCAGTAAACTAGCGCCCACAATTCAATGGCTGCTCAAGACACCAATGCGACCATGGCGGTGTTCCTCGATCTGGAGAACATCGCGGTGGGGGCGAGCGACGCCCATTATCCACAGTTCGATATCCAGAAGGTACTCGAACGCCTCCTGCTCAAGGGGCACATTGTCGTCAAGAAGGCCTACTGCGATTTCGAACGCGGCAAAGTGTTCAAGCGTGGCTTGCACGAGGCGGCCTTCGAACTGATCGAGATCCCCCATGTGCGCCAGTCCGGAAAGAACTCGGCCGACATCCGCATGGTGGTGGACGCACTCGACCTCTGTTACACGAAGAGTCACGTCGACACCTTTGTCATCATCAGCGGCGACTCCGATTTCTCGCCGCTGGTCAGTAAGTTGCGCGAGAACGCCAAGACCGTCATCGGCGTCGGCGTCAAAAACTCCAGCGCCGATCTGTTCATCAACAACTGCGACGAATTCATCTACTACGACGACCTGGTCCGGCCGCAGCCGCCGAAGGGCCGTCAGCGCGGCACGACGCAACCCACCGTCAGCGTCGCCAAAGCGGTCGAGAGCGAAACCAAAGTTCCGGCGCGCCCTCCCGTTGCCGACGCATTCGACCTGGTGACGAAAACGCTCGAAGCCCTCACGGAAGAACGGAACGAGGATGATCCCGTCTATGGTTCCATGATCAAGCAGGCCATCAAGCGTCGACACCCCGGCTTCAACGAGCGCGCCTATGGGTTCCGCTCGTTCAACGATCTGCTGCTGGAAATGCAGAACCGCAGCCTCCTGAAACTGGAACCCGACAAGAAGTCCGGCGGCTACACCGTTCGAGCGGTCGAGTAAGCGTGAGACCGGCGGCGACGGCGCATCCTGCCGCCCGCAGATGGTCGCCGCCCCCAACGCCCCGGTGTTCCCGCCCCTCGCGCTGACGCCAATCCGCTCAAGAGTCTCTCAAATTGGCGTTTGATTCCCGCCCCCGGTTCGGGCAATATGAGGCGCCGGTGAGGTCTGTGCCATGTTCGCCCTGCTGATACCGACGGGCTCCGACCACGACCGCACGCATCTTCCTGCGGCCACGCTATCGCTCATCGCCGCCAACTTGGCGATCTACGTCGTCTCGAATGTTCTGAACTACCGGCACATCGCCGAGACGTTCGGCTTTGTCGCGGCGCACCCGCGACCGTGGCAGTTCCTGACCCATATGTTCCTGCACATGGGATGGCCGACCGAGTCCGAGGCGCAATGGACGGATTACGCGAACAGCGTGCTGCATATCGGTGGGAACATGGTCTACCTGTGGTTTGCCGGCAGCGACCTCGAAGATGTACTCGGTCGTGGCAAATTTCTGCTGCTCTACTTCGTCGGCGGCCTCGCGTCCGCACTGCTGTACTGGGGCACGGCGATCGTCGGACGTTTTCCGAACCTCAACGAACCGGTCGTCGGCGCCTCGGGCGCCATTTCGGCGTTGCTCGGCTACTACGTGGTGCGCTTTCCGCGGTTCAAGATTCGCATGTGGTTCGGCGCGTTCATTCCCGTACCGTTCATCATGCGGCAAGGCATCACCCGCATCAGTTCCTTGTTCTTCATCGGCTTTTGGATCGGTCTGCAACTCGTGTTTGGCGTCATGGCCCTGCGCGCCGGCGGTGCGCAGGTGGCGTATTGGGGTCACATCGGCGGGTTCGCGCTCGGCCTGGTCGCCGCGCTGAGCACGCGCGAATGGAGACTCGGCGAAGAGGAATACCTGATGAAAGACGCCGACCACCTGTTCTACAGGCAGAAATGGTATCCGGCCATGGAGGCGTATCAGCAGTTGGCCACCCGCTACCCGCGTTGCGCCGAGGCGTACACGAAGTGGGCGCTGTGCTGGGAATGCACCGGCATGGCCCGACGAGCGCAGGACGTGTTGCGCGATGCGCTGTCGTTCTACCGTGACCAGGGCTGGTCCACGCAGATGGGCATCATCGAAGAAGAATTGCAGTCGATGACCCGCAAGATGTCCGCCGCACCCGCTCCCGCAGCAACGCCCTCGGCCGGCCACACTCCCGCGCCCTACCCCAACCTCATGTTCCGCAAAGAGTTCAAATGGAAAGGAAAAACCCATGATTGAGATCACCTGCTCCTGCGGTGCGACCTTCGAAGTGGTCAACGAACAGGTCGCCCAGCGCGTGCGCTGCCCCCGATGCGGGACGCGCGCGTCGGACATCATCGCTCAGGCGGAACAACTCCCCGTCGAAGCGGACGCCAGCCCGCCCCAATCAGGGGGCCCGGGGTTCGCCGTCGACTGCGTCAACCATCCGGGCGAGGCCGCCACGCAGAACTGCATGAACTGCGGCAAACCGCTGTGCATGACCTGCGTTCGGGAGAACGGCTACTACTGCAGCGACGCCTGCCGCGCCGCCGTCAGCGCCGCCGAACCGACGATGGCCACCGACACGGAAGCCATCGGCGCCGGTGACGAGAAAATGGAACGCGCGGTGCACATCTTCAGCAAGCTGGTCAAGTCCGTCGCGCTGCTGGCTGCGTTGGCCGGTATCGGCTACGCCGGCTTCCTGGTCTATCAAGCCAAATGGGGGCCGCGTCCCCAAGTCACCGCCAGCCTAGAAGTCATGTCCACCGAGACGAGCTTTTCCACGGTGATGCTCGATCCCACCCGCACGCTCGTCCAAGCCAACGACGAACTGAGTCTGGTCGACCTCACGACCAAGAAGAATCTCTGGAAAGTCGATCTCCGCCCCCTTGAAGAACCCTATAGCGGGCCCAAACCCGTTCCTTCTCTCGATTCCGAGTACACGTTCGATCCATCCAAGTTCCGCGACCCGTTGCGCATGGTGGACGTCAAAGGCGACACCATCGTCGTCCAATCCGGCCGTCAGCTTGTCGCCCTGAACGCACAAACGGGCGACGTGAAATGGAAATTCTTCGAGCCGACCAGTCTCTTGTCACGCGTGGCCGCCACGCCAGACCGCGTTCTCGGAATTGTCACCGCAGCCTACACGCGTAACGTCCACCCACCCTCGCGCGCCATCTGCTGGGCGCTCGACGACGGTTCGCAACTCTGGTCCAAGCCCGACGCCGGGGATTTTGCCACCGCGCAACTGACGGCCGACAGCCGCCTCGTGACTCTGACCGCGGAGCCGACGCCGTCCGCCGCCGGGGGCGGAGGCGAATCCGAAGTGCCCACCGCCGGCGGGTTGGACGTCGCCGCGTTCAAGGGAGCGATGTACAAGAAAATCCAGGAAGCCATGGCCAAGGGAAGTTGGGACATCGACACCGCCGGTGGCAACGACGAAAGCCAACCGCCCGGTCCCACCAAGAACTACGTGCTGCAGTTCCACGCGCTGGCTTCGGGCGCGCCCCAGGGCCAAACCACGCTGGCGCTCGCCGGCACCCCACGCATCGAACAAGTCGATGACCTCCTGTGCGTGACCGCCGGGCACGAATTGCTCGCGTTTGCCGGCGGCACGGAACCGGCGTGGCGTGTCACGCTTCCTGCCACGCCCCAACTGCTGGCTGCAGGAGGCGGCACGTTCGCCGTCGCCATCAAGAACCACGTCGTGGCCCTCGATGCGAAGTCCGGAAAGCAACGGTGGTCGCGCGATCGCCTCCGCGCCGAACGGCTCTACGTGGGCCCGGATGGAGTCGTTTACGCCACGTTGGCCATTCCGCGGTCGGAATTCGCCGCCAGTGAGGCGAAAAAGTTTCGCATCGCGGACATCACGACCACGGAGGTCGTGGGCGCGGCACCCATTGACCCGCAGGCGCCGGTCACGGCGTTCCTGCGGCTCGATCCGAAAACCGGCAAGACGACCTGGGGCGTGCGCAACATCGGCCGAGAGGTCGTGTTCGCGCCCAATGCCATCTTTGTGTTCGACTCCACAAGCGAGGTGCGCCTCCTGGCGAGCGCCGGGCCCTACGCCAGCTTCCACAGCCTTCACTGCCTCGTGCCGAAGAACGGCAAGATCCTGTGGAGCTACGTCAAGACCGGCACCCTCCACGATCACGTGATCAAGGACGGCAAGGCGTTCCTGGTTTCCACCGACGATACGGGGCTCGGCTCGCACGAGAACCCGTCCTTCGCCTACCAACTCTGCCTGATCGAAAGAAAATGACGCCGGCACGGGCGGCGCCGGCTGAATGAGAGCGCGAACCGCGTCCCATGGGCCGTGTGGGAAATCCGCTTGCCTCGACGGTCAGAGCAGGTTACAAACCTCAACGAACCAGGGGGCCCATGCTACTGATCAACCAGCATGCATGTCGGCGTTCGATGCCGGCGACGGTGACGTCTTCCGAAGGCCCGTGCGCCCTGACAATCAGCGTGGACGAACAGCGAAACCGACCGCGATTCTCTCGCTCCCCGTTAACCCCAACGAAAGGATCGGAGTAACCTTATGCCAGACCAACCGCCACCGGCCCCAGCGCCCAGCGCTGACAAATCCGACGCCGAGAGCAACAAAGCGTTGGCCATCGTCGGGTACATCATCCCCATCCTGTTCTTCCTCCCGCTGGTAATCGAATCGTCGAAGAACAGCCCGTTCGCCAAGTTTCACGCCAACCAGCAACTCATCCTGCTGATCGTGGGGTTTGCTCTGCAGATCGCGGGCGGCCTGATCCCCGTCATTGGCTGGCACGTCATCCTGCCGGTCGGCTGGGTCTTCGTGTTCGTGTGCGTCATCATGGGCGTCATCAACGCCGTCAACGGCCAGATGAAGCAACTCCCGTTGATCGGCGGATTCACCATCCTCAAATAGACGCCGCGCGTTGTCTCGTCAGGCTCGGCCTGACGGGGCCGGGCCCCACCGGCCTGCGCGTGCGGCCGGTCAATCATCGGCGCCGTTGCCGCCGTGCACAAAGCCGGCCCGGATCGGAGGCGGCATCGGGGAATCGTCGCCGCGAACGGCGCGCCAGATGACTTCGTTGAGGAGCAAATCGTCGACGGCGTCTTCCCTGGAGAAATCCATGGTGCGGGATTGGCGTTCGCCCCAGGTCGTCTTGGTGTTGAGTTCGTTCACATCGATCTGCGGCGGGAGCGCCGTGTACGGCCGCAAATCTGGTACGGCTTGGAAAGCGCTGAACATCGGGACGGCTGCGGCGTCGAATTGCGACATCGGTTTGAGGCCGAGGATCAATTCGATCGTCCGCAGCATGCTGCTGGTGGAATACATTACGGAATCCACGTAGCCGCGCTTCGCATAGGGGCTGACGACAAAAGCCACGGTGCGATGGGCGTCGACGTGATCCGAACCGTTCTGCGCGTCATCTTCGACGACGAACATGGCCGTCTGCGGCCAGAACTTCGAGCGTGACAACGCGTCCACGACCCGACCGAGCGCCGCGTCATTGTCGGCTACACAAGCACTGGGGGTTCTCTTGCCGGCGCGCACCCCGTAAGTGTGGTCGCCGGGCAGGCGGACGACTTGGAGGCGGGGCATGTCGCCTTCGCGTTCGAATCGCTCCAGTTCGCGGATGAAGCGGTCGGCCCTCTTCGCGTCGGGATAGTCCAGATCGAAACCGCGATAGCCTTCGTCGATGTGGCCGCGCAGGGCTTTAACGCGCGGAATGGATGGATCGGCGGGCGTCTTTCCGTTGGCGACGAATTCGCCGTAGCTGCGGTAACTCACACCGGCGGCGGCGGCGTGGTCCCACAGATAACCACCCGCCGGCGTGGCCATGGGGAAGATGCCTTCCGCCGGATAGACATACTTGCCCCGCTGGTTGTGACCGTATTCAAGGGGCCACGTCTTCTCGACGAAATCGGACGCATACGCGCCCATGCTCCACTCGTGACCGTCCGCGCTGACTTCCGCGTCGGCATAGAAATTGTCGAATAGCACAAATTCGCGGGCCAGTTGGTGATGGTTCGGCGTAACGTTTTCGGGGAACAAACAGATGTTGGTGTCGCCGTTGCCTCGCGGCAGGTCGCCAAGGACCTGATCGTACGTGCGGTTCTCTTTGATGATGTAAATGCAGTACTGGATCGGGCTGGGATCTCCCGGGGCGAGCGGGATCGGATTGTCCGCCGGACGCGTTGCCGTGACGGACGCGTCGGGTCTGATCGGACTGCAACCGTAGGCCTGCGCCGTGTAGGCAGCCAGTTCCTTTTCGAATTTGGCCCGAGACGGCAGATCGATCACACTGAGTGTGCCGCGCAAGAGTTGCGCAATATACTCCGGCCGGGTTTCGGCGGCAGGTTTCCGGCCGGGTTGGGGACCGTTTGGATTCGGCCGCGGGATGACTCCCTTGCCGTTGGCGACAAGCAGGTGTCGGCCGTCCGGCGTCACCCGCACCGAGGTCGGGTACCAGCCGACCGGAATAAAACCGAGGGAGCGGCTGTGCCCCGGCCGGCGTACGTCGAACACGGCGAGATTGTTGTTGTCGGCATTGGCGACGAACAACGTGCGTCCGTCAGGCGAGAGCGCGAGGCTGTTGGGCGTCGAGCCTGCCGGGGCGTTCGGGTAAAGTGAACCGGTGAGCGTCTCGAGTGCTCGGCCGGTCGCGGTGTCGATCACGGTGACCGTGTTGCGGTTCGCGTTGGCCACGAAGAGAATCTTGCCCGACTCCGCGAGCACCATCTCGTTTGGCTGCTCCTGCGTCGGCCACCGCGCGATGAGCTTCTCGGTTTTCAAATCGATGACGGCGATCGCTGCGTTGCCCCACAGGCTGACATAAAGCCGGCGGCGCTTTGTATCGAGACAACACGCAAACGGGAAATCGCCGACGTGATTCAGTTCGTTCTCGGGTGCCGCCGGGTGTAGCTCGTCGGGATTGCCGGCGGATACGACCGCGTTCGTGCTTTGGCCGGCCGACAGTGGAATGTCCGTGACCTTCTCCGTCGCCAGATCGACGCGCGAGACGCTTTGTCCATAAACGTTCGCCACGTAGAGTTCGCGCGCCCGGGAATCGATCGTGAGGCCGGCTGGAACGCCGGTCTTTTTAACGTCGCGCAGCCGGATTTCGTGGTGGCCGGAGAGGACGCCATTCTCGAATCGAAAGTCGTGGACCAACTCTTCACCGCCGCCGCTGCAGAACAGATGCGTGCCGTCGCGGGAGAACTGGAGCCCAAAAAACGATTCGTCGAGCGGCACGTTCGTCACGACGGTATCCGTCAGTAAATCCACGATCATGATGCTGTGGCGGCTGTAGCCGCTGTGCAGAACCGCGGCGTAACGGCCTCGTGGATGCACGGCAATATTGACAGGGAAATCGCCCAATTCGATCTGTCGCCCGGTGGGACGGAGCGACCATTGGTTTGGCAGAAGCACCGAGCCGTCGGGGCGCGGGCCGGGCAGTCGGACCACCGTGTTGGTCCCCTGCCCCAGCGAAAGGGCCGGACTGGCGAACAGGATAACGAGACCCAGCGCCAAGCCTCGGTCGGGAATGTATCGAGTCGTCCTCATGGTTGTCATCAACCCTCGTAGCCGCCAGACAGCGAGCCAGCGCCACGGCTGGAGTCTCCCTAGGTCTCAAACAAATCCACAATCTTAAATTGGTTCACATCCACCAACCCGAGGTCGGTGAGCTTCAACTCCGGAATCACCGAGAGCGCCATGAACGACAGCGCCATGAAAGGTTCTTCGACGGCGCAGCCCAGCTTCGCCGTGGCCCGATTGGCCGCGTCGAGTTCGTCCTTCACGTCGGGCAACGTCTTGCTGCTGAGCAGCCCCGCAATGGGCAACGCGACGGAGGCGAGGATCTGGCCGTTGTTGGCCACGGCAAAGCCGCCTTGCATCTTGACGATCTGGTCGACCGCCGCGCGCATGTCGGCGTCGTTCGTGCCGACCACGTTGATGTTGTGCGCGTCGTGGCCGACGCTGCCGGCAATCGCGCCCGATTTGAGGCCGAAACCCTTCGTCAGGCCGAGACCGATGTTGCCCGTGCCGTGGTGCCGTTCGACGACCGCGATCTTGAGGATGTCGCGCTGCGTGTCGGAAACGACGTGGCCGTTGTCGCGCTTCGGCTCGGCAAAGATTTGCCGGGTGATGATCTGGTTCGGAATCAATTCCATGACCCGGGCCCGGCCCTTTTTCGCGGGGATCGCGAAGCTCGAATCGCGGAGCGGCCGGACGTGGACGGTGTTGCGCACGTCGATCATCGCGCTCATGGGTTTGTTGCCAAGCAGATAACCCTTCTCGGCGACGAGATGCCCGTGCTTGAAGACCCGTTCGACGGCGCACGATTTGAGATCGGACAGGACCAGCAGATCCGCGACCCAGCCGGGCGCAATCGCGCCAAGGTGCTGCAGGCCGAAGTACCGCGCCGTGTTGAGCGACGCCAGGCGGACGGCCAGCGCCGGATCGAGTCCGGCGCCAATGGCCACGCGAACCATCGAATCGATGTGACCGCGAGCAATCAGGTCCGACGGCGTGCGGTCGTCAGTGCAGAAGAAGAACCGGTCGGCGTTCTCGGGCTTGATCAACGGCAGCAACGTGAGCAGATCGCGCGTCACCGAGCCTTCACGGACGGCGATGGTCATGCCCAGCCGCATTTTCTCCCGCGCTTCGGCGACGGTCGTGCATTCGTGATCGTTGCCGATGCCCGCGGCGATGTAGGCGTTGAGGTCGCGGCCGCTGAGCTGCGGGGCGTGGCCGTCCACCGCCTTGCCGTTGGCGATCCGAAGTTTCTCGACGACTTCCTCGTTCTGGTGAACGACGCCGGGGTAGTTCATCATCTCGGCAAGGCCCAGCACCCACGGGCTGCCAAGGAACGGCAACAGATCCACAGCCTTGAGACGTGCCCCACTGGTCTCGAGGTCGGTCGCCGGGACGCACGACGGCAACATGACGTATACGCTGAGCGGTTGATACTTGGCCGTTTTCAGCACGTACTCGATGCCTTCGGCGCCGAGAACGTTGGCCAACTCGTGCGGGTCGGCCATGATGGTCGTCGTGCCGTGCGGCATGACGGTCTTGGCGAATTCCCAGACGGTGACCATCGAGCTTTCGATGTGCATGTGGCCA
>DATJBF010000092.1:0-25477 GCA_035515475.1 Verrucomicrobiia bacterium
GGTCAACCTTGATTGGGAGGGCGAGCCTCCCGGCGAGCCGACCGGTTTCTCCGTCAACGCCGCGGCTCAGCAGGAGCCCTGGTCGCCTGCGGCGCCGCCAGAGGCGGGTAAACTTCGCCCTCCCCGCACGCTTCTGATGAAGCGTTGACGAACGACTATCGACTCTCGCAGCATCAGGCGAGCTGGTTTCCGCGAGGGCGGTGCTCCCTGGTACCTATTGGCGCGACAATTGCCCGATGATTTGACCCAACTGTTCCGCGCGGCCCGGCTCGCGCTCGGCATAGATGGCGCGGAGGTTGTTGCACATCCGCAGCAGGATCACCCGGGGGCTGGCCGGCAATAGGAACGCAGGCTGGAACGCCACGCCGAGACGCGCGCAAAGCTCGCGGCAATCCTCCTCGTTCAGCAACGCGCCTTCGTGGAAGGTATCAATCAGGAATTGCGCGTCCGCCGAGTGCCATTTGAGCAGGAAATGCGCGGGCATCGCCACCCCGACCAACGGCAGGTTGAGCCGGCGTCCCAACAACATGTACAACACGGACAAACTGATGGGGATCCCCAGCCGACGGTCCAACACCCGATTGAGATAGGAATTGTCGGCGTCGTAATAGTCCTGCTTGTTGCCGCGGTAGCCAAGCGTGTGGAAGAGGTAACGATTGCACACCTCGATCGTGCCGCGCGGCGTCTCGCGTCCCGTCAGTCGTTCGCGAAGTTCCCGGGCCATCTGGTCGAGTCGGACACGGTACGGAGAATCGTCCAACTCCGGATACCGCGTCCTGGCCAGCAACCAGACGGCGCGTTCCAGGTCGAAATGGTCGCCGCCCGTGGCACAAAAACCCGAGAACGCCTGCCAGGCGTTCCGCTCGCGAATCGAACCCAGTATCTGCCGGGCGTTCTGCTGAGCTGACGGTTCGCCGTCGCGGACGACGAACTCCAGGGCCGCAATGGCCTCGTCCCCCATGTGCGCCAGCCGCTCCTCCAGCAACTGGAGCATCCGCTCGTCATCGTCGGCCAGAAGCCTGGCCAGTGCTTGACGATCTGGATCGCGCAATGTCGACATCGTCAGACCCCTCGCCAACTACAGTTCCGCAAACCGCGAAAAAATGCAACTCTGGAATACGCCGGGCCGTGTATCAGGGCGCTTGACACTGCCACCGGATTGTCGCCGCGAGCAGGCTGGCGGCGACAAAGATTGTCATCCGGTCGTGACAGTGCAGATGCGCCCTCCGATGCCCGCCGGCGGATGTCCGCCGCCGGCCGCGATCGCGCCGCGGTGTTCATTGGTCGTGGCCCAGAATCCACGCGGCGGCCTCGGCGATGTCGTTGGCGACGTGGTCGGGCCGGGCCTCTTGTTTGGCGAGCGTCTCGCGGCCATCGCCGGTGAGCACCAACACGGTCTGGACGCCGGCGTTGAGTCCCGCCTGGATGTCGCTGGCGCGGTCGCCGATCATGAAGCAGTGCGACAGATCGAGTCCATACTCCCGCGCGGCGTCGAGCAGAAACTTCGGTTTGGGTTTGCGGCACTCGCAGTTGTCCTCGGGATGATGCGGGCAGACGTAGTACCGATCGAAGCGCACGCCCGACCGCCCAAATTCCTCGTCGAGGTGGGCGTGGATCGATTCGACCGCTTCGCGCGTGAAGTAGCCGCGGCCCACACCGGATTGGTTCGTGATAATGAACAGTTTGTAGCCCGCATCCTGGAGGCGCTTGAGGGCCTGCGTGGCGTGCGGGATGAGCACCACGTACTCGACCTGGCCGATGTAGTCGGTGCTTTCCGTGATCGTGCCGTCGCGGTCGAGAAAGACCGCGCGGCCGTTCGCCACCGGGCTCATGGGGTCGAGCCTAGCGGAACCGTCGCGCCTCGCCAAGAACGTTGTCGGCCAGCGGCCGCGTCAGCCACGGCCGGTTCCGCAGCGCGCGGATGACAACCCGGGCCGTTCGCTCATGGTACATCAGCCGCCGCAGCCACTCATTCGTCCGGGCACGCTCGCGCCAGAACCGGGCCACCGCCGCGGCGTAGGCCGCCTCGGCTCGATGGGAACCGCCCATCGCCTCGACGGCAAGCTCGGCCGTCCGGAGCGCGAAGAAAATTCCCTGGCCGGTGAACGGTTCCATCACGCGCAGGGCGTCGCCGACAAGAAAGATGCCGTCGCGCGCGGGTGCGTTTGCGGGCAGGCACACCGGATGGACGCAGTGCAGCGCTTCGACGGGCTCGGGTACGATGCCGAGCGCGCGGAAGTGCGGGTTTTGTCCCGCCGTGTGGGCGAACAGCGTCGGGCAATCGTCGCGGTGGCGCACGTGCTCGCGGCCCGCCACGATACACAGGTTCACACAACCCCCATCCATGCCGACCAGGCCGCAATAGCCACCGGGGAAGAGATGAAGTTGGACGCGATCGTCCATCGCCTTTGGCAGGGGGAAATGTCCCTGAAACGCAATGTACTCATTTCCGCGTCCGACGTTTCGCGCCAGTCCCGCGGCTTGGGCCACGATCGAGTGTCGTCCGTCCGCGCCCACGAGGCCTTTCCGCGCCACGTACCGGCCCGAGTGGGCAACGACCGCGCGGCCGGGTTCGATTCCGTGGATGGTGTCGTCCTCGAAGACGGTGGCGCCGGAGGCCCTGGCGTGTTCCAGCAGCGTCGCATCCAACTGGTAACGGCGTATCGCGGTGAACCGGCCGTCGTTGGTGCGACGGTCGATCTGCAACGTGCTTTGATCCATGGCTGTGAACGTGGCGCCTCGGACGGCAAACTGCGGCAGCGCCTGCACTTTTTCCGCGACGCCACAGTGCTCGAGCACGGGCCAGCAGTTGGGGTTGATCACGTTGCCGCAGACCTTATGACGCGGGAAGCGGGCGTGTTCGAACAGCGCGACGTGCCATCCGCGCCGGGCGCAAAACGTGGCGGCTGCCGCGCCGGCCGGTCCGCCGCCGACCACGATGACGTCGAATTCACTCATGGCGGCCGAGGACGAGGCTGGCGTTGATGCCGCCAAAGCCGAAACTGTTGGAGAGAATGCAGTCCGGACGCGCCGTGCGGCCCGTGTTGGGGATGTAATCGAGGTCGCAATCCGGATCGGGGTTCGTGAGGTTCAACGTGGGCGGCAAATGGTTGTGCTCGATGGCGAGACAGCAGATGGCAGCCTCGATTGCGCCCGAGGCGCCGAGCGGATGTGCGTGGAACGGTTTGGTCGAGCTGATGGGAATCTGGCGGGCGCGCTCCCCGAAAACCTGTTTGATCGCCGACGTCTCGGCTTTGTCACCGAGGGGCGTGCCGGTGGCGTGGGCATTGATGTAGTCGATGCGGTCGGGCGTCCGGCGGGCGTCTGCCAGGGCATCGCGCATGCAGCGCGCCGCGCAGGACCCGTCCGGGCGCGGCGCGAGCATGTGGTAGGCGTCGTTGTTGCAGGCGAAACCGAGGACCTCGGCATACATGTGGGCCCGGCGGGCCCGGGCGTGGCTGAGTTCTTCGAGGACGAACATCGCGGCGCCTTCGCCCATGACGAACCCGTCCCGCGTGGCTTCGAAGGGCCGGCAGGCCCGCGCGGGATCGTCGTTCGCCTTGCTCATCGCATGGAGGACGTCGAACGCGCCAAACGTCAACGGCGCCAACGGTGCTTCCGCGGCTCCACTGATCATCGCCACCGCGTGCCCTTGCTGGATGTGACGAAACGCTTCACCCAGTGCGATCGCGCCCGAGCCGCAGCTATTCGAGTTGGTATTGCCGGGACCCGTGAACCCGAACTCGATGGCGATATGGGAACCTCCCGACCCGCCGAACACCAGAAAGGCCAGCGCGGGGTTGACCGCGTTGATCCCCTGATGCATGAACAACTCGTGCTGGTGTTCCGCCAGGGCCACACCGCCGAGCGCCGTGCCCGTGCAGACCCCGATGTTGGCGAACGGTCCCGGGCCACTCCGCAGCGGACCGCCCACCGCCTCGGCATCGGCCAGCGCCATCTTGGCGGCGACGAGCGCGAACTGGGCAAACCGGTCCAGCCGTTTCACGCGCCGGGCCGGGAAAAACGCCAGCGGATCGAAGTCGGTCACCTCACCGGCAATTTGGGAGCCGAACGGAGAGGCATCGAACCGGGTGATCCGTCGGATACCCGATTTGCCCCGGCGCAGGCCGCGCCACAAACCTTCCCGTCCGCTGCCGATGGCCGTGATGGCTCCGATGCCTGTAATGACGACGCGATGCCGCATGATTCCGTGCCGTAAGAGCGCTTTAGGTTCCCTTCTGTTCCAAGTGTTGTTTGAATCGCGTCAACGTGAGCGTGGCGACGGGCGTGATGAACATTTTTCCCAGCACGCAATTCGCGAACCAGCGACCGAGCGCCGACGAGCGATTCAGTTCGTGTGAGATCCTCACCAACACGCCCCCGGGCGCGGGGGTGTACGTCCACTTGACGTTCATCCCCCGGGTAAAGGCTTTGAGATGCTGAAAATGCAGTTCGCGGGCAGCATCATCGACCCGGAAGCGCGACGTCCATTGGATTGGCAGCCCGGCCCGCCGGGCCGCCATCTTGACGATGAGGCCGTCGCCGCTCGTTTCGAGGACGCGGATCCAGCGGTAGTGGGGCAGAATGCTGGGCCAGAGAAGCACGTTCGCCGTCGTCTGAAAAACCCTCTCCAAGGGTGCGCGGATGACGATGGAGTTCTCCGTGTGCACGATCATTTGCAGCCGATGAGGACCATTCGAAAAAACCGGTGCCGGCGAATCCTGACGTGCGTCATGCCCGCGCGGGTCGCCATCGCCCGCAGTTCCGCGATGGAGAATGCTCGTTCGCACGAAGCCGGCGCGTCGAACCGGGCGATGGGATTGGTGATGACGGTGCGCGCCATGAGTTTGCTCAGCCAGATCGCCACCTGATTCCTCCGCAGATCGTTGATGATGTAGCCGCCGCGCGCAATATCGTGGATGCGCCGCAGGATTGCAACTGCGTCGGCTTCGCTGAAATGATGCAGCGTCAGAGCACACAGAACGATGTCGAAACTGGCGGGCCGATAGGGGAGCGCCCGCAGATCGGCTTCTTCGACGCGGATCTCGGGCCAGTCAGCCGTGTTCTCGCGGGCTACCTGCAGAATCTCAGGATTGGCGTCGACCGCCGTGATCTGCGTCCTCACGCCGCTCGTTCTTGCCCAGCGCGCGACGGCCCGCGGCACATCCGCCGCGCCGGTGCCGAGGTCGAGAACCGACACGGCCTGCCGGTTCGCCAGGGCCGGGAGATGCACGCGGACGACCCGGTGACCGCCGAGGTAACGGTTGATGGCTTCGAGGACGCGCAAATCAGCGCGCAACAACGCCGGGTCGTTGCCGCGGCGGTCCATCATCTCGGGGACGGCGGGATCGAACCGGCGCGGTGGAACCAGCAGGCTCATGGAGAGTTCAAGGCGAGAAGGGCCAACATGCGCCCGGTCTTTCCTTTTTCGGCCCGGTACGAGAAGTAGCGATCGAGGTGGCAGGCCGTACAGACCCGCGGGTTGTGAATCTCGCGGAGGCCCGCCTCGTGCAGTTGCCGTTCAATTCCGCTCCAGAGATCCATTTCGTAGTGGCACGGACCGATGGCGGGACTGATGAAGGCGAGGCAGTTGCGGGGGCGCGAGCCAAACTCAAGCTGCATGCGCTGGACCGCGTTGCCGACGATGTTTCCCAGCGTTCCCTTCTTGCCCGAGTGGACCAATGCGATGGCCGGCGTTTGGCGGTCCACAATGTAAACGGCGGCGCAGTCCGCACAGCGGACCACCAGCGGCAAACCCGGTTCGCGTGTGGCCAAAGCGTCCACCTGCGGTATCCGGCGCGCGCCCGGGACTGCGATCGCGGTCTGGTTGCCGTGCGGTTGTTCCGCCGAGGCGTAAGTGCCGGCCCCAAACCCCTGCGCCGCGACAAACCGTTCTTCAAACTCGTCGGATTTCGTGTCGATGGTGGTCCGTCGCGTGAACGCGTGACGGATGAACGGCAGGGTGGCCAGTGGGGCAAACGTTTCAAACGGGACCGGCTCCGCAGTTTTCGCGGGCTCGGTTTCATCCTTCATCCTGCCGCCTTCGTCCTTCAATCGGCGATGCGAACGGTCATTCCCGTGGCCCTGTCGAGCGTGGCGACGGCGACGTTGTAATCGTGAAGCGCCTGGATCTCATTTGACCGGGCGTCGGTCAACGCGGTCTGGGCACTGAGCACGTCGAGCTGGGTGCCGGTGCCGGCCCGGAAACGGGCTTCCGCGAGGCGCAGGCTTTCTTCGGCCTCTTCGACCGTTTTCTTCTGGGCCTCGATGAGTTCCAAGGTCTGGAGATAGTCGGAATACGCTTGCCGGACTTCGAGTTCGACCTGGCGGCGGGTGTCCGCGTAATCGAGGTTTGCCTCCTGGAGCTGGGCACGCGCTTGGGTGACTTTGCCGTGGGTGAGCATGCCGTCGAAAATCGCCCAGGTCATCGTGGCCCCGACGGTCCAACCATCGCGCATCTTGTCGATCTCGTCGCTGAACGTGCTGTCGCGCCAGCCGTAATTGCCGAATACGGATGCTGAGGGCTTGTAGCCCGACAAGGCCACCTTGACGTTGGCTTTCGCGACGCCGATTTGCCGTTCGGCTTGGAGGAGTTCGGGGCGATGATTGAGCGCCTGCTGCAACGCCGTCGGAAGTTCCCAGGGCCGGTGCTCGTAGACGAGTTGGCCCTCGAAATTAATGGGAGTGAAATTGTTCGTCTGGCTCTTGGAATCGATCGCCAGGAGTTTGACGAGCGATTCCTTCGAAAGACGCAGGTCGTTCTGGGCGCGGATCAGGGGCGGCTTGGCGTTCTCCAGTTCGACCTCGGCGCGCAGGACGTTGAACCGCGGGACCGACCCGACGTCGAATCGGGATTGGGCGTCGCGGAGTTGTTGTTCGAGCAGCGTGACGGATTGTTCGCGGACTTTGACCTGTGCCTTGTTCAGCAGGATTTGGTAGAAGGCCGTGCGCACGCTAAGAATCGTGTCGGCGACGGTGCTCTGGAAGCTCAGCGCGGCAATCTCGTTGGCAAGTTTGGCGGCGTGGAGGGCGGCGCCCACCCGGCCCCCCGCATAGACCAGTTGCGAGATTTCAACCTGTGCGGTCCACGGTTGCTCCTGATTCCTGAAAATGCCGCTGCCCCCGGGAAAGGAGTCGATGGAACTCTTGTCGATGCGCTCGTATTGGCCGGAAGCGGTGACCTGTGGAACTGCCTCGGAGCGCGCTTCGACGATGACGCCGTGCGTGCGCCGGATTTCCTCCTGCGCCTTGAGGATGGACGGGTTTTGTTTGAGGGCCAGATCGAGGCACCCTTGGAGGGTCAATGTTGTTGGCAGGGCGGTGGCGCGGTCGGCCCCGGTTGACTGAGTGACGGCAACGAGGAGGCCGGCGGCGACCAGGCCGTAGAGTGTTTTATTCATAATGTTGTGCTGGCGTAGCGATCAATGGTGTTGGACCGGTTGTTGAAGATCTGCGGGTGAACAGCGGTATTTTTGGACCGCATTTTGCGTCATTCGCTGCGCCAGGTCAAACTGCTTGGCGTCGGTAAAGACGCGTGCCAGGTCGGACAGCGCCGCGCAGACGTAGTCGTGGACGAGGGCGCAGTCGGCATTGAGCCGTGGTCTTCCTTCGGACGTGACGACCGCGCAGCCCTCGTGATCCATTCGATGAAGAATGTCGATCAGTGATTGAAGGGCGTCCTTGCGACTGCCGTCGAGGAGCAGCACTTCCATCAAGGGCACGATCGCCTCCGAAGCGTGACCCGAACTGAGATAAACCGAAGCGATGTCGAGATAGGCGTCGGAATTGTTCGGCACGAGGTGCCGCATGTACGAGTAGACGTCGAGCGCGTTCTGGTATTCCCCGAGCCGCATGTAGGCCAGGCCGAGATTCGAGTAAATCTGGTCGTTGCCAACGTCGGCTATGCCATCCGGGGCGCGCCCCCGGGCCAATTCCTTCCGCCGCGTGTCTTCGTTGAAGGCGTGGTCTGACAGAACGCCCACGTTCAATGCCTCGACGGACTTTTGATACCAGAACCGGGCTGATGCGGGGTTGTGCTCCGCGATGATGTTGGCCTTGATTTGGTAGTACGCGCCGAGATGCAAATACACGATGCTCGCCCGATCCAGCGCCGACAGCGATCTTTTCTCCAGTATGGCCCTGGATTTCTCGCCCTCGGCGATGATGCGGTCGATATCCGGGAATGACGGGGGGTCCTTCTGCTGGTCGCGTTCGTAGAGTGCGAAGGCGAGAGACTTATGCGTCTTGAAACTATCGGGACAGACCTGGACGTCATGCGTCCAGAGTTGCACGTCGTTTTCCCAGTCGAAATTGCGGGCATACGTCCGCGCGCCGCACGCCAGCACGACCAGACCCAGTACCGCGCCCGCGGCCACCGACGGCGGAATCGCCTCGGCGCCCCCGGCAGTCCGCCACCGTTCGATCATGCGCCGGCAAACGGCGTAGACGGCGATCACCGCGACGCCCGCAAACCCGATCGATGGCAGGTACAAGAACCGCTCGGCCATGATGGCGCCCGTGACGATGATCAGATTGGAGGTCGGCAGCAAACTCAGGAAAAAGAACATGGTGAAGAAGAACACCGCCGGGTTGCGGCGGTAGTGCCGCACCGCGGCGGCGATGGCGGCCAGAACGATGACCAGTGCCAGGATCGCGCCCCAATCTGCCGCCCGCCGAAAGCTCAGCTCGACCAGTGGAACCTGGTCGTACGAATAATCGCAGGACAACTTCTGTGGCCACAGCAGCAGCCAGACGTATTTCCCGATGACCTTGATGGCCGTCAGCCACCCGACCAGCGAAGTGTCGTAGTAGTTGCCGCCGATCCATGTCGACACCGACACCAGTGGATTGTCTACGAACGGCCATTCGGCGGGCCGCAACTGGCCAAACACCCAGGTGCGTACCGCGGCGACCGCAATGAGTGGCGGCAGTGCCGCGATGTAGCCCTTGAGGAAGAACCGCCAGAAGTTGGCCAGTAGGTTCAGCAACTTGTTCGCCCGCAGGCGTTCCAGTCGATAAGTGAAATCGTACAACACCATCACGCCGAGAACCATTACGGCGCTTTCCTTGAAAAACACGCCCAACGCCGTCACGACCATCAGCAACAGCAGCCATGGCAGCTTGCGCCGTCCGTCGAGAGTCGTGCTCTTGGCGTAACACAGAAAGCCGCCGATGATCGCGGCCGTTGCAAACAGATCGGACCGTCCGACGATGTTGCTGACGCATTCCGTGACGATGGGGTGTGTGGCGAACAGCGCGGCGGTGAACACCGCCGGCCAGAGTTTCTGCAGCAGCAGCAACGCCATGAAATACAGCAGCACCGCGTTGAACCAGTGCAGCAGGAGATTGACCCAGTGATAACCCGCAGCATGCTCCCCATTGCCGAGGATCGCGTAGTTGAACAGGAACGAAAGCGTCGTCAACGGGCGATAGAGGCCGCTGACCGCTTTCGGCCACCAATAGTCCTGGGTGAAGATCAGCCCGAGGTTTTCGGCGGTGGCCTGCCGCAACCGCGGGTCTTCCTTGATGATGAATTTGTTGTCGAGCGCGAAATCCGTGTTGTGCAACGTGTTCGAAAACGCCAACAGCGCCAGCGCACCCAACCCCAGTACCACGGCCAGGTGCCGCGCGACGCCGAGGGCCGGCCACAACGCCGGGTCTCGGGACGGATTTGCGGGCGGCGTTTGTCTCTTCGACGGTCGAGCGGTCGGTTGTGTTCGTTGCATATGCGTGCGCTGACGACCGTCGTGACTTGCGCCGGGGAGCGACGCAGTCACGCGCAGTCCGTCGCGCGAAAGTCTGTCAGCAGCCACGGGCAAAGTCAAAAACGATTTGGCGATGGCAGGACCAAGCTTCCGCTTTCGGCCACGAGGTCGTAGTATGGACTCAGAGGTCATGGCCGCGAGCCCCATTTTCGTCGGAACAGCCGGCTGGAGTTATCCCGATTGGGCCGGCGCCGTGTACCCGCGGAGCGGTCCGTCCACGGAACGGTTGCGGACCGTGGCGGAATACCTCGACTGCGTGGAGGTTGACAGCTCGTTTTACCGTCCGCCCACGGCCCGGATGGCGGCGAACTGGGTACGCACCGTCACCAATCATCCGGATTTCCGGTTCCTGGCCAAAGCCTGGCAGCGGTTCACGCACGACCGGACCGGGCCATGGTCCCGGGCCGAGTTCGACCTGTTTGCGCAAGGCGTGTCACCGCTGCGCGATGCGGGGCGGTTGGAGGCCTTGCTGTTTCAGTTTCCGTGGTCGTTTCGCAACCTGCCCGAGAACCGTGACTGGCTGAAGCAGATCGCCGAGTGGTTCGCGGATTGGCCCGTCGCCGTGGAAGTGCGGCACGACTCGTGGCTGGGCGACGACGTGCCGGAGTTCTTCCGGTCCCATCGGTTCACGTACTGCAATATCGATCAGCCGGCACGGGCGCACTGCCTGCCGCCGGGCTCGCAGGTCACGAGCGATATCGGCTATTTCCGGTTGCATGGACGCAATGCCCAGAACTGGTTCCGCGACCAGCAGGAAGCGTATGGAGGCCGGTATGATTACCTGTACTCGGGGTCGGAACTGGACGACATGCTCGGTCACATCCGCCGAATCGCCGCGCAAGCGAAGAAGACGTTTGTGGTCTTCAACAACCACAAGGACGCGAAAGCATTCGCCAACGCCCTGCAAGTCAAGGTGCGGGTTCAGCCTGGTGCGACAGTCCGCGCGCCGGCCGCGTTGCTCGTCCGGTTTCCATCGTTGCGGACTAGCGTGCGGTCCGTGGGACAAGAACAATTGCCCCTGGGGTGAGCCGGAATGGTTCGGCTGAAGAACAGAGTCCCCTCACCCTGACCCTCTCCCCGCTTGCGGGGGGGAGGGAACCCGTTGGGGAATCGTCGTCACGAAGCGGTCTTTCGCTTGTGGTGAGCAGAAGCGATCCCTTCTCCCCATCGGATGGGGAAAGGGTCGGGATGAGAGGCTCCGGTCTGGATCGTCCCGGGCTAAGGTTCCGTGGCGAGGATCTCTTCCACCGCGCGGCGGTGCGCTGCCGGCAGGGCCAGCCGCGCCAAGTCCTTCGGCGACGCCCACCGCAGATGGCCGTTGCACTTCGGCTCGGCGGCCGGTTCGCACGCGAACACCCGGAGCGTGATTCTTTTGTTCGTGATCGCATGCCGAAGCGTCACCAGCGGCCGGCGTGGCCGAAACCGTGTCTTTTCCAGCGGAGGCAGTTCCCACATGCCGGCCAACAGGCCGTGTGCCGGCCGGCGGCGCAGCAGAACGCGCCGACCGCGCCGCACGAAAGCGGCGTCCTGCGTCACGCGTTCGGGCGTGCGACATCCGCCACGATTCGGCAATTCGTCTTGTTGCCCGTTCGTCCGGGCCAGGCAAATCCGACTCAACGGACAAACGTCGCAGCGAGGATTAGCCGGCGTGCAAACCAGCGCGCCGAGTTCCATCACAGCCTGGTTGAACGTGCCGGGATTCTCGAGGGGCAGTATTTCCGTGGCCAGATCCCACAGCAGCTTGCGCGTCGCCGGCTTCGTCACGTCGGCGCGAACGCCGAACACCCGGGCCAGTACCCGCGCCACGTTGCCGTCGACCACCGGGACCCGTTGGCCGAACGCGATGCTGGCAATCGCGCCGGCCGTGTACCGGCCAATTCCGGGGAGTCGCATAAGCCCTTCGGTGTCCTGAGGTAGGTGTGCCGTGGCAGGGCGCGACCGCCGGGCGCGCCGTTGTTTCGGATGGCCCAGCGGTCCGTCCCTACCTACGGCCAACAGCCGCGCCGCACGGTGAAGGTTCCGGGCCCGGGAATAATAGCCGAGTCCTTCCCACAGCTTGAGCACGCGTTGGTCCGGCGCGTTTGCCAGGGATTCGACCGTCGGGAACGCGTGGATCCAGCGCTGGTAATAATCGCGCACGACTTCGACGCGGGTTTGTTGCAGCATGATTTCGCTGACCCAGATCTTGTAGGGATCGTGCGTCGCCCGCCACGGCAACTTCCGATGATGCCGTTGATACCAGCGCACGAGGTCGCGGTGGAAAGCGCGAACCGTTTTGGCATTGACCCGCGCAGAGTGGCTGTGGAATCGTGTCGCCATGGCTGAGCGCACATCCTACACGTGTGTGATTCCCGCTGACAAGGTCGCGCAGTTGAAGGCCGACCTGGAAGCGCGCGGTTACATGTTCCGCGACGTTCCCTACGCGCATTTCGGGGCCGAACACCGCGGCGAGAAAGTGAACGTGGCGCTTTACACCAGCGGCAAACTCGTCGTGCAGGGGAAGGGGACGACGGATTTCGTGCAGTTCTATCTCGAACCGCAATTGCTCGGCGAAGCGAAACTCGGTTACGAACACATTCTGGACCCGACGATGCTCGAGCCGCGGATCGGGGTGGACGAAAGCGGCAAGGGAGATTTCTTCGGGCCGCTCGTTATTGGGGGCGTGTTTGTCAATGAAGCGGCGGCGCGGGGGTTGATGGAGATCGGCGTGCGCGACAGCAAACTCATCAAGAGCGACACGCGCATCGGTGAGATGGCCAAAGAGATCCGGGCCACGGGGGGTTGCCTGGCCAATATCGTGGCCATCGGCCCGGAGAAATACAACCAATTGCACGCCCGGATGGGCAACGTGAACGACATCCTCGGCTGGGGACACGCCCGCGTCATCGAGAATCTGTTGGAGCGTCTGGACCCGGATGGCGCCGGGGCAGGCTGCAAGAAAGCCATTTCCGACCAGTTCGGCAACAAACGCATCGTCCAGCGTGCGTTGATGGAGCGCGGCCAAAAGATCGAGTTGGTACAGCGCCACAAGGCGGAGAGCGATCTGGCGGTGGCGGCAGCGTCCATCATCGCCCGGGACGAGTTCGTGCGGCGATTGCGCAAACTGGGCAAGGAATTCGGCGTCGAGTTGCCCAAGGGCGCGTCGACGGCCGTGGAAGAAGCGGCGGGAGAATTGGTGTCGAAGCACGGGCGCGAGGCGCTGGCGAAAGCGGCGAAGATGCATTTTCGGACGTCGCAAAAAGTGTTGGAGCAGGCCAAACCATGAAGACCGTGATTGTTCTCCTTCTGGTGGTGGTTATCGGTTTGGGGTTCGTGCAATGGGTGAAGGCGTTCAAGGCCCGGAGCGACATGGCGGGACGCGTCGAGCAACAACTCGATATGGTGGACAGCAACTCGATCGACTCCGTGAAACAGACCCTCGTGCAGGAGGCGCGGAAACTGGGTATTACGCTGAGGCCCGACAACGTTCACATCACCTACGAAGACACCGAGCAACGGACGCTCGCGCAGGAGATCGTCGGCAAGAAACTCGGCGCGCAATTCGTCAACAAACGCGCCACCATCACCGTCCACTACACCGCGCGCATTCTTGGGTTTCCCATCGCGGAGGACATCACCAACAGCCACATCCGGCAGGTCGAAGCCCCGCGGATGCCCGTGCCGCGTCAGGAACAGGAGCTACTCGGTCCGACGGACGAGTAGGCGGGGGTGGACACCGCCAAAAAATCGGTTACAATCCAGCCATGCCACTGTACGAATTCACCTGTAGCAAGTGCGACAAAGACTTCGAGTTGCTGGTTCGGTCGAGCAACTGGGAAGGCACGGCCGCCTGTCCGCATTGTGGCTCGAAGAGACTCACCAAGAAACTCTCCGTGTTCGCCTCTTCGGTTTCGTCGTCGTCATCTTCTGCGACGTCCGCCTGTGGCATGAATCCGCAAGGCGGTGGGTGCGGTTGCTGCGGCCCGCATCATCATCATTGATCTGAACTGCCGCTGACGGCGCCAGAGCCGTCTCGCCTGTCGCCACTCCGTCTTCGGTTTGCTTCGTGTCCTTCGTGGTGCAAAGGAATCCGTCGCCTGACGACATGTGTCCGTACTTGAAGACCCACTGAAAGGCGGTTAGCTTGCTCCATTGTTCGGGGTCGCAGTGGACGAAAGGAGCCTTCTATGCCGGAGAGAGTCGATTTTGCACAGCGGTATGCCACCGGTCAGATACCGTGGGATTCAGGAATACCCGATGAGGAATTGGTCCGGCTGTTGGACGCCGGGAAACTGACAGGGAAGACCGTCCTCGAAATCGGCTGTGGCACGGGAACCAATGCCGTCGAGTTGGCCCGGCGCGGGTTTCAGGTCACGGCGATCGACCTTGTCGATCAAGCCATCCGGTCCGCCCGCAACAAGGCGGGTCGAGCGAACGCATCCGTCGAGTTCCGGGTCGGGAACGTATTGAACGACGGCGTGGGCGGGCCGTACGACATCCTGTTCGACCGGGGCGTGTATCACGGACTGCGGCTGGAAGATCTGAACGGATTTCAGGAATTGCTCCGACGCGTGACCCGTCCCGGCAGTTGGTGGCTGAGCCTGGCCGGCAACGCGAATGAGAAACGGGAGGATGAAGGCCCGCCGGTGGTGACGGAACAGGAAATCCGCGCGGAACTCGGCCCGCTGTTCGACATCGTGGAACTGCGCGAGTACCGGTTTACCACCAATCAGGATGGGTTCCGTCCGCTGGCGTGGTCGATTCTGATGCGGCGGAAGTAAGCCGCCGGCAAGACGGTCCGGGCCCGCAAGATCTTCTGCATTCTTCGTGAACTTCGTGTCCTTCGTGGTGAAACTCGGCCCTTCGACCCGTTCGGCAGGCTCAGGATGACGCGCCGGGCGCGTCACTTGAACAAGGGCAGGATTTTCTTGAACTCGTCGGTGCCGGCCTGGCGGAGGAGTTCGAACACGGCGGACTCAACGGTGGTGATGACCGCACCGCAATCGCGGAGGCGTTCGACGGCGACCTTGTGGTCGTGCCGGTGGCGGGAACCGATGGCGTCCGCAGCGACGTACACGAAGTAATCCTTCATCAGGTCGATGGCGGTCTGCTGGACGCAGACGTGGGCTTCGATGCCGCAAAGGATGATGCGTTGACGCCGCAGATCTTTCATCGTCCGCATGAATTCCTCCGACCCGCAGCAGGAGAAACTCATCTTCTCGATTGGTGTGACCCCTTGGGCCGCCTCGGCAATCTCCGCGCAGACCGGACCGATGCCCTTGATGTATTGGGCTGTGACGACGATCGGGATTTGGAGGATCCGCGCGGACCCGATCAGCCGTTGCATCGCCGCGATGAGTTCGGCGCGTCGGGGCATGACGTTCATCAATTTCTCCTGCACGTCGATCACGACGAGCGCGGAATTTTGCGGGGTCAATCGCCAGTCAGACATGGGGAGAACCTCCGGGAAACGGAGTAATGGAGTGGCGGAGTGTCGGGGAGACCGGATTGGCCTCCGTTACCATTACTCCAAGACTCCAGTGCTCCAAGAACGCATTTCATTTTTCCAACATCCTGACGAACTCCGCTTCGGTCAGCGTTTTCACGCCGAGGGCGCGGGCTTTGTCGAGCTTCGAGCCGGCGTCTGCGCCGACAACCAGGTAATCGGTCTTCTTGCTGACGCTGTCGGTCACGGTCGCGCCGGCGTTACGGAGCGCGTGCTTGGCTTCGTCGCGTGAGAATTTGTCCAGCGTTCCCGTGACGACAACGGTTTTGCCGGCGAAAGGACCGGTGGCTGAACCGCGAGCAGGGCTCGCGGCTACAATATTGATGCGGGCTCTCTTGAGTTTGGCAATCACGGCCTGGTTGCGCGGGTTATGGAAGAAATCGTGGATGCTCTCGGCCATCACCGGGCCGACGTCTTCAGCTTCCTGCAACTCCTCGACGCTCGCCGACGCGAGTTTGTCGAGATCGTGAAAGTGGTCGGCGAGCTTGCGCGCCGCGCCTTCGCCGACGTGCAGGATGCCGAGGCCGTTGATCAACCGCCAGAGTTCCCGATTCTGGCTGTCGGCGATGGCGTTGACGACGTTGGTCGCGGACTTTTCGGCCATGCGTTCGAGGTTGGCGAGTTGATCGACGGTCAGCGAATAAATGTCGGCTACGTCCCTGACCAGTTTCTTGTCGACCAACTGATTGACCAGCACTTCGCCCAAGCCCTCGATGTCCATCGCTCCGCGCGAGGCGAAATGGCCGATGGTACGTTTGAGCTGCGCGGGACAAGCAATGTTTTCGCAGCGCCACGCGACGAATTCAGGGTCGCGATGAATCGGCCCGCCGCACACGGGGCATTTGCCGTGGACGTGCTTGACGAAATCGAACGGCCGGGCATCCCGCAGCCGCTTTTCCTTCACGACGCCGACCACGGCGGGAATGACTTCACCGGCTTTCTCGATGACGACCGTGTCGCCGATGCGGATGTCTTTGCGTTTGATTTCCTCTTCGTTGTGCAGTGTGGCGCGGCTGATGGTACTGCCAGCGAGGAACACGGGTTCGAGTTCAGCGACCGGCGTGAGCGTGCCGGTGCGGCCGACCTGCACGGTGATGTCCTTGAGTTTCGTCTGCGCTTGTTCGTGGGAATACTTGTACGCGATGGCGTAGCGTGGCGCTTTGGCGGTCGCGCCGAGCCGTTCCCATTGCGCAAGGCTGTTGACTTTCACCACGGCGCCGTCGATTTCGAACGGCAGTTTGGCTTCGAGCGTCTGCAATTCCTCCGCCCGGCGGATGACTTCGTCGATGTCCTTGCAGATCCACCAGTGGCGGTGCGTGGGCAGTCCAAACTTCTTCAGCGATTCGAGCACTTCGGACTGGGTGCTGATGGACAGGCGGGACGCCTGTCCTACGTCGGCAATCGCGTAGAACACGGCATTCAGCGGACGCTGGGCGACGATGGCGGGGTCGAGTTGTTTCAGCGAGCCGGCGGTGGTGTTGCGGGGATTCTGGAACAGCGGTTCGCCGGCTTTCTCTCTGGCGGCGTTCAGCTTTTGAAAGTCAGCCACTTTCATGTACACCTCGCCGCGGACCTCCAAGAGGCGGGTGATGGGTGATGGGAGATGGGTGATGAGAGACAGCGGAATGGCTTTGATGGTTTTGAGGTTGGCGGTGATGTCGTCGCCGGTGGTGCCGTCGCCGCGGGTGGCGCCGACGGTCAACTGGCCGTTCTCGTAGTGCACGGAGATGGATACGCCATCGATTTTGGGTTCGAGGACGTATTCGACGTTTTCGTTGGGGAGAAGTTTGCGGACCCGGGTATCGAACTCGCGCAGTTCCTCGGTGCTGTAGGTATTGTCCAGCGACATCATGGGGACGCTGTGGCGGACGGGGTTGAACTCCTTGACGGGCTGGCCGCCCACGCGTTGGGTCGGTGAATCGGGCGTGACGAGGTCGGGATGTTCCTCTTCGAGCTTCTTCAATTCCGCATAGAGCCTGTCGTACTCGCGGTCGGGGATTTCGGGTTTCGCCTCGACGTAGTAGAGGAAATCGTGGCGCCGGATCTGCTCGCGGAGATCAGCGATACGTGCTTGGGCGTCGGCGCGTTTCATAAACCCAGTAGGCCGAGGCGGCAATGAATCCGCCAAACGTGTCCGCCGCCCAGTCCCGCACGTCACAGTCGCGGCCGGGCACGAAGCGCTGGTGGAATTCGTCGGAGGCGCCGTAGGCCGAGGTGATCAGGAGGGCCAGCACAATGGCCTTGGTCAGAGACGAACGGTGGGCGTAGCGCAGGGGCAGCAGGATGAGAAACCAGAAGATGAGGTAGAAGATGAAATGTTCGACCTTATCCTTGTTTTCGAATTGCGGACCGACCTGGGGCAGTTGCGACTGGGACGACAGGAAGAAGATCAGTCCCGCCCACGCGAGGGACGGCAGCCAGAAAACGAATTTGCGAAGTGGCGTCATCAACGGGCAGCGATGATGGCGCAGGGGCGGGAACGCGACAAGCAGTATTTCACTGTTGTGCGGCATGGCGGGCTTGCATACACTGTCTGCCGGCAAGGAGGTCCGACATGTTCAACAGCTTGGCCCGCTCGCAGCGCGGGAAAGGGCTGCTCCGGACGACGCGGTTTGTCGTCCTCAGCAATTTCCTGCGGACGGGAATTGTGGAGTGGCTCGGGTCCCGGCCCGGTCGCGCGGCCAGCCTGGACGAGATCGTCGAGTTTTACTTTGCGTCTGCCACACCGGCGCCACCGGAAGACGTCGACCTGCTGCAACAGTATTACAGGGGTGCTGCCAGTCCCAACAAGATGGAATTCGTCGATTACCTCCTCAACCACGCGAGTTGGTTGAAGGGGCGCCGCCAAGAGGTGAAGTTCAAGCCGCCTGAACCAAGCGTCCATGACTGGAACCCGGTGGTCCGCGCACTGCACGTCAAGCACGACCCGGACTTTCCCGGCACCGACCCGGCCCGGCGTCGTACGGCCCGCGCGCACTGGAACGGCTTCCTGACGATGGCCGACGCGTTCGACATCGTCGGCTACGACAACGAGCGCGTCCAACTATCGGAAGGTGAATTGGCGGGTCTGCGCCGTGAGTTGGAGTTGTTTGGCGACGGCTACTACGGGGTGGACGATCTGCTGGGAGTGTTGTTGAAAGTCGAGGCGCTGCGCGGGGAAACGAGTTGGATCGTGCGTCCGCCGCCGTTCATGTTGGAATCGTGCGATGCGGTGGCGCGGCGGATTGGGATCGCGTCGTACTGGCGGTTCTCGCCCCGGTTGCGCAACGGCGGCTGCCGGGTGTTGGACCTGGGTTGTGGGAGTGGCATCTATTCCAACGCATTTGCGGAGCGCGAGAACAAGTGCGTGGCGGTGGACCTGACGCCATGGGTGTTCTTCCGGGCGTTTCTCGGGGCGCGCGACGGAGTGCAGGTCGAGTGTTGCGACATGAACGCGATGCCCGAGCGGGTGACGCGCGAGCCGTTCACGCATGCGATCTCCAACATCGCCGCGCATCACATCAAGCAACGGCCCGCGCTGTTCGCCAAACTGCGCGAGCGTTTGGGAAACGGTGGCGAGCTCTGCGTGCTGAACTTCAATTACTCGCTGCGCGACCGGCCGAAGTTCAACCCGATTGCCAAACTGAAGCGGCAGTTTGCCGCCCAGATTCAGTATAACTGGTCGGTGCTGGAGTTCGACCGGGGCGGCGTGGACTTCATTTCACCGCGGGACGTGGCGCGGGACATGGAACAGGCGGGGTTTGCGGCCGAGGTGCATCCGTGCGATCCGCTCAAGGAATTGTGGTTCGTGCGCGGTGTGAAACGCTAGGACCTAGTCGGGGCGGCCCCTACTCGGGACGGTTCGGAACCATTCGATTGTCCGGTGAATGCCGTCTTCGAACGACACGCTCGGTTTCCAGGCAAGTTCGGTGCGGATCTTTTCATTGCTGAAGCGCCGGCGTCCACCCAGGAACAGCACCGAAAGCCGCGTGATCGGGAATCGGACCCGAAATGCGGTGGCGTGCGTGAGGCATTCACTCAGGAAACCGATGTTGTGCGCGAGCCGGTACGACATCGATCCGCGCGGCGAGGGGAGGTCGAGCAGTTCGCAAATGCGTGTGAGGAACTGTCGCTGCGTCGGCGAATTGCTGTCGTCGGCGACGTTGTAGATCTGGCCGTCGGCCCGCCGGTTCGTGGCGGCCAGTACAATCGCTTGGGCGGCGTCAGTCGCGTACACGAGGTTCAGGCGGTTGTCGCCGCTGCCGATCCATTTGACGCGGCCGGAACGCAGCGCCGAGATGGTGCGACCGACGGTCGTGGTGTCGCGGGGGCCGTAAATCCATGTGGGGCGGAGGATTGTCGTCACCAGACGCTTCTGCGCATGTGCTTCTCGCACAAGCTGTTCGGCTTCTATCTTAGCCCTTGCGTAGTAACGCCAACGGTACGGCGTGCCGTAGGCGCAGGTCTCTTCGAAAAGAATGCCTTCACGCGCCGGCCGCTCGTAAACCCCGACGCTGCTGATGTAGATGACTTGTCGGACGCCGGCGGCGGCGGCGGCTTCCAGCACGTGGCGCGTGCCGTCAATCGTCGCCTCGAGGTATTCCTGCCAGCCACCGGCGGGTTCGACTTTGGCGGCAACGTGCACGACGACATCGGCTCCCCTCATTCCGCGGCGCAGTTCATCGGTTTGGTCCAATGCCGCAGTGTGTAATGTCACTCCCAGCGACTCCAGGAACGCGACGCGCGAGGAGGCCCGGACGCAGGCTGTTACCTTGGAGCCGTGGTGCAAGAAGGCTTCGGCGCAATGTCCACCCAGATATCCCGAGGCGCCGGTGAGGAAAACATTCATGGGGTCAAATTGTGCTTTAGTCTGGGGGGAGACTCTTATTATACTTTGGATGTCAGGTACAACTGAAAATCATGGGGAACCCGACGATTCAGAAGGTTTGCTTTGCAGTGCTGATGGTGGGGCTGATCATCTGGCGGGCGTGGGAGACGCACCGCCGACAAGGAAGTGTCCGGGGGAAAATCAGCATGTCGTGGTCGATTTACGCGCTGGTTGTTTGTACGGGGGTGGTGTTCGTGGGCACGCTGGTAGAGTTCTGCTTTGTACCGAGGCGTCACTATCTCGTGGTTTCGATCCTGGGTGTGGGGCTGTTTTTCGTCGCGCACATTCTACGTCTCCGGGCCATTCGAACGCTGGACAGGTTTTGGAGCCTGCACGTTGAGATCCGCGATACGCAAGAATTGGTTCAGGATGGTGTATACGGGTACATTCGGCACCCGGCCTATGCTGCGTTCATTCTGGAGCACGTTGCGGTTCCCTTGGCGGCCAACGCTTGGTATTCGGTCGGGGCGGCATTGTTCTTGTACGTTCCGATGTTGCTGCTGCGGATGCACATTGAGGAGGCCGCTTTGGTCGCGAAGTTCGGTGACAAGTATCGGGACTACCAACGGCGGGTGGGTGCCCTGCTGCCGCGTTTCTCGGCGCTGGCAGGACTATGGGGGTCCCGTCAACCGAGTTCATGACGACGCTGTACTACTGTTTGGTGCTGCTCAATGCGCTGGTGACGTTCGCGGCGGCGGCAGTCGTGTTCTGGCGGAACCGGAGTATCGTCGTCGGCCCCGTGTTCGCGACAGCGTTGATTGTACACGGCAGTTGGCTGATCGGGTACGCGCATTACCTCGTCCCGCTGGGAATGCATCAGGGCATGTTTTGGGCACACTGGACGTTATGTTGTGCCATCATCGGACATCCTCTCTTGTTCCACGCCATGTGTGCCGTTGCGCAGGAGAATCGTCGCTATCGCTGGGCGATTGGGGCGGGGTATCTGAGTGCCCTGGTCTTTGTGGTGTTTCTGTTCCAGGGGCTGATCGTCAGCGGTTTGAAACCCGCCCCGTACATGAACCACTACGTGCGGTACAACCGCTCGTTGTACTTGCCGCTGCTCGGCCACATCGTGCTCTGGCAGTCGCTCGGTGCGCTGGTGATGTGTCGCAGCGCGTGGCAATCGGTGGGTTACAAGCGGACGCAACTGGTTTATTTCTTGGTCGCGTGGCTGGTGGAGTTCATCACCATCCAATCCATTCTGTTGCCGGTCGAGTACAACATCAACATTCCCCCGGTCGGCCTGTTCGTGTTGCCGTTGAACATAACGTTTGTGGCCTACGTGTTGGCCAAGGCGCGGTTTGCGGATTTCAACGTGGTCATCGCCCGCGTGTTGCTCCATTCCCTGACGTTGCTCGTGATCGTGGTGATGAGCCTGCTGTTCGTCGTGGGGATGATGGCGGTGGCGCCGACGTTCATGAACCAGGAGCAAATCCTGTTCACCTTGGTTCAGGTGGTGACGATTGGCCTGGTGGTCGCGCTGACTCTGCCGCGGTGGTTGCCGCGGGCGGAGCGGATGATGCAGGAGCGGATGTTCGGCAAGCGCTACGGGTATCAGGACACGTTGGCCCATTTGGTCAAGGATCTGAGTCGGATCGCGACCATCGACCAGGTGTTGGGCACGGTGGCGACCACCGTCCACTCACAAATGCAGGTCTCCCGTGTCATCATCCTCATGCAAGATCTGTTGTCGAGCGATTACAAGTTGCAGGCCGAGAGCGGCCTTGGGGCGCAGGATGACGCGGATTCGTTGGTCTTGAAGGAGAACGCGGCGATTGTGAAGTGGCTGGTGGGCAACCGGGACGCGCTGGTACGCGAAGAGATTCCGCGCCGGGTCGCCCCGTGGCTCCAACAGCTTCTTGAGGCGGAGTTGGACCGGCTGAAGGTCAACGTGTGCGTGCCCATGATGCTTGACGATCGCCTCGTGGGCTTGATCGGCCTGGGTGAGAAACTGAGCCGGGACATGTTTTTCGTCAGCGATTTGCGGCTGCTGGAAACATTGGCGACCGAAGTGGCGCTGGCCGTGAGGTATCGCCACATGGAGGACGAAGTCTTCCGCAAGAACCGTCTCGCCGAGTTGGGAACCATCGCCGCCGGGGTGGCGCACGAAATCCGCAACCCGCTCGCCTCCATCAAGACGTTCGCGCAGTTGATGCCCGAGCGCATGGACGACCCCGAGTTCAAGAACGAGTTCAGCAAACTCGTGCAGAAAGACGTGGACCGCATCACGAAGGTCATCGAGAGCATGCTGGCGTTTGCCCGACCGGCGCAGGTGACCATCGCCGAGCACACGACCAACGACCTCATTGAGGAAGCGATTCTGCTGGTCCAATCACGCCTCAAGGACAAGCGGATTGAATTGACGCGGCAGTTCCACGGCAACCCGGTGATCAAGGTGGACAAACACCAGATGCTGCAGGTGCTGGTCAATCTCCTCAGCAACGCCGCGGATGCACTGCACGAGCGGGGAAAGATCCGCGTCGCCACGGGTGTCCGGCAGCTCGATATGGGCGACAACGGCAACAAGGGCCGGGATTATGCCGTTATCGAAGTGGCCGACAATGGCCCCGGCATCCCGGCCGCCGTTCGGAGCCGCCTGTTCGACCCGTTTTTCACCACCAAGAAGGGCGGCACCGGCCTCGGATTGTCCATCTCGCAGAAGATCGTCCGCGACCATGGCGGGGCGATCACGGTCTCGAGTGTTGAGGGTAAAGGGACGTCCTTCCAGGTCAACCTGCCGTTGAAGTAGCGTTGCCTGCGCAAAATTGTTCAGCCCGACAAGAAGTTCTTTACTTTTCGGGCGGAGATTGTGTATCCTGCGAGTTGGGGAACCTTTCTGAAGGCAGGCCGCCAGAGCGGCCAGGCCGTCGGTGGACGTTTTTGTATTCCCCCGTACGTGACAGGACAAGTGTCGATGAATAAACGCAGAGTCGTGATTACCGGCTTGGGGGTGGTGAGCCCCTTGGGGATTGGCCGGGAAGAATTCTGGAAAAACGTCGTTGCCGGTGTATCGGGCGCGGACCGGGCACCGATACTGGTCAATTCGGATTGTCCCTGGAAAGTCGCTGCCGAGGTCAAAGATTTCCATCCGGAGAACTGGCTTCCGCCGAAGGATCTGCGCCGCATGGATCGGCTGGCGCATTTCGGCGTCGTGGCCGCGTTCGAGGCGGTGGCCGATGCCGGGCTCGATCTCCAGAAGGAGAATCGGGAACGCATCGGCGTGTCGATGGGCACGGCGCAGGCCGGCATGCTCTACGGCGCGCACGAGATGTCGATGTATTTGCAGAAGGGACTGAACGCCGTCACGCCGTACTTGGGCGTGGCGGTTTTCACTGGTTCGTGCGGTGGATTGGTGGCCATGTATCTCGGACTCAAGGCGCCGTGCATCACGATTTCCACCGGCTGCGATTGTTCGACTTCCGCGATCGCCCATGCGGCCGACGCGATCGTGCATGGCGATGCGGACGTGATTCTCGCGGGAGGAGCGGATGCGCCGATCCACCCGATGGTGGTGATCTCCTTCGGATTGATTTACGCCGTGACCGAACGCAACAACGAGCCGCAGCGGGCGGCGCGGCCTTTCGATGCCAAGCGTGACGGGTTCGTGATTGGCGAGGGCGGCTGCGTGTTGGTTTTGGAGGAACTCGAACACGCGCGGCGCCGCAACGCCCACATCTATGCGGAACTCGTCGGCTGGGGGGCGACGTGTGACGCTCATCATATGTGTCATCCCGATCCCAGCGGCCGGCAAGGGGCGCGCGCCCTGGCCATGGCGTTGGCCCGAGCGGGCATTCGCCCCGAGCAGGTCGATTACCTCAATGCTCATGGCACGTCCACGCCGCTGGGAGACAAGGCCGAGACGGTGGTCGTCAAGAGTGTCTTTGGCGAACACGCCTACAACGTGCCCATCAGCTCGATCAAGTCCACCCTCGGCCATATGCAGGGCGCGTGCGGTTCCATCGAGCTCGCCGCCTGTTGCCTGGCGATCCGCGACAACGTTCTGCCCCCCACGATCAATTACGAGTACCCCGATCCGGAATGCGACCTGGACTATGTACCGAACGTCGCCCGCCACCGCCGCGTGGACGTTGCGGCCAGCAACTCGTTCAGCTTTGGCGGTCGCAATACCGCCGTCGTCATCAAGCGTTATCACGATGAACGCATCCGTCCGTCCGACAACGGGAACGGAAAATTTGCCACGCATGAAAACAGCCCTGTTGCTCACTAATTCGGCAGAAACACAACGGCTGCTGACCGATATCCTCGGCGAGAGGACGAATCTGGTTTTGCTCCCGCCGCCGTCCGAGGCGACGCGCGAGAAGTTCGACGCGCTGTTCGCGACCTGGCTGCGGCTGGCGGACGCGGTGATTCTCGACGCCGCCTCGCTTGGAGCGCCGAGCCGCTGGGCCATCGAATCACTGGCTGCGGCGAAGATCGAGGAGCGACAGGCGGTTGTGGTGCGCGCGGCCGCCGGGCAGCAGGCGATGTATTCCCTCGCCCCCCATTGGCTGGCCGTCTCGGACACGGATTCAGCCGAGCAACTCCAGCAGGCGCTGGGGACGTTTTTCGAACTGCGCGAGGCCCAGGCAAAACTGAAGCGCGCCGACGCGGTCATCACCCGGCAACGGCAGACCGCGCGGGCGTCCTCCAGCTCGGGCGAGCGCCCGATGCGCGCGAGCGGCATTCCCCCGGCGGCGTTTTCCACGAGTTCATCGAACGATTTGTACCGCTACCGCGCGGCCATCAAGAGCATCTCGCAGTTGCTGGGTCGCCATCCCAACCGCAACGCGTTGTGGCGCGAGCTGCTGGGCATCGTGCGGGAGCTGCTCGGCGTCGGCAAGCTGGCCATTTTCGCCGGCACGTTTCGGACCGATTTGGCGGGCGAGCCGGCGGGTGGAAGGGGGGAAACCCTGGCCGTGGTCGCCAGCGCGGGAATCGCGCAAGAGGTTGTCGGACATCTGCGGCTCACGGCGGATGCGGGTATTGGTGGCTATCTCACCAGCGAGGCGAAGATTTTGCGTCGCGCGCAACTGTTCGACCCGCTGGCGCTGGACTTCGATCCACAGATCGCGCACGAATTCGAGTTGCTCGGCACGGAAGTCGCCGTGCCGATGTTCGACAATGACCGGTTGTTCGGCGTGCTTACGTTTAGCGGCCGGATCACCGGCGAGCCGCTGGCCAATGAGGAATTGGAACTGGCCTATCATCTTCTGACGCAGATCGCCCAGGCCATTCACAGCTTCGATCTGCTCGATCAGATCGCGGGCCAGCAGCGATTGTTCAGTGAAGTGCTGGCCAACGTACAGAGCGGCGGGGTCGTCGTCGACCAGGGCAATCGGATCCGGTGTATCAACCGCCGGG
>DATJBF010000093.1:0-17973 GCA_035515475.1 Verrucomicrobiia bacterium
TTGTGCCTGTGTGCAGTTGAATCGGAGCGGCCACCGTTTGGTGAGCGACCCCGCCAAGGGCTGAGGATGAGTTTCGCATAATCAAACCCATCCAAACTCATCCGGTGGCCTTTTGCCTACTGCATAATTCCGGCTTAGAGAGCACAAGCGACACTGCACCCGTGGCGAGAATGGCATAATTCAGTATCTTGTTGCGCTCCTGCTTCTCGGTATCAATCTCCTTGCGGGTCTGCACGAAGTACTCCCGCTCGAACTGAGAAAACGCATCGGTCGGCTTTGTGAAACTGTGCTGGGTGGTGTCGCTCATAGGCAAGACGGGCGGGGCTGGCAATCTCAGGATGACAACGCAGGCGGCAGTTGCGGCTGCTCGGCCTGGCTGAGTTTGGCGTCGAGTTTGGTCAGCGTTTTCTCGGTGTCGGTGTAAGCGCCAGAAGCGTTGGTGAGATGGCGGCCGAGCAGGCGGAAATTCTCTTCCAGCTTCTCGAAATCGCCGCGCAGCCGCGCCAGGGTCGCCAGAATCTCCTGAGCCCGTTCTTCGACCTTCATGCCGCGCAGGCCAAGCAGAATTGTCTGGAGGTAGGCGTAGAAGCTGTTCGGTGAAACGGGAATCACCCGCCGCTCCAGCGCGTAGCCGAAAAGCTGCCGATCTTCGCCGGTTTCCTCCCGGATGATCGTCTCGTAATAGACGTTCTCGGCCGGCACGTACATCAGCGCAAAATCATACGTGCCTTCGTCGGGCAGGATGTACTTGGTGGCGATGGCGTCCACGTGTTTCTTCACGTCCTTCAAGAATTGCTTGCGGGCGGCGACCCGTTCCACGTCACCCTGCGCCTCAACAATGCGCTTGAAGTTCTCGTATGGAAACTTCGCGTCCACGGGGACGAATTTCTGCCCAATCTGAATGACCGCGTCGACCGCCTCGCCGCTCTTGAATCGGTGCTGCAGCTTGAAATGTTCGGGAGGGAGGATTTGCGCGAGCAGGTCGCCGAGGAACAGTTCGCCCATGCCGCCGCGCAGTTTCGGGGCGCGGAGGATGTTGACCAGTTCCGCGGCCGCTTTGCCGACCTCGTGAATCTGCCCGACTTTCTCGCGCAGGTCGCCTACGACCTTCGCCGCGTTGTCGAGGCGCGTGTTCATCGCGGCGCTGGACTGTTGCAGGTTCTCCGCGACGGTCTGGCCGAACTTGTCCAGCCGCTCCTGCAATCCATTCATTTGCTGTTGGAGCATCACAAGCGATTGGTCGGATTGCGGCGGCTTGTTGCGTTCGCGGATAACGACGAACACGAGCATTCCGACCGCCGCAAGCGTAAGCAGGCTGACGGTGATGACAACGGGTTCCACGGCTCGAAGCTAACATTTGGCCGTGCCAACGGCAATTCTTTGGTTTCAGTCGACGTCACTTTGGAGCGCTTCCCAACAAAAGCCGCCCCTTCCATGGCCGCATGGTTGCGCTGTGTAGCCGCACTCTTTACGGGTGCGTCCGAGGAGTGCGTCTCGCAGACCCGGCTTCCGTATGCGCGTTTCCCGCGCAGGCTGAAGCCTGCGGCTACAGTTCTGCCTGGGGCTGTTAGCGATATTTTAACACGGCGGCGCCCCGTTTTAATTAACGTTTCGCCAACGAGCGGGCGATAGTGGCCGCGTGAAAACGAACGGGGATTTTCAATGAATGACCTGATCTACATCGGAATTGTCGTGGCGTTTTTCGTCGTCAGCGCGCTGTACGTGCGCTTTTGCGAGCGGTTGTAGGAGACGACCATGGAAACAATCATTGTGAGCATCGTTTCGCTGCTTCTGTTCGGCTACTTGTTCGCGGCCATGATTTGGCCGGAGAAATTCTGAGGAACCACTATGCAAGCCTCTGGATGGATACAACTCGCCCTCTATGTCGTCGCGCTCGTGCTGATTACCAAGCCGATGGGACTCTATTTGTTCCAGGTGTTGGATGCCGACGGCCGGACCTGGTTCGACCCCGTGTTCAAGCCGCTGGAACGGCTCACCTATCGGTTGATGGGGGTGGACGCCGGCAAGGAGCACGACTGGAAGCAGTACACGTTCGCGATGCTGCTATTCAGCATGGTGAGCCTGCTGTTCACTTATGCGATCCTGAGACTGCAGCACCTCTTGCCGTTGAATCCGCAGGGGCTGGCCGCGTTGACGACCCATCTGGCTTTCAACACCGCCGCCAGTTTCACGAGCAACACCAACTGGCAAAGCTACGGTGGCGAATCCACGATGTCGTATTTCTCGCAGATGGTCGCGTTGGTGATTCACAACTTCGTTTCTGCCGCGACCGGCATTGCCATCGCCGCGGCGCTGGTGCGCGGCATTGCCCGTCATTCCGCCAAGACCATCGGCAATTTCTGGGTCGATCTCGTGCGCACGACTTACTACCTGCTGTTGCCGATTTGCCTCGTCTACGCCGTGTTTCTCGTGTCGCAAGGGATGATTCAGAACTTCAAACCTTACACGCACGCCAAGCTGGTCGAGCCATACAAGATCTCGGTCGCCAAGACCGACGACAAAGGCCAGCCGGTTCTCGACAAGGAAGGCAAGCCGGTCATGGAAGAGCAGACCGTAGACGAACAACTCATCGTCCAAGGTCCGATGGCGTCGCAAATCGCCATGAAGATGCTCGGCACAAACGGCGGCGGTTATGTCAACGCCAACGCCGCGCATCCGTTCGAGAATCCGACGCCGCTCTCGAATTTCTTCCAGATGCTTTCCATTTTTAGCATCGGCAGCGGCCTGACCTATTATCTCGGGCGGATGGTGAAAAACCAGAAGCACGGTTGGGCCGTGTGGGCGACGATGTTCGTGCTGTTCCTTGCCGGGACATGGCTTTGCTGGTGGGCCGAAGCCAAAGGCAATCCGATTCACCAACAACTCGGCGTTGCGGTCGCCGATGGCAACATGGAAGGAAAGGAAGTCCGCTTCGGCATTTTCAATTCCGCCTTGTTTGCCACGATCACCACCGACGCCTCCTGCGGCGCGGTCAATTCGATGCACGATTCCTTCACCGGGCTGGGCGGTTTTGTCCCGCTGTTCAACATCGAACTCGGCGAAGTTATCTTTGGCGGCGTCGGCGCGGGTTTGTACGGAATGCTGGTCTTTGTGGTGCTCGCGGTCTTCATTGCCGGGCTGATGGTCGGGCGCACCCCCGAATACCTCGGCAAGAAGATCGAGTCCTACGAGGTGAAGATGGCGATGTTGGCGTTGCTAATTCTGGCAATCGACATCCTGGCCTTTGCCGCGTGGGCGGCTGTCAGTCAGTGGGGGCTGGCCGGTCTCAACAATTCCGGCCCGCACGGCCTGAGCGAGATTCTTTACGCCTTCAGTTCCGGCACCGGCAACAACGGCAGCGCCTTCGCGGGTCTCAACGCCAACACGCCGTGGTACAACACCACGTTGGGGTTGGCCATGCTCATCGGCCGATTCATCATGATCATCCCGATCCTGGCGATGGCCGGCTCGCTCGCACGGAAGAAAATTTCGCCGCCCAGCGCCGGGACGTTCCCGGTTGCCGGCGGCACATTCGTCATTCTACTGCTCGGCACGGTGTTGTTGATCGGCGCGCTGAACTTTGTTCCGGCGCTCACCCTCGGCCCGATCGTCGAACACTTCCAAACCCTCCAAGGGAAATTGTACTAGCCATGACACAGAAACCTCCATCCCTATTCGATTGGAACATCGTCGGCCCGGCCATCGGCGACGCGTTTAAGAAACTTAGTCCGCGGCTGATGATCAAGAACCCGGTCATGTTCGTGACCGAAGTCGGCGCGGCGTTGACCACGATGGGAATCTTCACCGCACCCGCGGAGCGCGGCTTCGTTGCGCAACTCGCGGTCTGGCTGTGGTTCACGGTGCTCTTCGCCAACTTCGCCGAAGCCGTGGCGGAAGGCCGCGGCAAAGCCCAAGCCAATGCGTTGCGGAAGGCCCGCAAAGACACGATCGCCCGCCGGTTGCGCAATAAGATCGAGGAGAAGGTGCCCGCACCGGAATTGCACAAGGGCGACCTCGTCGTGTGCGAGGCGGGCGAGGTCATCCCGGCCGACGGCGATGTGGTGGAAGGCATCGCGAGCGTGGACGAATCCGCCATTACCGGTGAGTCCGCGCCCGTCATTCGCGAAAGCGGAGGTGACCGTTGCGCCGTGACCGGCGGCACGCGCGTGCTCAGCGACCGCATCGTCATCCGCATCACGATGGAGAAGGGCCACGGCTTCCTCGACCGCATGATCGCGCTCGTCGAAGGCGCGACACGTCAGAAGACGCCCAACGAAATCGCGCTGACGATCCTGCTGGCGGCGTTGACATTCATTTTCCTGCTCGTCTGCGTGACGCTAAAGCCCTTTGGAACTTACTCGAACGCGGCATTCTCCGTGCCCGTGCTGGTCGCACTGCTCGTGTGTTTGATTCCGACAACGATCGGCGGACTCCTGAGCGCCATCGGCATTGCCGGCATGGATCGCGTGCTGCAACGTAACGTCATGGCGATGAGCGGTCGCGCCGTCGAGGCGGCTGGCGACGTGGACGTACTGTTGCTCGACAAGACCGGCACGATCACGCTCGGCAACCGCATGGCCACGGCCTTCCTGCCCGCGCCGAACGTCAAACCCGAACGTCTGGCTGACGCCGCGCAACTCGCCTCGCTCGCCGACGAAACGCCCGAAGGCCGTTCCATCGTCGTGCTCGCGAAAGAGAAATACAACCTGCGCGGCCGGGAAGTGGCCGAACCCCACGCAAAATTCGTTCCGTTCACCGCGCAGACGCGCATGAGCGGCGTGGACTTCGGCGACGGCAACGGCGGCGTCAAACGCCGGATTCGCAAGGGCGCGGCCGACGCGATCATGCAATGGGTCGCGGAACAAGGTGGCCAAGACCACAAAACCATCCTGCAAGGCGTCGAGGAGATTTCCCGTTCGGGGGGCACGCCCCTTGTCGTCGCGGAAGGGCGCGAGGTGCTCGGTGTCGTGCATTTGAAGGACATCGTCAAGGGCGGGATCAAGGAGCGGTTTATTCACCTGCGTAAGATGGGCATCCGCACCGTGATGATTACCGGCGACAACCCGCTCACGGCGGCTGCCATCGCCGCCGAGGCGGGCGTGGACGATTTCATGGCGCAGGCGACGCCGGAACAGAAACTGAAGCGCATCCGCGAAGAACAAGCCGCGGGCCATCTCGTCGCGATGACCGGCGACGGCACGAACGATGCGCCGGCCTTGGCGCAAGCCGATGTGGGCGTGGCGATGAACACCGGCACGCAGGCGGCGCGCGAGGCCGGCAACATGGTGGACCTCGACAGCAACCCGACCAAGTTGCTCGACATCGTCGAAATCGGCAAACAAATGCTCATCACACGCGGCTCGCTCACGACGTTCAGCATCGCCAACGACGTGGCCAAATACTTCGCCATCATCCCGGCCATGCTGATGGCGACCTTTCCCGCCATCGCGCCGTTGAACATCATGGGCCTGCACAGCCCGACCAGCGCGATCCTGAGCGCCGTCATCTTCAACGCGCTCATCATCATCGCGCTGATTCCGTTGGCGCTGCGCGGGGTGAAGTACACGCCGATCGGCGCGCTCCGCACCTTGCAACGCAACCTGCTCATTTACGGGTTCGGCGGAGTCATTATTCCATTCATCGGCATCAAAGCCATCGACATCATCATCACCACCCTCAATCTGGTGTAATCCCATGAAAGAATTCTTCTCTGAAATCCGGGGCGCGGTCGTGTCCACCTTGGTGCTCGGCGTCGTGTGTTGCGGGCTGTATCCGCTGGTCGTGTTCGGCATTGCGCAAGTTGCCTTCCGCGACAAGGCCAACGGAAGCTTGATCGTGGACGCGAACGGCGACGTACGCGGCTCGAAATTGATTGGCCAGGGATTCACCGCCGAGAAATATTTCCATCCGCGTCCCTCGGCGGCCGGCAACGGCTACGACGCCGCCAACTCCGGCGGTAGCAATCTTGGCCCGACTTCGCAGAAACTGAACGACGAGATCAAGGACCGCGTCGCGGCGTATCGCAAAGAAAACAGGCTGTCGGACTCCGAACCAGTGCCGGCCGATGCCGTCACCGCGTCCGGCAGCGGCCTCGACCCGCAGATCAGCGTTCACAATGCGGAGTTGCAGGTTGCACGTGTCGCCAAAGCGCGCGGATTGCCGGAGCAGCAGGTCCGCGCTCTCGTCAACAAGTACACCGACCGACCGGATCTGGGCGTTCTGGGAGATGCGGGGGTGAATGTGCTGCTGCTAAACCTGGCTCTCGACGCAGGGAACAAGTCATGAATTTCAAAAAGATTCTCGTGCCGGTAACATTGGCGGACGGATCACGGGCGGCGGTGGCGGTCGCGGCGAACCTAGCGAAAGAATCTGGCGCGTCGCTCGCACTTCTGCATGCGGTGCAACTCAGCATCGCGGGCGAGGAACGCGGCATTCCGCGCACCCGCCTGGTGGACGATCTGTGCCGCGAGGCCGAAAGCCAATTGCGGCAACTTCTTCAGAGCGTAACCCTCCAGACGCCAACGGAGATCATCGTTCGCGAGGGGCGACCCGCCGGAATGATTGTGGAATCGGCGCGGTGCCTCGCGGTCGACGCGATCGTGATGTTCACGCACGGTTATCGCGGCTGGCTCAGGTGGTTGCATCGCAACACCGCTCTTCAGGTTCTGAGGCACGCGCCTTGCCCGGTGTGGCTGGTATCACCGGGCAGGCGCGACGGCATTTCCTTGGTATTGGTAGATCGCGCCACAGCGAACCAATGTGAGAAACCTCATGAAGACGCAGGCCCACCTCAATCGGTGCTTCGAGTTTCAGTTTCCTGACGTTGACACCCGAATTCTCGTCGAGGATTCGGAAGACGGCGTGGTCATCCATGCGTCGCGGGACACTTTCTCCCAGCGGCGCAAGATCTGTTTCATTCGCGAACTGGCGGCGGAAGGTTTTATCGCGGATTGCTTCCAGTGGTCGGGACGGGGTGTTCACTGGCTGGTGGACGATTCGCTTGCGCGGCGGCGACCAGATGTTGCCTCTCGCACGAACCGGTTCATGATTCGTCTGTTTCTGGGCGTGGTGTCGTTGTACTTGGCGCTGATGGCTGGCGCCATCTTGCACGGGCGAGACCACCAGGCCGTCAAAGCCGTTACCCAGTCGGAAGTGCCGTGAAAGACATGGTCGTTTTGCTCGGTGCACTCGGCTTGTTGCTGTTTGTCCCAGCACTGAGCCGTCTCTTTCAACAATTTCGCGGGAAATCAAACGACAAGAAGCCGCGATGACCTTCACGGCATGGCTGACCCTTGTATGTGCCGCTCTGCTTGAGGTGGGCGGTGATGCAGCAATTTGGCGCGGTTTGCGCGGCGGCAGCCGGCTGTTCATTCTCGCTGGCTTCTGTGTGCTCGGTGCGTACGGCCTAGTCGTTAACTCGATTAAGTGGGACTTTTCGAAGCTGCTCGGCATCTATGTCGCCTTCTTCGGGATGGTCAGCATTCTTTGCGGGCGCTACATTTTCGGGGAGGCCGTTCCCGTGTCCACCTGGCTGGGCTTGGCGCTGATCATGGCTGGAGGACTCGTCATCCAATTTGGCGCGCTGTGACGGTACGTCTCATCCTCCCATCCTGATTCGTAGCACAGGCCACTTGTGATGCTGGCGCGCGCCGAACCGATCAGCAACGGAGGGCCGTTATTTCACAAGACGGTCGTGCTGAACGCCCAGCGGACGTTGAGGGTAATCGTCATTGTCGTCGGCACGTTCCGGCTCGGCCTCGGCACGGTCCGTCCTGCCCATCATATTCACGCGATCGGCGAACAACGGTTGTGAGAGCTGAGGGCGTCGTGCGTTAACACTATTTTAACCGATCTCGACTGTCTTTTGATTAACACCTCGCCCGAGAGAGCGCTTATATGTTGGCGCATAGCAAGAAGGAGCAGAGATGATCGGACACGAGATTATTCAAGTAGTGCTGTACTTCGGATTGATCATTGGGCTGACGCCGCTGCTCGGCGTGTTCATGGCGCGGGTGTTTCAAGGCGAGCGGACGTTTCTATCCGGCGTACTCGGGCCGGTGGAGAAATGGATTTACCGGCTCGGCAGGGTGGACGAGAAGGCGGAGATGACCTGGAAAGAGTATCTGGCCGCGGTCCTCATCTTCAACCTCGTCGGCTTTCTGGCCACCTTCATCCAGTTGATGGCGCAAGGCGTCTTGCCGCTCAATCCACAGAGGTTCGCCGGGCTGTCGTGGCATCTCGCCTTCAATACCGCGATGAGTTTCATGACCAACACGAACTGGCAGGCCTACATGGGCGAGTCCACTATGTCGTACCTGTCGCAGATGGCCGGGCTGGCGGTTCATAATTTCCTTAGCGCAGCGACGGCGATTGCCGTGTTGGTGGCAGTCATCCGCGGCTTCCAGCGCGCGTCCGCGAAGACCCTCGGCAATTTCTGGGTCGATCTTACGCGCGGTACGCTCTACGTACTGATGCCGCTCTCGGTCATTTACGCTGTCGTGCTTATGTCACAGGGCGTCGTCCAGACTTTCAAACCGTACGCGACCGTCAAGCTGGTCGAGCCGTACACGGCGCAGGTGCCCAAGACCGATGAGAAAGGGAGCCCGGTCAAAGACGGCAAAGGCAATCCGGTCATGGTGGATCAGAAGGTCGAGACGCAGGACATCCCGCTCGGCCCGGCCGCGTCGCAAATTGCGATCAAGCAACTGGGCACGAACGGCGGCGGGTTCTTCGGCCAGAATAGTGCGCACCCATTTGAGAATCCCACGCCGCTGTCGAGCTTCATCGAGATGCTGGCGATCCTGCTGTTGCCGGCCTCGCTGGTGTACACGTTCGGCGTCATGGTGGGGGACCGTCGGCACGCGTGGTGTTTGTTCGGCGTGATGTTGCTGTTGTTGTTGGTCTCGTTCGGCGTCGCCTGGTGGTCGGAAACGCGAACCAATCCGGTGTTCGGGAACGTCGGGGCTTTGATGGAGGGCAAAGAGACGCGCTGCGGCGTGATGAACAGCGTCCTGTGGGGCGTCCTGTGCACCGCGACCTCGAACGGTTCGGTCTGCTCCATGCATGACAGTTGGACGCCATTGGCCGGGTTGATGCCCATGTGGAATATCCAAATCGGTGAGGTCGCGTTCGGCGGCATCGGCTGCGGAATGTATGGCATTCTGCTACACGTGCTGCTTACTGTGTTTATTGCCGGGCTGATGATCGGACGCACACCCGAATATCTCGGTAAGAAACTCGACAAGTGGGTGGCGTCTTGGTCTGTGGCCGGATTGTTGGTGCCCAGCGCGGTTATACTGCTTTTCGCAGCGATCTCCTGCGTCTTGCCAAGTGCCTTGGCCAGTCTGAACAACGGCGGCCCACACGGTATGAGTGAGATTCTGTATGCCTACTCTGAAGCCGCGAACAACAATGGCAGCGCCTTCGCCGGGCTGAACGCCAACACCGTCTGGTATAACACCACACTAGGCACGTGCATGTTCATCGGGCGCTTTATTGTTATTGTGGCCGTGTTGGCCATCGCCGGCAATCTGGCTTCCAAAAAGATCGTCGAGGCTTCCACCGGCACGTTGCCGGTCAGCGGGCTGACGTTCTCCTTTTCGTTGCTGGGGGTAATTGTCATTGTCGCTTCACTGACGTTTTTCCCGGTGTTGTGCCTTGGCCCGATCGTCGAGCATGGCCTCATGCTGGCCGGGCGCGTCTTCTAAGGAGACCACCATGAGTACAAAAGTCGAGATCAAACATTCAGAGTTGTTGCGTCACGCCGCCATCGACGCGCTTAAGAAATTGAATCCGCGCGATGAGATCAAGAATCTGGTCATGTTCGTCGTGTGGGTCGGGTCGATCATGACGACCATTTTCCTGTTCTTGCCGCACCAGTTCACGCGCTTCAACCTGCAGATCTGCCTCTGGCTGTGGTTCACATGCCTGTTTGCCAACTTCGCCGAGGCGATGGCCGAAGGCCGCGGCAAAGCGCACGCCGACGCGTTGCGCCGGATGCGGACCAAGACCATGGCGCGCAAGCTCCTCAGAGCTTCGTCAGGCCTTCTCGACAAGGAAGTCGCGGTCGCCGGTTCCGAGTTGAAGATTGGCGACCTGTTCGTCTGCGAGGCCGGCGATGTGATTCCCGCCGATGGCGAAATCGTGTCGGGCATTGCAACGGTGGACGAATCGGCCATTACCGGCGAGTCCGCGCCGGTCATCCGCGAGAGTGGCGGCGACCGCAGCGCCGTGACCGGTGGCACGCGGGTGATCAGCGACCGGATTGTTGTGCGCGTCACCGCCGAGGCGGGCCATTCGTTTCTGGACCGGATGATTACGATGATCGAAGGCGCGCGCCGGCAAAAGACGCCCAACGAGATCGCCTTGAACATCGTGCTGGTGAGTTTGACGGCCTTGTTCATCGTGGTGGTGTTCACATTGCCGCCGTACGCGCGGTACAACGAAAGCCAGGCCGGTCAGTCCGGCGTTGTGCTGACCAGCATTCCGGTCCTGCTTTCGTTGGTTGTTTGCCTCATTCCGACGACCATCGGCGGCCTGCTCAGTGCGATCGGTATTGCTGGCATCGATCGGTTGATGCGTCGGAACGTTCTCGCCACGAGCGGCCGGGCCGTCGAAGCCGCCGGCGACGTGGACGTGCTGTTGCTCGACAAAACCGGCACGATCACGCTCGGCAACCGGATGGCGACGGAATTTATCCCGGCGCCCGGAGTGGCCGGGGAGGATCTGGCCGACGTGGCGCAACTGGCCTCGCTCGCCGACGAGACGCCCGAAGGCCGAAGTATTGCCGTGCTCGCCAAGGAGAAATACGGTTTGCGCGGGCGTGAAGTGGCCGAGCCGCACGCGAAGTTCGTCCCGTTCACGGCGCAAACGCGGATGAGTGGGTTGGATTTGACCGATCCCGACGGCAAAGGAACGCGGGCTGTCCGCAAGGGGGCCGCCGACGCCATGCGCCGCTACATCGAGCAACGGGGTGGACTCTATCCCAAGGCGGTCGAACAGGCCGTGATGGACGTTTCCACCAAAGGCGGCACGCCGCTCGTCGTGGCGGATGGTTCGCGCGTGCTCGGTGTCATTCGCCTGAAGGACGTGGTCAAAGGCGGCATTCGCGAACGCTTCGCGCAACTCCGCAAGATGGGCGTGCGCACCGTGATGATTACCGGCGACAACTCAACCACCGCCGCCGCCATCGCCGCCGAGGCGGGCGTTGACGATTTCATCGCCGAGGCGAAACCCGAAGACAAACTCGCGCGCATCCGTCAGGAACAAGCCGGCGGCAAACTGATCGCCATGATCGGCGACGGCACGAACGACGCGCCCGCCCTGGCGCAGGCCGACGTCGGCGTGGCGATGAACACCGGGACGCAGGCGGCGCGCGAAGCCGGCAACATGGTGGACCTCGACAGCAACCCGACCAAGCTGATCGAGGTCGTCGAGATTGGCAAGCAATTGTTGATGACCCGCGGCGCGTTGACGACGTTCAGCATCGCCAACGATGTATCGAAGTATTTTGCGATTCTGCCCGCGATGTTCGGGGTGCTCTATGCGACGAGTGCGCTGGGCAAAGGCCCGCTCGACAAGCTCAATATCATGCACTTGCACTCGCCGGAGAGCGCGATTCTCAGCGCTGTGATTTTCAATGCGCTGATCATTGTCGCGCTGATTCCGCTGGCCTTGAAAGGCGTGAAGTACACGCCGCTCGGTGCGGCGGTGATTCTCCGGAAGAACATGCTGATCTACGGCATGGGCGGGATCATTATTCCGTTCATCTTCATCAAGTTGATCGACGTGCTGTTGGTCGCCGTTCATCTCGTTACGTAGGAGCACCAAACATGAAACTACTCATTCAATCCGTTTTGCTGACCATCGTGTTTACCGTGTTGGCAGGGGTGATGTACCCACTCGCGATCACCGGAATCGCGCAGGTGGCGTTCAAAGATAAAGCCAACGGAAGCCAGATCGAACGCAACGGGCAGATCGTTGGCTCGGAGCTGATCGCGCAGCAGTTTACTGGCGAGAAATATTTCTGGCCGCGTCCGTCCGCTGGCGGCTACGCGACGGTGCCGTCCGGCGCAAGCAACCTGGGTCCGACCAGCGCGGTGCTGCGGTCCAATGTCATCACCAATGCGAAGGCATTCCGCGACGGAAACAAGCTCCCGGCGGACGCGCCGGTCCCGGCCGACATGGTGTTCACGTCCGGGAGCGGTCTCGACCCGGACATCAGCCCCCAGTCGGCCCGGCTGCAGGTGGCGCGAGTGGCCGCGGCGCGCGGTTTGGACAAAGAGCGAGTCAGCGCGCTCGTGGAAAGATTCGTCGAACCACCGCAATGGGGGTTTCTCGGCGAGTCTCGCGTGAACGTTTTGCGGCTGAATCTGGCACTCGATCAAGCGAAATGAGCGGACACCATGAACACACACGCGCCCATCAACCGGCGGTTTGCGTTTCACTTTCCTGACTTGGAAACTGACATTCAGGTCGAACATTTGGAGGACGGCGTGATCATCCGCGCGTCGCGAGACACCTTTTCGGAAGAACGCAAAGCCTGTTTCATCCGCATTACATGTCGCCAGAACAAATCAAAGGCAAACGCGGCGACGCGCGCACGGACATTTACAGCCTCGGGGCCATCCTCTACGAGATGCTGACCGGCCGCGCGCCGTTCGAAGGCGAGAACCCATTCGTCATTATGACCGCACGCCTGACCGGCGACCCCATCGCGCCGCGCCAAGCCAACCCCAAGCTTTCCGCGCAAGCCGAGGAGATCGTCTTGCACGTCATGGAACGCAACCCTGACCGGCGCTACCCAACCGCTGCGGCGATGAAAGCCGACCTCGACGCTGTTGACAAAGTTCAGCTCACCGGGCGTGCTGACCGGCTCCAACCACCCGCCACCGGCAGGGCACTCCATCCGCAACTGCGGTGGCTGTTGCTCGCGCTGATCTTCCTGCTTCGCCACCCGGCTCCAGCGCGGTGAGGGATTCGGCCGCACGGCGCGGCGGTGGCGCGCTTCGGTTTGGCCGGAATCGGCCCTGTTCATCGCGGATGGCAGCGTGGTTCGATTGTTCCGCCGCTCCGTTAGCGCGGGATCGTCGGGGCGCCAGGGATGTGTTCTCGTTCGATGGCCTGCTGCAGCACGGCCAAAGCATCTTGGCAGAGGAGTGTCGCCTTTCGCTTTTGGTTTAGTGAGATGGCCAAGGAGCGGACGTTGGTGTTCTCGCGCGAGAGTTTGAGGATTTGTGCCTTGATGTCGCTGAACCGCGCGTAACTCGACGTGGCCGTTTTGAGATCGGGGCTGTCGGCGAGGCCGGGGATCGCGGCCAGACTCTGCAGGTTTTGTCGAACTTCACGGTCTTCCTGGGCCATCAACGCCTCCATCTGATCCATCTTCTCGTCGCTTTCCTCAGCAATGTGTGGCGGGAGCAACGTCAGGATCCGCAGCGCCGGGATCCGGGCGTCGTCCGCAAGCCGCAGGACGTTCAGATTGTCGGTCCCGGTAGCGAGGTGCGAAAGTGCCACGTCCATCTCCTTCAAGGCCGCGGCCGCCGGGCCGAATGCCAGGCTCGATGCCTTCAGGTTGGTGTTACTGACCGCCAAGCTCAGCAATTCATTGTCGATGCGCTGCAGCTCAGCAAACGTCTTCGTGAACTGGTTGAGCAAGTCCTGCTCGCCCGCCACTCCGCCGGTCCCCACAAGTTCCGCCAACTTCTGACGTTGTTGCTCCACCGTAACCTCAGCCGCCCGGGCTTGATCCGCGAAAGTTTGTGACTCCTGGTCGGTGATGGCCATGACCGCGCTTTTTTCCGCCTCGGCTGCCGAGGCAAGCCCCAGGCGCATCTGGTTAACCAACTCGAGCTTTCTCGCTCTGACGGTGCGTTGCTCGTCGGGGGTCCCGGTGTTGCGGAAGCGCAGCACGGCCAGCATGACCACGAGCAGCAGGATCGCCCCGACGGCCATCCAGAAGAAATCCTTCAGACCAGGCCTAGTCACCATCGCGCGCCTCCATAACGACGAAGACTAGCCTCATGCCGATGATTAGCAAGTTTTTAACACGCTTCGGCAGGTTTGAATTCACCCTCCGGGGATGCAGCAGTGCCATACCAGGACGCAGAGAAGGAAGGCTATCGTGGCGCCACACAAGACCTCCAGATCGTTTCGGGCCCACGCGCAGCGCGTGACCCGTCCGCTGCCGCGTTTTGTTGCTGAATCTCGCAGTCGATTCGATAGAATGCTCGTATGAGCGAGGCGACGCGTCCCAATCCCGACGTTCTGCTCGCTGAGATTCAGCGCGAAGAGCAGGCGGCGAAGCGCGGGAAGTTGAAGATCTTTTTCGGCATGTGCCCCGGCGTCGGTAAGACGTACGCAATGTTGGAGGCGGCGCAGGCGCGGCGACGGGAGGGCGTGGACATGGTTGTCGGCATCGTCGAAACGCACGGGCGCGCCGAAACGGAGGCGTTGCTGGCTGGATTGCCGGTCGTTCCCCGCAAGCAGGTCGAGTATCGGGGCGTCACACTCCAGGAGATGGACATCGACGCGCTGCTGGCGCGGCGCCCGCAATTGGCCATCGTGGACGAACTAGCGCACACCAACGCGCCCGGCAGCCGCCACCCGAAACGCTATCAGGATGTGCTCGAACTGCTCGATGCCGGTATCGACGCGTACAGCACGCTCAACGTTCAACACCTCGAGAGCCGCTTGGATATCGTCCAGCAGATCACCGGTATCACCGTGCGCGAAACCATTCCGGACTCGGTGCTCGATCAAGCCGACGAGATCGAATTGGTTGACCTCACACCCGACCAGCTCCGCAAGCGCTTGGCTGAGGGCAAGGTCTACATGGGGGAACGCGCGGCCACGGCTTCCGAGAACTTTTTCCGCGAAGAAAACCTGACGGCCCTGCGCGAGATGGCGCTGCGCATGACGGCGGAGCGGGTGGACCAGGAGTTGCGCGACGTGATGCGCACCAAGCGCTCGGGCGTGCCGTGGAAGTCCGCGCAACGGCTCGCGGTCGGCGTCGGGCCGAGCCCGTATTCGGGGGTGTTGATCCGCTGGACGCGGCGCATGGCGGCGGCGATGGACGCGCCGTGGATTGCCGTGTACGTGGAGACATCGGCGCCCATGAACGAGGACGAGAAGATGCGGCTCACGAAAAATCTTTCGCTCGCGCGGCAACTGGGTGCCGAGGTCGTCATGACGACGGGCGACGACGTGGCGAGCGCATTACTGGCCGCGGCGCGGGAGAACGGCGTAACCCAGGTCGTCGTGGGCAAACCTCTCGGCAATCTGTTGATTGAATTCCTGAAGGGTGGTTCGTTGGCGACGCGACTGATTCGGCGCGGCGGTGACATCGATGTCCACGTCGTCAGCGGAGAGACGAAGGGCGGTGGCCGGCGGCGGCGGTCGATTGGGGAATGGCTCGGCTCGAATCTGCTGCGCGATTGCGGTTGGGCGGTGACGGTGGTGGGGGCGGTAACGCTCGCGTCGTGGCTGCTGCAGGCTGTGACCGGTTACTGGGCGATTGCCTTGTTGTACCTGCTCGCGGTGGTGCTGCTGGCGATGGTGCTGAACCGGTGGGCGGTGTTGCTGGCTGCGGCCTTGAGCGCGCTGCTGTGGAATTTCCTGTTTATCCCGCCGATTCTGACGTTTCGGATCAGCCACGTATACGATGCGATGATGTTCGGGATGTATTTTGTCATCGCATTGGTGATCGGACATTTCACGAACCAGTTGCGCACGCGCGAGGCGGCGGAGCGGCGGCGCGACCAACGCACCACGGCATTGAATCGGCTGTTGGAAAGCGTGACGGCGAGCGCCTCGCTGGTCGACGGCTTGGCGCGTGCGGTGCGCGAGGTGGACGCACTGTTCGGCGCACGCACGGCCATCGTACTTGATGGCGCAGCGCACCCGGCGAGCACGTTTCATCCGGACGAGAAGGAGATGGCGGTGGCGGCTTGGGCGTATGAGAAAGCGCAAACGGCCGGGCGGTTCACCGACACGTTGCCCGACGCCGCAGCGATTTACTTCCCCCTGCAGACAGCCAACCACAAGCTGGGCGTGATGGGAGCGCGGTTGGATGGACGGACGACGCTCACGCTCGAAGAGCGCGATTTGCTGGAGACGTTTGCCAGCCAGATAGCGATCATCATCGAGCGCTATCGCCTGATGGAAGAGGCCCAGCAGGCGCGCGTGGCTGAGGAATCGGAGCGGCTCCATCGGACGTTGCTGGATTCAGTGTCGCATGAGTTGAAAACGCCGTTGGCGGTGATCCGCGCGGCGACCGATGGACTCGACACGCAACTTTCGGATGGAGCGCCGCCGTTGGCCAAGACGTTTCTTGACGAGATCCAATCGGCCAACCGGCGGCTCGACCGCATCGTGACGAACCTGCTGGACATGACCCGCATCGAGTCCGGGCGCATGCCGTTGAACGCCGAGTGGGGCGACGTGCGCGACCTGTTGGAGTCGGCGGCCAACCAGGTCGCCAACGAGATCTCGCGCGAACGGGTCCGAATCACCGTGGCCGACGGATTGCCGTTGGTCCGGCTGGATTTCGGCTTGATGGAGCAGGCGGTGTGCAATTTGGTGGTGAACGCCGCGGAGCAAAGTCCGGCGTCGGCGCCGATCGAGTTGACGGCGCTGTTGGACGACGGCGCGCTGGTATTGCGGGTCACCGACCATGGTGCGGGGCTGGCACCGGGCGAGGAGAAGAAGGTGTTCGAAAAATTCTATCGCGGCGCGGGAGCGCGTCCCGGCGGCACGGGGCTGGGGCTATCGATCGTGCAAGGGATTGCCCGGGCGCACCGCGGCGAAGCGATCGCGGCCAACAATCCCGCCGGCGGAGCCACGTTCACGATTCGCGTGCCGGTCGAGACGACGGAGAAACCGGCATGAGCGGGGAACGCATTGCGTTGATTGTCGACGACGAGCCGCCGATCCGGCGGTTGTTGCGGCTGACGCTGGAACCGCAGGGGTATCGCGTGTTCGAGGCGGACAACGGGCAACTTGGTCTGCAGGAGGCGGCGGCGCGGCGCCCCGACGTGATTGTTCTCGACCTCGGCTTGCCGGACATGGATGGCATCGCCGCGCTCAAACGGCTGCGCGAGTGGAGTCAGGCGCCGGTGTTGGTGCTCACCGTGCGCGACCGCGAGGCCGACAAGGTGGCGGCGCTGGATGCCGGCGCGGACGATTACCTGACGAAACCGTTCAGCGCGGCGGAGTTGCTGGCCCGGATGCGGGCTGTGCAACGGCGCGCGCCCGAAGCCCACGAAGAACCGGTGTTCGTCAGCGGCGGATTGACCGTCGATCAGGCGGCGCGGACGGTGACGGTCAACAAGCAGGAGGTGCATCTGACGGCGACCGAATACGGGTTGCTGCACGAGTTGGTGCGTCACGCGGGGAAGGTCGTCACGCACAAGCAACTGTTGCGCGCCGTCTGGGGGCCGAACGCCGAGGAACAGTCGCAGTATTTGCGCGTCTACATCACGCATCTCCGCAAGAAACTCGAAACGAAGACGAGCGGGAAACTGATCCAGACCGAGCCGGGCATTGGTTATCGGCTCCTGGTCGTCGATTGATGGCGATAACGGCCTTGCCGAAACGTCGGTTTCTCGGCTATAAGGGCCACGGATGAGCACGCGCAGCATCGCGGTGGCGAACCAGAAAGGCGGCGTCGGCAAGACCACCACCGTCGTCAGTCTCGCCGCGTGTCTGGCCGAGCGCGGCAAACGGACGTTGTTGGTGGACATCGACCCGCAATCGAACGCGACGAGCGCGCTGGGTTTGGAGAAGCTGGAGGGCGGGAGCGTCTATCAGGCGTTGCTCGGCAACGCGTCGCTGGCCGATTCGATCCGGCCGTCCGGCCTCGAACATCTCGATGTGATTCCGAGCGAAGTGGATCTCGCCGTGGCGGAGGTGGACGTGGCGCGGGCGGAGAATTACCTGCAGCGGCTGCAGTTTGCGCTGACGCCGATTCACAAT
>DATJBF010000094.1:0-38069 GCA_035515475.1 Verrucomicrobiia bacterium
TCGGTGGTGGTTGTGTAATACTTCATCGGAGCTCCTCCTCTCATGGTGCTGATGACACCGGTTGATGTTTGTGTTCTTGAGGGCGGGGAGCTCTTCTTCTATGCTCCCCGTCGAACCCGCCCAGTGTACTCTGGGCTACGAGGGCTTAGATGAGTATCAAAGCGGTCGAGCGAACCGCCACCCGCTGACGCGGCTGGCGGTCGCTCACCTTGAATCGTTCGGCAATGAAAGCTGGGGTTGCCTCAGGTGGTCATAGTTGGTAGATTTGCTCCATGACGAGTGATATCCGCCAGAGACTATTGGCTCAGCCGTTCCAGCCGTTTGTGGTGCATACGGCAGACGGTCGCGAGTATCGCGTCCCGACGCCTGACCATGCTCACGTTTCCCCGCAGGGTGGCCGGGTAAGCATCTGGATGGATGACGATACCGAGTACATCCTGCCAGCCTTGCTGATCAGTGGCCTGAAGATCCAAGCCAACGGACGTCGTAAAAAGTAGGTGAGGGCCGAACCATTCGCTGGAGGCAACGCGGCTCCGCCGCGCGCCTCAGCTTGGACGTAGGCTAGAAGCCCCTATGAGAATATTGCCAGTAATTCTCCTGATCGCGTTGATTGCCGCAGCGAGCTTTACGGCAAAAGGAACAGAAACTCCACGGCTCACAGTCGTAGGGTGCCAATTGCGAGACCCAGCAGGCAACGCGGTTCAGTTGCACGGCTGGCACCAACCGGCGGAACCGTGGCAGTGTGGCCAGGGCAAATTCTGGAGGCATGGAGATTATCAGGGCGAATTGCGATATCTGGAAGAAATTGTGGATACCTTTACGACGCACACGCCACTGTATGGATATTCCCACGGCTGGTATTTCAATCAAGTCCGGCTCGGTTTGGACGGGGCGGACCTCCAGCCGGTAACCACCACCAATGTCAACTTGGAGGGATTACAGAAATGGACCGATAACGTCCTGGTCCCTTTCACCGACTATTGTAGCCAACATGGTGTCTATGTGATTCTGCTGCCCCTGGGTTGTCCGGAAAAATCCACTACGCCGGAATTGCAGGCAAAAATGATTCAGGTCTGGAACTATTTTTCGTCGCATCCGGCATTGAAGAGTAAGGCCAACCTGCAATTTGAGTTGTGCAATGAACCGGTGATGGCACAGGCCCCGAATGGCAGGTGGGGCATGGATGGACAGAAATACAGCGATGCGCTGGTGAGGTGGTTGCAACCCGTGGTGGATGTGATTCGGAGCAACGGGGCGGACAACATCATCTGGATTCCCGGCCTTGCCTGGCAGAGTAATTACAAAGGCTTTGCCAAAACGACGGTGCGCGGCACCAACATCGGTTATGCGGTTCACATTTATCCGGCCTATGGCGGCATCGGAAACAGTCCGAAGGCGCTTCGGAAATTTTGGAACGCCCAGTATAAACCCATCGCGGACAAAGCTCCGGTCAACATTACCGAAGTCTGGTGGCGGCGCTGGTATGACGCGGACGTGAAGTTTGATCCGAATAGTTATGGCAAGTTGTTCGACGGGGTGACTGGCAATGACAAACGGGGATTCGGCATGGCATTGAAGAGCGTCACGGAGCAACAAGGCAATGTGAGTTGGTGTTTCCACATGACATCAAATCTCCTCGGCGAAGGTCCTCAAGCCGATTCGGCCGATCCCCAAGGCGTTTTGAACAATGCGGAGCCCGAACGCGACAGCGCCGCCGTGGCGGCTTTCAAATGGTCCTACGAGTGGCGGGACACGGGCCCGCGCGGCGCTCGGTGAGCAGCGTTTAGTGCGATTGATATTGGCTGCTACTGCTTTGATGTAGTCTAAGAGCGTTGCGGCGAACGACGGCGGGCTGTCGTCGCGGCTCGTGGCCGCCGTCGCTGAGCTTGGGTCGATAGACGGCCAGAACACGATCGGGAACAACCATGGACATATCCAAACTGAAGGCAGGCGACAACCATTACATGGCGTATGTTGGGCCTCCGACCCAATACGACTTCATGGGCGCAACCCAGTTTCGGTTGCTCTGCACGTTGGGTCTTCGAGCAAATCATTTCCTGTTGGATGTCGGCTGCGGATCGCTTCGTGCCGGCCGGCTATTCATCTGCTACTTGGATGAGGGGAAGTATTTCGGAATAGAACCGAACAAATGGTTGATCGAGGAGGCCATTGCCAATCAAGTTGGGAATGAGCTCATCCGCTTAAAGAAGCCCACATTTGATTACAATTCTGGTTTCGAGACCGGTGTGTTTTCCACGCCGTTTGATTTCATTGTTGCTCAGTCGGTTTTCTCCCACGCGGGCCGCGATCTTATCAGGATCGCCCTGCGACATTTCAAAACATCATTGAAACCCGCCGGACTTACCGTCGCAACTTTTGTTGAAGGAGACACTGACTTTGAGGGTGACGGATGGGTGTATCCAGACTGTGTGCGCTATCGCCCCTCGACAATCAGGCGGTTTGCAGAAGAAGCCGGTTTGTTTACGATTCGCATTCCATGGTATCACCCGCGACAAACGTGGTACCTTTTGGCCAATGAAAGAGGCCGACTCCCAGATAACGCAATGATGGGCCATTTGTCCGGAGCAGTCTTGTTCGATCCCGAGTTTCATGAAAGCTGGAAGCCGAAAGGTTTCAGGAATGTTTGGCGACGGCTACGGGCAACACGCGCCAAACGCGCATCAAGCTCGCACCTGTAAAAACAAAAAGCGTTCCCTTGCGGAATTTCTCTCTCCGCCGATCTTTTCCGCAGTCGTCGGTCCGCTTGATTTCTGCGCTTGGCCGGAACGGTACCGGCTAAACACGCATTCGGCCCCGGTCGGGTCGACCGCAGTCCCGCGCGCGCAACCGTGATGGCCGTCAACTCCGACCGCGTCGGCTCGTCGCGAGTGCTCCGCTGCCTTCTCAAATCAAGAAGAGGGGACTCCGGAGGCAGGCTCAGGTCTTACAAGTCATAAATGCGCTTCGATCAAGGGAAGTTTTGGGGCGTAAGCCATCGGCGTTCAGTGATGGACCTACGACAGGGATCCCTCTCCAGCCGGCCCGGAATCAGAATGGCAAACAGGATCACGGCGGTTCCTCGGCATTGATTTTCCCATTTGAGTACGTGTCGTCCGGGCGTAAACTGGGACGATGACGGCGGGTGAAAGCGGTGGAGAATGAAATGTCGAATGGTTAGATTTGGCCCCTCATTCCGCTTATGAAAGGAGAAAGGTTCTTCCCGCTGGTGGTGGTTGCCGCTGGCCTGCTGGCGTATCACAACAGCTTCACGGGCACGTTCATGGACGACGACTTCCGGTCGATCCTCCAGAATCCGTCGATCCGGCATCTCTGGCCGATCTGGCAACCGTTGTCGCCGCCCCATCGGGATTGGCTGACGGTGGAAGGCCGGCCGCTGATCAATCTGTCTTTGGCGATCAGCTATGCGCTCAGCGGCCACAACGTGTGGGGCTACCACGTCCTGAACCTGACCGTTCATGTTCTCGCGGGTCTGGTGCTGCTGGGTATCGTGCGCCGAACGCTGCTCCAACCGGCCCTGCGTGAACGCTTCGGTGCTGCGGCCGATGAATTGGCCCTGGCTACCGCGGTCCTTTGGACTGTTCATCCGCTGCAGACCGAGTCGGTGACCTACATGATTCAACGCGCCGAATCGATCATGGGATTGTTTTATCTGCTCACCCTGTACAGCTTTATCCGCGGAGTCGAGCCGCCACCCGTGGGAAATGGGAAATGGTTCATGGGAAATGGCTCATGGGAGCTGCGAAGCCGGCTGTGGTACGGCCTGTCGGTAACGGCCTGCGCGTTGGGCATGGCCAGTAAAGAGGCGATGGTTTCGGCTCCATTGATGGTGCTGCTTTACGATCGGGCGTTTCTGTCTGCCTCGTTTCCAGAAGCGTGGCGGCGACGCTGGCCGATGTATCTTGCGTTGGCCAGTACTTGGATCGTACTGGGCTTTGTCCTGGTTTCGGCGGGGATTTTCGCCCACGAATCGGCACGTGCACGGCAGTTTGCCTGGACCTGGTGGGAGTACTTGGCGACGGAGCCGGGGGTGATCCTCTATTACCTGCGGCTCTGCCTGTGGCCGTCCCCATTGTGTATGAATCACCCATGGCCGATCGCGAAGACGTGGGGGAGCATTCTGCCGCCGGCGGTTGCGGTGGCCATTCTGTTGGCGGCGTCGGTTTGGGCCTGGGGAAGGAAGCCCGCGTGGGGATTTGTGGGCGCCTGGTTTTTCCTGATCCTGGCCCCAACTTCGAGCGTTCTTCCGCTTCCCGACCTGATTTACGAACACCGCATGTACTTGTCTTTGGCCGCAGCAATCAGTGCCGTGGTGGTGGGATTGTACTCGCTGGTGGGCCGACGGAGTCTGGCCGTGTTCGCGGTGGCGGCGGTCGCGTTGGGATTTCTCACGTGGCGGCGCAATCAAGACTACCGGAGCGAAGTTGTCATTCGAGTAGACGCCGCGACCAAGTTTCCAGATTCCCCGCTGGCACATTACAAGTTGGCGGTCGCATTGCAGCGGGCAGGCAGCATCCAAGGGGCGATCGCACAGTATGAGCGAGCGTTGGCGATCGATCCTGACGATGCCGAGGGGCACTACAACTTGGGAGTCATCTTGCAAGGACAGGGCAAGCTGCCGGAGGCGATTGGGCAGTACGAGCAGGCCCTGCGACTCAAGCCCGCTTACGCCGAGGCGCACAACAGCTTGGGGGCCACCTTGGGGCAATTGAACCGTGCGCCGGAGGCGATCAAGCACCTCGAGCAGGCACTCCGTCTCAACCCCGGTTACGCCGAGGCGCATTACAATCTCGGGAATGCCCTCTTACAGATGGGCAAGGTTGATGAGGCAATTGGGCACTACAACGAAGCGCTCCGGCTCAAGCCCGATTATGCCGAGGCGCACAACAATCTGGGAGGCGCCCTGGTGAAACAGGGCCGATTGACGGAGGCCGTCGCGCAGTTTCAGGAGGCGCTGCGGCTCGAACCCGATTATGCTGAGGCGCACAACAGCTTGGGGGCCACTTGGGGGGAGTTGGGCAGAGTACCGGAGGCGATCCAACAGTTCGAGCGGGCGCTGCGAATCGCCCCGGATATGGCCGTGGCACACTGCAATCTTGGGGTCGCCTTGGAGCGAGTCGGCCGGGTGCAGGAAGCCCGGCGGCATTATGAACAAGCGGTGCGTCTCAAGCCGGATTACGCCGGCGCGCGGGAAGCGCTCGCGCGACTGCGAAACGTTGACCAGGTGGATCGGCCATGAAACGGCCGATGCTTGCGCGACGGTGGGACCCACACTCACGGCCAGTTCGCACCATGGGTTCCGGGGAGACCGCGGGGCGCCTACGAATCATGAGTACGTGGAACGTGACGACGGATTTATTCTAGAACGACACGTGATGAAACCGGCCGACTTTGTTTGGAAGGACGAAAAACTGGTACGACGATATTTGGAAGGGGTCCGGGGTGCCATCCCGCTGGCCCGCGAGCAGTTGCTGGTCATGTTGCAATTGCTCGACACGCGGGGGCGACCGATCCGCCGGTTTCTCGATCTCGGCTGCGGCGATGGGATACTCGGGCGAACGATTCTCTCGGCCCACCCGCGCGCGCGCGGCGTGTTTGTGGATTTCTCGCCGGCCATGCTGGCGGCGTGTCGACAGCGGTTGCGACGCTCCGGGCCGCAGACCGCGGTGCTGGAATTGGACTACGGAAGCCCCGGTTGGCAGAAAGCGGTGCGGCGGTACGGTCCGTTTGACGCGGTCGTGTCGGGATTCTCGATTCATCACCAGTCCGACGCGCGGAAACGGGGACTTTACCGGGAAATCTTCCAGCTGCTGGGGCCGGGCGGTTGGTTCATCAATCTGGAGCACGTGGCACCGGCCGGGCCGGTTACGCACGCGTTGTTCGAGCAGAGCATGATCGAGAACATCTGGCAGATGCACCAACGGCAAGGCCGGTCCATCAGCCGGGCCACGGTGCGTCGGCATTTCGTCCGCCGCAAAGACCGGTACGCCAACATCCTCGCGCCCGTCGAGAAGCAATGCGCCTGGCTGCGGCGGATTGGGTTTGCCGACGTGGACTGCTACCTGAAAGTGCACGAGTTGGCGCTGTTTGGAGGACGCCGCTCGGGCGCGGACTGAGCGAACAGCGGGGCGGCGAACGGACAAGGTTTGTCTCTTCCGCGGGTTGGCGTAGACTGTGAACGTGACGCACGTGTTTGAATGGGAGACCACGCGCCCGTTGATTATGGGCGTGTTGAATGTGACGCCGGATTCGTTTTCGGACGGCGGGAAGTTCCGTAGTGTCGAACAGGCCGTGGAGCACGCCGAGGAAATGGCGCGGGCGGGCGCCGACATCATCGACATCGGCGGTGAAAGCACGCGGCCCGGTGCGTCGCCGGTCAGCGTGGACGAAGAGCTGCGGCGGGTCATGCCGGTCGTGGAGCGGCTGACGGCAACCCCTCACCTGTCCTTCGGACATCCTCTCCCCGCACAGCGGGGCGAGGGCAAGCGGATCTTGATTTCCATCGACACAGCAAAGGCCGTCGTCGCCGAACGGGCGCTGGAAGCCGGGGTGCGGGTCGTGAACGACATCAGCGCGTTGCGGTTTGACCCGCGCCTGGTCGATGTGGTGCGCGACGCGGGCGCGGGTCTGGTGTTGATGCACATGCGGGGTACGCCGCAAACCATGCAACAAGCGCCGCAGTATCAGGATGTGGTTGCGGAAGTACGGGCTTTCTTGGCCGAGCGCGTCGCGTACGCCGAGGCGCGAGGCTTGACGAAATCCCAGATTGCCGTTGACCCCGGCATCGGCTTTGGGAAGACTGTGGAGCACAATCTGGAATTGCTGGCGCGATTGGAGGAATTGACGGCGCTGGGCTGTCCGGTGTTGGTCGGTCCCTCGCGCAAGTCGTTTATCGGGAAATTGCTCGCTCCGCCCGGGGCAGACCGGGCGCGGGAGACAGACGGCCGGCTTTGGGGAACGGTCGCGACCGTCGTGTGGGCCGTGACCCACGGCGCGCGCATCGTGCGGGTGCACGACGTCGCCGAGACGGCCGATGCGGTACGGGTGGTGGAGGCAATCAGGCACGCACGGTAGTCAGCCATGGAGTTCATTTTGGAAATCGTCGCGATGTATTGGAAGCCGGTCTTCGAGATCGCGCTGTTGGCGGCGTTCTTCTATTACATGCTTCTGCTGTTTCGCGGGACGCGAGGCGCCGCAGTCCTCACCGGTTTCGTCATTGTGTTCCTCGGCATTGTGGGAGTCACCCAAGTCTTCGAACTCGACGTCATCAACTGGATTCTCAGCCGCGTCCTGGCCTTTCTGGCCATCGCGGTGCTCGTGATCTTCCAGCCCGAATTGCGCCGCGCCCTGGCGGAGGTCGGCAGTCGCCAATTCTTTACCAGTCCCAAGCAACGCGGGGAGATGATCGACGTGCTGGTCGAAACGGCGCGCTCGCTGTCGCAGAAGCGGTGCGGCGGGTTGATGGCGGTCGAGCGCGAGATCGGGTTTCGCGGCGTGGCCGAGACGGGCGTGCCGATCGGTGCCAAGGCCACGCCCGAATTGCTGACGACGATTTTCTTTCCGAACACGCCGCTGCACGATGGCGGCGTAGTCCTGCGCGGAGACCAAATCGTGTCGGCCGCGTGCGTGTTTCCGCTGACGCAGCGGCAGGGACTCAGCGCCAGCATCGGGATGCGCCATCGTGCGGCGATGGGGTTGACGGAAGATACCGACGCCGTGGTGGTCGCGGTCAGCGAGGAGACGGGTGAGATTTCCGTCGCCCATCGCGGGCATTTGGTGAAGGGGCTTGATCCCGACGGACTGCGGGCTTTTCTGGCGACCACGCTGACGTCCGTGACGGCTCGCGGCAACTGGCTGGTTGACCTGGCCCGGCGCGTTCTGGGCAGCATGGTTCTTCGCGAGGCTCCGAGCGAGGGGGAACCCGAACTGGGCGCCACGGGCGAGACGTTTGACGAGCCGGCCGTGCGCGAGCCGTCCGAAAAACAGCCCGAGGAGCCCGAACGACGCGGGGAGGCACGGCATTGATGCGCTGGCTGAGGAGCAACGCCGGACTGAAAATCATTGCGCTGGTGCTGGCGATCTGTACGTGGTCCTTCGTCAATCACATCACCAGCGACTCGCGGACGATCAACGGCGTGCCCTTGGAGGTGCGAGTCAAACCGGGGTTGAGCGCGTTGAGGACGAGTATTTCGACCGTGAACGTGACCGTTCGTGGGACGCGCGAGGACGTGCGGCAGGTGTCGCGCCAGGATCTGTCCGCCGTGGTGGACCTGACGCACGACGCGCGTCGCGGGCTGATATCGGTTGAGCTGACGCCGAGGGCCATTCAACATTCCCGGCGCGTCCAGGTGACGGAGGTCGATCCGCGCGAGGTAACGGTCAACGTCGATGAGATCATCGAGCGCGAGTTGCCGGTGCAACCCCAGTTCGCGGGCGAGTTGCCCCCGGGGCTGGCCATCGAGCGCGTGATCACCAAACCCGAGAAAATCGACGTGAAGGGGCCGAAGACGTTGCTCAACAAGATGTCGGCCGTCACCACGTTGCCCGTCGACGTAACCGGCCGTCGCACGTCGTTCCGCGAGCGCGTTGAGTTGACTCCCCTGCAACTTCCCGAGGGGCTGGCGGAGCGGCATTGGGTGGAGGTCGACGTGCGGATCGGAGTGGCAGCGTCGATTGACACCACCCCAAGCGGGGGTGTAGAAGAAAAACCGTGACGACAGGGAATGCCAGAAAGCTTTTCGGTACGGACGGAGTGCGGGGTGTGGCCAATGTGGAACCCGTCACGGCGGAAACCGCGTTGAAACTCGGTCGGGCCGCGGCCCACGTTTTCAGGTCGTGCGCGCCCATCGCCAAGGGTCATGGCCGCCACAAGATCGTGGTCGGCAAAGACACGCGGCTCAGCGGTTACATGCTGGAGAACGCCATCTCGGCCGGCATCCTCTCCATGGGCGTGGACGTGCTGTTGATCGGCCCGTTGCCGACCCCGGGAGTGGCCTACATCACGCGCTCGCTGCGCGCCGACGCCGGCATCGTGCTCACCGCGTCGCACAATCCCTATGAGGACAACGGCATCAAGTTCTTCCGCGACGACGGCTACAAGCTCGATGACGCAATCGAAAAGCAGATCGAGGGTTTGGTTTTCAGCGGCGAGATCGAAAAAATCCGCCCCACAGCCGACGCGGTCGGCAAGGCGATGCGGATCGATGATGCGCTCGGGCGGTACGTCGAGTTCGCCAAGGCGGCCTTCCCCAAGGGGATGACCCTGGAAGGGCTGCGCGTGGTGGTCGATGCCGGTCACGGGGCAACGTACAAGAGCACGCCGTGCGTGCTGCGCGAACTTGGCGCCAGCGTGACTGTGCTCAACAACACGCCCGACGGGACGAACATCAACAAGGGGTGCGGGAGCACCCATCCCGAGGTCATCTGCGGCTACGTCAAGCAACTCGGCGCGGACGTCGGCCTGTCCCACGACGGCGATGGCGACCGCGTGCAGTTGTGCGACGAGACCGGCACCCTCGTCGATGGTGACGACGTGCTGGCGATCACGGCGCTGGACTGGCTGACGCGAGGCGAACTCAAGAAGGGCACGCTCGTGGCGACGGTGATGAGCAACCTCGGGCTTGACCACACGGTCCGCAAGGCCGGCGGACAGGTGGTGCGCACGCAAGTGGGCGACCGGTACGTCATCGAGAAAATGCTTCAAGAGGACCTGAACGTCGGCGGCGAGCAATCGGGTCACATGATCTTCCGCGATTTCACCACGACCGGCGATGGAGTGGTCAGTGCGCTGCAGGTGTTGCGGATCATGATGGACACCGGCAAGCCGTTGAGCGAGTTGCGCCAGGTCTGCACAAAATTCCCGCAGGTGGTGGTGAACGTCAGGGTGAAAGAAAAACCCGCTTGGGATTCGTTGCCCGACGTGATGCAACTTGTGAAAGAAGTCGAAGCCAAACTGAGCGACCAGGGCCGGGTGCTGCTCCGCTACTCGGGCACCGAACCGAAGGCCCGCCTCCTCATCGAAGGCCCCGATGGCGACCAGATCAAGGCGTTCGCCGACGAAATCGCCGGCAGGCTCAAAGAAAAGATTGGCGCATAGTGGGGCGCTCTCCAAGACTGCGGGGGCGATTACAACGGCGCGAAGTAATCATTGTTGAACTGATCGCCGAACCAACCGACGGAAAGTCCCTGGGAAACGGTACCGCTTGACCGCGTCATGACTTCCGCTGTGGCGTGGCCATCGCACCAGACAACGTTCGCGCGGCGGCGATGCCGGAAATGGATGGAGGGGGATGGTTGACCGTACATCGTGCCGGTGGCGCTGAGGAATTTGTTGGGTTCGGCGAAAGAATACTCAATCAAATGCGTCTGGCCGCCGCTGGATTGAGGAAAGGCGGTGTCGCAAAACATGATCGTGGTGCTTGGCCGGCTGATTTCCTCGGGACGCATCCCCAGTTGGCTGGCAAGTTCGGTGTAACCCATCGGATAACTGCGCGAGCCGACGCCGAGATAGTTGTAGCCGTAACCCCCACAACCAGCCTCAAACGCGGCGGCGCCACTCGTAAGAAAGTTCCATGGACCCATCGACGGGCAGGCTCGCACGGCCCGGCTCCCGCCCAGGTAGCGAGACAACGGACCGCTGCGCGAATCAAAAGGGGTCCCGACGTCGGGACGCGTACCGTACCAGCGGATCAAGTTGTTGCCCCAGATGTCCGGCGCCGCCGGGGCGTAATAGCCGTGGTCGGCCGAGTAGCTGAGGTTGGCAAGATAGAGTTGCCGCAGGTTGTTCAGGCAGGAGGCTTGGCGGCCACTCTCTCGCGCCTGTGAAAGCGACGGAAGCAGCAAGGCGGCAAGCACCCCAATAATCGCAATGACCACCAGCATCTCAATGAGCGTGAAGCCGTTCCCGTCCGACGATCGCCGCGTATTCTGCCAGGTCATGGCGTGACCCCGATGCGGTAGAACTTTTTTGTCGCGTTGCCAACGTCGTTGGTCAACGTCAACGCGGCCGGGCCGGCTACGAAACCGGATTCGTTCGTCCAGGTTGCGGCGATCAAATTCGTGCTGGTCTGCACGGAGTATGTCTGGCCGCTGACCAATCCGCTGACGTCGATCAGGAAATTGGGCGGCACCAGCCGCACTCCGCGGATCGTCGGAACTGGGACCTCCAGAATCGCCACGCCGCGAAGGCAAAAGCCGTCCGTGCTGGAGTCGGGCGCGGCAACGAGCGCCGGCAATTGTGAGCCATCGTAGTAGGGCGAGTAGATGACGTTTCCGTACTGGTCCGTGGTGCTGCCGTCGCCGATCACGTCCGTCAAGCGGAGGTATCGGATGTTGTTCAAGTTCACGAGACCGCTCACCACCTTCGGATCGTTGGTCAGGGCGGCAAGCGAGAACGGGGTTCCATATTGCAGGACGGATTTCCCCGCCAAGCCGTCGATCATGGTTACGTCCTGGCTCAACCAATGATCGGGATCATCCGGCACCGACGCTTGAAAGAGCACGTCGGTATTCAGATAAGTAGCTGGAAACCGTGCCCAGTTGGTGGCATCCGAGGAGACATCCACAAAAGCCGTTTTGCACCACACGAAGTTGTCCCCACGCGCCACGGGAACTCGGTTCGTCCCGCTGTTGTAGTAGACATAGTTGGTTCCGCCGCCACGATCGGCCAGATCGGATGACATCGATTGAAACGCGTTGTCAAACACTGCGAAATTCCAGCCCGGGCCATTGGGAACCGGCCGGCCAAACGCCAAGGTGATCGAAGCACCATGTCCCAGTGCCAGCAAATGTTTCGTGGTGCCGTTCATGGTGAAATCGGTCGGTGCGCCGAGCACGGCGTTGTCGATTGAGTCGATCTGATTGCTATTGTTGTGACAATACCCGCCACTGGACGGGTGGGGCCGGACATAATCTTGCCAGCCGGTCGCCCAACCGACGATGCGGACATCGTTGGACAGAATCCCCTGATCGTAGTCGGGAAACGGGCCGGCGGCGGCGCTGAACGCGAGCAACGCCGCCGCCACGGTGAGTGTGAATTGCCTTCTCAAGATCGACGATCTCGGTTGCGGCGGCACAGGGGAAGCACAACCAGGCCGGCCAATGCCAAAGCGAACGTCCCCGGTTCAGGAATAGCTTCATAACCGTAATACTGGGCCGTCCCGGCTTGACCCGGATTTGCCTGGTCCATGAACGCGACGTAGTCCTGACCCCCAGCCGTGAATGTCGTTACCTTGTAGTTGGCGTTGGTCAAGCCGGGGATGACGGCAAATTCGGTGTTGGAGACAGGGTCATAGGCTTGCAGACCGTTGGCCATCCAACCGGCCGACCAGATGCGACCTTCCCCGTCCACCGCCATCGTTCCCAAGCCGTCGTCGAACTGGTGCACGAAAGTGCCGTCGCTGATGGCCAGAGCCGAACCAGAAATCGCCAGACTCAACTGGGCTGCGGTAAACTTGTACACCTTGCCGTCGTCGTTGTCGCCAACGTAAAGATTGCCGGACGCGTCCTGCGCGAAGTCGCAACTGTACGTCGAGATGTTGTCGATGATAACCTTGGTCGTTGCCGAGATGAGATCGATATAGCTAATGCTGTGCGTGGAACCTGTACCGTTGGCTCCCCCCACGTAGAGACTGGTCGCATCACGAAAAACGCCCGAATAGTTTTGCAGGGACAGACCCTGCGCGACAAAAGTTGGTGCGCCCAGGGAAGACGGGTCAAAACGGTAAAGGTCACTGGCCCCAAACCCGCCACCGCCGGCTACGGCGTGGGTCGCATCCCAGACGGCGACGAAAGAGGGATCGGCGCTGTCTCCGGGCGACACATTGCTGTAGGCGGTGTACCCGGCCGATCCAAAGGCATCTTGGCGATAGTAGGTTCCCTGGTTGGCAAACAGATACCGCCCGTCCGGCAAGTGGGCCAGCGCAGTGGGTGAATAGCCCTCGGAGAGGTTGGGTAGAGGGAACTGAATCCAGTCGGCGAAGCCTTGAGAAACGACGCACGCCGTGGCGACCGCCGCGGCAACAGCGATGACGGACAACTTGCGATGCAACATGACCATTCTCCTTTGGTTCGAAGGATTGTTTACCCCGAAAACCACGTGGTACGTGGTACCCCTTCGGGGTTCGGTTGCGCGTCGGCCGTTATTCTGACTCCTGGCTTTTTGCCCCGAAGACCACATGGAACGTGGTAAACTTTCGGGGCAAGCCTACTCGCCCGCCTTCTCCGTTCGGATGGCTGATGGGCTTTTGTAGCCAGTTACAGCAGCGCCACTGTCGCCGATTCTCACGGCGTTCCCTGCGCCGACGTGCTGAGACTCCGGAGTCTCAAAGAACGGGGCGTAGGGTATACGGAGAGCCGAGGAATTTCAAGAATCATCTCGGCCGGAAAATTTCAGTCCGACGGCCGGGAAGCGGCGGAACGCCACGAGTGTCTCAATCGATGACGCGACGTTTGGTGCGGCCGCAGGCGCTGGACGCAAAGTCGGGCAAGGAATCGACCTGTCTGGCCGGGGCGACCGGGTGTTCCCTTTCTGGGCGGTTTCCCTTGGTCATTTCGGGTGTGCCCCCCCGATCGGGTCCCGGATGCCGTCCGGCAGAAGTTGTCGGACGACTTCCTCATGGCGTGCGCGCAACGGCTGTTCGATCCGCGTCTTCCACGACCCGGGGGTGTGGCTGACGAGCCAACTGTATTCAATCCGCGGATGATCGTCCGTGTTGAGCGGCCCCGAGCCTACGATCTCACGCAGTTCGGCAGGCCCGGCAATCAGATAGTTGAGCAGGTCGGCCGACGAGTTCACCCCGATCGACGCCAGGTTGACTTGGACGGGAGCCCGCGCCAACCGCTCGCGGAATTCCTGCTCGGAAATCTTCGGGGCGTCCGCGAAACCGATGGCGACGGTCGTGTACCCGGCATCCCACAGGAAACTCACCGGAAACACCGAGCTGAATGAACGCAGCAGCAACTGGTAGTCCCGGAAACGAAGGTGGGGCGAAAGCCACTGCGCGGCCACCCCGCCGGGCCGCAGCCGGGCGCGGACCAGTTTGTAGTATTCCGTCGAATACAGAATCGTTGCGCCGGCATCGTCCGGGTCCACCGGGTCCGTCGTGATCACATCCCAGGTTCCGTGGGTGGTAAGAAGAAAGTTCCGGCCATCGTCAATTCGCAGGGCCACCCGCGGGTCGCGCGCCACGGGATGGCCCGTCCAGCGCGAAAAACATCCACTGGCTTCGACGACCGGCTTGGATAGCTCGACCAGGTCGACCCGCCCAAACGGATGCCGCAGCACGGCGCCAAGCGTGAACCCTCCGCCGAGGCCAACGACCAACGCGGTGTCGCGCCGCACACTCAACAGCGACGGCAGATGCCCCAGGAACAGCAAATGTGTCTGATGGCGGCGGTCGCTACCCGACTGAAAATCGCCGTCGACCCACAGGCTGCGGGACCCATCCGGGACGTCTTCCACCACGGCCACTGAACTGTTTGCCGTTTCCTTGTAGAACAGCAGTTGCTGCCTCCCGGGATCGAGTCTGAACAGGATGGGCGGTGGCAACGACAGCGCCAATGCACCGACAACTCCCGCCGCCGTCAAGATCAGGCATGCGCGGCGCGTCGAGAGCCAGGACGCCGCAGACCGTCGCAATACCCAGAGACCGACCGCCACGGCAATTCCCGAAACTATCACCATACCCCGCTGCAGGCCGGCGCGCGGGAGCACGACGAAACCCGTGATGAACGCGCCCGCCAGGCAACCGGTCGTATTGACCGCATTCAGTTCTCCGAAGAGCGAGGGGAACGCCTCAAACCGGTTGGCCAGGATGCGCCCGATGATGCTGACTGACGTCCCGGTGAGTAGCGGCAACAGAATGAACAAGGCCAGTCCGAGACACCCGACCAGGGCGCGCTTTGTCGGATGGGCGAGCGTGAGCATGCTCGTGGCTTTCGCGAGCAGACCGACCACGACGGCCACGCCGAGTGCGGCAGCCCCGACCAGCACCAGGAGCCCGCCCAATGCTCCCACGGGATTCTGCAGAGTGTCGACGATCCGCGCCGCGCGCCGACTCCCGCTGTACATCCCCAACAAAAAACAGGCCAGCACAATGGTGAAGACGTACACCGAATTGGCTCCCAGCAACAACACCAACCAACGCGTCCATAGTTGCTCGTAGGCGAGGGTGCAGAATCCCGAGACAAAGAAACCGGCGGCCACCACGGCGAACAACGGTGGTTTCATCGAAAAGGCGCCGGTAGTGGGCGCGGTTGCCATCTCCCTTGGTCGCGGAGTGCGTCGAAATCGGCGAGAGGAAGCCAGAACCATCAGACCGCTCGCAAAGTTGATGGCCGCGGCCCAGCGAATTGCCGCGACGATTCCCAGTTGGGGCACGAGCACGAAACCCACCAGTAACGTCCCAAACGCGGCCCCCAACAGATTGGCGGCGTAGAGCAACCCGCTCCGCAAGCCTGCTTCTCCCGGTGTCGTCAACCCGGCCGCCAGGACCAAGGGGAAGGTCATGCCCATGAGAGTCGTGGGGAACAGCAATGCGGCGCCAGCGCTGGCCGACCGCATCCAGAACTGCTGTATGGGCGAAAGTCCGAGCGCGCCAGCCAGGTGCACATACTCGCCCCCCACCTGGGATAAAATGGCCGGGCTGAACGCGCCGTACAGCCCGGTGGCCAACTCAATCAGGCCGAACACGATCACCGGGTTCCCCGGCCAGCGGGACGCCCACCCGCCAAGAGACGAGCCCAAGGCCAGTCCTGCCATGAACACGCTCAACGTCAGCGACAGCGCCCGCGGTCACTCCGAGAAACAGCGCGAGCTGTCGAAACCACGTCACCTCGTAGATGAGTGCCGCAGCCCCCGAGAGGGCGAAAGTCAGCCGCAACAGATCAAAGCTGGAGAATTCCCTATGCTTGAAGTTCACCCGAACCTCCCGAAGGCAATGGCATCGGGTGTCTCCAAGCCGGCGTTCGCAACGCTTCGGCGTGCGCTGGATCTCCAACGGGGCATGGGATGGGCAACCAACCCCATTAGTATATGAACTTCAACGACGCCGAATAGAAGAACAAACGGAGCCGTTCATCAGGGAACGGGAAGACCATCCGGCAACGCGGTCAGGCGCGAGGCTCCGCCTCGATCGCCTGTTTGACGTGTTTGGCGACGAAGTCGACCATCATCGGGTCGCCCATCATGGGCGACGAGAGTTCGTAGGTGACGCCGGGGAATTTCTTGAGCGTCTGCTCGAAGATAAACGGAATGTCTTCCTTGAGGTGCGAGCCGGGCACGAGGAACAACGCGTAGCCGAAGATGTGGGTGGCCCCACGGCGGACGAGCTTGCGAATCGCCACGGGAATCAACGGCCGACCCAATTCCATGAAACACGGCTCGATGAGGTCGTACCCGAGGCGCCGGCGCACCCGATCGACGAGATGGATCATGACCTCGTTGCCTTCTTTGAGCCGCGAACCGTGGGTGAAGACGAGGATGCCTACCTTTTTCTTCATGCCGTGGTACTATAGCAGGGAAAAGCGTCGGAGCAATGGAGGGGTGTGAAGCCGGGGGGGGCTTGGTCCAACGCGTTTTTTCGCCGGAGGTCAACGATGGTTTTATTGGAATTCAGCATGTCGCCGCTCGGCGAGGGCGAAAGCGTCGGCAAATACGTGGCACGGTCGCTGGACATCATCGTCAAGAGCAATTTGGACTACCGATTGCACGCGATGGGAACGGTGTTGGAGGGAGACTGGGACGAGGTATTCGGCGTGGTGAAACGATGTTTCGATGCGATGCGAAAAGATTGCAACCGCATCAGCGTTACGATTAAAGTCGACTACCGCAAGGGCAGGACGGGTCGCCTGACCGCCAAGGTGGCGAGCGTCGAACAAAAACTCGGAAGGAAATTGAAAACGATTTGATTATGTTCCGAACCGCGACGACCCCTCACCCTGACCCTCTCCCCGCGAGCGGGGCGAGGGGATCTGGCAGTTTGTGGGAAGGCGGGCGAGGTGAAAGGGCATGCCGTTCGCGATCGAAGTGAGATGAGACGATGAGCGACGAGATCAAACGGCAGTACGTGAACTACCTTTTTTTCAAGGTTGACCCTGCCTGGCGGCGGGTGGCGCGCGAGGAACGCGGGCGCGGCAAGGGCGAATTTGAAGGGGTGATCAAGGACTGGAAGTCGCGTTGCCTGATCATCCCGTTCACGACCGTCGGTACGCGGGCCGACACGGATTTCATGCTGTGGCGGATCAGCGAGCGGCTGGAAGATTTCACCGAGATGAGCACGCAACTGCTGAACACCGGGCTCGGTCAATGGTGCGCCACGCCGTACAGCTACCTCGGCATGACCAAACGCTCGATGTACGTGGACAAACACGAACACCCCGGCAGCGAAGGCCGGCGGGCGCGCGTCGTGCCCGGGGAGAACAAGTACCTGTTTCTCTATCCGTTCTGGAAGACGGCCGACTGGTACCAGCTTCCGAAGGAAGACCGGCAGCGAATGATGAACGTCCATATCGAAACCGGCCATCGCTACCCCGGCATCAAGATCAATACCATCTACAGCTTTGGCTTGGACGACCCCGAGTTCGTCGTCGGGTTCGAAGGCGACAAGCCCGCCGAATTTCTCGACCTGGTGATGGAGATGCGCGAACACGAAGTGCGCCAGTACACGCTGCGCGATACGCCGGTCTTCACCTGCATCCGCGGCTCGATCAGCGAAGTGTTGGCCGCGTTGGGATGAGACGCGCACGGTTGTCGTTGGAGCCGGAGGAGACTGCCCGTTGCGGCGCGGACGCAGATTCGTTGCGACCGGGACCTCGTCAGCGCGTTCCCAGCGGGCGTCTGCGGCAGTAAATTTGTGGCTTACACGGCCGTCCCGTTTTTATGATTGGATTTTTGCGCGGGTTCTGATACCAACTAACGCGCGAGTTGCTGGCGATGCTTATCAGTATCATCATTCCGACTCTGGACGAGGAAGTCAGCCTCCCGGTCACGTTGCGCCAACTGGCGGACCATCCCGACGCGGAGTTGATTGTGGTAGACGGCGGCTCGACGGATCGCACGGTCGAAGTTGCGCAGCAGTTTACGTCCTACGTATTCGTGAGCCGGCCGGGGTGTGCGCGGCAGATGAATGTTGGGGCGCGCCACGCGACCGGCGACATTCTGCTGTTTCTGCACGCCGACACGTTTTTGCTGCCGGGCGCGCTGGATGAAATTCAGCGGCGGATCATCGGCGATGGCGCCGTGGGCGGCGCGTTCGACTTGCACGTCGATTCCGGACGCCGGCTCTGCCAGATCGCGGCGAGGTTGACCAGCCACCGGGCGCGTTGGCTGCGCCTGCCGTGCGGCGACCAGGGGATTTTTGTGTGGCGCCAGGTCTTCGGGGCGCTGGGTGGTTTTCCCGAGGTGCCGATCATGGAAGATGTGTCGTTCGTCCGGCGATTGCGTCGCGCAGGACGGCTGACCTTTCTTCCCTTTGGATTGGTCACCAGCGGGCGGCGGTGGAACGCCAACGGCGTGATCCGGACGATGCTGGTCAACTGGTGGGTGACGACGTTGTTCGTTCTGGGCATGCCGCCCCGGCAACTCTGCCACATTCGTGATGGCTGGCTGGTTTCCGGCAAGGTTCATCGCGAGCCGGGCCAACGCGTTTCCGCGCGCCGCAACAGTTTGCAGGAAGGGCGCAGCCCGCGCCAGCTCAATGCTGATTGACGACGTCGATCAGCGAGCGCAGGCGGCCGAAGTTCGTGCGGTTGAACGGAAACACGATCCGGTGCAGGTCCTTCAGCTCCGGCTCATTCTCCTCTTCGGGTAACGGGCCCGTCGCCTGAAACTTCGCGCCGTTCAGGCAGATATCCGCGAACCGACCGTTCAGCGTGCGCAACAGTCCTTCGGTCGCGGGATGCTGCAACCGCACGACGAGCGCGTCCTTCACGTAGCGGCTCGAGTGATAGTTGCTATAGAAGCGCGTGATCTCGTCGCAGGCTTCGTCGACGTCGTCGGTGACCTTGAACAGCGCTAGGTCTTCCTTGCTGATCAACTCGGAGTCGAGCAGTTGGTCTTCGACAAAACGCCACCACGTCTTCCAATAGCTGCCCCGCGGGCGGTCGATGAAGACCAGTGGCTTGGGCTGGCTCTTGCCCGTCTGCATGAGGGTCAGCGCCTCGAATCCTTCATCGTGTGTGCCGAACCCGCCGGGGAACAGTACGATGGCGTCGCTCTCCTTGATGAAGCACACCTTGCGGGTGAAGAAGTACTTGAAGTTGATCAACTTGCGGTCGCCGGCGATCTCGATGTTCGGGTCCTGCTCGAACGGGAGGCGGATGTTCAGGCCGAAACTGTTGTCGCGTCCCGCGCCCCGTTGCGCCGCGCCCATGATGCCTTCGCCGCCGCCGGTGATCACCATGAAACCGCGCTGCACGATGGCCTTGCCGAACGCGACCGCTTGCTGGTATTCCGGCGCGTCGGGTTGGGTGCGGGCGGACCCGAACACACTGGCTTTGCGCTTGCCGCGGAACGGCGCAAAAATCTTCGACGCGTAGCGCAATTCTTTGAGCGTCGACGTAATGACTTTCGTGTCGAGGCGATCGGCCTTGTCGTCGATAAGCCGCAACGCGGTCTCGATGATGTCTTCCACGAGATCGGTGTTGTCGAACCCGCGTCCGCCGACGCGGGACTGGATGAGTTTTTGGATGAGGGCTTGGTCTTGATCCGATAGAGGCATAATGCTTCCTTGTATGGCTGTCCGGCGGGGAGCACTGCTTGAGTCGAACTTCGAATCGGGGTGGGATTCACCCGTCTTGGAAGTCGAGGCCCGACTACAGCGTTGCGCCCCGCACGTATGTTTCTTTTCAGTTGGCGGCGTAGTGTACCCACTGCGGGCCGCATGTAAAGGATTTTCTGACTCGGGTCGCCATTACGAGTTTCGCCGGGACGGTATCGTTACGCCTCGCGGCTCGCCCAAAGGTCCCGCCGCCCTGCTGGTAACAACCGGCTCCGGCGCCCGCTCATCGAACTGCGCGTAGTCGCACCAGCGCACTCTGCGCGGCGGCGTAATCGGGCTGGAGGCGCAGCGCCTGTTCATAGTGTCTGATCGCCTCCGTCGCCCGGCCCGTTCGTTCCAGGGCGACTCCGAGGTTGTAATGCGCCTCGGTGAAATCGGGTTTGATCTGCAGCGCTCTTTCGTAATGCGCGATCGCTCCGGGCACGTTGCCCAGCCCGAACAGAGCGTTTCCCAGATTGTAGTGCGCTTCGGCATAATCGGGCTTGAAACGGAGCGCCTCGTTGTACTGTTCGATTGCTTCTGGAACCCGGCCCGCTTGTCTTAACGCGAGCGCCAGATTGTAGTGGGCCTCGGCCATACCGGGTTCGAACTGCAGCGCCCTCTCATACTGTGCGATGGCCTCCGGCACTTTGCCCAGTCTCAGGAGGGCGCTCCCGAGATTGTTGTGTGCGGCGGCGTAATCGGGCCGGAGGCGCAGCGCCTGTTCGTAGTGCTCGATCGCCTCCGGCACCCGGCCGAGTTGCTCGAGGGCGACTCCGAGGTTGTAGTGCGCCTCGGGATCATCTGGGGTGATTCGCAGGACCTGCTTGTATTGGGCGATTGCTTCTTCGGCACGGCCCGCTACTTGCAGGGCGAGTCCAAAACTGTAATGTGGGTTCCGTTGGTAATCGTGGTTGCGTCGCCATGTCAGAAATCCCAGTCCGACCGCCGCCGCCAGGAACACAACCAAGCTGTGCCGTCGCATGAGCGAATACAGCCCCATCACCACCACGCTCACGACCGCTGCCAACGACAGGTACAGACGATGTTCGTACATCGGGTCGGGGAGAGGGATAACGCTCGAAGTCGGCGCCAGAATCAGGAAAAACCAGGCGCCCACAAATCCCCAAGCTGGATTCCTCCGCCAGGCCCAAGCCGTCGCCCCCAACAAAACCACCACCGCAACCGTGGGCGGCAAAACGCTCCACCACGCCTGGGCGATTGGCCACTGGTGATCCAGGGAGAGTGGGGACGGCCACACGGACAGTCGCAGGTAGTAGAGAATCACCCCCGGCTGGGTCGCCAGATACGCCCAGCGGCCAACGTGCTGCGCCGTCATCGATGCGTAGGCGAAGATGCCGGCAGAAACAAACACGAACCCCAGCAGGATCCAGGTGCTCGCCAATGCGAGATACAACGGCCAGCGTCGCCGCCATGCTTCCCGGAACGAGGCCGAAACAAATGCCCGGTCGTAGAGCAGCACCATCACCGGCGCGGAGACCATCACCTCTTTGCTGGCCATCCCCAACGCGCAGGCCGTCACCGACAGGCCGTACCACAGCCGGCTCCGCAGTTCCCATGAGCCATTTCCCATGAACCATTTCCCATTTTCCACGGGTGATGACTCGACTCCGCGGATGAAGCAGTAAAGCGTGAGCAGGTAAAACAACCCCATGATCGATTCGGCCCGTTGGATGATGTAGGTCACGGACTCGGCCTGCAGCGGATGAACCGTCCAGAGGACCGCTGTGGCCAGAGCCAGTTCATCCGCCGCAGCACCAAAACGCCCGCGCAGCCTCGGCTGCAACAACGTCCGGCGCACAATACCGAACAAGGTCAGACCCGCGAGGAGATGAACGGCCAGATTCAAGACGTGATAGCCCCACACGTTATAGCCGCTGAGGGCATAGCTGATGGCCAGCGAGAGATTGATGAGAGGACGGCCTTCCACCGTCAGCCAGTTTTGATGCGGCGGCGACAGCGGTCGCCAGATTGGCCAGAGACGCTGGATGGTCGGATTCTGGGAAATGGACCAGAAGTCATCGCGGACGAACGTACCCGTGAAACTGTCGGAATACGCCAGCAGTCCGGCAGCGATCACCACCAACGGGAAGAACTTGTGTCCTGTCACGAGGAACGCAGTCTATTCGAAACGGTTGGACGCGGCCAGCCGGACTTGTTCGGGGCGGTCGCGATTGGAGGCGCCGTTGGTCGGCATACGCCACGTGGGAAGCAGCAGAGTCAGCCACCGCGTCAACCACAATCAAGAATGCGGGGATGTGACCCTCTGCCGTTACTGTTACTTTGCGGGCGTGGAAGTTTTAAGATCCCTCTCCAGGCTGCGTTGACAACAAATCGTGGCTACCATAGGTTTGTTGCCATGAACCTCGATCGGATTCGCCGTCGGATCTCCGGGGGTTTTCGCGCGTTCTGTCTGCGTACCTCAGACGGCCATGAATACGCCGTCCGTCACCCGGAATGCCTGCTGATCGGCCGCCATAGCTTGGCGGTACTCGATTCCGATGACGAAATCGCCATGCTCGATCCATTACACATCGTGGCGATCAAAGACCTGCCCAAGAGGAATGGCGCTTCAAAGCGCTAGACGGTGGGCAGCATGTCTCGCCCGTAATCGTCTTCGACGGCACGTTGCGATAGACTTGCGCCGTGCAAAAGCAACCTGTTATCCCTGATTCCCTCATCGACGCGCTGCAGAAGGCGCGGGCGATTGTCGTGCTGACGGGTGCGGGCGTGTCGGCGGAAAGCGGTATCCCGACGTTTCGCGATGCGATGGAAGGGTTGTGGGCGAAGTACGACCCGAGCCAACTCGCCACGCCGGAAGCGTTCGATCGCGATCCCGAGACGGTGACGCGCTGGTACGATTGGCGCCGCGAGAAATGCGCGGCCGCGAAGCCCAACCCGGCGCATCTGGCTCTGGCCAGGTTGGAGAAACACTTCACCGCGCAGACGTGCGGTTTCACGTTATTGACGCAGAACGTGGATCGGTTGCACCAGGCGGCGGGCAGCGAGAACGTCGTCGAATTGCACGGGACGTTGTGGGTCTGGCGATGCACCCGATGCGGCCTCGAACGTGAGGAGCGGGAAGTGCCGTTCAAAGCGTATCCCCCGCACTGTGCTTGCGGCGGTGTCCGCAGGCCGGGCGTCGTCTGGTTCGGCGAACTGTTGCCGGAAGACGCAATTCGGAAAGCTCACGCCGCGTTGGAGGACTGCGATTTCTTTCTCTCCGTCGGCACGAGTGCCGTGGTCGAGCCGGCGGCGAGCTTCATCCATATTGCCCGCCATCGGGGTGCGAAGACCGGGGAGATCAATCGCGACCCGACACCCATTTCTCGCGCGGTCGACTGGTCGCTGCTCGGCAAGGCGGGGGAAATTCTGCCCGAGTTGGTCAAGCAGACGTTTGGGATTTGAGACCGAGATGGCCCCGACAAGGTGGCCCCTACTGTAGCCGCACCCTTCACGGGTGCGCTTTTCCAGCGCAGGCTAAAGCCTGCGGCTACTGTTTCGTCAGCGGCTCTGGCCGCGCGGGCCGGGAGGCCGCTGTTACGGCAGCACGCCCTCTTCACGGAGATTTTCGACGATCTGGCGGGTGGCCTTGGACTTGTTCAGCGTGTAAAAGTGCAGGCCATCGACCTTGACCGCGAGGAGTTCGCGGCATTGGCGGGTTGACCAGTCGATACCGTACTGTATAACGGCTTCGGGGTCGTCGGCGATGGCGTTGAGGTCGGCGAGCATTTTATCGGGAATGGCCGCGCCGCACATGGCGGTGAACTTCTTGATCTGCGCGACGTTGGTGACGGGCATGATGCCGGCGATAATGGGGACGGTAATGCCGATGTCCCGGCAGCGTTTGGCGAAACGGAAAAAATCCCGGTTGTTGAAGTACAGTTGCGTGACGATGAAGTCGGCCCCGGCGTTCACTTTCTCTTTGAGGTAGCGCAGGTCGGTCCCGAAATCCGGCGCCTCGGGATGTTTTTCGGGGTAACCCGCGCAGCCGATGCTGAACGCATTCCCAAACCGCTCGCGGATGTGGCGGATCAGGTCCACGGCGTTCTTGAAGTCGGGAAACCATCCTTCGAGCGGCTCCGCCGAGCCGACGGGACGGTCGCCGCGCAACGCGAGCACGTTTTCGATGCCGTGCCTGGCGAAATTCTCCAGAGCGTCGTCGATGGCGTCGCGCCGTTGACCGACGCAGGTGAAGTGGGCCATGGCTTCGAGGCCGAATTGCTCCTTGATCTTGAGTGTGACTTCGAGCGTTCGGGCGCGGGTGCTGCCGCCGGCGCCGTACGTGCAGGTGGCGAACGTGGGACGCAGTTCGTGGAGGCGCGACAGCGTCTCCATGAGATTGGCCATCGCCCCGTCGTTCTTCGGGGGAAAGAACTCAAAGGAAATCGTCGGTCGGGTCGTCTGGAGAAGGTCGCGGATTTTCATGGCGCCGATCGCCCCGGACTCTTTTGGGGTTCCTACGGATGGAAGGGCGATTTCTCGTAGGCCCGCATGAGGCGCGCGAGAATGCGGTCGCGCTGGCCCATGAGGCGTTTCGGCTGGCGCGGTTTGGCTTTGTCGAGCAGGTACGCGGTGAGGAGCGGCAGCGCGAGGGTGCCGTCGGCGTAGCAGACGACGGCATCGGGCAGATTGCGGGGATCGACCTTGCCCCAGCTCACGGCCTCGGCCGGCGTCGCACCGGAGAGGCCGCCCGTGTCCGGACGCGCGTCCGTGACCTGCAGGAAGTAATCGTGGCCGGTCTCCTTGAGGCCGAGCACCTCCTGGATCTGCGGCTCGGTCTGGAGCAAAAAATTCTTCGGGGAACCGCCGCCGAGGATAAAGACGCTGGAGGTGCGCCCGCTGCGTTTGGCGTCGTAGACGATGCCGGCGGTTTGGTTGACGTCGCGATTCACGTCGAACTGGAGTTTGTTGCCGGCCAGACTCATGGCGGCGACGTTCATGCCAATGGAGCTGTCGCCCGGGCTGCTGGTGAAACACGGCACGCCGTAGCGGTAGGCGATGGAGATGAGCGAGGCGTCGCGGAGTCCGAGTTGGCGCTCGCGCTCGTGAACGTATTTGCCGAGCAGGTAGTGCAACTCGTCGGTGCCCATCGACCGCTGGAACTCGGCGCCGCGGATGACCCGGCGGATGAAGGCGTCAGTGTCGAGCAGGACCCGGTAGTCGAAGAGGATGTCGTAGATGCGGATGATACGGCGCTGGCGCAACTCGACATCGTTGAGGAACGGCGACCCGCGATAGAGTTTCATGTCGAGGCCGTAGTGAATATCGTGATAGAGGTTGGCGCCCGTGGTGACGATCCAGTCGATGAAGCCCGCTTTGATGAGCGGAATCAGGCAGGACCGGCCGAGGCCCGCGGGCACGAGCGCCCCGGTGATACTGAGGCCGACCAATCCGCCGCGGGGCAGCATCTTCCGGACAAACAGCTCGCAGCCCTCGCGAAGGCGCGCGGCGTTGTAGGCCTGAAACGTGTCGGCGACGACTTTCGACGCCGGGGTGGCCTTGTGCAGGGGGCGAGGGTCGAGACGCGAAAAACGGCGGAACTTGTCGGTGCTTTTCATGCGGTCGAAGTTTTTCTTCGTGCAAACGACTGAGCGAGACCCTAGAATTAACCCCGGTGATTTGCTTTGGCAACCTATTTAGGAGACCTGTCCCATGGACCCACGAGAGATTCGCATCGGCCACAGTTCCGATCCCGATGACGCCTTCATGTTTTACGCGCTGACGCAGGGCAGGTTGGATACGGCCGGGTTGACGTTTAGGCACGTCATCAAGGATATCGAGAGCTTGAACCATCTGGCGGTGGAGGGCGAGTTGGAAGTCACCGCGCTGAGCGTCCATGCGTACGGTTATGTGATGGACAAGTATGCTTTGGTGCCGAGCGGTGGAAGCTTCGGGGACAAATGCGGGCCGATCGTCGTGGCGCGCAAACCGATGGAGGTGGGCGAACTGGCCGACGTCCGCATCGCGGTGCCGGGCACGATGACGAGCGCGTATTTGCTGTTGAAGCTGCTGTTGATGTATTTCAAGTTCGAAGTTGTGCCGTTCGACGCGATCATGGACACGGTGAGCCGCGGCGAGGTGGACGCGGGCCTGCTCATTCATGAAGGGCAGATTACCTACGACCGGGCGGGACTTTACAAGGTTGTCGATCTCGGGGAATGGTGGCATGCGGACACCAGCTTGCCGGTGCCGCTGGGAGTGAACGCGGTGCGCAAGGATTTGGGGAAACAACTGATGCGAAAGGTTTCGGAATTGCTCACGGCCAGCGTGCAGTACGCACTCGGCCATCGCGACGAAGCGGTGGCGTATGCCAGGCAGTTCGGCCGCGGCATGGACACTGCTATGACTGACCGGTTTGTGAGAATGTACGTGAATCCACTCACTCTCAACATGGGGCCCGGCGGACGCGAAGCCATCGCGCGCCTGCTTACCCGCGCCTACCACGCGGCGTTGCTTCCCCGTCCCGCAAATCTGGAATTTGTGGAGTGACGCGGACTGGGAGGGTGGCAAGAGCCGACCTGCGTGAAACGAAGCCCGCGAGTTCCCTTCCGGTCACAAGTGCTCTGGTTGTTCCTGTTGGCAGCCCGCACGACCTTTGCCGGATGGAACTTCACCCCTCCGGCCGACCCGAACCGAAACTGGGAGGTGACCGTCAAAGGCGGGACGACATACGACGACAACTTTGACGCCACGGAGAAGAATCGGCAGTCGGGTTTCAAAGTCGGCGGCGGCATCACGCTGCGCGCGAGCGTCCCGCTCGAACGATTTCTGATGGGGATGCAGTATGAGTACGACGTCGATTACCCGCGGGATATCAAGCTGGGCGGAGTCGACGAGACTCACAACGTGAACGCGGCGGTCGAGTACTCATTTAACCCGCGGTTGGCGCTCAGCCTCAGCGAGAACTACGTCGACAGCCTTCAGCCCCAACTCGTGCTGGGGCCCGCGAACGCGCCGGTCACAATTGTGCAAGCTGGTACCTACGTTTACAACAACGTGGGAGGCAACCTGAGCTTCAGCGTGACACGGCGCTGGACCCTGTCGGTTAGCGGTAGTTGGGATATCTGGAGGTACCAAGTATCGTCCATCGCGAGCAACAACGATCACCAAGATTATTCGATGACGGTCTCCGCACTATATTCGTTGGACCCCCGCACGACCGTCGGGTTGAACTACCAATACGGCGACACGACCTACGTCTTTCCGGGCCCCCGCAACGGTCTGAATGCAACCTCGGACACGGGATACCTGTCACTGGTACGAAGATTCAATCCACAACTGTCCGCATCGATAAACGGTGGCTATACGATCCGGAAGTCACAGGATGGGACGGTGAGCACCTCTCCCTCGGCGTATGGATCGCTCGTTTACAACTATGGCCCGGAGAACACGCTCGCGCTCACCGTCGCCGAATCGCTGAGTGAAGCCACCTTGCAAGGTACGCGGCAGTACAGCGCCCAGCAAAACACCAGCTTTTCCCTGCAGGCCGAGCACCGGCTGACGGCCAGGCTGCGCGCCTCGGCGGATCTGACGTATACGTACAGCACGTTCACCGCCCCGCTCTTGCCGGGGCTGACCGTCAAGCCAAGCGAGCAGGCCCTGACCGGTCACCTCGGGCTCAACTACGCCTTCAGAGACTGGTTGTCAGCCGTTATGGATTATTACTATAGCAAACTCGGTTCGTCCGATCCGATCTTGATCCAGCCGTATGATCGCAATCGAATCTCCTTGGGAATGACCGTGACCTACTAGGGGGTCGACAGGAAGCTCGTTGGTCAGGAAGGGCGTTGGCGGATGGGCGTGAATGCCGGGCGAATTTTGTCGACGGTCGGCTGGCAGAGGCCCCCGAACCCCGAGGAGTTTTTGCTTGCGCCCCCCGGCAACATGGTGTCTAGTACCGGTCTCCGAATCAATAAAGCATGGAGCAGATCGCACCGACAGCAGGGCAGGAATCACGGCTGCACTTCTTGGACTACTGGCGGGTAATCAAAACCCGCAAAGTCATCGTCTTCCTAGTGTTTCTGCTGGTTGTCCTGACGGTTTTTACCATCACACTTTTCCAGCCCAAGGTCTACATGGCTTCCGCCCGCATCAAGGTCGAGCCCGAGAGACCAAATGTCGCCGTCTTCACCGCAACGGAATTACCCTCTTACGACCCGTACTTCCTACAAACACAATTTGAGATCATCCAATCCCAGAAAATCCTTTACCCCGTAATTCAGCGACTGGGCCTGCAACAACCCGAACCCGGCGTCAATCTGCCGATGGAGGTGGCGCTCAAGCAGTTGAAATCGGAACTCTCCGTGCGGCGGTACCGTGACACGTCACTCATCGAGATCGGCGTGTACGGGCCGAGCGGTCGCCAGGCGGCCGACATTGCCAATACCATCGCCGAGGTCTTTGAGCGCGATCGGTTGGAAGTCAAGCGTGAGCAAACTCAGAAAGGCCTGGACAAACTCCGGGATGAAGCCGCCGAACAGGAAGAACGGGTGCGCAAAGCGCAGGAAAAGGTCGAACAACTCCGTAGGGATTTGGGCGTGCCGGTTTTTACCAGTGGCGGCGGCGGCAACGTCAAACTGAATGATATGACGATGCAGCAACTCGAACAGCAACTGACGGCGGCGCGGGTGGAGGCCGTGAGCCGCGAGACCCGGCTGAATGAGGTCAAGAAGTTGGGTATACGCCAGCTGCGGAGTACCATGTCCATGTTAATTACGGACAGCATTATCCAGAGCCTGTTGCAGAATCTTACCGATATTGAAACGCGCCTGGAGACGATGAAGGAGGACTACGGGCCGGAGAACCCGGCCGTGCTGGCGACGCTGGCGACCCGCGACAAACTGCAGCAGCAACTTGATGAACGCCTCCGGGGCATCATCCGCGGATTCGAAGTCGACTATCAGATGGCGAAGGCGCGCGTCGACGAATTGCAGAAGCAGTTGGACGACGCGAAGAATGCGAACCTGGTGTTGGAAAGCGAGAAGTATCGGCCGTTCGTCAACGCGCAGCGTGAGGAAGAGCTTCAGACCCGATTGTATGAAGCGGTCAAGGTGCGGATCCAGCAAGCGTCAATCGAAATGGAGGTCCCCCGGAGTCCCGTGGAGGTTCTTGACCGCGCCGAGGCGCCTCCGCCGCAGGCTTATGTCCGCCCCAACATGTGGTTGAACGTTACCATGGGCGCGGTCGTGGGATTGACGCTGGGCATCGCCCTCGCATTCTTCATCGAGTTTCTGGATACGAGCATCAAGAAGATCGACGATGTCGAGAGGTATCTGGGTCTGCCTGTGCTCGGCGTGGTCGGCCAGCAAGCGGGTTTGCTCAACAGCGGCGACGTGTCCGTCGCCCATCTCGAAGCCTATCGCATGTTGCGCACCAACATCGAGTTTGCCAAGCCGGACGGCACGGCGACCTCGTTGTGCGTGCTCAGTTCGGGAGCGGGCGAAGGCAAATCCTTTACAATCGCCAACCTGGCCTACGTGTACGCGCAGCACGGAACGCGAGTGTTGGTTGTGGACAGCGACCTGCGGCGACCCGGTATCCACCGATATTTGGGGGGAGTCAACGACCGCGGGTTGGTTCAGTACCTAACGGCCACCAAGACGATTCCGGAAATCATCCAGGCCACGAAGACGCCCGACCTCTCGATGATCGCGGCCGGCAGTGAGTACACGGCGAAGGAGGCGCTGCCGTTGTTGACCTCGCGGCGGATGACGGAGTTGGTCGAGCAAGTCGGCCAGCAGTTCGACGTTGTGCTGTATGATACGCCGCCAGTCCTCGGGGTGAGCGACGCGGCAATCATCGCCCGCGAGGTCGGGCGAGCGCTGTTGGTCATTCAACATCGCCGGTATCCACGCAACATGGCACGGCGCGCGGTGCAGGTCATCCAGAACGCCGGCGGCAAACTACTCGGCGTTGTCGTCAACAGCGTGCAAGTCGGCCAGGACGAAACTTATTACTACTATCATGATCAGTCCGAACCCTATCAACGCCCGCCACCGGCCCGCAAGACGCGACCCGTCGCCGCGGCGAAGCCCGCATCCAGCGATGAGATTGGTCTGTCGGGCAAATATTGAACGCGTTCCGCCTTGCCGGTGACCGTGCCAGGATCATCCACAGGATCTGGTGAAGCCGAGTATATGAACCCGCGTTCCGCCACGAGCCGGCGGCCCCGGCTCGCCGTGTTGTTGCTGGCCGTTCTGGGAACCGTCGTGCTGCTGGGCTGTAGTTCCCTCGACTCGTTGTTTGGCACGCCGCCGCGCCCGAAACCCAAGCCGGTCGGGGCCGCCGAGGAGGCCACGGGGCGATTGCGGTCGGGCGATCAGATCCAGGTCCGCCTCGACTTTAGCGAGCAGCCGGGGGCAACGGTCCAAACTTTGGACCTGAATATCGATGAGGACGGCGAAATCTCGTTGCCTCTGGTCGGCCACGTCAAAGCCGCCGATCTTACGCCCAGTGAGTTGGCGGAACGGATCCAGGCCAATTACGTACCACGCTATTACGTGCGCTGCACGGCTACCGTGCTGGTCGCCCAGCGATTCTTCTACATTGGCGGGGAGATCCGCAATCCAGGCCGCTTCCCGTGGAGCGAGGATACGACTCTGATGAAAGCCATCAGCACCGCCAGCGGGTTCACGGATTACGCGAACCGTCGTCGAGTGGAACTGGTCCACGGCGCGGAGCGACACGTGTACAACTGCGACGACATCCAGCGCAACCCCGCCAAGGATCCACTGGTTCGGCCCGGCGACACGATCACCGTTACCCGCAGCATTTTCTGATTCGATCCGCTTTGGTTTCGGGCGTGTGCGCTGCTACAATCCGCCCCGATGCAGGCGTCCACCATTTCCACGCTGTGCGGCATCGTGGGGCGGTCAAACTGCCTGACCTCGTCTGAGGAGCAGATCGCCTACGGCTACGACGCGACGGCCATGCTCGCCCGCGCCCCCGACGCCATTCTCTTGGTCAACACCGCGGAGCAAATCTCCGACGTGGTCAAGCTGGCCAACGCCGAGGGCTTCAAAGTCGTCCCCCGCGGCAGTGGCACGAATCTGAGCGGTGGTACCATTCCCGGCGAGAATTGTGTCGTGCTCGTCACGGTCAAGCTGGACAAGATTCTGGAAATCGATCCGCGCAATCTCACGGCGCTTGTCGAGCCGGGCGTTCTCACGGCGAAAATCGATGAAGAAGCCGCACAGCATGGCTTGTTCTATCCGCCCGACCCCGGCTCGATGAAAGTCTCCACCATCGGCGGCAACGTCGCGGAGAACTCGGGCGGCCTGCGCGGACTCAAGTACGGCGTCACGCGGGACTACGTCCTCGGCCTCGAAGTGGTCCTGCCGACGGGCGAACTGCTCCGCTGCGGCACGAAATGCGTGAAGGATGTCGCCGGCTATTCCCTCAAAGACCTGTTCATCGGGAGCGAGGGCACGCTCGGGGTCATCACCCGCGTTCTCCTGAAATTGCTCCCGCGTCCCGCCGCGCGCAAAACGGCGCTCGCCACCTTCAACGCCATGACCGATGCGGCCGAGACGGTTTCCGCCATCATTGCCGCCAGAATCATCCCCTGCACGCTCGAGTTTCTCGATCGCACAACGATTCGCTGCGTCGAAGACTACGCCAGAATCGGCCTGCCGCTCGATGCGGAGGCAATGTTGTTGATGGAAACCGACGGGTATCCCGCGGTGGTCGAGGACGAAGCCGCCCGTATGATCGAGCTGGCGCGACAACACCGCGCTCGGGAAATCCGGGTCGCCAGGGACGCCGAGGAAGCCGAGCGCCTCACCACCGCGCGCCGGTCGGCGTTCAGCGCGCTGGCCCGCGTCTCGCCGACGACCATCCTCGAAGACGCCACCGTGCCGCGCAGTGAATTGGCGACCATGATCGCCTTCATCCAACAGACGGCCAGGAAACACGACTTGAAGATCGGAACGTTCGGTCACTTCGGCGACGGCAACCTTCATCCCACGTTCCTGTGTGACGAACGGAACAAGGAGGAGATCGAGCGCGTCCACTCCGCTTTTCGCGAGATCTTCGAAAAGGCGATCGCCCTGGGCGGCACCATTACCGGCGAACACGGCGTTGGCTTGGCGAAAAAGGAATTTCTGCCGCTGTTCGCCGGCAAGACCTCGGTGGACGTCATGCGCGTCCTCAAACGCACCCTCGACCCGAATGGCGTCCTCAACCCCGGCAAGATCTTCGACTGAGTTCGGCGCGTTATCGTTTGGGCCACAACCCGTCGTGTTTCCTCCCGGGTGGAAGCGCGAGCCGTTGCGCGTGCCGATTCCGTCACGGGATGCGCACCGCCGTTGTCCTTGCAATCCCGCCTCGGCTGCGCGATGGTAAACGCAAGTCGCCTTTGGGTTTCAGCCAGTGAGAGGTGAGGTACACCATGAAAGTTTCCGTCACGCAAAACAGTGAAGTCCCGTTGTTGATCGCCGGGAAATGGAGCGGTCCCGCCGTCGCCACGTATACCGACGTACACAATCCATCGACGGGCGAAACGATTGCCCGCACGCCGATGTGCGGTCCCGGCGAGGTTGACGCCGCGGTGCAGGCCGCGCGGCGGGCGTTCCCGTCGTGGGCGAACACGCCCGCGCCGCGTCGCGCCGAAGTGCTGTTCAAGTACCGGGCGTTGCTCACAGAACACCTCGAGGAATTGACGCGGCTCGTCACGCGCGAAAACGGCAAAACGCTCGACGAAGCGCGCGGCGACGTGAAGCGCGGACTCGAAGTCGTCGAGTTTTCCTGCGGCATCCCCCACATGCTTCGGGGCGAGGTTGTCCCGCAGATCGCCGAGCAGATCGACGCCGTCACGACGCGCGAGCCGATCGGTGTTTGCGCCGGCATCGCGCCGTTCAATTTCCCCGCGATGGTGCCGATGTGGATGTTCCCGCTGGCGATCGCGTGCGGCAACACGTTCGTGCTCAAACCGAGCGAGAAAGTCCCGCTGACCGCGGTGCGCTTGGCCGAGTTGTTCCTGGAAGCGGGTCTGCCCGAAGGTGTGCTCAACGTCGTACACGGCGGCCGCGAGGTGGTGGACGCGCTGTGCACGCATCCCGATATTGTTGCCATCAGTTTCATCGGTTCCTCTGCCATCGCACAGCACGTGTACACGCTCGGCTGCCAGCACGGCAAACGCGTCCAGGCGGGCGGCGGCGCCAAGAACGTGCTTGTCGTCATGCCCGATGCCGATCCCGACCCGACGTTGCGCGCCATCATGGGCTCGGCCTACGGCTGCGCCGGCCAGCGGTGCATGGCCGGTTCGTTGTTGGTGGGCGTCGGCGAAGCCGCCGACGGCGTCCAGCGCCGCGTCGCCGAGGCGATCGACAAACTCAAGGTCGCCAACACGTACGACGATCCGACGGCCCAAATGGGGGCGGTGATCGATGAAGCGGCGCGCCAGCGCATCCGCGGTTACATCGAGACCGGCGTGGCCGAAGGCGCCACCCTCGTGCGCGACGGCCGGTCGCTCAAGATGGACCGGGGATTCTTCCTCGGGCCGACGCTGTTCGACCGCGTCCAGCCCGACATGAAGATCGCGCGCGACGAGATTTTCGGCCCCGTCCTGTCGATGCTGCGTCCGCAGTCGCTCGACGAGGCGATCGAATGGGCCAACCGCAGCGGGTACGGCAACGGCGCGACCATTTTCACCAGCAGCGGCAAGTACGCCCGCGATTTTGCGCGTGGCGTCCAGTGCGGCATGATCGGCATCAACGTCGGCGTGCCGGCCCCGATGGCGCTATTCTCGTTCTCAGGCTGGAATCGGTCGTTCTACGGCGACCTCCACGTCCAGGGCGTCGAAGGAATGATGTTCTACACGCGCCAAAAACTCGTGCTGTCGCGCTGGGATCAAGGCTACCAACGCCAGTTCGGTTGGTGAGCCCCGCTTGCGCTTCCCCGCCGGATGCGGGATTATCGTCGTTCATGGACGACGGCGGTCGCACGGCCAATTTTCTGCAGCGCCTCGATTACTCCATCTTGCAACAATGCATCCATTGCGGGCTGTGTCTGCCGACCTGTCCGACCTACGACGCGACCAAGCATGAGACCAGCAGTCCGCGTGGACGCATCGCGTTGATGCGCGCGGTCGCGGACGGCAGGCTCGGTCCGCATTCCGCACAGTTTGCCGACGAGATGTTTTTTTGTCTCGGGTGTCTGGCGTGTGAAACGGCCTGTCCGGCCGGCGTGAACTACGCGGAAATGCTCGAGTTTGCCCGCGCCGAGGTTGGCCTGCGTGGCACACGTGTCCGCCGAAGCGTCGCCGGTCGCGTAGGCGGATGGATCATCCGCTGGTTGTTCGCCAAGCCTTGGCGCCTGCGCGCCGTAGCCCGAGTGTTGCGGTTCGATCAGCGACTCGGGTTGACCCGCGCGTTGCGACCGGTGATGCCCAAACGACTGCGCGAATTGCACGCCGTACAACCGAAGATCTCTGAGAAGTTTTCATCGGATTTGATTCAGGAAACCGAGTCGCCCAACGCTCCATGCTCTACGCCTCACGCTCCACGCTTTCACGTCGGTCTCCTGACCGGTTGCGTCCAAGACGTGGCGTTTGCCGACGTGAACCGCGACACGGTGGACGTGCTATTGAGAAACGGCTGCGGAGTCCTTACGCCGCGAGCCCAGGTGTGTTGCGGGTCGTTGTTGGGTCACAATGGCGAACTGGACCTGGCGCGGAAACTGGCGCGACGGAATCTGGATGCGTTCCCATTGGAAAAGCTCGACGCAATCATCGTCAACAGCGCCGGCTGCGGCTCGTTCATGAAACGCTATCGCCATCTACTGCCCGATGATCCCCGCGCAAAGCTCTGGGACGCAAAAGTCCGGGACATCTGCGAATGGCTCGCTGAGATCGGCCTCACGCTTCCACGCTCCGACGCTCCACGCTCCACACTTTGCGTCACCTACCACGACGCCTGTCATCTGGTGCACGGGCAGAAGATCTCCCAGCAACCGCGCGAATTGCTGCGGACGATTCCCGGCATCGAGCTTGTGGAATTACCCGAGTCAGCGTGGTGTTGCGGTTCGGCGGGCATCTACAACGTCACGCAACCGGAGATGAGCCTGGTGTTGCTGGAACGCAAGATGAGACACATCGCCGCGACCGGCGCGCAAATTGTGGCCACGGGAAATCCGGGTTGCATCGGCCAACTTCGCTATGGCGCAAAGCGGTTCGGCGTCGACGTCGAGATTGTCCATCCCGTCACCCTGTTGGCGCGAGCGTATCGGGAAGAGCTGTGACCGGTCTCCTCTGACTTCGGTCGTGATGGCAGAGGGGGTATCCACTTTTCACGGATTCGACTGCCCTCCGGCGCACAAATTCTCGACCAGAAGAATGGCCCTACAACTGCTTGAAATGAGCAAGAATGGCATTAGAATCTCAGTTGCGAGTTGGTCCGGCGGCCGGTTACCAGCGGGTGGTTACCGCCCCGATAGAGTTGAAACACATTTGTCCTTGACGGATGACTATGGGAATTCGTAATTTAGATGGCATTCCTACTGCCCCACATGCGAGAGTGAGGACACAATGCTGACGGCAGCTCCTGCATTTCAGCGTGATGAAGCGGAAGTTTTCTACTACGGTTTTCTCTCTTCTCGGACCTCCGGTGCTTTAGTGTCATATCTAGACACAAACCGCGTGTCTGATGATTCAAAGGAAGTACTGACAAGTGCCTCTCGCCTTCTCACAGACATTCTTACGGCGCAGCAACTGTTTGGACAAGGGAAGGAGTCTGTAGCGCCATCTGAAACAGCACTGGACGCATATGGGTGCGCTCTTGAGGTTATTGCTAGGCACGCGACGGAATTTGATGTCAGAGAGATTGAAGATCTTAGTAAGCTTTTTCAAACCATAGGTGACACGCTTGACCAATTGCTTTCGGGAGGCGCTCCACCCCAAACCGATGTAAGGACTACACGTGCTTTCTTTAAAGGTTTGGCGGAGCTAATGCTGGCCCAGCTTTCTGCTCCGGAGGAAGAAGAAACCTCCAGTTTCTAATTCGTTCGCTTTCGGGATTGCGGAGTTGATTCACAGAAGAAATCCGCTCACATAGCGTGAACGAGCTAAACCGTCTTTACACACAACTGTTCCAAAGAGCACGTTCGATCCGAACCATCGTACAGAAGCTGCACGAGCTTCGATATCCGAGCGACAATCCGCTTCTGTTAGCAAACCTAATTGCTGGACTTGCAGAGGCCGTCGAAGAGGAAACACTTGCTCACTACAAGGAGACACCGGTTTCGCCTGAAGACCTCAAGACTTTGCTGAGGCTTGCGATTGTCAATCTAGAGCGACTCGGCAGCGATCTTCGCTTCGTTTCTAGGGCGACAACGCACAACACGCCATGGAGCCTGATTTGCCCAGTGGAAGGCATTGGACAGCAATTGCATCCCGGCTCCATCTTCATTGTTCGACCTCAGTGGCACTACAACTACTCCGTAAGAGAGCGGCTCAACTATTACCGCAAGTCGTTTTCCAATCTCCTGCCCAAAGATAGCCTTGATAAGGCCCTTCGCGTCGGGCCCAAGATCGAACGACTGTATGTGACCGGCCTTCCGTACATAGACCGACTAACTGTGCTGATGCACGTCTTGTTGGGTCATGAACTTGGCCACCCCATCGAGAAAGCGTACTTCGATCAAGAGCAGACGAAAGACTTCCTTCCTGCACTTGAGACTGAAGTTCTAAAGGAGCTCAGGTTCCCGTCGGATCGAACGAAGCTGGACTTGCTGCAGATGACGGCGTTCATGCAGATGCTGGATCGAATACGAGAACTGCGCCGTCGAGCACTTGCAGAGCTAATCTGCGATCTGGTTTGCGTCAATCTGTTCGGTCTTGGAGGGCTGTTTGCAACCGAGCAATTGGGCCAGAATCGTGGATTGGACAACTTTAAGACACAGCCAACAGGGGAACACTACCCTCCTTGGCGCTACCGCATTCGTACCATGTCGACTGAACTACCAGAGGATTGGCTCGAACGTTTTCTGGAGGAAGGTTGCTTTGACGAAACCGTGCGTGCCGCAGTACAGGCAAAAGCGAGGACAATTAGTTCTCTTACTGGCGAGGAGAGCGACAAGAAAGCATTGGCGAAGGTTGCTGAAACTCGCATTGCGTATCAGTCTGTTGAATCGGCGATACCCACGGCCCGCAGTCTTGTGAAGCGGGTGTTGCGGAAGCACGGTTTCAATCTCGATGATTTGGTTGGTGCGACAAATGCCGACTTGCTCGAGCGCTTGGAGAATTGGATCCCCCCTGATGTGTATATGGATAAGGGTAATGAGGTTTCGGCAAGCTTTCGCGCCGTTCTAAATGTTGGATGGGTGCGGTGGGTATGTGCGTACGAGGCAATAGCTGTAGAGGGTGGTACGAAGGAAAACGCGGAGAAGTACTTGGCACGTGTCGATGCTTTGAATAGGATGGTACTGAAGGCCCTTGAGTACATAGATATCCGCGCCGCTCGGGCAAAAAACACGCCACGGTAGAACGCAAATGTCCGTTCTTGGCAGGAAGGAACTTATGGGGCGGTTGTTCCAAACTGACCGCGAGGAGCGGTTAGTTGTAACGCCGCTGCTCGACCTTAACCAAGTTGGCGACGCCTCGTTGGACACCCGCTTGGGTAGCGAGTTCATTGTCATACGGCACACGAACTTGGCGTGCATCAATCCGACGGAAACGAGTGTAATAGAGGAAGAGATTGGGCGATACCAAGACCGGGTCAGGGTGCGTTTTGGCGAACAGTTTGTGCTACACCCAAGACAACTCGTTTTGGGCAGCACGCTGGAGTACGTGGCGCTGCCGCACGATTTAACCGCTCAAGTTCTCGGGCGATCCTCATGGGGCAGGCTAGGATTGATAATAGCGACGGCAACGGTGGTTGGTCCTGGTTTTAAGGGCGTCATAACTCTTGAACTGTTAAATGAGGGACAAGTGCCGCTGATACTCTACCCCGGAATGATCATTGCACAGCTTCTCTTTGAGCAGACTTGGGGCGGGGTTAGCTACACCGGGCGATACGATTTCCCCACGGGACCACAGTTCAGCAGGATACACAAAGACAAGGACATCGGGTTCTGGGGAAAGAAGAAAAACTTCCTAGGATCGTAAGGCGGCGACCGTGCCCTCGATCCGAAAGAGCTAAGCCGGAACTATGCAGTAGGAGCTCATTTTAACCATTGAACGTCGGACGGTTTTCGACTGCATGGCAGTTGGGAATGGGGCTCAGAATCTTCTCCCACAATCGTTGCCACCAAGCGCGTTCACGCGGCGGCACGGCC